>JAKFFF010000069.1:0-6778 GCA_036677145.1 Alcaligenaceae bacterium
CTTGCAGCCCGTCGCCATCGTCGTCCGTATCGCATTCATCACCTTGACCATCCTGATCGGTATCGGTCTGATCCGGATTGGAAGCAGCAGGGCAGTTGTCGACTTCGTTTGGGAAGCCGTCGCCGTCCAAGTCTCCGTCACATGCATTGCCCATGCCATCGCCATCCGCGTCGCCTTGCCCGACATTCGCTACGAGCGGGCAATTGTCAACGTTGTCTGCGGTCCCATCTGCGTCGTCATCGAGATCGCAGGCGTCACCTGTGCCATCTTGGTCCGTGTCTGTCTGGTCAGCGTTTGACACTGCCGAGCAGTTGTCGTCAACGTCCGAGATACCGTCCGAATCTTGGTCACTCACGGTCTCTCGCACGAGCCAGTTGCCGTACTGCTGAGCGGAAAAGGACCTCAAAGCCACGGCACTTCGAACGCCAACGCTGGTTTGATTGCCGACAATTGTGTGAAATAGGGTTGCTCGACCGGCAAAAGACGACCCCAGCTCGTCGTCGAAGAAGCCCTCCACTGCTCGAAGGTCGGCATCCGTGTGCACGCAACCGGACGGACACGTCGTTGCACCCAGCAGAGCCACAAAACTTTCGACGCGATCATGATCTGAGCTGTTGAAGCGATTGGTGACTGCCACGTTGCCAGTCGGACATCCTGACGCCGGAACTACCGCATGCGTCGCCAGAATTGCGCACAGTTCAGTCGCAGTGGCATGACGAAACCCGAGAGATGCCCAGCCGCCGCTGTTGGAACCGATGCCCTCGTACGAGATATTGGTCGTCGCGGACAAATCCAGCCAGTCCAGGCCGGTATCTAGGTCGCGAGTCAGTAGCCCGTCACCGGGCGCGAACAGATCCAGCTCGGTTAGCGCCTGCACCGCAGCCAGCGCAACAGTTATGTTGTCCAATGTGACCGAGGTGGCTGAAGTGCTCGTTTCCGAAAAGCGTAATGTCGTGCTCGATCCCGTCGCCACGAATTCGTGCATGACAGTACGGAAAGTTCCGGACGCCTGACCAAGGCCAATATCTACTACAGAAAAAGTGGCTCCGTTGATCTCCCAGTCGAATGCGTACGTACCAAAGCCAAGATCTGCCCAGTGCTCGAAGGCAATCTCGTATCTAAGACCAGGCACAAGGTTGCCAATTGAGCGACTGATGGAGTTTGGGGCTGTACCTGCTTCGTTCAGAATGAGTGACGTGTTGCCCGAGTTACCATTGACCTTAATGAACTGGCTGGGCTCGCCCAATTGCGTCCAGTTCGGTACGGTTGCGAAGAGCTGATATGTTCCAGCCTCACGCTCAAATGGGTACGAAACTTGCGAGCCGGTCGCCGTTACGCTTTCGAAGTTCTCGACAAGGATTGATGCTTCTGCCGTAAACAATGACATCTGGCCGATTGCGACTAGCAAAAACATTAATGTTGAAGTGCGCATAACCTCCCCCCTGAGTCAGTCAGCGGCGGTCGATTTCAGGGCCACGTACAACGGGCGCTCAATGCAGCCATGCTCGGAGAATACGGCGGCCGTCAATGCGCGCCATCACCCAAATGGGTTATGAAGCGTAAAGAAAAACCCCCTGACGTCTCCGTCGGGGGGACTTTGTTTAGGATCCTGGCAGTAACCTACTCTCACCTGGCCTACGGCCAAACTACCGTCGGCGCAGAGCCTTCACTTCCGAGTTCGGAATGGGATCGGGTGGTTCCCGCCCGCTATGACCGTCGCTGGCAGTAGACTCACCGCGTGGCCGGCGCGCGCGTCAAGCTCGAGCGAGTTACCAAGTCCTACCAGCCCGCGGGGATCGCTCCGCCGGTGCTCGATGCCGTCGACGCCAAAATCGCCCCCGGCGAATTCGTGGTCCTTGTCGGCCGCAGCGGCTCCGGCAAGTCGACGCTGCTGAATCTGATCGGTGCGATCGATGCGCCGTCGTCGGGCGAAATCTACATCGACGATACCGCGCTATCCGCGCTCGACGAAACGGGCCGCGCCCTGCTGCGCCGCCGCCGAATCGGATTCGTGTTCCAGTTCTTCAACCTGATTCCGACGCTGACAGCCGCCGAGAATCTCCTGCTGCCCCTCGAGCTGAACGGGATCACTGGCGCGGCCGCCGCTGAGCGCGTCGCCGACTGCCTCGACGCGGTTGGACTCGCGGTTCACGGGCAGCGGTATCCCGAGGAGCTCTCGGGCGGCGAGCAGCAGCGCGTCGCGATCGCCCGCGCGCTGGTGCACGCGCCGGGCCTCGTGCTTGCCGACGAGCCGACCGGCAATCTTGACCTCGAGACCGCAACCTCGGTGATCGGCCTCCTCGATCGCCTGTGCCGGGATTCCGGCACGACACTCGTCATGGCGACGCACAGCCGGGAAGTGATCGGCCTCGCCGACCGCGTGCTCGCGATTCGCGGCGGCTGTCTCGTCGAGGTGTCCGCGTGAGCCGGTTCTATGCGCGCTCGGGCCGGCGTTTTCTCAAACGCCACCCGGGTCAGCTCGGGCTGGCATTAGCAGGCATCGCGCTCGGCGTCGCGGTGGTCGTCGGCGTCGATCTCGCCAATGACAGCGCCCGCCGCGCATTCGAGCTGTCAGCCGCGCTCGTGACCGGCCGCGCGACGCACCAGCTCACGGGCGTGGACGGCACGCTGCGCGAGGATGTCTACGCGCGGCTTCGGCGCGAGACCCCGATCCATCGCGCAGCGCCCGTCATCGAGGCGCCCGTGCGGATACCGCACCTGCCGGATCGCTCGCTCACGCTGCTGGGCGTCGATCCGTTCTCCGAATCGCCGGTGCGCGACGAGGTGACTCACCGCGCCGCTCGGATCGATCTCGCCCGGCTCCTGACCGTGCCCGGTACCGTCGCTTTGCCGGAGCCGCTCGCGCAGGCCCTTGGCGCAGACATCGGATCGCGGCTCACGCTCGTCATCGCCACGCGCGAACAGTCCGTCGAAGTCGCGGGCATCGTGGAGGTGGACGCCGCGCGCCGCGAAATCGTGGGAAACTACCTGTTCGCGGACATCGCCACCGTGCAGGAACTGACCGGTCTCGCCGGGCGCATCACCCGCATCGATCTCGTCCTGACTGATGCCGAAGTCGCAACCCTCGAATCGCTCCGATTGCCGGGGACCCTGCTGCTCGACGCCGATTCGCAGGGCACCGCCATCGTGGAGTTGACGCGCGCCTTCCGGATCAACCTGAAAGCGCTCAGCCTGCTCGCCCTGGTGGTCGGTGCGTTCCTGATCTACGCCACACTCAGCTTCCTGGCCGCGCGGCGGCGATCGGTAGCGGGCATAGCCCTGGCGCTCGGCCTCACGCGGGGGCAATTGTTCCGGACGATGCTGGCGGAGGCCATGACACTCGGCGCCGCCGGCACGGCGCTCGGGCTGGGCCTCGGCCATCTGCTGGGCGCCGGCCTGACCGGCTCCGTGCTGCGGTCGATCGAGGACCTGTATTTCGCGGGCGCGACGGCCGTGCGGCCTGAAGCGTGGATCTACGCGAAGGGCGCAGCGCTCGGTCTCTCCGCGACAGCGCTCGCCGCCATCGCGCCAGCACTCGCCGCCGCGCGCACTTCGCCACGAGCTTTGATGAGCCGGGCAATGCTCGAGGAGAATACCCGACGTCGCGCGCCGCTCCTTGCCGGCGCCGGCATGGTCGCCGCCATCGCGGGCGCCGCCCTGCTGGCGCTCGAAACGCGCAGCCTGACGCTCGGCTTCGTTGCGCTCTTCTGCTTCGTGCTTGCCGCCGCGCTGGCGATTCCCGCCCTGACGGCTTGGCTGCTGCACATCCTGCAGGCGCCGGCCCGCTGGACGGGCGCCCTGCCGGCCCGGTTCGCCGTGCGCAGCGCCGGCGCGTCGCTGAGCAGGACGGGGGTCGCCGTCACAGCGCTTTCGATCGCGATCGCAACCGTGATCGGCACCGGCGTCATGATCGAGAGCTTTCGCGGCAGCGTCTCGCACTGGCTGGACACCACACTGCAGTCGGATTTCTACCTGCGACTCGCGCCGGGCGTCGCGCCGCAGGCTGCAACGGCATTCAGCCCCGAGGCTGTTGCGTCGTTGCGCGAGATGCCCGGCGTCGAGGGCTTGAGTCTTTCCCGCACGCTGCGGATTCCGACCGAAACGGGCGCGCTGCAACTTCGGGCCATCGAGCCCGGCCCGAAGGGTTGGGGTCTTGAGATCGTCGAGGGCGATCCCGACGCGGCGCTGGCCGCGTTCCGGAGCGGGCAGGCAGTCGTGATATCGGAGCCGCTCGCGCGCCGCCGCGGCATAGCCGTCGGTGAAGAGCTGGTGTTGCCCGCCGCCGATGGGCCGCTCGCATTCGCCGTCGCCGGCGTATTCCGTGACTACAGCAGCGACCGCGGCGTGATCGTGATGTGGCTCGACGGCTTCCGCCGTCACTGGCAGGATCGCCGGCTTACCGGTGTCGGCATCACTCTTCGCGACGGCGGCGACGCGGGACGATTGCGGCGGGAGCTCGAGCGATTCGCCGCGGCCAGCGGGCAGCTCCAGCTCGCCAGCCATGCCGAACTGCGCGCGGTGTCGATGCGGATTTTCGAGCGCACGTTCACGATCACGGAGGTGCTGCGCTGGCTCGCAGGGATCGTGGCGTTCCTGGGTATCCTGAGCGCACTGCTCGCGCTCGAGCTCGAGCGGACCCGCGAGATCGGCGTGCTGCGGGCGATCGGTTTCGCGCCGCGCGACGTCCGGCGGCTGGTGCTCGCACAGACAGGGCTGCTCGGCCTGGTCGCGGGACTGATGGCGGTTCTGCTCGGCGTCGCGCTGGCCGGATTGCTGGTCTTCGTCATCAACGAGCGAGCCTTCGGCTGGAGCATGGACTTCGCGATCCCGCCCGACGTGCTGGTGGGCGGCCTCCTGATGGCGGTCCTCGCCTCGCTCGCCGCAGGCATCCTGCCCGCGGTTCGTCTGGCGCGCATGCCGCTCGCGGCGGCGCTGCGCGAGGAATAGATGCGCCGCATCCCCGCGCTGACGCTCGCACTGGCCGCAGCGGCGGCCGCAGCGCAGGTGGACGTGACCGACCTCCTCGGCAGCCGGCCGGCACCGGGCTTCGCGCGAGCGATGGCACCGCGCACGTTCTCGTTTCCGGCGGATCACGGCCCGCATCCCGAGTTCCGCAGCGAGTGGTGGTACTTCACGGGCAACGTCGCGGCCGCGAACGGCCGTCACTTCGGTTTCCAGCTGACGTTCTTCAGGGTCGCACTGGCGCCGGATGTCGCCCCGCGCGAATCCGCCTGGGCGACGAATCAGGCGTGGATGGCGCACTTCACGCTGACCGACACCAAAGCCGGGCGATTCCATGTGGCCGAGCGGCTCGCGCGGGGCGCGCTCGGCCTTGCCGGAGCCGAGGCTTCGCCTTTTCGCGTGTGGGTCGATGACTGGCAGGCGGCGAGCCGCGCGCCGGCGGACCTGTTCCCGCTGCGGCTCGGCGCGTCGGACGGCGAGTTGGCGGTCGAGCTCGAGCTATCGGCGATGAAGCCGCCGGTCTTACACGGTCAGCAGGGTTGGGATCGCAAGGGGCCGGAGCCCGGCAATGCCTCGTATTACTACGCCCATACGCGGCTCGCGGCTAAAGGTCACGTTCGCACGCGCGATGCGCAATTCGAGGTGACCGGGACGGCCTGGATGGACCGCGAATGGAGCACGAGCGCGCTCAGCCCGGACCTCGCCGGCTGGGACTGGCTGTCGCTGCATCTGTCGGACGGCCGTGACCTCATGCTCTACCGGCTGCGCCGGATAGACGGCAGCGCCAGCGCTTTCAGCAAAGGCGCACTAGTCCAGCCGGACGGTACACGGATTGCGCTGTCGGTTCGCGAGTTCACGCTCGAGCCGCGCCGATGGTGGACGAGTCCGAAGACCGGCGTGCGCTACCCGGTCGCGTGGTCCATCGCGATTCCGTCGCAAGGATTGTCGCTCGACATCGCTCCGCGGCTCGATGACCAGGAGCTCGATTTGTCGGTGCGCTACTGGGAGGGCGCCGTGTATGCGAAGGGGCGCGCCAGCGGCGAGACGGTCACCGGCCAGGGATACCTGGAGCTGGCGGGTTACTAAGCTTCGTGATCGCCGACGGACAAAAGAAAAACCCCCCGACGTTTCCGTCGGGGGGTTCTGTTTAGGATCCTGGCAGTGACCTACTCTCACCTGGCCTACGGCCAAACTACCATCGGCGCAGAGCGTTTTCACTTCCGAGTTCGGAATGGGATCGGGTGGTTCCCGCCCGCTATGACCGCCAGGAAAACTTGTCGCCTGCGCCGCCGATCGCAGCGGCGCGGGCCTGTCCGGAATGTGGAGAAACACAGATGTGTCGCACTCACGGAGCCTCAGGCTCCTTGGGTGTTATATGGTCAAGCCTCACGGGCAATTAGTACTGGTTAGCTGAACGCATTACTGCGCTTACACATCCAGCCTATCAACGTCGTAGTCTTCGACGGCCCTTCAGGAGGATCAAGTCCTCAGGGAGATCTCATCTTGGGGGGGGCTTCCCGCTTAGATGCTTTCAGCGGTTATCCCGTCCGCGCATAGCTACCCGGCAGTGCCATTGGCATGACAACCGGAACACCAGAGGCGCGTCCACTCCGGTCCTCTCGTACTAGGAGCAGCTCACCCTCAAATCTCCAACGCCCACGGAAGATAGGGACCGAACTGTCTCACGACGTTCTGAACCCAGCTCGCGTACCACTTTAATCGGCGAACAGCCGAACCCTTGGGACCTGCTACAGCCCCAGGATGTGATGAGCCGACATCGAGGTGCCAAACTCCTCCGTCGATGTGGACTCTTGGG
>JAKFFF010000070.1:0-30859 GCA_036677145.1 Alcaligenaceae bacterium
GTGACCTCGACATCATGACAACGTCCGCGCATTTCGCGCCCATGAGTCAACTCATCGCGCAAAAGTTGGGTGAAGGCGTGCGCACTCCGCACGCGACATTCCATTCCACCCACTTCGCCAGGTTCGATTCCAAAGCCGCAGTCTCTCTGGACCTGTTCGCCGAGGTCAGGGTGAAGAAAAACGACGAACTAGTGAGTTGGACCTTCGATCCTCGAAGCATTGAAATCTGGCGCGACCTTCCCTGGATGCTGCCCACAGCCTGGCTCGAGCTCTACGAACTCTTCGATCGCCCGGAACGGGTCAAGGCGCTGCGCGCGTATCTCGCTAGAAACTCGCCTTGAACTGCACGCCCCAGATGCGCGGCTCGTTGAGGAAGCCGGTCAGATTGTTGAAGTCGATTCCGCCCGTGGCGATCTCTTCATTCGTGATGTTGCGTCCGAACACCGCGGCCTCGTATCGGCCCTCGCTCCAGTTGTAGCCCAGGCGCAGTCCGCCCTCGAGCAATGCCTTGCCGGTGAACTCGGTGGACTCGTAGAGGAAGAAATTCACTTCGCTGCGATAAGCCCAGTCGGTGTACGCGAAGATCTCGCCGTTTCCGACGGGGATGCCGTAACGCAGCGTGAAATTCGTAATCCACTCGGGCGCTTGCGGTAGCTGGTTGCCATCGATCACGGCAAGGCCACCAACAACAGGATCAGTGACCGTGCAGGCAAAACAGGTTCCCACGGCAATGCCGTCGTCCTGGATCTCGGTGTCGTTGTAGCTGGCGCCGAGTGTCACGAGTAGTTGGTCGGTCAGATAGGCCTCGAAGTCGAGCTCCGCGCCCTGGCCCACGGTCTTGTCCGCGTTCAATAATCTGACGGCGTTGCTCGCTCCGCCCACGGCCGTGAGCTGCTGGTCCTTCACCTCGTAGTGGAAGAGGTTGAAGTAGATCTTGGCGCGGCGGTCCCACAGATCGGCCTTCACGCCGACCTCGTAGGAAGTGTTGGTCTCGGGATCGGCAACGGACTGAGCGCCGAACGGTCCGGCCGGCTGCACGCTGGCGCCCCGGAAACCGGTGGCGATGCGTGCATACAGATTCACTGCGTCGGTGACCGACCAGAGGCCGCTCAGATCCCAGCTGACGTTGTCATCGCTCAAGGATGCAGTGGTGATCGCGCCGGGCGGGAAGGTAAATCCTTCCGGCACGCCCGTGACGAAATCCTTCTCGTCATTCGTGTAGCGAACCCCGCCCCGCAACTCGAATGCCTCGGTCACGTCGTAGGTGATCGACGCGAACACCGCCCACGCCTTGTTAGTCTGGTTCGCGCGCAGGTACTGGTTCTGCACACCGCCCGCTAGGCTGTCATACGAGAAAAACTCGGTGTCGTAGTCCTCGTCGAAGTAGTACAGGCCCGCCTGCCAGTTGAGCGCGCCATCCAATTCCGATTCGAGGCGGATTTCCTGCGTGAACTGGTCGAGCGTGGGAATGCCATCCGCCGTCTCGCTCGGGAACGGGATGAAGCCCGGTCCGTTTGGCAAACTGCAGAACCCGCAGCCCCAGCCGCCATCGATGTCGCCGCGGCTGTAGGCATCCATCGATTCGTAGCCGGTGATCGAGTACAGCGCCAGATCGCCGAAGTCCCACTTCAGGCGGATATTCCCACCGAGGATGTTCAGCTCCTGCCGGTTCTGGCCGTCGACGGCGATGCTGTCCTGATCGAAACCTGCGATGAGATCGTTGCTGCCGGACTCGATGATGTTGGCGCGGAACAAGCGCGCGGTGCCGTCCAGGTTGCGCATGTGCACATTGAACAGCGCGCTGAAATCGTCACCGCGCTCGTACCGCAGCTGCACGCGCGCGGCGCGGTCGTTATAACCTTCGTAGATGTCGTCTTCGCCGGTGAGCGAGTTGCTGACGAAGTCGTCGCGATGCTGGTAGAGCCCCGAAATACGGGCTGACCAACCTTTGCCGAGCGGAATACTCAATGCGCCTTCGATGTTCGCCGTGTTGTACGTGGCATCGGACACGTTGACGTAGCCGCCGAGGTTGAAGTCGGCAGAGGGCTCGACCGAGTTGAACTTGACCACGCCGCCGGGCGTATTGCGGCCGAACAAGGTGCCCTGGGGTCCGCGCAGCACTTCGATCTGGTCCAGGTCGAAAATGGGAAAGCCCTTGAGGATCGGGTTTTCCTGCACGACGTCGTCGTAGATGAGAGAGACGGGCTGCGATGCGTTCAGACGGAAGTCGCCATTGCCATATCCGCGAATGTAGAAGCGTGGGAACGCGCGGCCGAACGACGACTCGACATTGAGACTCGGGATGCGCGCGGCCAGCAGCCGTACGTCCTGGCCTCCGGTAGATAGGGCGTCGAGTTCCTCACCGCTTACTGTCGAGACCGAGTTCGGTACGTCGCGGATGTTTTCGGCCCGACGCTCCGCGGTGACGATCACTTCTTCCAATTGGCCCGGAGCATCTTCCTGAGCGGAAGCCATTGCCGGAAGTAATACGACGGCCGCACACAGCGGCATGCCCCTGAGGTTCCTCTTCATGACGCTCCCCGGTGCTGCAAGTGGACGTGTCGCCACATTGACGCGGAGAATACATCGCTCCACCAGGGATGCGCGACCGCGCACCATAGTGGACACCACTGCCCTTTGTTTGGGCCACAAACGAGGTCTCCATGAGCAAACCAACGCTTGTGAACCGACGCGAGTTTCTCGCTCTATCCGCCTCGGCGGCCGGCCTGGCAGTCCCGCCCAAACGCCGCCCGAACATCCTGCTGATCGTCGCGGATGATCTCGGCTACAGCGATCTGGGTTGTTATGGCGGTGAAATCGACACCCCAAACCTGAACGCGCTGGCCGCCAACGGACTGCGCTTTTCGCAGTTCTATTCCACGGCCCGATGCTGTCCTTCGCGAGCCAGCATTCTCACGGGGCAATATCCGCACAAGGTGGGTGTCGGCCACATGGTGACGGACATGGGCCACCCGGGATACCGCGGCCGACTTTCCGAGAATGCGGTGACGATTGCGGAGGTCCTGAAGGCGGGCGGTTATCGAACCTTCATGTCCGGCAAATGGCACGTGGGAACGAAGGATCCGACGCGCCACGGATTCGAGCAGTACTTCGGCACGTTGATCAGCGCGCAGTCGTTCTGGGATTCCGCGCAATACCTGCGTCTGCCGCAGGGAAGCAAAACCCGCAGCTACGGCGATGGGTTCTACGGGACGGATGCCCTGACTGACTACGCGTTGGATTTTCTCGAGGACGCGCGGACGACCTCGGAGCAGCCGTGGTTCCTGTATCTGGCTTACCACGCGCCGCATTTTCCGCTGCAGGCGCGCCCGGAGGACATCGCCAAATACCGCGGTAGATATAAGGAGGGGTGGGACCTCATCAGGCAGGAACGCCTGGCCCGAATGAAGCAGCTGCGGCTGGTGGCGAAAGGGACTCGATTGTCGCCGCGCTCGAAGTACACCAACCATGGCGAGACCGTAAGCGATGAAAACCCGGCCTGGGACAGCTTGCCGGAAGACCGCCGCGCGGACCTGGCGATGCGGATGGCTATCTACGCGGCGATGGTCGATCGCATGGACCAGAACATCGGACGCGTGACGGCGGATCTTCGCGCCCGGGGTGAGCTGGACAACACGCTCATCATGTTCCTGAGCGACAACGGCGCCTGCGCTGAATGGGACCCGTTCGGTTTCGACGTGAGCTCGAGTCCTAACAATGTGCTGCACCGGGGCGATGACCTGGCGCGGATGGGCAGTCGCGGGACCTATCACAGTGTCGGATCCGCCTGGGCGAACGCGTCGAACACGCCTTGGCGAATGTACAAACACTATTCGCACGAAGGTGGCATCAGCACTCCGTGCGTAGCGCACTGGCCCGCCGGATTCCGGCGCCGGAATGCGATCGACACTGCGCCGGCGCATCTGATCGATCTGATGCCCACGATTGTCGAAGCCTCCGGTGCGCAGTACCCCGAAAGGATCGACACGCGGCAGATCCCACCCATGGCGGGTGTGAGCCTGATTCCCGCTCTGCACGGAGCACGTATGCCCGAACGAACGCTCTTCTTCGAACACGAAGGGACTCGGGCCGTCCGCGAAGGACGTTACAAGCTGACGGCGCTGCGTGGAGATTCCTGGAAACTCTACGACATGGAGCGCGACCGCACTGAAATGGAAGACCTGGCCGGCAAACAACCGCAGCGGGTCGAATCCCTGGCGAAGAAGTGGGATACCTGGGCCGCCGAGAATCAGGTCACGCCGTTGCCGCGGAGTTACCCCGTCAACTATCTTCGCAGCGGCGGTTCTTTGTAAGGACATGGAGGCGATTCGTGGCCAAGGCCTATTGGATAAGTACCTACCGCACAGTTCGCGACCCGGACGCACTGATGGCCTACGCCAAGATCGCGGTGCCGGCACTGCTCTCGGCGGGCGGTCGGGTGCTGGTGCGCGGCATGCCCGCGAAGGTGTACGAAAGCGGCGTCGATCAACGAGTGGTCGTACTCGAGTTCGACAGTGTCGAGCAGGCCGTGGGTGCGCACGACAGCGCTGCGTACCAGGAAGCATTACGTGTGCTCGGCAGCGCGGTGGACCGCGACTTGCGCATCGTCCCGGGAGTCGACTCATGAAGTATCTGGCCGTTCTCGCCTTGAGCGGAGGACCGGCTACACCGCGCTGAGCGCCTCGCCACAGGGTTCACTGATTTTCAACGCAAGTAGATGGTCCGCCCGTGTGCGGCCAAGATTGACGGCCGCGATCGGTTTGCCCGCGGCGGCGGCGGCTTCGGCGAAACGGAATCCCGAGTACACCATCAACGACGATCCGACGACGAGCAGGGCATCTGCTTGCGCGACGCCTTCGAACGCGCGATCGACGCGCTCCCGCGGAACCGATTCACCAAAGAACACGACATCGGGCTTGTAGATGCCGCCGCATTGCGGGCATTCGGGAACGAGAAATCCGCTGTAGTCGCGGCCGTCGAGATCGACGTCGCCATCAGGCGCAACTCGTCCCTCGATCTGCGCCCAGGCGGGGTTGTCCGCCAGCAGCTGTTGCTGCAGCTCCGCACGCGGCAACGTCTGGCTGCACTGCATGCAACGCACGAGATGCAGCCTGCCGTGCAGGTCGATGACATTCCGGCTGCCGGCGGCTTCGTGCAGTCCGTCGACATTCTGCGTGATCACCAAAGATACGAGCCCGCGCGACTCGAGTCGCGCAATCGCATGATGCGCGGCGTTCGGTGCGGAGCGCGAGATGACGGGCCAGCCGACGGTGCTGCGCGCCCAATAGCGTTGGCGCACCCGGGCGTCCGTCATGAACGGACGAAACTCCACGGGCCGCGCGCGTTTCCACTCGCCTTGCTCGTCCCGGTAGTCGGGAATGCCGGAGCTCGTGCTCACGCCCGCACCCGTGAGGACGACGAGTCGGGGATGCGCCTGGATGAATTTCTGCAACGCGCTCATCGGGTCATGGTTCGGGCACGGGCCGGAAGCCGATCATGCGATATGCCTGAAACGATGGCCATGCCGCCGCGCGCGTCAGCTTATGCAGACGACGTTCCAGCGGGAACGTCCCCCCGAAATCGGTCTGGGTCCGACAGCGCGCATCCGGATCTCCACGCAGACTCCCCGCCATGACGGCCCCTCACGAAAACTGGACCGTGCTGCCGCACGGCGAGGTGACGCGGATCAACGACCGCATCCTGACGGTCGTCGGCGATCTGACGATGCCGCTGATGCATCTGCCGCGGCGCATGAGCGCGGTGCGGCTCGCGTCGGGCGACCTCATCATCTTCAGTGCCATCGCGCTCGATGAGCACGGCATGGACGAGCTCGAGGCGTTCGGTCGCCCGGCCTACCTCGTGGTGCCGAGCCAGATGCATCGGCTCGACGCGCCTAGCTACGTGAAGCGCTACCCGGACATCGGTGTCGTGGCGCCGCGTGGCGGCGCGGAGAAGATCGGCAAGGTCGTGCGCATCGACACCAGCTCGCCGGACTTTCACGACTCGGCTGTGCGCTATGTCGAGATCGCGCACGACTCCGTGCTCGAAGTCGATTGCGTGGATGGCCTGACGCTCATCGTCAACGACCTCATCGGCGACATCCACGGCGAGAGCGGCGTCGGCGGCTGGTTGCTGCGGATGATGGGCTTCGCGGGCGATGAGCCGCACGTGCCGATGCCGGTGAAGATGACCATGGGCATTCACAAGAACGAAGTGTCCGCGCAGTTTCGCAAGTGGGCGGAGCGCGAGGATTTGCGCCGGATCATCGTCTCGCACGGCGACCCGATCGTGTCCGATCCGCGAGGAGCATTGCGAAAGTTGGCGGCGAGCCTCGACTGAACACGTGAGGAATACCCGGATGCCGCAATTGTGAAACGGCTTGTTTCACAATTGCCACGGGAGCAATTACTTTGGCGAAACGCTCGATTTGAAAGTGTGCGTCGGGCTGTGGATGACTAAACATGCTTTCGCATGCCCGAGCCGCCAGAAATCGCACCGGCCGATATCGTCGCCCGCATTGTGATCGTTCGCGGTCATCGGGTTCTGTTGGATGCGGACTTGGCTGCTGTCTACGGTGTTACGACTGCTCGCCTCAATCAGCAGGTGAACAGAAACCTGGACCGGTTCCCGGCGGACTTCATCTTTCAGCTGACGGATCAAGAGCTTGCAGTTTTGATGTTGCAATTTGCAACATCAAAAACTCGCGTCGATGGCCGCGGCGGCACGCGAAAGCCTCCCCGTATGTTCACCGAGCACGGCGCAATCATGGCGGCGACGGTTCTCAACAGTCCTCGAGCCGTACAGATGAGCGTCTACGTCGTCCGCGCATTCGTGAAGCTTCGCGAGGTGCTCGCGTCGACCGCTACGTTGGCCCGACGGCTCGAAGCGCTCGAGAAATCCGTTGCATCGCTGGATGCGAATACGCGCAAACAGTTCGATCAGGTTTATGAAGCGATCCTCGGGCTCATGGGATCCGGTTCGCGAAAGAGCTGAAGATCTAATGCCCAAGCCGTACCTGCTTTTCCTCGTCAAGCAATCGTCGATCTCTCCTTGAACTCACGCGCCTGCCTGCGCGATACCTCGATCTCGGGTCCGTCACGAAGCTGCACGTGCAGGCGTCCGCCTTCGCCCGTTTCAACGTGCTGAATGAAATCCAGGTTGACGATCTGCGCGCGGTTCGCGCGAAAGAACCGCTTCTGATCCAGCTTGCGCTCGAGCGCGGCGAGCGACCGCCCCAGCAACGGCCGCTCCTGTCCCCAATGCAACCGGACGTAGTTGCCCTCGGAGGTGAACAGGCTCACCTGCCGCAGGGGCACGAACCAGCAGCGCGGACCGTCCTTGATAAAGAGCTGCTCCAACGGCAGGGCGCCGCTCGACGCGGTTTCGCGCGGCGCCGTCTCCTGGATCTTGCGGATCGCCGCGGCGAGGCGCTGGGGCTCGACGGGCTTGAGTAGATAGTCGAGGGCGTTCACGTCGAACGCCTTGATGGCGTACTGGTCATACGCGGTGGTGAATACGATGCGCGGCACGTGGTCGAGCCGCGCCAGCAGATCGAATCCGGTGCCGCCGGGCATCTGGATGTCGAGAAAAACGACGTCGGGGGAGAGCGCCTCGATGCATTCGTGCGCCTCGTCGATATTGCTGGCCTCGCCGACGATCTGCACGGACGGAAACGCGGCGAGCAGGCGTCGCAACTCGCGGCGGGCGAGGGGCTCGTCGTCGACCAGCAGCGTCTTCATCGCGGCATCCTCGCCTCGGCAACGGCCCTGTCGGGTTGCGACAGATCGAGATTCAGGCCGCCGCGCGCGCCGAACAGGAGTCGCAATCGTTCGGCGGCATTCTGCAGACCAACACCTGCGCCGTCGGTGGCCGCGATGCCGCGCGGTCGCGGATTGGTCACGGTGAGTCGCAGCTCATCTTTCACGATGCGAGCCTCGATGCGCAGCGTTCCGCCCTCCTTGAGCGCGGCGATGCCGTGTTTGATGGCGTTTTCCACCAGCGTTTGCAGCAACATCGTGGGCACGCGCGAAGCGCGCGCGGCGGGCTCGATTCTCCGTTCCACGCCCAGCCTCTCGGCCAGCCGCATCGACTCCAGCGCGAGGTAGTCCTCCACCATCTCGAGCTCGCGCTCGAGTGACACGAGATCTTCGTCGCCGGATGCCAGCGTGTATCGCAAGGTGCGGGCGAGCTGGGTCACGGCATCCCGCGCGCGCGCCGGTTCATCCTCGATCAGCGATCGCAGTCCGTTCAGCGCGTTGAACAGGAAATGTGGATTGAGCTGCGATTTCAGCAGCCGGAGCTGAGTGGACTGGAGCTGTTCGGAGAGCTGCTGGCGACGGCGTTGCATGGCAAACGCCATGTAGAGGGCCAGCCAGGATGCGTAGATCACGAGAATCTGGATGAACTGATTCCTCAATTGCATGGATTCCGACAGGCGCTCGTAGAACGAGCCCATGATGGGCGCCACGGGCGTGCCATATACGATCTGCGACAGCGACATCACGAGTAGATGGGACAGTGCCGCGAGCAGCAGCGCCGAACCGGCGACGCGCGCGAACAGTGGGTACGGCGGCAGCGCGAGCCAGCCGCGCCGCTTCGCGGTCCACCGGAACGTCTGCGTGAGCAAAATTCCGGCGACGCTGGCCGTGCCCCACACCATCGTGGCCTGTGACCAGGTCGCGCCGGCGAAGACCACTTCGCCCGACGCCTGGGCATTGAAATGGAATCCCCAGCCGACGAGTTGCAGGGCCCAATAGAGCGGCGATGTTTTCCTCACGGCCCCGATATTAGCGGTCGGCCGCAAGCGTATCCCGCTCGATCACCCGGCCCCGGAGGATCACCTTGTCTATCTTCGTCCAGGCTTCCACGCTCGCGAGCGGATTCGCATCGAGCAGTAGCAGGTTCGCGACCTTGCCCTTCTCGATGGTGCCGTAGTCCTTTTCGATCCGCAGCGAGCGCGCATTGTTGATCGTGCCCGCCGCGAAGATGGCCTGGAGCGGGATGCCGAGCTCCGCCATCGTCCGCATTTCCTTGAAAGTTTCGTAGCCCGGATGAGTGGCGTAGGTCGGCGCGGAAGGTGTGTCGCTGCCGAGCAGCAGTGGCTGGCCGAGTTCATAAAGATGTCGCAGCGCGCGTTTGCCGCGCTCGGATGTGGCCCAACGGGAATCCTCTTCGCGCGTGCGGGAGAGGAAGGCCGCGCCGTCGAAGTCGGGCCCGAATGCCTGTAGTTTGAACCATTGCGCGGGCTCGGTCCGGTACCAAGCCAGCAGGCGCGGCGGCACTACCTTTGCAAAGGTCGGATCTTCGAACAACTTCGGATCGTACATTTCCCAGACGCCGGGCAACACGCGCAGCGTCGCCTGATAGCCGATCTTCTTGTCGCGGATGCTGCGCAGGTGCGCGTCGATTGCCGGCGGTATTCCCCGCGCTTCGCCGTGTTCGTTCCAGTTCCACACGCCGTGGATGATGATGTCTACGTTGCCGGCCACGGCCATGCGTTGCATGTCGAGCGCATTCGCATGGGCTACGAGAAGCAGGCCATGCCTGGTCGCGGCCGCGCGTACACGTTCCAGGGTCGCTGGGCTCATGATCGGCCAGTCGGACTGCTCACCGAAGCCGTCTTCCAGCGTGAGCTTGACGCACAGCGCGCCGCTTCCCGCGATCCGCGCCACAACGGCCTCGGGAGTATGCTCGGCCGCGTTCGCGCCGGCCGGCAATGGATGCGCGGCCGCGTTCGCGGGCTCGTAGATCCAGTCGGTGAACACCTTGTGCCGCGTGTCCTTGTCCATGAAGACGAGTGGATAGCCGTCGACCACCGGCGCCCGGCCGCAGCGAAAGATGTCGGGATGCTGGGGTTGCGTGGCGAACTCGGCCACGCGATCGGGGCGATTCGCGGTGTCGAGCAATTGCGTGACGCCGAAATATAGATAGCTGCGCGGCTGCTGCTCCAGGAAGTCCTTCTCGAGGTGCGCGAGGCTCGAATCGTACGGCGTGAGCCCGATCGCGTCGGACACGTGCACGTGTGCGTCGGTGAGCCCCGGCGTGAGGAACTTGCCCGAGCCATCGAGCCGTTGCGTGCCTGCCGGCGCCGGGATCGGCCGCTCGCTGATGTCCACGATGCGCCCGTCGCGCACCAGGACGTGCCGGTTGCCGAGCGGCTGCGGCAGCTCGGGCGAGACCAGCGTGACGTTTTCGATGAGCAAGGGCGCCTCGGCGGCCGAGGCTGCGCCAAGGGCGAGCAGCGAGAGAAGTGAGGCGGAAGCCATGAGTGCAGACATCAGATGTCCTCGTGTGAGAGGAACAACCTTAAACCGCCGGCGAGAGAAATCCATCGTTGGATGGCGAGAGGTCGGAAAGCCGTGGCCAGCGGTCGTAACCCTGTACGAATGATCGGCGCGGCGCAGTTCTGGCATGCGCGGAAGGGTTTCCGGGCGGCGGAGGCAAGGAAAGCAAAGTAGTTAGTCCGAGGGGCGCTCCCGTGACGGACCCTTGGTATTGTGAACCCGATGATGGACAACCATTCATGAACCATCGAAAATGCCGCCCCGCATCGGAGACCGATTCATGCTCAGGCCCTGCCTTTACGCCATCGCCGCACTGCTGATCGCCGCGCCGCTCGCCGCCGAAACGGACTTGGCGGACGAAGGAGTGGTCGACGTTACTGAGGACGGCATGCAGGTGGTGTTGGTCAAGGGGTTCAACCCGGGCCCGGGCATGTGGAAGGTATCGTCCGGCGATCACTCCCTGTGGATTCTGGGCGAGGTCGCGCCGCAGCCGGGCCAGTTCAGATGGAAGTCGAGACCGGTCGAGCACCGGATCAAGATGTCGCAGGAAGTGTTGCTCGACTTCTCGGGTGTCATGTGGCCGGACAAAGCGCAGGATCGCGCGGAGGCCAAGATTCGCAAACTTCCCGTCGGTCAGACGCTGAAAGATGTCGTTCCGCCCGAGTTGTATGCGCGCGCGGATGCCGCACGGAAATTCTATGGCACCCCCGAGCCGATCGATGAGCTGCGTCCCTTCTACGCCGGAA
This sequence comes from Alcaligenaceae bacterium, assembly GCA_036677145.1. Taxonomy (GTDB): domain Bacteria; phylum Pseudomonadota; class Gammaproteobacteria; order Steroidobacterales; family Steroidobacteraceae; genus CADEED01. The sequence continues at coordinate 11,030 of JAKFFF010000070.1, forward strand.
GGCGCATCCTGATAAGCGCGCTCAGGACGGCGGATATGGAAAAGCGGTTCAGTGCCAGCATTACGGTGTTCAATCTCGCAAAGAGAGCCAAGGTCAAAGTCACCTCGCTCGGCACGCCCGGACAGACTCACGAAGAGCAATTGAAGATCATCGAGAATGGCTCGACGGTCGCCTGTCTCGAAATGATGGTGCGCCTCGTGGAAGACGGCGGTGACGGATTCAAGCGTCTCGCGAACGCGTGGTCGGTGGGAGACATCGCCGGATTGCGAAGGCTCGTGCCGCTGTACGCGCTGCAGCCCACTCACCAGGAGAACAAGTGCACGGTCGCGCTGTACGGTGGCGAAAAGCGCGCCAACGAGTTCGTCGCGCGGCGGACCGAGGCATGGCTGGCCGAAGCGGAGCGTGCTTTGAAGAAGAACCGCAGCACGATCGCGGTGGTAGCTATGGCGGAGCTTTTCGCGCCGGATGGCTATCTGGCCGGTTTGCGCGCCCGCGGTTTCCAGGTGGTCGAACCGAACTGATTGTTTTTGACGATACCGCCGGAAATCTACAATACGGCGCAGCCGCGGCTTCCTAGCCTCTGTCCCCTGCGGACACAGAGGCTCTCATGCGAACTGAAACATTCACGCGAGTTGCAGCGGTCGCGCTCGCCACCTTCCTGGGAACCACGGCGGCGGCGCAAACCACGCCGGATGACTACTCGCGGCTATGCGCGGGCTGCCACGGCACGAGCTTTCGACTTCCGAGCGGTGGTGTCACGAGCCGCACGCCCATGGAGCTCGCGGAAATAATCCGTAACGGATTACCCGTCCGCGGCATGCCGGCATTCGGCAAACAACTATCGGACGCAAGGATCGAGGAGCTGGCGCGCCGAGTGCGGGCTGCGTCCGCGACTGGCAATCGCAAGGTGGGGGCGACCATCGAGGCGGAATCCCTGGACCCGGTTCACTCGGCTAACTACGTGATCACGCCTCCCTATGTGGGCTACTTCAGTGAGCGCAGCTCGTTGTGTTACGACGCGGTCGACCTGACGGGTGTGCGCAGTATCGAGCTCAACTATGCGAAGGGCAATTCCGATGCGGGGCGCTTCGCGATCCTGATGGGCGATGGCGTCAGGGAGCCGCGCATCAATCTAGGCGAAAAGCGGGCAGTGCCCACGGCGAACTGGGAAACCTTCGCGCATCAACGCATCGGATTGAACCGGGAAGTGTCCGGCCATCACCTGCTGTGTTTCTACGGCGTCGAGGGTGGCGGCATTTTCAATCTCGACAGTTTCGCGCTGAGTGCCCAGCGGGGCGAACACGAAGGTGAAACCGTGAAATTCGACATTCCCTCGAAACCCGTCATCGCGGCCGCTGGATACCGCTTCGAGCTCGAACGAGTGGCTGAGGCGGGCTCCGAAATCTGGAGCATGGCGTTCCTGCCCGACGGTTCGATACTCGCAACTTTGAAAGGCGGGCAGTTGCTGCGCTTCAGAAAGGGCGGGGCAGCTGAGCGCATCGAAGGGCTTCCGCCCATATGGAGCGGCGGCCAGGGTGGATTGCTGGCGGTGAAGCCGCATCCGCAATACGCGACGAACGGCTGGATCTATCTATCCTTCTCGGATCCGGGCGCGGGCAATTCCACTTCGATGACGCGCATCGTGCGCGGCCGCCTCGACGGCCTGCGATGGGTGGACCAGCAGGACATCTTTCGCGCGCCGGACAGATTCTACACCTCGAGCTACGCGCACTTCGGTTCGCGCATCGCATTTCACAGCGGCTACATCTACTTCAGCGTCGGCGAGCGCCAGCATCCCGAATGGGCGCCGCACCTCGCGTATCCTTACGGCAAGATCCATCGCCTGCACGACGATGGCCGGATACCCAAGGACAATCCCTTCGTCGGCCGTGCCGGGGCATTGCCGTCCATATGGAGTTCGGGACACCGAAATCCTCAGGGCATGACGACTCATCCTCGGACCGGCACGATCTGGTCCGCCGAGCACGGACCGATGGGAGGCGATGAGCTGAACCTCGTGCGCCGCGCGGCGGATTACGGTTGGCCGCGGGTGAGCTTCGGCAAGCACTACGATGGAACTCCGGTCGGCGACAGCCCTTACCTCGAGGGAGTCGAACCACCCGTTCATCACTGGACGCCATCGATCGCCGTTTCCCAGATCGAGTTCTACTTCGGCGATCGCTTTCCCGAATGGAATGGGCAGTTGTTAGTCGCGAGTCTCGGCTTCCAGGAACTGCGCCTGGTGCAACTTCGGGACAGTCGAGTATCGAACGATCGGCTGCTGTTCAAGGGACACGGCCGCATTCGCGATGTGACGGTCGGGCCGGACGGTTATCCTTACGTCGTGCTCAATCAATTCGCCGGTGGCATCTATCGGCTGAGGCCCATTTCATGAACTTCAAAGCAAACAAAGCTCTTCGGGGAATCATGCTCGGCGGTTTCTTCGCCGGACTCGCCGACTTCATCTATCCATCCGTCACGGCTGTCATGGCCGGCAATTCATGGATGCGCCCCTGGAAGGGCGTGGCGAGCGGGTTGTTAGGTCCTGGTGCTCGCCAGGGCGGCGTCGGCACGGCGCTGCTGGGCGCGGCATTACATTTCTTCATCTGCTTCGCCGCCGCCGCGCTTCTGTACGTGATCGTGAGCCGCGTGAAATTCGTGCCGCGCCAGTGGATCGTGCTCGGCATCCTGTATGGCGTCGCGTTCGCACTGGTCATGAACTACGTCGTGTTGCCGCTATCCGCGATCGGCCGGCCTATCTATCCTCTCGAAGGAATCCACACCACTTTCTTCTTTCACACGCTGCTGGTCGGATGGCCCACCGCTTTCTTCGTATCGAGGGCGTTGAAGTCCTCGTGAAAGGACAGATGTGTCAGCAGCAGATTCGTCACGTCCGTCGACTCGGGGATCCGTCGTGCCGCCAGGCGTGTCGGTGTCGCGCCGGTGAAGAAGCGGAACTCGCGGATGAAGTGCGATTGATCGTAGTAGCCTTCTAGATAGTCGCGATCCTGCAGGAAAGCGTGGTAGGCGTGCTTGAAGCGAGCGATGCGCGCGTACGATTTCGCCGACATTCCACACCAGGCGACGAAGCGACGTTCGAGCGTGCGTGGATCGATGCCGAGGTCCTTCGCGGTGCGCGTGAGCGGCGTGCCCCCGTGGTCCGCGCGGATCGTTTTGGCCACATGCTCGACCACCGGGTCCAACTGCTGAAACTCCGCGCGCCTGGCCAACAGGAACTGGTCGAGCGTCGCGACTGTTTCGACGACGTCATCACACTCCGCGAGCCGGTGTTCCAGTTCGAGCAACCCGCGGTCATTCAGCTCGGCCAGATCCACGACTTGATCGCGCAGCGCGGTCAGCGGCGATCGAAGCAGACCACGCAACAGGCGCGGTTCGAGTTTTACTCCAATCACTTTCACGCCGCCGCTTTCGCGCGTGACGATCGAACGGCTGCGGCCACCGATCACGTAACTGCGGCGCAGGCGCCGCGCAGGCGCGGAAGAGTCCAGCTCCACGCGCTCGTATCCTCCGTTGAACACGAACACCAGTTCGGCATAGCCGTCCGGCATGAAGAGTTCGTGCTGCGCGTTCGAGCGGCGACCGACGTCGGCTATGAAATAGGACTTGACCGCCGAGCCCAGCGCCGCGTCGGGCTGGCACAGCCAGTAATCCATTTCACCCTGGATCAACGTGGGTAGCATTCAACTTCCCGGCGAAGGTGTGGCGATGCAGGCATTTGCCGGACCCGCGGCCAACTACCTGCTCCTTGCAGGATGAAATCGAGTTGACGAAGATCCGGCTTGTGAAAATGCATCTGAAAATCCTGGCTGCGCTCGCGTTGGTCGCCATTGTCTGGTTTGGCGCAAGGCATGTGTTATCTCCTCGGAAAGAACTCATTTCCTTCCACACGCTTACAGTTACCGGGGAAATAACCCCAGAGGCGTTTGTCCAGCTAAGGGACGATCTTGTTCAATCTGTCGCTGAGAAGAAGACGATCGTGATTACGTCACCGGGTGGCGACGGCCCTGCGGCACTGGCGATCGGGATTCTCATGCACAGACACAACTGGGATGTCGAGGTCGTCGACTATTGCGAATCTTCCTGCGCCATCTTCATTTTCCCGGCCGGAAAGAAGAAGTACCTGAATGACAACTCACTGCTCCTGTTTCATGGCGGCCCCTATCAGGAGAACATGCTGGAGATGGCAAGCAAGTTGGATCAGGAATATGCGAAGAACGGCGCGCCGGCCAAGTCAGTGGTCCTTGGTCAAGCAACCAGAGAAGGAAATGTCAGCCTTCATCCCAACAGATCGCCCGCGTCTCAGGAAGTATTCAACTTCTTGTCAATGAAGGTTTCCACCCTGGCCGAAGGACTGGTCGAGCTTAGAAGTGCGTCTGACCGGTTTTATCAGGAGTTAGGCATCAATCCGTTGTTGCCCACCTATGGCCAGATCGGCAGCTATGAGCCCATTTACAAGTCATACAAATATCAGGGGTTCATCTATCGTCTGGATTCGCTGCGCAAATTGGGCGTAAGCAATATCGAGCTGAAGGACGGTGAATGGCACCCGGAACGCAATCCTGCCTATGAGGGGGTTTACGAGGTGACGTATCCGTAGGCATTAGGCCTATCCCCGCGCCTACCCCGGGGCCGACTACCTGACGCCCGCGTCGTCTCGGCGCTTCCGGGATTCCACCTGCCGCAGACCTGCCACCCGTCGCTCGATTCGCTCGTCCAAGCCCTTGTCCTATTTGGCGGGGCGAACTCTCATCCGCAGGGTCAGTCCGCCTTGGTGTCGGTCTGCGAATCGGGGAGAGCCTGTGGGTTCAACAACCAGATCCAGACATATGCGCACGCTGATCGTGAACGGCGAGGCGGCCATGCGCACGCAGCTGCATCAGTTGTGCGCGGATCGGCCGGATCTCGATGTGATTGCCGAAGCGACGAATGGCCTGCAGGCCATCCACGTGATTAAGGGCGGCGACGCGGACTTGCTACTGCTCGACGCGCGGCTCCCCGACATGAGCGGATTCGAGCTGCTGCGGTCTCTTGTCCCGGAAGTGGCACCGGCGACCATCATGGTGACGTCCGCGCGGGACGAACCGGGTCCGCGTCCCGCGGGCATCAACGTGGAGTATCTCTACAAGCCATTCGATCCGCCGCTGTTCAATGCCGCCGTGGACAATGCCATCGCGGATACCGAGCGTGCCCCGGCGCGCGGTAACTGGCCCACGCAGATCATCGGCGAGAAGGCCGGCCGGATTTTTCTCCTGGATCCCTACGAAGTCGAATACCTGGCGTCGGCGGGCAACTATGTCGCCGCGCACCTGGGCGCCAGCGAGTACCTGACCCGCGCGACGTTGAAGGGTCTGTCGGCGCGGCTCGCCCCGCTGGGCTTCGTTCAAATCGAGCGTTCGCTGCTGGTGAACCTGCGCCAGGTGGCCCACGTCGAGCGGCTCGATCGCGGGCAATACTGCTTCGTGATGCGCAGCGGCGCGCGACTCGTCTCGAGCCGGGAACGGCACGCCGGCATCCACGCAATGTTGCTTGGGCCAACTACTTCACCGCGCTTGTAGCGGTATTCCTACCACAGGAATCGCGTTCGCTCGACGCATCGCGCGCGGTTTTCTCCGGCGCCGGCTCGTCCCTCGCCACGCCCACTTCACGCGCGCGCCGTCCCGGTCGGTCACATAACGCGCTGGCGGGAATTTCCGCGGACTATCTTCTGAGGTACGCATCCGCGCGCGCACGCGCGGAAAACGCAACAGCGTCACGTTCCGGAGAGGCAGATATGAAACACCATCTCACAGCTCGCCTGTTCTCCTCTTCTTTACTCGCCGCGGCAGCGGCAACGGTTTGCGCGCAGACACCGCCCGCAGAGGTCGAGGAAGTGGTGATCGTCACGGGTTCACGCATCGCGAGCCCCAACGCCACGAGCACGAGTCCCGTCCAGGTGGTCACGGGCCAGGACATCCGGGTCTCGGGCAAGACCGACATCACCGACATCATCAGTCAGTTGCCGCAAAACTTTACCAACGACCTGGGGCAGGACCTCGGCAATCGCACGCCGGGCCTGACTACCGCCGGCGGTGTTGCAACCGCCAACCTGCGCGGACTGGGACCGAATCGCACGCTGGTGTTGGTCAACGGCCGGCGGCTCGGCATCGGCTCGCCGTACACGTTCATTCAACAGCCGGCGCCGGACCTGGATCAGATTCCCGCGTCGCTGGTCGAGCGCGTGGAAGTGCTGACGGGCGGCGCCTCGGCGACCTATGGCTCCGACGCCATTGCCGGTGTGATCAATTTCATCATGAAGAAGAACTTCGAGGGCTTCCAGGTCGACGCCAGCATCGGCGGCAACTGGCACGACAACAGCAACACCTTCACCCAGAATCTGCAGCGTGATGCCGGCCTGGAGCCGCTGACCGGATCGTCGACGGACGGCAAAAACATCGCGTTCAACATCCTCGCCGGAGCCAGCCTCGCCGACGGCAGAGGCAACATCACCGCGTACTTCGGCTACATGAAAATGGATCCGGTGACGAGCGCGGAGCGGGACTTCGGCGGATGCCAGTTGAATCCCACGGACGACCTCACGAGCGCGACCTGCGCCGGCAGCATCAACTCAAACTACTGGCAGCCGCAAACGGGGCCGAACGCCTTCACCGACTACGCCGTGTTGGGCAGCGAATTCATCGAGTTCGGTTCGGCGGAGACCAACCCGCCGGCGTTCTTCAACTCGCAGCGGTACATCAACGTGCAACGCAGCGACGAGCGGTACACCGCCGGATTCATGGGTCATCTCGACATGACCGATCACTTCCAGGTGTACACCGAATTCGGATACATGAACGACCAGACCAACCAGGTGGTCGCTCCCGCGGCGGCGTTCCTGTTCTCGAATCCGAATGATCCGATCAGCGGCAACTACAACATCAATTGCAGCAACCCGTTGATGAGCGCCCAGCAGGCGCTGACGCTGTGCACGCAGGAGATGATCGATGCGGACGCCGCGGCGATCGCAATCGGCGCCGCGCCGGTCACCGTCAACGTGGCGATCGGCCGCCGCAATGTCGAGGGTGGCGCGCGCACCAGCGACTACGAACACAGCAACTATCGCGCGGTGCTGGGCGGCAAGGGCGACATCAACGAGGCGTGGAGCTACGACGCCTACGGCCAGTACTACTACACGAACTTCTTCACCTCGAACGACCAGTACATGAATTTCACCGCCATCGACCAGTCGTTGCTGGCGCGGCGCGATGCGAGCGGAAATATCGTCTGTCTCAGTGGTGGACGCTGCGTGCCGTGGAACATCTTCTCCGACGGCGGCGTCACGCAGGATCAGCTCGACTTCCTCTACTTGGCCGGCACCGGCTACGGCAACACCACGTTGCGGACCATCCATGCCGAGGTCTCGGGCCAGCTCGGTGGATACGGCATCAAGCTGCCCAGCGCCGAGGAAGGTGTCGCGGTCAACGTCGGCTATGAACATCGCAACGAGCACGTGAAGTTCCAGCCCGATTCGGGACTCGCCAGCGGCCAGCTCTCCGGATTCGGCAGCGCCGCCGTGGGCATCGACAACAGCGTTTCGGTCAGCGAAGGCTTCGTCGAGTTGCGCGTGCCGCTGGTGCAGGAGCGGCGCGGCATGCAGGATCTCGTCTTCAATACCGCGTACCGCCTGTCTGACTACTCGAGCACCGGCCGGGCCAACACCTACAAGTTCGAGTTGCAATACGCGCCGACGGATTCGTTGCGGTTCCGCGGCTCCTTTCAGCGCGCCGTGCGCGCGCCCTCGATCGTGGAGCTCTACAACGGCAGCCTGGTGGGCCTGATACAGCTCGGCGACGACCCGTGCGCGTCGCCGGACCGCGTGACGCCGGCGGCCGCTTCGCTCGAGCAGTGCCTGAATACCGTGCCGGCCGCCGAGCAGGCGGCTTTCATTGCCCGCTACGGCAACGGCAGCACCACTAACAACGTTCCGAACGCGGTGCTGGGCCAGCTCTCGCAGCTCACCGGCGGTAACCCGGACCTCGAGAATGAAACCGCCACCTCGTACACCGTGGGCTTCAACATCACCCCGGAGGCATTGCCCACCTTCACTGCCAGCGTCGATTACTACCGGATCAAGATCGACGACGTGATAGGCGTGGTCTCCGCCAACGTGGCGCTGAACACCTGCCTCGATACAGGAGATCCTCTCTACTGCGCGCTGATCGTTCGCCAGCACACCACCGGCGGACTCACCGGCAACAACATTCCCGGCGGCGGCTACATCGTTCAGCAGAACCTGAACATCGCGCGCGCCGAGATCAGCGGCATCGACTTGCAGGGCGCGTACCGGCTCACGCTGCCCGGCGAGTCGGGCGCGTTGTCGTTCGCCATGAACGGCGCCTATCTGCTCTCGACGGAGACCACGCCGTTGCCGGGCGCGCATACCTACGATTGCGCCGGCCTCTACGGAAGCACCTGCCAGACGGTGAACCCGCGTTGGCGCCACAACCTGCGCACCACCTGGAGCACACCGTGGAATTTCGATGTTGCGTTGACCTGGCGCTTCATCGGCAGCGTGAAGCTCGACAACAACGATTCCGATCCCTCGCTGGCGGGTTCGTCACATCGTGATCCGGTGACCGGCGAACCGCAGTTCAAGGCGTTCGGCGCCGAGTTTCCGACCTTCAGCTACTTCGATCTCGCGGGCACGTGGAACCCGACCGAAGACGTCCAGATTCGCCTCGGCATCAACAACATTCTCGACAAGGGCCCGCCTCTCGGTACCGTCGAGGTGGTGGGTGGCGGCGCCGCGAACACCTACTCGACCTACGAAATCATGGGCCGGCAGCTGTTCTTGTCCATGACCGCGAGGTTTGGCGGACGGTAGGGCGCGTTCCGGCTGGAATTTCCTCGCGTAAGATTGCCCGCGGTGACCACCTCCGCGGGCAATCTTTCAGCTCATGCGCTCTCCAGTCCTCGCCGATCTGCGCCGCTACGCCATCTCCCGCTCGCTCTTCAAGCCGACGACGCTGCCGCGGGCCATCGCGAAGCTGGGCTTCGTCCAGGCGGATCCGATCCGCGCGCCCGCCCGGGCGCAGGACCTGACGCTTCGCCATCGCGTCACCAACTACCGTGCCGGTGACCTCGAACGCCGCTATTCAAAGCTGCCGATCGAGGAGGACTTCTTCGTCAATTACGGCTTCGTGCCGCGCGATTGGCAGGCGTTGATGCACCCGCGCACGGCGCGGCATCCGTGGTCGAAAGCACGCGCGCGCCAGGCGGATGCGGTGCTGGAGTTCGTGCGCGAGCGCGGAGTGGTCCATCCACGCGAGGTCGACGCGCACTTCGCCCATGGCAAGGCGACCAATTGGTTCGGTGGTTCGAGCAATGCATCGACGCAGTTGCTGGATGGCATGCACTACCGCGGGCTGTTGCGCATCGCGCGCCGCGAAAGTGGCGTTCGCCTCTATGCCGCGCGGGATGTGAGCGCGCCACCCGCGGATCCGGCAGCGGCGATGGACACGCTGGTGGACATCATCGTGAACAAATACGCACCGCTGCCGGCCGCGACGTTGGCGCAGCTGGTCGTGCTCCTCAAGTTCGCGGTTCCGCACTGGCAGGATGCGCGGAAGGCAGCACTGGCGCGCGCCAAGGCGCGCCTGCCGCAGGCCTCGGTCGACGGCCATACCTGGTACTGGCCCGCGGGAGAGAATCCGCGCTCGCGACGCCACGTAGTTAGTGAAGCGGTGCGCTTGCTGGCGCCGTTCGACCCCGTGGTGTGGGACCGGCGGCGTTTCGAGATCTTCTGGGACTGGGCCTACCGGTTCGAGGCCTACACGCCGGCGCCGAAACGGGTGCGCGGGTACTACGCGCTGCCGCTGTTGTGGGGCGACAGGGTCATAGGATGGGGGAATCTGTCGGTAGTTAGCGGGCGGCTCGTGCCGTCGTTCGGCTACGTGGAGGGCCGCGCGCCGAAAGCGCCGGCGTTCCGGCGGGCGCTCGAGGAGGAGCTGGGCCGCATGGAAGGGTTTCTCGGCCTCGCCTGACGTGCGGTTTCATGCATAAGACCAGTGGTCCATTGTGCCCTCCGCACCAGTGCGTCACGGTTGAGCATCTCCCCCCGACCAACCATCGAGGTATCAACATGGTTCGGAGAACTGGAAGGCTATTGCGAACCGCCGGACGGACGGCCGTTATCTCGGGTGTCGCCACCGCCACGGCAGGACGTGTCGCACGCCGGCAGCAGCAGAAATTCGCGAATCAGCAAGCCGCCAGCAGGGCGCTCGAGCCGCAGGCGACAGAGCAGGCCGCTCACACGCACGGCCAGGATGATCTCGTGGCCTCGCTGCAAATGCTCACCGCCTTACACAACGCGGGAGACCTGAGTGATCAGGAGTTCAAGAGCGCGAAGGCCAAACTCCTCAGCTAGCGGTTGGGGGCGATCCATCGCCCTGTGAAAACCATCACTGTCTCCCGGCGCGGAAGGGCTTAAGTTCAAGCGTCCCTGGTTCACATGGACGCGCTCAGTGAAACCCGTAGTCGCGACGGTCGCATCGTTTCTCCTCGTTTGCCTGCTGGCGGCGCAGCCCGCGGCCGCCTCGGACTACGTCTCGCGCGCGGACGTGCGCGCTTTCATCGACGCGATGCACGATGACTACGGAATCGATCCCGCGGATGTCGAACGCATCCTGCGCGCCGCGCGCCATCAGCCCACGGTGGTGCGGTTGCTCGGGCCGCCGCCGAGTTCGGCGCCTTCCGCGGCGCGCTCCTATGCCAATTACCGGGCGAAATTCCTGACACCCGCGCTGATCTCCGCCGGCACTCAGTTCTGGGAGCGCCATGCCGAAGTGCTGAACCGCGCCGAAGAGGAGTTCGGGGTTTCGCCGGAAGTGATCCTCGGAATCCTGGGCGTCGAGACTAACTACGGCGCCAACACGGGATCGTTCCGCGCGGTCGACGCGCTGGCGACGATCGCCTTCGACGGTCACCGCCGCCAGGAATACTTCCGCGAGGAGCTGAAAGAACTTCTGCTGCTGGCGCGCGAGAAAGGCATCGATCCGCTCGTCATCAAGGGTTCGTATGCCGGTGCGGTGGGATTGCCGCAGTTCATGCCGTCCAGCTACCGCAAATACGCGGTGGACTATGACGGCGACGGCGTCGTCGACCTGCGCGGCAGCGCCGCCGATGCGATCGGCAGCATCGCCAACTACATCAAGTCGTTCGGGTGGATTCCCGGCGAACCGCCGAAGGCGCCGGTGCGCTTGTTGCCGGGCAGCGAGCCGGAACTGGTCAGCGGCCTCGAGCGCATCCACGACGTGCTGGAAGTGCAGGGCAAGGGCGTGGTGTTCTCGGGGAGCGAGCCGCCCGCCGGCCGCATCTCCATTTTCGAGCTGCCCACGCCGGGCGCTTCATCGAAGTTCTATGCGGGCTTCAACAACTTCGAAGTGGTCACGCGTTACAACCGCTCCACGTTTTATGCCTCGGCGGTGCTGGAGCTGGCGGAGGCGATCCGGAAATCACGCGTCCGCGTGCAGCTGGCATCGGCGCAAGTCTCGGCAAGCGGCGCTCTGAAGTAGATCAGCGGGTCAGGCCGTTGTTGATTCCGCGGGACTGCGGCATAAGGGCGGTCTCATGCCCGCGCACTCCGATCTCATCTACGTGGCGCTATTCGCGGCCGTCCTGCCGCTGATCGACTATCTGTTCTTCTGGCCGGCCTTTCGCCGCCGTTTGCGGGCCGATCCCGCTCGCGCCCGGACTTGGTTCTGGGCATGGGCGATCTTTGGAGCATGGCCCGTGGTCGCGATCGGCGCAGTGCTGTGGCAATCGAATGACCGATCCTGGACGTCATTCGGGTTCTCCATTCCAGACGGCTGGCGGTTGTGGACATCCATTGCCCTGGTACTGCTGGTCGCGGCCTATTTCGTCTACGCGGTCGTGGCGGTTGCCCGCACCGCCGACGCCCGGGCCAGCGTGGAGCAACAGCTCGGAAAGCTCGCTGACTACTTGCCGCACACTCGCAAGGAAATGTACTGGTTCGGTGGAGTGTCGCTGACCGCGGGCTTTTGCGAGGAGTTTCTGTTTCGCGGCTACTTCATCTGGGTTTTCGCCCCGTGGCTCGGCTGGTGGGGCGCGGCGGCGCTATCCGTTTTGATCTTCGCGACTTTGCATGCCTACCAGGGATGGAGCAACGCCGTCCGCACAGGAATCGTGGGCGCCGTTTTCACGCTGACGGTTGCGATATTCGACTCGTTGTGGCCGGCGATCGCGCTGCACGCGATGGTGGATCTCGCGCATGGATTGATCGCCTGGCTGGTGCTGCGAAGCGCTACCGAGAACCCGCTTCGCGCACCGGTCTGAATCCGATCATGCGGTAGGCCTGAAACGACTGCCACGCGGCAAAACGTGCCGACGTACGCAGGTCGAACTCCTCCACGAAAAAGCTGCCGCCCCGCACGACGCGATAAGCGCCGGTCGCGGGACCCTTGGGATTCTTGCGCGGTGAGACGGCGTAGTAGTCGCGGTCGTACCAGTCCTGGGTCCACTCCAGGGCATTGCCCGCCATGTCGAACGCGCCATATGGCGAGGCGCCTTCCTTGAAGGAGCCCACCGGCATGACCGTGTCGAACGCCTGGGCGCCGACGTAGTTAGCCTTCCGGCGGTCGACGGTCTGGCCGAATGGAAAGCGCCGTGCATCGGTGCCGCGGGCGGCCTTTTCCCATTCCGCCTCGCTGGGCAGGCGGTAACGCTGGCCGGTGCGCGCGCTGAGCCACGCGCAGTAGGCGGTGGCGGCGTCCCAGTTCACGCCGATCACGGGATATTCGTCGCTGCCGGGTGTGCCGCCGCCATGGTTGTTAGGCTGCGTCCAGTACGGGATCTGATCGCGCGGCACCACGTGGCCGTTGGGCCAGAACTGCGGATCGTCGTAGCCGGGATCGTCGCGGAACCGTTTCCACTCGCGGTTGGTGATTTCGAACTTCGAGATGTAGAACGCGTCGAGGTCCACCGTGTGCGCGGGTTTCTCGCGGGCCAGGGCGTCTTTGGAATCGTCGCCCATCTTGAAGGAGCCGGCCGGCACGAAGACGTAATCGCCGTAGCCGTCGTTGACGGTACGGATCGGGCCGGTGCGCGCCGGTGCGCTGGCGGTTGCAGCCGCGGGCGGGAAGAAACCCGCGACCTTCAGGAATCCCTGCAGCCGCGGCATCCAGTCGCCGAACTCCGTGCTGCCGACGCCACTGCCGAAACCGTGACGGCCGCGTTGATACACGTGCAGCTCGGCGACGGCGCCGGCCTTCGTGAGGTCCATGAAGAGCTGCGCGTTGGCGAGCGACGGTCCCTGATCACCCGCGGACGACAGCAGGAATGTGGGTGGATAGTCCTTCAATGATTCCCCGGGGCTCGCGCGTCCGGCGCCGTAGATCAGCCCGAGGTAGTCGGGGCGTGAGCTCGCGCGTTCGATGGGATCGGCCGCGCCCGGATCGCCATTGTCCGCGGCGTTGGTGAGGTCGCGCGCCAAACTACCGCCGGCGGAGAAGCCGATGAACCCGAGCCGCTGCGGATCGATCTGCCATTCGGCCGCATGCGCCCGGACGAGGCGCAATGCGCGTTCGGCGTCGCGCGTGCGCGCGCCATTGTCGTAGCGCGGCGCGAGCCGGTAGGTGAGCACGAAGGCGGTGATGCCCCAGTCGTTGAAAACTTCGGCGACCTCGGCGCCTTCTCCGCCGTACATCAGCATGATGTTGCCGCCGCCGGGCGCGATGACGACGGCGCCGCCGTTGGCAGTGCCCGCGCGTGGCTTGAACACCGTGAGAAAGGGCGCGTCGAGCGGGCCATCACCCACCGCGCCGGGCACCTGCCCGGGCTCCCACAACGGGAGGTTCTGATACGCGGCAATCTTTGCCGGCGCGGCGCCCGCGGGCGCCACGAAACACGCGGCGATGGCGATCAACAGGAAATGTTTCACGGCGAATCTGCAGTTCATGAATCCCTCGTCCACTGTTGACACCGGCTGAGTACATCGCCAGCGTGCGGGTATGTATATCCATACTAGCCGCGCGCTGTTTGTTTTTGGTTTCGCACTTTCGCTGCCCGTAATGACGCAGGCGGACGCGACTTCCACCATTCTCTCCGGCTGGTGGTCCGCTCATCCCGAGCATGGCGGAGACAGCGCGCCGCTGGCGCTGCATTTCTTCGAGAAAGACGGCAAGCCGCAGGCAACCCTTTCGTTGCCTTCGATCGCCGCCTATGACATCGGCCTCGGCGAAGTCGTGATTTCGGGCGATTCGGTCGACACCAGGCCGCTGTCTTTTCCGCTCACCTGGAATCCCGCCAGCCAGACCCTGACCGGACATCTGCCGGCCGACCTCGCGCCGGTCTACAACATTCCGGTCGAGTTCAAACGCAGCGGGCCGCTCGAGAAATCCGCGCCGCGCGAGTGGAACGCGCCGCGGCCGAAGGTCGCGTGGTCGGTGGATACGGGCGCGCCCGTCTGGGCTGGCCTGGAACGCGACGCCGACGGCACTCTATATATAGGCAACGACCAGGGCGTCCTGCACGCCATCGACCGCGACGGCAAAACGCGCTGGAAGTTCGCAACCGGCAAACCCATCAAGGCGCAGCCGAAGGTCATCGGCGAACACCTTTACGTCGCATCCGATTCGGGCTTCCTCTACAAACTCGACCGTAAATCCGGCGCCGAAACCTGGCGCGCGCGGGTCGACAACGGCAGCGAACCGCGCATCCCGGCCAACCAGGAAAAAACCCGCTGGGACCGCTACGGCTCGAGCATCGCGGCGGACGCAAAGACGCTTTACCTGGCCAGCCGCGACAAGAACCTCTACGCGCTCGATCTAGCTACCGGCCGCGAGCTCTGGCGCGTGCCGGCCGGCGACATCATGACGGCGACACCGGCGTTGCACCGCGGCCTCGTGATCTTCGGCGCCTACGACGGCAAGGTGCAGGCGGTTTCGGCGACGGACGGAAAACCGCGCTGGACTTACGACGCGAAGATCGCCGTCGCCGGCGACGTGGTCGTCTCGGGCGATCGCGTGCTGGTCGGCAGCCGCAGCTACGACTTGATCGCGCTCGACGCGGCCACGGGCAAGGAGCAGTGGAAGCGTTATTACTGGTTCTCGTGGATCGAATCGCCGCCGGTGGTGCGCGACGGCGTGGTCTACACCGGATCCTCCGACGCGACGAATGTGTACGCGCTCGATCTCGAGGACGGTTCAGTACGGTTCAAATCGGCGGTACCCGGATTCTCATGGCAGCGTCCCGCGGTGAACGATGCGTTGGTCATCACCGGCACCGTCGGGCAGGGCGCCTATCCAGGATCCCGCGCGGGTTCCCTTGTCGCGCTGGATCGCAAGACCGGCGCGATCCGCTGGATGTATCTCGATCCGCCCTCGGAGCAGGTCGCGAAGGCCGGCACGAACTGGGGCTTCGGCGCGTCGCCGGTGATCGGCGAGGGCGTTGTCTACGCCGCGGATCTCAACGGCAAGGTGTTTGCGTTCGCGGTCGATTCTCCCTGAGACCTACACACGACAGTTAGCCGCTCCTGCATCTCATCCGGCGCCAGCCGCGCAATTTTATGGCCAATACCCTCGCTGAAGAGATTGGCCATGGCAACCACATCCGAAGGCGCCGTTTCCTGGGGCGCCGTCATCGCGGGCGCCGTTGGCGCGGCGGCCTTGTCGCTCGTGTTATTCCTCCTTGGAACGGGACTGGGCCTTGCGGCTGTTTCGCCCTGGGCCAGTGACGGAATTTCCGGCAGCACGGCGGGTGTCTCCACCATCATCTGGGTCACTGTCGTTCAGCTGTTGGCGTCGGCGCTGGGCGGGTATCTCGCGGGTCGGCTGCGCATACGCTGGGTTTCCGTGCATACCGACGAAGTTTTCTTCCGCGACACGGCGCACGGCTTTCTCGCATGGGCGGTGGCGACTTTGCTCATGGCGACATTGCTGTCGTCGGCAATCGGTTCGGCTCTCTCCTCCGGGCTCAAGGCGGGCGGCGAAGTCGCGAAATCCGCGGCGACCGTGGCAAGCGCGGGCGCGGGTGCGGCTGCGGCCACCGCGGACACGAATCCCGTCGGCTATTTCGTGGACTCGCTGTTTCGCGCGGCGCCGGACTCCGCGCAATCCACGGAGCCGGACAGGATTCTGGAAGCCACGCGCATCTTCGCGAATGCACTCGCGTCCGGTGAGCTTGGCGAATCGGACCGTCACTACCTGGCCCAACTCGTGGCGGCAAAAACCGGCCTCGCACGAGCGGAGGCGGAACAGCGCGTCACGGATTCGTTTACGCGGCTGAAGCAGAATCTGGATGAGGCCGCCGCCAAGGCGAAGCAGCTTGCCGATGACGCGCGCAAGGCATCCGCGTTGCTGGCATTGTGGCTCGTCGTCTCGTTGTTCGTGGGCGCCTTCGTGGCGAGTTTTGCCGCGACGTTTGGCGGGCGGCTGCGGGACTCATCGGTGCTCGCAACCTGATCGGAGGCAATCATGCGATCCATTCTTCTCTGGGCGCTCGGTGTGCCCATTCCCATCATCATCCTGATCGCGGTGCTCAGCTGACCGACGGCACTCGCGTCAGATGCCGCCTGCAACGGTGACTGACAGACCATGGTCCACTGGCATCGCCGTTCCCGGTAGCTACGCTGATTAAGAGTCAGCTGCAAGGGACCGGTACGATGTCATCGCACAACAGACTGCTGTATCTGACCATTCTCGGATCGCTGTTCGTACTCGGCTGCGCCGGAACGCCTCCCGACGCCGAAATGGCGCGCGCAAAAACACTGATTTCGCAGGCGGAGAGCGGTGGCGCCCAACGATTCGCCGCCGCCGATCTCGATCGAGCGCGCAGCAAACTGGCGGAAGCGACCGCGGCACTGGCCGACAAGGACTACGACGTCGCACGCATGCGCGCCGACGAAGCGGCGGCTGACGCCGATCTGGCCGCCGCGCGCGCCCGCAGCAGCGAGGCGAAAGGGGCCGCCGAGGAAGTGCAGCGCAGCGTGGAGACGTTGCGGCAGGAAGCGGAGCGGGGCCTGCCGAGGAGTCAGCCATGAAATTCCAGCATGCATTCGCCATTGCGATGTGCACGGCCTTGATCGTCTCGTGCGCTTCGCCGCCATTGAACACCAACGCGCTGGAAGAGGCACGAAAGGTGGTCGGACAGTTATCGGACAATCCCGCCACGACGGAAGTCGCGAGCCGCGAACTATCTACCGCGCGCAACCAGCTTTCGCTGGCAGAAACGGCGCTCAAGGAAAAGAACCAGGTCGCGCTGGATCACCATGCCTACCTCGCGGCGCGCAACGCGGAGACGGGGCAGGAGCGCATCGTCGAGCGTGATGCGCGTCGCGCGGTCACGCAGGGCGAAGCGGAGCGCAACCGCGTGCTGCTCGACGCGCGCAACGCCGAGCTCGAGGCGCGCAAGGCGCTCGCGGCGCTGGCGGCGCAAGAGACGCCGCGCGGCACGGTGCTGACCCTCGGCGATGTGATCTTCGACACCGGCAAGGCCAATCTGAAACCCGGCGCGAATTCGACGATGGATCGGGTGAGCGACTTCATGAGACGGTATCCGGAGACGCGATTGCGCATCGAAGGGCACACCGACAGCCAGGGATCCGACAGTCTCAACTTCGAACTGTCGCAGCGCCGCGCGCTGGCGGTCGCCGGTGCGCTGACCGAGCGCGGCGTGGCTCGCGACCGCATCGAGACGCGGGGCATGGGCCCGTCGTTACCCATCGCCAGCAATGACTCGGCCGAGGGCCGCCAGCGAAATCGCCGGGTCGAGATGGTGTTCTCGGACAGCAGTGGAAAATTTGCGGGCGGCCAGGGATGAATATCAAGTGCGGGCGCCGCCGCTAAGGTAGTTAGACGGCATTGATTGAGGCGGCTGTCGCCGGTCTCGTCGCAACTGCTCTGTACGAACGAATCAACACCCGGATCGCCTGGGCGGAAATTGTGGCGCGCCCACCACGCGGGAAAACTTCAACCGCGCTCGCGGCAGGTCCGCGCACCTCGATGACACAGGATTCCGTCGCAGGCACTGCGGCGATGCAATCCGCCGATCGCAATAAGTCTCCGCGAGTCGCGTTTTTCCGCGTATGCATCGGAATATTCGCGCGACCGAATACGCACCGCGAAGTAACACGCGTAACAAATCCGCAGCGTCTTCCTAGTCTTACGGTGATTCAGCGGATCGCTCACTCATGTAGGACACGCGTCTGCCCCATGTCAGGTCAAAGCATGAACCTGCCGTGGCACGCCACATGCATCGTGAATTCGACATGAGATCCGAAGAAGTCCTGGGCGGCGAAGTGTCACTCCATGTTGAGCAGGGCCATGAATCACTGTCGGTTCATGAAGTCATTCGTCGTCACCATGACTCGTTGATCCGTTTTCTGCGCCAGCGTCTGCGCGTCAAGGACGATGCCGCGGATGTGGCTCAGGAAACCTACATCCGCATGATGCAGTACGAAGGTTCGCGAGAGATCCATTCGCCCTCGTCGATGCTGTTCCGCATCGCCATCAACGTCGCCAACGATCTGGGTCGCTCGGAGCAGGCGCGCCGGGTCTCCGATCAGACCTCCATCGACGGGCTGGAACTCGCCTGCGGAGCGCCCCCGGTCGAGCGGGAAATCGCGGCGCAACAAGACCTTACGTTGCTCTACGAGGCCATCGAGAATCTGCCGACCAAGTGCCGCCGTGTCTTTCTGCTCAGCCGCGTGCACCACATGACTTATCCGCAAATCGCCGCGCATTGCGGGATCTCCGTGAAGATGGTCGAGAAGCACATCGGCCACGCCCTGGCGATTTGCATGAAAAAGGTAGGGGGAAGCTGAGACCCAACGTCTTGGCCACATGGATTCCATGAATCGCGAACGCACTTTGCAAGAAGCTGCGCGCAGATATGCGCGTGTGCATGCCATGGACTGCTCTCAGGAAGAGAAAGACGCAACGCAGGCATGGCTGGCGGAATCCCCCGAACATCGTTCAGCCTATGAGCTCGCGGACCGGATTTCCGCCGACGTCGGCGCGCTCGCGCAGGACGCAAGAATGGGTCAGAAGCTGCGCGCCCTGGCGGACGAGGCATACGGCGAGCGCGCGGTGCAGCCGCGGCGCTGGCGTGCCGCCGCAGCGCTTGCCGCGAGTCTCGCGGTTGCCGTCCTTGCCTGGCAGAGCACATCTCCCACGTTCACCAGTGGTTCGCAGGCGGCCGCTTACGAGTCCACGGCTCACGAGCGTCGCGCCGTGACGCTCGACGACGGATCCACGGTCGAGCTGGATGTGGACACGCGCATCGCGATACGCATGAGCGACGAGCGCCGCCAGATCGAATTGATTTCGGGTCGCGCAGTGTTCGACGTCGCCCACGACGCCAGTCGCCCATTCACGGTCACCGCGGCGGGCTCGCGCACGACGGCCCTGGGCACTAAGTTCCAGGTGCGCCGTGATGATTCCAACGTGGTCGTGACGCTGGCCGAAGGTTCGGTGGCCATCGATCGCGCCGAGCGCGGCTTTGGCGGCGATACGTGGTCGGAACGGCTGCGTCCGGGCGAGCAGATCAGCATCGATACGTCGACCCAGCGGCGCCAGCGGCAGCTCGTCGATGTGAACATCACCATGAGCTGGATGCAGGGGCGGCACATCTTCCGCGGCACCCCGCTGCACGACGCGATCGACGAGGTGAATCGCTACGCGACGAAGAAGATCCGGCTCGGCGACGCGACGCTCGCCAATCTGCCGGTGGCGGGCAACTTCATCGTCGGCGACAGCGAGGTCATCGTCGAAGCGTTTGCCGCGGTGTTGCCGCTGCGCGCGGTGAACAGCGGCGAAG
>JAKFFF010000071.1:0-38407 GCA_036677145.1 Alcaligenaceae bacterium
CACGCATTCCTGCCCCGCAGCGCACCGGGCTTTCGCATCGAAGCGAACTGGGACGTCATGGGCATGCGCGCCACGCGCAGCGACGACACGATCCTGGACGGCGCATTCGTGCCGGACAAATACGTGGCGCGTGTCGTGCCCGCCGGCGCGGCGGGCCTGGACCTTTTCGTGCTGGGGATTTTCGCGTGGGCGTTGCTCGGGTTCGGAAACATCTATTACGGGCTCGCGACGCGCGCGCTGCACATGACACTCGAGTCGGTGAAGAACAAACGCGTGCTGGCGCTGACGCGGCCGATGTCCTATCACGCCGAGGTCCAGCATCGCGTGGCCGAGATGGGACTTGCGATCGACTCGATCGAGCCGCTGCTGGAGCGCATCGCGATGGACTGGTCCGAGGGCGTGGATCATGGCGCGACCTGGCCCGCAAAGATCCTGAGCGCGAAATATCACGCCGTCGAGAATTCGTGGCGCGTGGTGGACCTGGCCATGGAGCTCGCGGGTGGCTATGGAATATTCCGCAAGAGCGGCATGGAACAGATCTTCCGCGACGCGCGCCTCGGCCGAGTTCATCCGGGCAACTCGATGCTCACGCACGAGCTGGTCGCGAAGACACTGCTCGGCATCAGCCCGGATGAAACACCGCGCTGGGGTTAGGAAAACATCGCGGGACTGATTTCCAGGGACACTTCCGAGATGCGGTCCGCCGGCAGGCCGGCGCGGCGCGCGTGCTCGAGAATTGCTTCCGGGTCGGGCGCGTCGTATTCGCAATAGATCTTGCCTTCGGCCGCCGAGACATAACTGCGGACCCAGCGCACGCCCTTCATTTGTCCAATCGCGGCGATCGAACGGCGCGCGGCCGCATCGATCTGGTCGGGCGTGATTCCCGGAACCGAGCGTTCGATGATGTAACGCGGCATCTATCTACTCCCCGGCCGCAACCTGGCGGCGCAATTCCAATGACCGTTCCCTGCTATCCGCTGCGGCTTCCGGACGGCCGCTGGCCTCGTAAACATCCGCGAGCGCGCTCAACGCGTGCGCCTGCAGGAGCCGCGCACCGCTCGATTCGTTGAGGGCGATACTTTCTTCCAGCACGGTGCGTGCTTCCTCGTGCCGGCTGAGGCGGCTGAGCGTAACACCCAGGCTGTTGAGCGCGAGTCCTTCACACGGCCGGTCCGCGAGCTGGCGCGCGAGCCAGAGCAGCCGTTCGTAGTGGCCAAGTGCACGCGAGTAGGCACCCGATTCCCATTCCAGGATTCCATACGTGTTGCGCAGTGACGCTTCGCTCTGCTTTGCGTCGAGTCGCAAGGCGAGCGTCAACGCGGCGCCGAGGTTCGAAATCATGGCTTCGCGTGGCGCGCCGCCGCGTCGCTGCAGGCGCACGAGGCCTTCGAGTGCCGCGAGTTCGCCGCGGGCGTCGGCGAGTTGCACGCACAGCCGCCGCACCTCCTCCCAGGTCCGCGCCGCCGCATCGAGCGACGCGGTGCGTTCCTGGATCGCCGCCACGGACGACAACATTTCGACTTCGCCCGCCTGGTTACCCAGGTGCGCGAACAGGCGCGCGGCCTCCTGCAGTGGCGGCAACGCCTCCGAGTAGCGCGAGAGTCCCAACAGCACCTCGCCCTGTGCGCGCAGCGACTGGACCAGTCCGTCGGCATGACGGCAGCGGCGGCTGGTTTCCACCGATTTTTCGTAAGCCCGCAGCGATTGCTCGATTTCTCCGCGCTGCAGATGAATGTGCGCGATCGCGAGCACGTGGAAGGCGCGCACTATGGGCCGCAGGTGCCGGCGCGAGATTTCGTCCGCGCGCTCGAGATGAAAGAGTGCGCTGTCGAGATCGCCCTGCTCGCGGTAAATGTTTGCGAGCACGTGCAGGTTGTAAGTGAGGGTCGCAGGCTCGGCGGCCTGCGCCGGTATCGCGATGGCTTCTTCGAGGCTGGCGCGCGCCAGCTCGAACTCTCCCATGGACTTGAGTATCTGCCCGCGATTGGCGAGGTCGCCCGCGACCGCCAATTCGTCGCGGCGCTCGCGGTCGATCTCCAACGCGCGCTCGGTAATTGCCAGCGCCTCCGCATAACGCCCCTCGTGCCAACGCAACAGCCCGATGCTGCGCAAGACGTGGCGCTCGAGCGCCGCATCGTGGCGCTCCCGGCTCAGTCGCAGCGATGTGCTCAGCGCCCGATCGGCCTCGTTGAAATACTTGAGCAGCGTGAGCAGGTCACCCTGGCGTAGATAGGCCTGCGCGAGCCGCTCGGAGGCGCCGCGCGGCGCGAGCAGCGCCACCAGCTCACCGATCAACTCCTGCTGCCGGCCGCGCTGACCCAGGGTTTCGCACATGCGCTCCTGTTGCAGCAGCACGTCGGCGACCAGGTCCGGGAATTGTTCCGCATCCGGCAGGCGGGTCAGCCACTCGCGCACGCGATCGAGCGTATCGAGTGCGTCTACGAACTGGCTCAATGCGATGGCGCGGTCCGCGGCGCAGCGGCCGTGGTGGATCGCGGCGCGCCATTCCTCCGCGCACCCGAAGTGGTGCGCGAGCACGGCGGCCTGGCTCTCGATGAGCTGCGCATACCGGCGCTCGATTGCCCGGCCCACGGTGCCATGCAGCGCGCGCCGCTGGTGTGCCAGCAGGCTGTCGTACGTCACTTCGTGCGTGAGCACGTGTTTGAAGGCGTAGCTGGCATCGCCGCCGAAGCCCGACTGCTGGATCAGGCCGGCCAACTTCAATCGTTCCAGCGCGGCGTCCAGGTCGACGCCCTCGCCCACCACGTCGACCAGTAGTTTGTGCGCGAACTCGCGGCCGATCACCGAGGCGCTTCGCAGTACATCGACGGATTCGCGATCGAGACTATCCAGTCGCGCGCGGATCACGGCCTGCACCGTATCCGGCAGGGCCAGTGTCGCGACGCCGCCCGCGGCCACGCCTTCACCGTCACGCACCGTGACCAGGCCCCGCTCGACGAGCGTCTCGCAGGTTTCCTCGAGGAAGAACGGGTTGCCGCCGGTGCGTTCGTGCACGCGGTGCGCGAGCTCCGCGGAAACGCGCGGCACGTGCAGTACACCGCGCATGATCTCGACCGAACCTGCGAGATCGAGCGGCGCGAGCTGAATGCGCGCCGCGCTCCAGGGGCCATCCTGGCCGGCGTGCTGCGGCCGGCTGGTCACGACGATCAGCAATGCATGTGCGCCGGCGACCTCGGCGAGCTGGCGCAGGGTCTCGCGGGACCCCTCATCGCTCCAGTGCCAGTCTTCGAGCAGCAGCAGAGTCGGGGTCCGGTCCGCGACCTCGGTGAGCAGCGCCGCGAGCGCTTCGCCCATGGCCGATTGCAGCGGTTCCCCGCGCAGGTGCTGCGGGAGTGGATAGGCGTCGCTCGTCATGGAGAGCAGATGCAGGTACAGCGGCGCGAATGACTCGAGCGCCGGTGAGATTCCGTGGATGCGCATCACCACGTCGTCGACGGAGATGCCGCGCTTTTCCGTGAGGGGAAGTTGCAACAGCTCGCGCAGCGTTTCGACGAACGGTGAATACAGTGCGAGGCCGCCGTAGGAACGGCAACGGCCCTCCAATATGCGGGTTTGTATGCGCAATTGCGGCGCATCGGCACGCATGCGCAGCTCGTGCAGCAGCCGGCTCTTGCCGAGCCCCGCGTCGCCGATGACCAGCACGAGCTGGCCGTGGCCGTCGCGCGCCCGCGCGAGATGCTTCTCCAGCAGCGCGAGCTCCGCGTGACGGCCCGCATAAGGAGTGAGGCCCTTGCGCGCGGCGGCCTCGAGGCGCGTCTGCAGGCCCGATTCGCCGGTGAGCCGATGCGGCGTCACCGCTGCGGCGTCCGCCTGCAGCACCACGGCCTGACAGGGGCTCGTATTGACGAACGGCGCGACGATGCGCTGGCACTCTGGGCTCAGCAGGATCGCATCGCGCGAGGCGATCGATGCGAGCCGTGCCGCAACCTGCGCGGGCGCGCCGCTGACTCCATAACGACGCTGCCCATCGTTGATTCGTTGCGCGACCAGCGGGCCGGCGTGAATACCGGATCGCAGCGTGATGCTGCCGTCCGGCGACCCCGTGTCAATGGCGAGCATGCGCGCATGCAACTCGAGCGATGCGCGCACCGCGCGCAGGACATCGTCCTCGTGCGATGCCGGCACACCGAACAGCGAGACGAGTTCGTCCTCGTTCAACTGATTCAGCACTCCGCCATGTTTACGCACGACTTCCGCCGCGATGCTTCGAACCTGGCCGATGAGCGCCTGGAACTCCGAAGGGGCGAGCTGTTCGATCAGCGTCGAGTAGTTAGCGATGACGCTCACCAGAACCGCGGCGCGGCGGCGTTCACCCTCCGGCGCCGGCTGCTTCGGTGGCGCACCTTCCCAGACGGTGAGTTGTTCGAGCTCGGCGGCCATGGCCGACATGGACGGATACCGGTGCCGCGGATCTTTCGCCAGCGCCTTGGCGACGAGGGAATCGATCTCGACGGGCAGCTCCGCGCGCAGCTGCGACAGCGGAACCGGTTGAGTCGACACGACCGAGGCCAGCAGTGCCTGCGCGTTTTCGCCGCGAAACGGCCGCGTGCCCGCAAGCATTTCGTAGAGCACGACGCCGAGCGACCAGACGTCGGTGCGCGCATCCGTGGGTTCTCCGCGGCCCTGCTCGGGGCTCATGTAGGCCACGGTTCCAACGACGGCGGTTCCCGGGTTCGTGAGCATCGTGTCCGCGACGCGCGCGACTCCGAAGTCGAGCACCTTCACCGTACCATCGGGCAGCAGCATCACGTTCGATGGCTTCACGTCGCGATGAACCACCGAATGTTCGTGGGCCTTGGCGAGTCCCGTCGCAACCTGCAGCGTGATGTCGAGCGCCTCGCGCAATGAAAGCGGTGCTCGTTCGAGGCGCGCCTGCAAGGTTTCGCCCGCGTACAACGGCATCGCGATGAACAGTTGTCCGTCCGCGGTGGTGCCGATCTCGTGGATGGTGCAGATGTTGGGATGATCGAGCGCCGCCGCCGCGCGTGCTTCGAGCAGGAAACGCTGCTGCGCCTCGGGTTGTGTGCTCACCTGCGACGGCAGGAATTTCAACGCCACCTGGCGCCCGAGCCGTTCATCCCGCGCGCGATACACAAGGCCCATGGCTCCAGCCGCGAGCGGCTCGATGACGAAGTATTGCGCGACGGAGCGCCCGTGCCAGTCCATCTCATCGACCCGCGCGCGCCACAGCGCAGGCGCGCTGAGCTGCGAGGCGAGCTGGTCCACGAGACCGGATTTCTCGTGCGCGACCAGCAGCGATTTCACCTCACGGCCGAGATCCGCGTCATCTCCACACTCGCGTGCCAGCAATGCATCGCGTTCGGCGGGCTCGCACTCGATCGCCGCGCCGAACAGGCTTTGCACGCGCAGCCAGCGCGCGTTCGGCGCCGGATTACTCACTGCCGAGCTCGCGGTTGAGCCAGGCGCGCGCCAGCGCCCAGTCGCGCTTGAGCGTCGCGGGGGAAACCTCCAGTGCCTCCGCCGTTTCTTCGATGCTCATCCCGCCGTAGAAACGGCATTCGACAATACGCGCGTGATACTCGTTGACCGCCTGCAGGCGCTGCAGCGCTTCGTCCAGCATGATCAGATCTTCGGCGCGCTCCTGCACCACCGCGAGCGCGTCGCCTTCGAGTGACTCGATGGGTTTTCCGCCGCCGCGTTTCTGCGCGCACCGCGCCACCGCGTAGTCGATGAGCACGCGACGCATGGCTTGTGAGGCGAGCGCGAGGAAGTGCGCGCGATTCTGCCAGCGGATGCGATTGAGCTTGGTCAGCTCGAACCACGCTTCGTGCACCAGCGCCGTGGTGCACAACGTGTGGTTCGCGCGCTCGCCGCGCAGTTGCCTTCCGGCAATCTTGCGTAGTTCGGCGTACACCAGCGTGAACAGGTCTTCCATGCGGGCCTCGCGCCGATCTTACTGCAGCGCCGTTCCCGGATGAGCCGTTTTTCCGGCGTTTTCGGCTTATACGAGCACACATCGCGGAACGTTTCCGCAGGAGGTCGATATGCGCACGCACGTACGCGCTCAGGGATTCCTATTGCTCGCGGTTTTCTTGTGCTGCGGCATCGCCGCGGCGGGAGACAGGGGGCCGGCGCCTTCCGGCAATGCGGTCACCCAGTGGAGCGGAGTGGCCATGGAAGTATTGCCGGTCTCGCCGGGCCTGCTCGCCGACTCGCGCGCGTTCGCCATCCTGCATGCCAGCATCCACGACGCGGTCAATGGTGTCGAGCGCCGCTATCAACCGTACACGGCCGATCTATCTTCTCCAGGCGCTTCGGTGGACGCGGCGATTGCTTCCGCCGCGCGCACTGCCTTGCAGGCGCTCGCGCCGGGCCAGGAGGTGAAGGTCGAGATTGCGTACCATGCAGCGCTGCTTGCCATTCCCGACGGCAGCGCCAAAACCGCCGGCATCGCACTCGGACAACAAGCCGCCACCGCGAATCTCGAGCGCCGCCTCGCGGATGGCTTCGACACCGCGACACAACCCACATATGTAAGTACCGGCGCGCCGGGTGACTACAACTTCACGCCGCCGTTCGACGCGCCACCGCTGGGGCCGGGCGCGCTCTTCCCCGGCTGGGGACGCATCACGCCGTTCGCGATCGAACTCGTTGATCACAAGGTGAATGGACCCTTGGCGCTGACGAGCCGCGAATACGCGCGCGATTTCGAGTATCTGAAATCGGTCGGCAAGTTGGACAGCCGCACACGGACGGCGGAGCAGACCGACATCGCGTACTTCTGGTTCGAGTTCTCGCCGCTGGGCTGGAATCGCATCGCCAACACTGTCGTGATGCAGAAGCGGCTCGATGTCTGGCGCAGCGCGCGCATCATGGCGCTGGTGAACTTTGCGATCGCCGACGGCTACATCGCCGGCTTCGACGCAAAATACACGTATCGTTTCTGGCGTCCCGTCACCGCCATCCGCCAGGCCGCCGCCGATGGCAATCCCGCCACGCAGCCCGACGCGAATTGGCTGCCGTTGTCAGCCGCCGCCTTCTTCACGCCGCCAGTGCCAGACTATCCCTCGACGCACACCGTGCTCGGCGCCGCGGTCGCGGAGGTGTTGATCCGCAACTTCGGCGATCGCACCCGCTTCAGTGTGATCAGCACGACGCTGCCCGGCGCGATTCGACAATTCGAACGCTTCAGCGATGCGGCGAGGGAGAACGGCATGTCGCGTGTGTACGGCGGCATTCACTTTCAGCACGCCGTTCGCGAGGGCTACGCGCAGGGCCAGGGAATCGGCCGCGCGGTCAGCAACCAGTTGCCGGCGATCAGCAAGTAGCCTGATCGCGGGTATTCGTCATTGACGATGAAGCACGGCCCCCGCCGGTTTTCCGGCGGGGGCCTTTCTATCTATCTGCTTGAAGGACGGGCCATCCCCCGGGTAAGGTCGTCAACGATCACCGAAAAAGGATTTCCGATGCTCAACAGCTTCCGCCGCAGGATGTTCGCCCTGCTTGTGTCGATCGGCGCCGCCAATGCGATGGCCGAGCCTCCCAAGGTCGTAGTCGACACCATCTGCCGCCCCACCTTCGAATTGACAGACCGGTCACTGTCCGCAGGCACCGCCTTCCTGATGGAAACGGGTGTCGAGAAACAACCGATAGTGCTGGTGACCGCGCATCACTTGTTAGGTCCCATGGGAGGGCTATCCACCGAAGTGGCGTGGAACGACGTCCCCAAGTCCGTCAAACGCGCCTCCTGCAAGACCATCGTCACCCCGGCGCAGTCGTGGACCGGCGCGCCACTCGCCATTCCCGGCGCGGCCAGTTTCAACAACCAGACCAAGGATGGCCTGCGCGACATCGCGCTGCTGACGGTGCAAGGAAAGCCCACCGCCAAGGCTTTGAAGCTGGCTCCGGCGCTGCCCAAGCTGGGCGATACAGTCTGGCTGGTGGCGCAACTCGCCTCGGGCGCGCCAAAGGACAAACTACTGTTCAAGGCCAAGGTGGTCAGGGTTCAGGACCTGGCGCTGAATTACCTGGTCGACGATCCCGATCGCACGTTTGATTTGCGCGCCACCAGCGGAGCTCCGGTGGTCAACGAGCGCGGCGAAGTGGTCGCCGTCAATCTTGCGGGCGGACGCGTGGCCGAGGGCTTCAACCTCGCGGGCATCAGCGGGAACGTGGTGCGCAAGGCGCTGGAGAGCGTCAAGTAGCGATCTACTTGCGAACGAACCGCCGAGCGCTCAATGAATCTGCGCTGGCTCCCGCACGTTCCTGCGTGAGGCGCGGAACTCGCGCGGCGTCATGCCGGCATGCTGGCGAAACGCCGCGTTGAACGTGGACTTCGAGTTGAAGCCCACATCGAGCGCGATGTCGAGCACGGACTTCTCCGGCTCGGCGATGAGCGCGTTCATCGCATCCTCGACGCGATGCTTCTTGATCAGGTCGTAGAAGCTGGTCTCGAGATCCTGGTTGATGACCTGCGACACGTAGTGCGGATTTTCCTTCAGCGATTCGCAAAGAGCGCGAAGTGTCACGTTGCTGTCGCGATGGAGACGGCCCGTGCTCATCGCTTCGTGAAGCTTGCGCCGGATCCGCGAGCGGGCCGGCAGGTCGAGCGCTGAGCGCGCGTACTTGGTCGAGACGGTCAGCTCCTGCGCGAGCGCGCGGTCTTCGATGCTGAAGGTGGTCGTCCGGCGCATCAACGCGAACACGACAACGGCGGTCACGCCGACCTCGAACGCGCAGAACACGATGCCGAAGCCGTTATCGGCTCCCAGTGTCAGGCAATGCAAAGCGCGCATCAAACCGACCAGCCAGTTGGTGCAGACGATGAAGATCAGCAGTCGCAGCGTCTTCACCGAGCTCGGCTCGACGACTGAGAACATCGCCTTGGAAAGAGTGACATGGTTGCCAAGCAATCGCAGGCAGGCGGTCAAGTAGTAAGGCACCTGGCAGAGAAAGAGAAGGATCGCCGCGAGCATCGTCGAGTGGATGAACAGGCTGTGCAGCGGAGTGGCGATATCGTTCGGGTTCTCGTACGTGGTGCCGAGATGAGTGCGCAGGAGCAGCGGCATCGTCAGCAGCGCGCCCGCGAGGATCACTGCGAGATGCGGGCCGCGCAAGTTGCGCAGTGATGGCGTCCGGTCTTCGGTGATTTCGCGCGCGAACATCCATAACGCGGGCGCGACCAGGAATGACGAAACGAAAAGAAGCCCCAGCCACAAGGATTTGGCGGGCGCCGCGGGCTGGATCATCAGCCACTGGAACGCGTACCGCAGCGATTCCAGCACCAGGTACACCACCAGATACTTGAAATGTCTGGGCGCGCGGTTGCCGCCGACCACGAACGCGCAGAGCAGGCAGCTGATGATGGCGGCCGCGTAGAACGAGCTTTCCAGGGTGTGCATGCGCGTCGAGCGTAGCGGGTTGTAGCGAGCGATGTCACGGTCCGGATACGGCGAGGACGTACCAGCCGATCGGATCGGACGACCGCTCGGCGAGATTCGCTAGCCTCGGGCGTTATGACGAACACATTACGACTGGTTTTCCTGGCCGCCTCGCTGCTCGGCAGCGTCGCGATTCCCGCCGCCGCGCGGGCCGACACCACGGTAACGCGCGAACATCGCGCCACGCTCGACGCATACCGGACCGCGATGGTGCGCGCGTACCTCGACGGAAAGCCCGACGTTCTCGTCCGGGATCTGTCCGAGACCGTCCGGCTGTTGCCGGCGTACCAGAAGACCGTTCTCGGCAAGGCCGACGCCGCGAACTACTACCGGGCGTTCCTGAAAAGGTTCGCGATCAGCGCGTTCGACCGGCAACCCATCGAGGTCGCGGATATCGGCCAGCGAGTGATCGAGATCGGCCGCTTCACGATGACAGTCGCGGTGCGTGGCTCTGCCGAGACGCACGCGCTCGCGGGCAAGTACATGGATCTCTGGGAAAAATCGCCGAGCGGCGCGTTGACATTGCACACCGCGGGCTGGAATCACGACGAGTTGCCGAAGATCGCGGAGCAGTTGCGATTCGCGGAGGTTCCGGCCGTGCACATGGCGCTGCAGGCGCGCGTGCCGGTGACGGCGGGAATCCGGCTCGAGCTTGCCGCCCTGCAGAAGCTCGAGGAGTCGGCAATCGCGCAGCACGACGGGAAAACCTGGGCGCTGCTCTATGCCGATGATGGCATCGTGCTCGCCAATCACGGCACGGTGGTTTCCGGACGGAAAGCGCTCGATGAGTACTTCGAGAACCACGCCAAGGCGCTGCCGGTGTTCGAGAAGCTGGATCTGCGTTCGCATCTGTTCGACGAACTCGGTGACTACGTCGTCGAGTATTCCAGCGGCGTCGTGACCTGGAAGATGAACGAGTGGTCGGGCGTGAGCCTGGGCAAGGGGATCCTGATCTGGCGGCGGACAGGCGGCGGAACGCCCCGGATCTGGCGCGCGATCAGCATGTACGACTGAGCGCGCGCGGAAAACGTCCTCGCCGGCCGGTCTGGACGCCTTGCCGCGTTCTGGTTCGCAGAATCGGGGCTCTCACTCACGGAGCCATCTCATGTTCTCGAAGCACGCCTTTTTGCGGGTCTTTGGTTTACTCATCACGGTGCCGGCGTTGGCCCGCGATCCCGCGCCGCCGCGCGTCACCGTCGTCGATGAATCGTTCGTCTCCAGCGTCCTGCGCGACAACCGCATCGGCCTGAATCCCGAGCGTGCGTTAAAGGTGCTTTTGCCGCCCGGCTACGCGAAGTCGCAGCAGCGTTATCCCGTCGTGTATTTCCTGCACAACGCGTGGTACGGCCCAAAACAGATGATCGAAGATGGGCGCGCGCAGCGGCTGATCGAGCGCGCGTTCGCGGATGGCGTCGTGCATGAATTCATCTTCGTCGTCGCCGACTACACCGGACCTACGACCGGCAGCCTCTACGAGAACTCGCCCGTCAGCGGACGGTGGATCGACTACACCGTCGACGAAGTCGTTCCGCTGATCGACGCAAAGTATCGAACGCTTGCGCGGCGCGAGAGCCGTGCTGTCGTCGGAGATTTCTTCGGCGGGCGCGGCGCCCTGAAGCTTTCGATGACAAAGGCGGAAGTGTTCAGTGTCGCGTATGCGATGCATCCGGTTGCGACCGGCGCGGGCGATATCCCGTGGTCGTCGCTGGAGGTCGATTGGCCGCGCATGCATGCGGCGAAGACGTACGGCGAGCTCGGCGGCCTCGGGCGCACGCAGGTCTTCTGGGCTATCCACCAGGCGTTCGCGCCGAACGTCGCGGCGCCGCCCTGCTTCTGCGTTTTTTATGCCGAGATGAAGGACGGAAAGATGACGTACAACGGCGACCGTGCGATGGCGATGCAAAAGGCGTTCTTGTTAGACGAGACGCTGTTGGAGTCGGCGGGGGCACTGCGGACGATGCGCGGGTTGGCGCTCGATTGGGGAAGGTTCGATACGACGCAGGCGCATGTGAGTTCGAACCGGCAGTTCAGCAGGAAGTTGGAAGACTTGGGCATTGAGCATGAGGCGGAGGAGTATCGGGGGGATCCGTGGAATCGGACGTGGACGGAGGATGGGCGGTTCGCGGAACGGGTGCTGCCGTTTCTGCGGAAGCATCTTGATGCCGCGGAGTCACCCGGGCGGTGAGGCGCATGCAACGCGTTACCGATACAGGGGATCAGCCTCAAGTAACGCACCGAACTGACCACGGCCTCACAGGCAACCGCGGGTCCGGCTACAATCCACTCCCGCCACTTTTCCTCCCTGGGGGTCTGTCATGTGCGAGCAAGATTCGAACGACGATATCCTTCGCAGCAACGAGATCTCGCGCCGTCAATTCGGCACCCTGGGTCTCGGTGCGACGCTGGCCGCAATGCTGCCCGTCGTGGCGTCGGCCGCCGAAGTGTCGGAGTCCGAAGTCGAGATCAAGACTCCCGATGGCACTTGCGATGCGCACTTCGTGCATCCCGCCGGAGCCACTGCCGCGGTGCTCGTGTGGCCGGACATCTGGGGACTGCGCCCCGCCTTCCGCGCCATGGGCAAGCGCCTGGCGGAATCCGGGTATGCCGTACTCACGGTCAACCCGTTCTATCGTTCCATCAAAGGACAGCCCGCCAGCCGGGAAGACGCGTTCAAGTTCGCGGCCACGCTCAGCCCCGCCACTCATGTGTCCGATGCGAAAACCTTCGTGACGTGGCTGGATGCGCAGAAGGCAGTAGATAGACGCCGAAAGATCGGCACCACGGGATACTGCATGGGCGGCCCCATCGTGTTTCGCACCGCGGGTTCGCTGCCGGAGCGCATCGGCGCCGGCTGCTCCTTCCATGGCGGCGGACTAACCACCACCAACCCGGACAGCCCGCACCTGATGATTCCGATGATGAAGGCCAGCATGCTGGTCGCCATCGCGGACAACGACGATCAGAAGGACCCGACGTCGAAGGACATCCTGCGCAAGGCGTTCGACGATGCGAAGGTGACGGCGGAGATCGAGGTGTACAAGGGCGCGAATCACGGCTGGATGCCGCCGGATGGGCAGAACCACAACGCGGAAGCGGCCGAGCGCGGCTGGGCGCGCAAGCTGGAGCTGTTCAAGAAGGCGCTGGCGTAAAGCATGGAGCCGCGTGGCGCGGCTCATCTCAAATACAGATTAAGGATTGATGGTCACGACTACCTGGTTTGTGTTCTGTCCGGCGGATTCGTGACCGCGGGAGGCGGTTCTAGCGGACGTATGCCCGCCGCCGCCGTCTTGCCTTCCGCGTTGACGACGATGTTCCAGCGCACCGCGCCGTTCGCGAATTTCACGTCGAAGGCGTCGCCGCCCTGGTCGTCGACCTCCACGAACGTCACGGACTCGAGCGCGCCCAGGTTGTTGAGCATCTGCTGAAGTCCCGCGAGCTGCTGGGATCACGGCCGAGGCGGATTCCGTCACATCCTGGGCGCCTAACCACTGCGGACGTCTGACAAGATAAGTAAGCTCGAATGCCATGCAACGCGTCCCGGGCGACATGTCTCATTTCAACTTCGGAATCGGCGAAGTCGTCATCTTCATGGTGGCGTTTGTACTGGTGTTCCTGCTGCTTGGAATTGTTGACCTGCTCGCCAAGAACGCGACCACCCGCAGCGGCGGCATCGCGGGACTGTTGGTCGTGCTCACGCTGTTAGCGGCCCTCCCGGTCTGGGGAACGGTGGTCTATCTGCTGCTGGCGAGCTTCGGCGAAAATTCCCAGGCTCTTTGGACGATCGCACCCTGGCTGCTGACGGTCGCTGCGACTCGTCTTGGTGGCGTGTTCCTCGCGTGCGCTCTCATCTGCGGCATCGTGTATGCCGTGGCGAAGGGCGTGCACCACCAGAAATACGAGATCATGCGGGCTGTAATGGGCATCCTGGTCGCCGGCGTGCTCATCTATGCACCCATCATGCTCTACAAGTCTTTCCACTGACCCTACCTGCTCATTCGCCACGCTGACAGTTGCGCCCTACCGAGCGATCAGACCGCAGCCCAAAACGAAAAAACCCCGCCAGTTTTCACGACGAGGGTTCCCGCAGTCGTCATGTCGTAGCACGGCGCCGATGCATGAGTTTTTCACGCGCTCCCGTGAGAATTTTTCAGCTTCGCGACACGACATGTCGTCGCACTGCGTTGGCGCGATCTCGCTGATCGCGCAACCTGAATGTGCGACGGCCGATGCAGTTCGCAAGTTCGGAATCTCCGTTGGAATTGCGCGTGTTGCTTGCTTACTTTCGCGTCCATGAAAACTACGAACTACCGGGGACGATTCAGGCTCGCCGCGATCCTCCCGATCCTCACGCTGTCGGCGTTCGTCACCGCGACCGCCGCGAAATCGCCGGTCGCCGCGCAGGGCGAAGAGCTCGCGGTATGGAACGCGATGGCGGAAGTGGTCGGTGCTGACAACGCCGCGAAGCCCATCAAGTTGTGGTTCTTCCGCTCGGACTTCTCATCCGCCTCGTTCATCGGGAGCGCGATGGACGATCCGGAGCGTACGGAGTTCTGCGGCTTGAGCGCGCGGGAATCGCAGGAGATGGTCGCGCAGCTCAAAAAGGTGAATACGAAGCCCGTACTGCTGGACTCCGGTGACGCTGAGGCGGTCGGTTACCAGATCGTGCGCGAGAAGAAAGCGGTGTCGCGCTTTTTCGCGTTTTCGCGTGTCGCGTTCAGCCCGACCGGCAACAGTGCCTGGCTGTCCGTCGAAGTGAACAGCGAACGCGGCTACATCGCGCGGCTCGACAAGACCGCGGAGGGCTGGAAGCTCGCGTCGCGGTGCGCTGGCTGGTACATGCCGAAGTAGTTGCGGGAGGCGGGATCTGCGCCAGTAAGCTACTGTCAGCGCAGACCCACCTGGAGTTCGTCCCCATGCCCGCCAAGCGCATACGACTCTCGAACCATCGATCGATATCCCCTGCACTTCGCGCTCGATACCTGAAGCTTGCGGCGGCCGATGCCCGGACGAGGGAGACGGAACAGAAGGATACCGCTCGAAAGCTTGCCGCGTTATCGACCGCCTACCGCAAGAAGGCCGTGAACGCGATTGGCGCGAAGGCGTTTCGGGAATATCGCGCATTGAAGAAGGAGCTCGAGAACGCTCCGCGTGCCAAACGCCTCCGCGCGACACAGAAGTTTCTGGACGCGATTGCATTCGATCGCATGCGCTTGCGCCACCTCCGCCACGAATACTTCACAGCAGCTCGATTGCTGCTGCCTGACATACGTGCCGACCTGGACGGCGTTTTCGAGATGGCGCCGCCCGACGGCAGTCCGTGGGTCGAACATCGCGCACCGTTCAACGGCGTGTTCGACTGGACTACTTACACGAAGCAAGGCGATGTGAACGCACCGTCGTTCACGACCTCGGCCAATCCCGCGACAGGAGTGCTGCGGTCGCGCATTCGCGCTCGGGTGAGCGATGCCGGCGATGACGATCAGCTGACGGCAGAGCACGAAGCTGGATTCACGACATGGCACACCACGCTGGAGGACGGGCGAATCGAAGGCTTCGTCGTATTCGAATTTCGTCAGCGTGGCATTCATCGCGGCGAAATCAGCGACGAATGGGGATTCTCGAACGCGGTCCGTAGCCAGTCCGCGGTTGCACGACTCAGGGTGTACGCCAACTCCGGGCCCGTTGAAACGCTGGATAGTTTGATCTTCGCCGAGACGGAGCCGCACTGGGGCGATGCGGATTTCTGGAATCACGCGACAGGTAACCCACGAGACCTGCACGGGTTCTACTTCTCCACGACCCGAACTTATCCGCAGGGAACTCCACTCGTTCTCGAGGCGGGCATCCATAACCTGGCGTGGCTCCAGGTCGACGACATGAGCATCGACATGACGAATGATCTCGATCTGCGGCTCGAGAAGATCAAGCTGCGATCGTGCCCATGAGCGCGCAACCGGCATGACGCAGCCCGGGTTTACAAAACTTTACACGGCCGCGAAACGCGCGAAACGGCGCGCACCCAGCATGACTCCATCCCAACCCAAGGAGTCACGCCATGACCGAACCCGCCAAGTCCCGAACTATCAAGTTGATCGCCATTGCAGCCACCGCCCTGGTCGCCATCGGCGGCGCCCTCGCCTACGCCCACCAGGCCCACGACATGCATGGCGGACCGAAGAGCGAGCAGCGCATCGAGATGCACCTCGACCACGTGCGGGCCATGCTCGACAAGATCGGCGCCACGGACGCGCAGAAGTCGCAAATCGAGGTAACCCTGCGCGCCGGCTTTGCCGACATGAAGAACGTGCACGAGGCGCATTCCACCGCTTTCGCCCAGGCGCACGAGCTGCTCACCGCGCCGACCATCGATCGTGTCCGGCTCGAGTCGCTGCGCGCCGAGCAGCTCAAGTCCCTTGAGGCTGCCTCACAGCGCGTGGTGACAGCCGTTGCCGATGCGGCCGAGGTGCTGAGCCCGGAACAGCGCGCGAAGCTCGCTCAGGAGATCCGCAAGCATCACGGTGGCTAGCGACCGGCATGGAGCCTGTCGCATGATGCGCGCGAATGACCGTGCACCGCGTCCTGCTCGTTGAAGACGATGCCCGCCTCGCCACGATGGTCTCGGACTATCTGGGCGAGGCGGGCTTTCGCGTGCAGCGTGCGGCGACGGGCGCGGCGGCCATGCAACTCGCGGCCGCCGAGTCCTTCGACGCCATGATCCTGGACCTGATGTTGCCGGATGCGGACGGCCTCGACATCTGCCGCAACCTGCGCATGAAGTCCGACATCCCGGTGCTGATGCTCACGGCGCGCGGCGATCCACTCGATCGTGTCGTCGGCCTCGAGCTCGGCGCCGACGACTATCTACCGAAGCCCTTCGAACCGCGCGAGCTGCTCGCGCGTCTGCGCGCCATTCTCCGCAGGCGCAACGCCGCCGCCGATCCTCAATTGCTCAGGTTCGGCCGGCTGGAGATCGACAAGGGCGCGCGCGAAGTGCGCATCGATGGCCAGCGCAGGACGCTCACCGGCCACCAGTTCGCGCTGTTGTTAGCGCTTGCCGAGCGCGCCGGCCGCGTGCTGTCGCGCGAGGCCCTGATGGACCTTACCCGGGGCGCGGCGCTGGAGGACTTCGACCGCTCCATCGACGTGCACATTTCGCGGCTGCGCGCCGCGATCGAGGACGATCCGAAGCGGCCGCGGCGCATCCTCACGCTGCGTGGCGCGGGCTATCTATTCGCGCGGGAGCAGGATCGCTAGATGCGTCGCCTGCACCTGAAGCTCTACCTCGCCATCGTCGGCACGCTGCTGGTGTTCCTTGTTGCTGTTGGCGTCGTGTGGCACGCGGTGTCGACGCCGATGGGCGCGGTGTGGGGTGTCGAGTCGGCGACCTGGATGAGCGCGTCCTTGATGGACGACACGCAAGACGCAGCCGCCGAACAGCGAATTGTCGAAGCCCTCGGCTTTCAGCTGCACGCGGATGTGGCGGTGTTCGGGCCCGATGGCCAGATCGCAGGTCCGACACGCGGCGACAACCTTGATGAGTTGCGCGCGCGGAGCAAGCTCGACGGCTGGCAGTTCGTGCACGATCCCAGCTACGGCGTGCGGCTGCGGGATGGAGGCCTGCTCGCGGTGCATCCTCGCCATCGCTTTCTGCTGCACGGCCTGCACGTGGTGCTGATCCTCTCGGTGGTGGCCGCGATCCTGGCGTTGCTCACCTACCCCATCGCGCGTGGTATCACGGCGCGGCTCGGTCGCCTCGAGCAGGGCGTGCGGAAATTCGGCGCCGGCGATCTCGCGGCGCGCGTCGCCGTGGAAGGTCGCGACGAGGTCGCGGCGCTCGCCACGAGCTTCAACGACACCGCATCGCGCGTCGAGCAGCTGGTGCGCGCCAACCAGATGCTGTTGGCCAATTGTTCGCATGAGTTACGTACACCGCTTACACGCATAGGCCTCGCCGTGGAACGCGTCGGCGGCGGGGATAGCAGCGCCGCTACCGAGCTGAAACGCAACGTGGGCGAGCTGGATGCGCTCATCGGAGAACTGCTGCTGTCGAGCCGCCTCGATGTGATGAGGCGATTGGAGCGCGCCGAAAATGTGGAGCTGCTGGCACTTGTCGCGGAAGAAACGGCGCATTTCGATCGCGAGGTCACCGGGGAATCCGTCAGCGTCCACGGCGACCCATTGCTTCTGCGCCGGCTGATTCGCAACTTGTTGGAGAACGCGCGCATTCACGCTGGCGGTGCAAGCGAGGTGAGCGTGGGCCGCGCGGGCGAGTTCGCGCAGGTCGTCGTCGAGGACACCGGGCCCGGCATTCCACCCGAGGATCGCGAGAAGATCTTCGAGCCTTTCTACCGCCGCCGAGAGAGTGCGCAGTCGACGGGCGCGGGACTGGGGCTTTCGATCGTGCGGCAGATTGCGCGCATGCACGGCGGCGATGTGACGTACACGCCGCGTGAGGGCGGCGGCAGTCGCTTCCTGGTGAGTCTGCCGCGCGACACGTGATCTAACGGCTTTGGAAACTTCGAGACGTGGCGGGTGAGAGCGCGCGTCCGTTGCCGCGTGCTCCAAGCGCGCCCGCCCTCTTCCGGCATCAGGTGGTTGAGTCAACGGGCAGGAGGAGCAGCCAGCAAAGCCTTGGTCTGCGCAGCGTGCAGGCCCTGCTCAAAGAATGCCGCGTTAAGGGCGGCATGGTAGTCGCGATCGCGCTCCAGACGATGCCCACCGGGTACTTCGACGAATTCGCCGGAGTATGCCGCGGCTATGGCCTCGCCTATCCGCGGGGAGAAGACGATGTCGTCTGCGCCAGCAATCACTAACACCTCTCCATGAAAGGCGGCGCGGTTCAGATGCCACTCCGGCGTCGCCAAATCCGAGCGCAGATAGTCTGCAAGCAGATCCGCAGCCCAGGCATACATGAGCGGCGCGTCCGCTTCTTCGAAATCGCGCGACCCCCGGAGATCCGCCGCGAGCAATTCGAACATTCGGACCTTGACCGCTTCTGCCGCTGGAATCTCAAGCATTTTCTTCGCCAGATCCCAGTTGCAACTCGGGTGCAGCCATTGCCACAGGTATGGCAAGCGGTTATGGCCCCGCAGGCCGTTCAAGACACTGTGTTGCGACCGGCGACTATCGCCGCCTTCTCGCCCCAGCTGGAACAGCAGGTAGCTGAGGCGCCTGAAAGAAACCTTATTCTTCTGACTTACTTCTTGCAGTGCGGACGCCAGACCCGGGTCGTAGTCGGCGAAGCTGCGCGCGTAGCCCCAGCCACGGGCGCGCGCCAGATCAGGGGCGCCCGTCGACAACAAAAGCGCGCGGGAAACGTGATCGCCGTACTTCTGCAGGTATTGCTGGGCTAGAACCCCGGCGCCGGACGCCGCGAAGATCATGATGCGTCCATCCTCCGGCAACAGGTTCTCGCGCTGCATATCACGGCGCACGCGTTCGATGTCCTCGACGCGCGCGGCCGAGCCATAGAGCCGCATGGCAAGCCGGAGGTCAATCTTGCCGTCAACGTAGACCTCGGGAAACAGCGTTGGCGCGTGGCCTCGATGGCCTATCAGCACGTACGAAAGGCCTTGCAGCTGCGCGCTGAAAAACGCGAACTCGCTGCTGGGAGTCACGAGCTCCATTTGACCGTCGGTGAGAAAGAACACCACCGGCCGATTTGCGTTGAAGTTCGGACTCAGGATGTAAAAGCCGCGAAACAGCGGGCTGTGGTCGTCGTCGTAGTCGAGCGGAAGATTCAGATACCGATGATGCGCATCAGGCAGCATCTCTGGATACGCGGCATCGAGCGCGAGACGCTCGACCGGAGGCTCGTTCATTTCATGCCAAACAAAATACGCCAGCAATGCGCTTAGTAGTGCAATACCCGACAGCAGTGCCAACGACTTTCGCAGCAAGCTTCGCTTTCCGGGTTGCCTCCTTTGGGTCATGGGCCGAATCATCTAATAGTGCTGTGGGAAAAGAGAAACCCCCGGCATTTCCCCGCCAGCCGCCGCCTGGAGGGTCGGGCGTGTCACGAGTCCCTCGAACCGCTCCCTCGCGTATCCCGATGCTGTTTTTTGCAGGGCACGCGCGATGAGCTCGCGAAGCTCGAGCTCTTGCAGCGGCTCATCAACAAGCTCGGCGCGCGCGCGACGTGGAACGAGCAGGCAATCGTCTAACTTCTGATCGATCCACCAGCGGACCCGGAGCGCCGGGACCTTCCCAATGCCCAGGGCGGCGGCAACGGTCCAGAAGGAGGTTCGAGCACACGGCGCACCTCGCTTGGAGTCCAGCCCGTAGTACTCGCAATCTCCTCGTCATCGAGACCGCGCAGCGCCAGCCGCCGGATTGCGGAGCGCTGCGCATCCCCGGTCAACAACCTGAATTGCAACTGTGCCTTTCGGTCCATGAGTTGCCCCTCCAATGGCGGGTTTTCAGGGCGGAAAAAATAATAGCCGTCGGAGCTGGCTTCAAGTCCTGTCAGCGCTGTCATCGCGCATCGCCCCCTTGAACTCTTCGGGCCGATTCCCAGATTTTCGGCCGCTCCCCAAACCATCAACACAGGAGGTGCGGACATGTTCGGCAGTGTGTATTCCGAAAGCCCTCTCCTCGCGCAATTCAGGCGCCTGGAGCAGGAGTTGGATGAAGTTTTTGGCAGTGCAACACCGTGGACCGGCGGCATTCGTTCTCTGCCACCCGGGACCTTTCCCGCCATCAACGTGGGCGGTACCGAGGACCAGGTGACGGTGTACCTGTTCGCGCCCGGGATCGACGCCAAAAAGCTCGACATTTCGATCCAGCAGAATGTGCTCACCGTCAGTGGCGAGCGGGAGGTCGCTCGCGACGAGCAGGCTACCTACTATCGCCAGGAACGCTTCGATGGCGAGTTCCGCCGCGTGCTCAGTCTCCCGGACGACGTCGATCCAGAAAAGGTCGAGGCGTCCTATCGCGACGGCATCGTGCAGATCACCGTGCGCCGGCGCGAGTCGGCCAAACCGCGGCAGATCGCAATACGCTGAAGAAAAGGAGGCACGCCATGACAGACACAAAGAATATTGCCACGCAGGCCACCGGAGACGGCCGGAATGCGCTCGCCAATGCCACTCCGACCCCGGCGATTCGCCCCCTCGTGGATATCTTCGAGACGGGGGATGGGATCACGCTGCGAGCCGACATGCCCGGCGTTTCAAAGGAAAGTCTCAATCTTCGAGTAGAAGGACCGAATCTACTGGTCGAAGGAACGATCGGCATCGTTCCCGAGCAGCAGATGTCGGCGCTCTACGCCGATGTCCGTTCGACGATGTATCGGCGCAGTTTCGTGCTCGGGAATGAGCTCGAAGCATCCAATATCGCCGCCGATCTGCGCGACGGGGTGCTGACGATCCGGATCCCGAAGCGCGCCGAGCTGCGACCTCGAAAGATCGAAGTGCGCACGTAGGGCGAACGAGTCGCGGCGCCCGGACCAGGCAGTCCGGGTGGATCTGCGCAAAGCGCGCGGCGCGTCTGGTGGTCGCGCCGCGCGTCTTGAATCTGCCAGAGCGCCGTGATTTCGGGATTCGCGCGACTGCGGCTTCTGCTGACATCGCGTTCGATCGAGCGACGTTAGGATCGTGTCACGCGTTCAGCGGGTGATCGATCATGCGCGCACTTGCAGCAAGCCCGGTTCGGCGAGCGCTCGTTGCCTCGGTGCTCACGTTGTGCACGGCATTCGGCAATGCCGACGCAGGTGAGCCGGCCGCGGGGGGCGAGCTCGAAGCCTATGTGACGCAGCAGGATGAGAGTTTTCGTTGGCGCGAGATCAGATCCGGTCGCATCGGCAAGGTCGAGTACACGGAATTCCTGTTGATCTCGCAGACGTGGCGCGGCATCGAGTGGAAGCATCAGTTCTATCTGCTGCGTCCGTCGGGAATGAAAACGGATGTACGCAGCGCGCTGCTGTTCCTGCACGGCGGACGTTGGAAGCCTGAATACGAGACGGAACTTCCCGCGACGGAGTTGCCGCGCGAAGCAGTGCACTTCGCACGGTTGACGGAAGCGATCGGCGCACCCGTCGGTGTGCTCAGGCAAGTGCCATTCCAACCGATCTTCGAGCGCCGGGAAGATGCGCTCATCGCCTATACGCTGGATCAATACTTGCGGACCGGCGAGAGCGATTGGCCCGTGCTGCTGCCGATGGTCAAGAGCGCCG
This sequence comes from Alcaligenaceae bacterium, assembly GCA_036677145.1. Lineage (GTDB taxonomy): Bacteria > Pseudomonadota > Gammaproteobacteria > Steroidobacterales > Steroidobacteraceae > CADEED01. The sequence goes on from JAKFFF010000071.1 coordinate 21,595, forward strand.
TGCGGGCAATGGATGCCATGCAGAGCATTGCGCGCGAGCGCTGGAACGTCGCGCTGACACAGTTCACGGTGGCGGGCGCCTCCAAGCGAGGTTGGACGTCGTGGCTCACCGCCGCGGTCGATCCGCGCGTCATGGCCGTTGCGCCGATGGTGATCGATGTGCTCAACATGCGTGCGCAAATGGATCTGCAGCGCGCGACGTGGGGCGAGCTGTCGGATGAGATCCAGGACTACGCATCGCTCGACCTGCCCTCGAGGCTCGGGAGCGAGCGCGGTGCCGAGCTCCTGTCCATGGTCGATCCATTCAGCTACCGAGCCGGGCTCACGAAGCCGAAGTTGATTATGCTCAGCACGAACGACCGCTACTGGCCGCTCGATGCGCTGAAGCTCTATTGGTCCGAGCTTCCCGAGCCGAAGAACGTCATTTATGTGCCGAACCAGGGGCATGGTTTGCGCGACGCTGGGCGCGTCATCGGAGCGTTGAGCGCGGTGCATCGATACGCGGCGATGGGCAGGACACTCCCGCGCACGAGGTGGTCGTTTGCGTCGACGGACGACGACCTTGTAGTTAGCGTCAACGCGGATCGTCCCATTGCGCGCGTGCTCATCTGGAGTGCGGAGAGTGCGACGAAGGATTTTCGTGAAGCGCGCTGGACGTCTCGCCGATGCAGGAAGCGACACGAGGGGCACCTCTGCGCGGTGGCGCGCGGCGAGATGCAGTACACCGCCGTGTTCGCTGAGACGTCTTTCAGGGATGAGGATGTGCCGCTCTTTTCCACGACGACGACGGTTTGCATCGTGGGACGAGACGCGAAGATGAACGATGATTGTTGAAGCCGAGTGTGACCCGCGGGTGTGCCGGCGCAACCTGGCGGTGTTCGAACGTTCGGCTTGGTCAGCTGCGTTCGTTTTGCAGCGCCTTGGTCCAAATGGCGTCCAGCCACTCTTGAGTTCTTTCACTCGCGGCGACGCTGGCTTCGAAAAGATCGGAGTTGCCGACCATGGCCGTAAAGTTTTCGAACATCAATGCTGCGGGTGGTTTCGAGGCAGGAACCTGTATGCGTTCTGTCGTTGCGCCCGCACCGAACCCGCCCTTGCGATATTCGTACTCGGGAATTCCGTTACCCGGAATGAATACGAAGTCATCAAGACTGAATTGGCCGTTGGGACCAGAGATTCTCAGATCCATATTCGCCGCACCCGATTCGAAGCCGCAGTTCCAGGTGTTGGTTGATCCGTCGCTGAAAGCGATGACGCCGCTGCCGGCAACTACGGCCTTGGTCTTCTTGTCTCGGCGAACGTAAGCATCCACGCCGATCACTTTGACGCCGGGCGCCGAGTACTCCACGGCCGCCCGCATGTTGTACCAACCGGCATCGCCAATCGCACCATAAGGCTCGAGTTTCGGATCCAGGCGAATGTTTTCCGCGTCGGTCAGGGAGAATTGAAACGTCGAATCGATCGACCACGGCGCGCCGAGTTTTTCGCGCAGGGTGGCCTTGATCTGCGCCGTTCTCGGGTGATGCACGAAGTGCGTGCCATCCATGAAGCCGACGCCATTCTTGCGACAGGCTGATGTGATGCGGCGCAACGAAGGCAGATTGGCAAAGGGCTTTTCGCCGAGCACATGCTTGCCGTTGGCCGCGGCCAACAAACAGACTTCTTCGCGGACGGAGGTTGGTGTGGCGACGTAGATCGCGTCGACGGTGTTCGACGCTAGCATCTCCGGCCACGAACCGAAGGCGTTGGGAATGCCATGCTTGTTAGCAAACTCCTTGGCCGTTGCTATCTTCCGGCTGGCCACGCCTGCCAGTTCAGCGCCCGCGGCGCGCTTGATCATCGACGCCATGGAATTTGCGATCGAACCGGTGCCGACGATTCCCCAGCGTAGCGGCCGACCGGTTTGCTTGTCCGCGCCGGACTCCGCGGCAAAGACGGGGGAAATCGCGGATGCGGCGGCGCAGGCACCCACCGCTTCCAGGATCTTGCGTCGTCCGGCATCAACTTTCGTCGAATCCTTGTGCTGATTCTTCACGCAACACTCCCTCAAGGGTTGGCTGACCGAACCTAAGGCTCGGATCTCTATGTGAACACCGTTGAACCACCAGCTCCATCTCCATCGCAGGAAATTCGCACTGGCGAACGTCGAGGACTAACATTCCAAGGCATACCCGTCCTGGCAATGGGTTAAAGGGGGCAACATGACGAGGATTAACCATGTTCTTGTAGGACTGACAGTCCTGTTTGCGGGGCTGAATGTGGCGCACGGCCAAGAGCCGCCCGCCATTTCCGAGTTCGAAGAAGTGATCGTTACGGCGCAAAAGCGCGAACAGTCACTATCGGACGTCTCGATGGCAGTGTCGGCGATCGGTGCGGACGAGTTGGTCAACACACAAACCCAATCGCTCGAATCACTGCAGTACCTCGTCCCCAGCATCAGCTTCGGACACGATTTCAATTTCGCGAAACTGTTCATTCGCGGCATCGGGTTGAACAGTTCTTTTCCCGGCGCCGATCCGTCCGTCGCGTTCCATGTCGACGGTGCGGTGGTCGCCCAGGCCGGCGCGCAGATGAGCGCCATGTTCGACCTGGATCGCGTCGAGGTGCTGCGCGGCCCGCAGGGGACACTCTACGGCCGCAATGCCACGGGCGGTGCGATCAATCTGATCACGGCCAGGCCGACCGATGAGCTGGACGGTTACGCGCGACTCACGGCGGCTGGCGAGGACCTCGAACTACTGGGCGAGGCGGCAGTCGGCGGACCTATTACCGAAAGCCTGCGAGCACGCCTGGCCGTCCGTTACCTGGATCGCGAAGGCTACGCCGTCAATGAGCTGACCGGTGCCGAGGTCGACGATGCCAAGCAATACTCGGGACGGCTGTCCGTGCAATACCTGGCGGGCGAGACCTTCGAGTTTCTGCTGACCGGCGAATACCACCGCGAGGACGATGCCTCGAACGCCCTGAAGTTCCGCGAGGCGTCCTTCCCGACCGCAACCGCGCCGGCACCTGGGGGCGTGGACCTGCGTTCGCTCGCGATCCAGCCTGGGTTCTCGGTGGCCACCGACCCGCGCAACATCCGCGCGAACGTCGAACCCATCAACGACCGCACGACCTATGCCACCACGCTCACCGCGAAGTGGAATATCAATGATGCCCTGTCGCTCACGTCGATCACCAACCAGCGCGACTACGAAGCGGAGTTCTATCAGGACTTCGACGTGTCGGACTATCCAGGCTGCCGGCAGCCGCTGGTCGGCCCGACCAGCACTTGCACGCTTGCCCCGGGCATCACGCGTACGGCCGGCAATCACTGGCAGCCGCTCTATCAACATCAGTTTTCCCAAGAACTGCAGTTCAACTTCGACACCGACCGCCTGCACGGTCTCCTGGCTGGCTACTACCTGAAGGAATACATACGGATCGAGAATCATCTTGGGTTCAATCCCAATCCGTACTTCAGCAGCGCTCCGGCCGACGCCCGTGCGATCTTCGACGGAGCGATGAACGTCATGACCTGGGCCGTGTTCGGCAACGTCACATACGACTTCACCGACAGGTTCTCGCTCAAGGCCGGTGCCCGTTACAGCTACGAGGAGCGTGACGTCGCCAGTTACCAGGCCACCGCGATTCCACCGGCGGCAGCACCGGCGCAGTCGCCACTCGGTTACCCCTTCCGTCGAGCCAAGGACTGGAACCATCTTTCGCCGCTGCTTGGTTTCGAGTTTCGTCCGCGGGACGGACTCATGGCCTATTTGACCTACACCGACGGATTCAAGAGCGGCACGTCGGTCATTGGCGAGGCCGGCAAGGAGTTCGTCGATCCGGAGGTCGTGGACAGCATCGAACTGGGTCTGAAATCGACGCTGCTCGACAACCGGTTGCAGCTCAATGTCGCCGTCTTCTACCACGAGGTGGAGGATGCGCAGTTCCAGTTCACCTTCCCGCAAGCCGCGCCACCTAACTTCACCACCGAAATGCGCAACGCGGCGCAGGTCGAGGGGAAGGGCGTCGAGCTCGACGCCTCGTGGCGGTCCGGGAATGGTTTCGCGCTCGATACGTCGATTGCCTGGCTCGATTCGAAGTTCACGGAATTCCTGGCGCCGAATCCGCTGGACGCGGCCAGCTACAGCGCGGCTCCCGGACAGGCGCCATTGCAGGATTTGAGCGGAAATACGACCCGTATGTCGCCGGAATGGACCGCCACCATCCGCCCGTCATATGAGTTCTCGCTCGGCAACAGTGGCACGCTGGGATTGGCAGCCAACGCGATCTTCAAGAGCAAGCAGTACCACTCGGAGTTCAACGACGATCGAATGTCCTCCGGGGACTACACGATCGTCGATGCCAACCTGCTTTACACGTCGCCGGGTGAGCGATACACGGTCAATCTGTGGGGCAAGAACCTCACCGACGAATTCGTCTGGGCGGGAAGTTATGCCGTGGCGAGTACTCGGACTATCGGCGGCACTCTGCTGCCGCCGCGCACCTACGGTTTGACGATGAGCGTGAAGTTCTGATCGGAAATACCGGGACTTGCCCGCCGCTCAAGACGAAAAAACCCCCGCCGGTTTCCCGACGGGGGTCTTCTACCTTTCGCCGGGTCGCCGTACTCGCGCGTGAGATCAGCGTCCGGCGGTTTTCGTGCGGATCGAGTAGAGAGACGTACGCGCCGCGATGAAGAGCGTGCGCCGATCTGCGCCGCCAAACGCCAGGCTGCCGGGCCGCTCGGGAATCTCGAGAACTCCTAGCGCCTTTCCGTTGCGATCGTAGATAAAGACCTCATCGCCTGCGATGAAGACATTGCCGGCAACGTCCGTAACGACCGATGTGCCGCCGCGCTCGTTGAAGACGACACTGCTGAGCTTGCCGTCCTGCTCGAGCGTCACGCGGTAAGTGCGGCCATCATCTTCGCTGGTCAGGAAATGAGATGTGCCTGGCACGAAGGGCGCCAGTTGCGAGCTCTGCAGATTGGGCCGCCATGTGCCACCGGCCATGATTGCCGTGCGGGTGCCTGGTGCGTAGTAGTAGCCGCGATGCTCGTTCGTCACGAGGCTCACGATCGCCGTATTGCTCCGGGGTCTGTAGACGTAGCCGCGGCGCTCCATCATGTCTTGCATCACGGAAAGCTGGTTGTGCAGGCCCACCGGCAAGAGCAGTGTCGTCTGCGGCAATTTCTCGGCCGTTTCGGCGACAAGCTCGGCGGGACCGGGTGTGGCCGAGCTCAGCCGATAGACGGCGCGTTCATTCGCGATCGCCAGCAGGTTGTCGGGCGCGACGAAGCCGAGCACCTGTGGCTGGCCTTTGATCTCCGTCAGCACTTCAGCCGTTTGTTTGGTGCCATCCCAGCGGTAGATTTTTCCTTTGACCGCGTCGGTGAAGAATGCGGTGCCGGCGTCGTCGACAGTCAGGCCCGACACATTGCTGAACCCACTCTTCAGCTGCTGCAATGTCGCGCCGCCGAACAACGACGCCGGCGGGGACGCGGGCGCTCGTGGCTTCGCACCTGCATTCACCGTGAATCGCGTGAAGAACTGCGCACGCACGAAGGCGCCATTGGCTTCGTTGTAGACCGCGTTGTCGAATGCGAGCCGCGTCTGGCTGAACACTTTCATGTTCTCGAACGCGATGTTGTTGGATCGACGCGTGACGATTCCGTACGTCTTCGGCAGCACGTTGCGCGACACGCGATACATGTACGTGTTGGCGAACAGCAGGTTCTCGCTGTCTTCGATGTCCACCGCGTACGCGTTGGCGCCGGCGGGGTTCTCTTCCTCGGTCTGGAACGCGTACATCTCCCAGTTGCGCACCTTGTGGAATTCCGACTCCACGCGAAAGTGATGCTCCACCGACATCTGGTAGATCTTCCCGGGCGTGTCGGTGTTCTCCACGCGCAGGCCGATCCGCGCGTTTATGCCGTGCGGCCAGTTGTTGCGGAAGATGCCGCCGCCGCCGTTGGTGATCAGCAGATCCGCGGCGGCTGGCGAAAACGAGAAGTTAGGCCGGACCGCCGTAGCGCCCGATGCGGCCGGTCGACGAGGGAAACCGAAACCGCGAAAACCCGAACCGAAGAATCGCTGACCCGGATAGGAAACATCGTCCAGGAACGAATTCTTTCCGGCCATCCAGATCGTTCCAGCGGCGCGAGGATTCGAGTTGCCGGTGGTGATGGCGAGGGCGCGGACGAAGTTTCTGCCGTCTTTCGGCGCCACGATGATTCCTACGGGGCTGCCCTCGCCTCCGAACGCGGGCGAACCATCGAGCAGCGAAATCTGCGTCGTGGCGGGGTTGAGCCCGATCAACGCGGTCTCGGGCTTGAGCATGAGCGGGCGGCTCACGCGGTAGGTGCCGCTCGGAAAAAACAGCGTCGCGTGTTTTTCGATGGCGGCGAGCAGCGCATCGGTGTCGTCTGTCTGGCCGTCTCCCTTGGCCCCCAGCGAACGCACATTGGCCCAACTATCCATGGCGGGAGTCGGCGGAATATCCGTGGGCACGACCGGCGCAGATTTGCTGAGCGCGCGTTTCTGGTGGCGCATCTCGATGCCTTGCTCCCGGCCGTCCGCCCCGATCATCAAGCCCTCTGTAAAGCGATCGACGACGTAGTGTTTTCCGGGCGCCTTGATCGTCTCACCATAAAAACGCGGCACATCCGTGCAGGCAATGTTGACCAGCGTCACCGCGGAGTGCGAGTTGCGGGCATTGCCCGCCACGAAAGCGGACTCGCGAATGTTCTCCATCCGCAGATCCCGGCCGTAAAGCTGCTCCACCTCTCCGGGCGCGATCTGCAGCGCCACCGGCATGTTCGAGAAGTTGACGCGAATCAACGTGAAGCCGGCTTCCTGAGTCTTGATGGCGGCCGCGCGTTGGCCCTCGAAACTCGAATCCATCAGCAGGAATTGCCACACCGGCGCGGTGCGCTTGGTGATGATGCCGTACTCGCCGCCCGTGACATGGATGTCGCTGGCCTGATTGCCGATGTCCTCCACCGCCGCGCGCGCGGTTCCGACCCGGAAATTCATGTGGGTGAGCTCGCTGTGCTGCGCGACATGGAAGCGCACCGCGATGGCAGCGGGGTTTCCATCCTGCAACTCGAAGTCGATGTTGCTCATGCCACTGAAGAACGTGAATTCGGTGGCGTCGACGATCGGTCCACCGGGGTCGGGCCGGTTGTCGGCAAAGTGGACCATGTAGCGGCCGGTGCCTTCCTGGAATCCTGGCGTGTCACGGGCCAGCACGAAGACGGGTCGCGTGGCTCCGTAACCGAGAAGACGGATGCCTTGCCAGACGTAAACCGTCTTGGTCAGGCGATAGCGGCCCTCAGGAATGAGCAGTACGCCGGCGCCGGTGGTTTCCTGCACCTGGTCGATGGCTCGTTGAAGCGCGTCGGAATCGTCACCGATTCCGTCTGCATGCGCGTTGAAGGCCTGTTGGGTGAAATCCACCGCGCGCGGATCGTCTGGCCGAATCGGATAGAAAGATTCGGCGTAAACCGGAGCCGAGCAGAAAAAAACGGCCGCGATCAGAGCCATCAACGAAGGGGGTGGGCAGCACTCTTGCTTGAAGAGAAATTTCATGAGGAGAGGTGGTTCCGGCTGGTCGAACAACGGGCACGGGATGTGGCTTCGCCCACGCGAGAATACCGCGCCGCGGGTGGGTGCGCTCACGATCAGCCGCGAAGCGTGCCGCCGACTACGAGCAACTTGCGAAAGTCATCGCGCGCAACAATGCAGTCTGACCCGTCGGACTGATCGAAAGGACGTCGCACTCCGAAAAGCAAAACCCCCGCCAGTTTCCCGACGGGGGTTTCCAAATTCTTGCATCCGCCCATCGTCGCGTATGCGAACGATGGCGGAGCACTTGTTAACTGATCAACGAACGCGGAACAACCGCAATCCCTGATCGTGGACGACGAACTTCCTGTTCGTGAATGACAACCGAGGCCGGGCGCTCTTCACCATGCGCTCGTCGTTCGCGGCTTCGCGAACTTCGGGGCGTGGCGGGTGGGAGAGAGCATCCGTTGCCGCGTGCTCCAAGCGCACGGCAAGATTCGACGAAGACATTTCGATTTTCCTGTTGATGAAATCGCCGTATTGGCGACAGATGAACGATACCAGCCACCCCGCTGGAAAACGTCGCGCATCCGATTGAGTCTCTCTATCCCTTTAGGGATGTGTATAGATAGAGACACCAAACGCCCACAAAGAAAAAACCCCCGCCGGTTTCCCGACGGGGGTTTCTCTATCTACTAGACGTTGAGCGTCTGGCAGTAACGAGCGTCTCCGCTCCTTACATATCCATCCCGCCCATTCCGCCCATGCCACCCGGCGCACCGCCGTGGGCATGGTCATCGTCCTTCGGCGCTTCCGCGATCATGACTTCCGTCGTGAGCAGCAGACCGGCAACCGACGCCGCGTTCTGCAGCGCGAGACGCGTGACCTTCGCCGGATCGAGGATGCCCTCTTCCAGCATGTCGCCGTACTCGCCCGTGCCCGCGTTGTAACCGTAGGCGCCCTTGCCCGCCTTGACGGCGTTCAGGACAACCGCGGCATCTTCGCCGGCGTTCTCGACGATCTGACGCAGCGGCTCTTCGATCGCGCGCGCCAGGATGCGAATGCCGACCGTCTGGTCTTCGTTCGCGCCTTCGAGCTTCTCGAGGGCCTTCAGCGCGCGGATCAGCGCAACGCCGCCGCCCGGGACCACGCCTTCTTCAACGGCGGCACGGGTCGCGTGCAGCGCGTCTTCGACGCGGGCCTTCTTCTCTTTCATCTCGATCTCGGTGGCAGCGCCAACCTTGATCACGGCAACGCCGCCGGAGAGCTTGGCAACACGCTCCTGGAGCTTCTCCTTGTCGTAGTCCGACGTGGCTTCTTCAGCCTGCTGACGGATCGACTCGATGCGCGCCTTGATGTCCGACGCCTTGCCGGCGCCGTCGATGATCGTGGTGTTCTCTTTCTCCACGACAACTTTCTTGGCATCGCCGAGGTCGTTGATCGTGGCCTTCTCGAGCTGCAGACCGACTTCATCGGAAATGACCGTGCCGCCCGTGAGGACCGCGATGTCCTGCAACATGGCCTTGCGGCGATCGCCGAAGCCCGGGGCCTTCACGGCAGCAACCTTGAGGATGCCGCGGATGTTGTTGACCACGAGGGTCGCGAGGGCTTCGCCTTCGACGTCTTCGGAGATCACGAGCAGCGGACGACCCTGCTTCGCCACTGCTTCGAGCAGCGGGAGCATTTCGCGGATGTTCGAGATCTTCTTGTCCGCCAGGAGGATCAGCGGCTTCTCGAGCTCGACCGTCTGGTTGGCCTGCTGGTTGATGAAATACGGCGACAGATAGCCGCGGTCGAACTGCATGCCCTCGACGACGTCGAGTTCGTTCTGCAGGCCCGAGCCTTCTTCAACCGTGATCACGCCTTCCTTGCCGACCTTTTCCATCGCTTCCGCGATGGTCTTGCCGATGGACTCGTCGGAGTTCGCGGAGATCGTGCCGACCTGCGCAATCGCCTTGTTGTCCTTGCAGGGCTTCGAGAGCTTCTTGATCTCTTCGACAGCGGCCGTGACGGCCTTGTCGATACCGCGCTTGATGTCCATCGGATTGCGTCCGGCGGAAACGGCCTTCAGGCCTTCGCGGATGATCGCCTGCGCGAGAACCGTGGCGGTGGTGGTGCCATCGCCGGCTTCGTCAGACGTGTTGGAAGCAACTTCCTTCACCATCTGCGCGCCCATGTTCTCGAACTTGTCCTTGAGCTCGATTTCCTTCGCGACCGACACACCGTCCTTCGTGACGGTGGGGGCGCCGAAGCTCTTGTCGAGCACCGCGTTGCGGCCCTTGGGGCCGAGCGTCGCCTTGACGGCGTTGGCGAGAATGTTGACGCCGCGGAACATCTTTACGCGCGCGTCATCGCCGAAACGTACTTCTTTAGCAGCCATGATTATTTGCCCTCAATGATGGCCATGACGTCTTCTTCACGCATGACCACGAGTTCATCTCCATCCACCTTCACTTCGGTGCCGGAGTACTTGCCGAAGAGAATCTTGTCGCCGACCTTCACGTCGAGCGGGCGGACGTTGCCATCCTCAAGAATCTTGCCTTTGCCTACCGCAACGACCTTGCCCTGTACGGGCTTCTCGGCGGCCGAGTCCGGAATCACGATGCCGCCGGCGGAAACGCGCTCTTCTTCGAGACGCTTCACGATCACGCGGTCATGAAGAGGACGAATCTTCATGGGTTCGCTCCTTAACTTTGAGTGTTGATGAAAGGGGCCGGGAGGATACGCTATTAGCACTCCCCCCAGGTGGCTGCTAATTGTATTGACCGAGTATTTCATTTCAAGCGTAGGAGTGCGTATTACCCCCTCGGGGGTGGGGGCAGCCCCCGTTTCCCGGCAAAAGGGGTCAGGCCGTGCAATTTCAGACCCGTTTTGCGGGTCAGATCGAGGCGGACAGGCGCCTGCCTGACCGATGATTCCCCGGTTTCCCGGTTTCATATGTCGAATAGGATTGCGGGCTGCCCTGCCCCGAGGTGTCGAGTGCGCTTAAAGAGTCTGGCTTCGGTTCTCGCCCTGATGACCCTTACGGTCATCCAGCCTGCCTTCGCCATTGGCGAGGACGAGTTCCTGCCGCCTGAACAGGCCTTCGAATACACCGCGACGGCCGACGCGCAGAACGTCACGGTCGAGTGGCGCGCGACCAAGGGTTACTACCTCTATAAGAAGAGGATGGGCATTTCGGCCGCGACACCTGGCGTCACGGTGGGCGAGCCGGTCTATCCGAAGGGCGAGATACACAAGGACGAGTACTTCGGCGAGCAGGAAGTTTTCCGCGGCACCTTCAAGGTGAGTGCGCCGCTCACCGGCGCGAACCCCGGCGACACCATCGCGCTCAAGCTCAAGTGGCAGGGCTGCGCCGACGCCGGTTTGTGTTACCCGCCGAGTGAATGGGACGCGAACGTCAAAGTCGCGGGCGGCTCAACGGCCGACAAGATCCTCGAGGCCGCGAAGCCCGCGGCCCTGGTGTCGGGCGAGGACGAATATCTCGATCCTGAAGTGGCCTTCGTCCTCACGGGCGAAGCGCTCGCGGACAACAACATCCAGCTCAACTGGCGCATCGCCGACGGTTACTACCTCTACAAGCAGCGCATCGCGCTCGCGCCGGCGAACGCCGCGCAGCCCGTCGGCGCGATCGTTCTGCCGAAGGGCGAGCCCCACTCCGACGAATATTTCGGCGAACAGGAAATCTATCGCCAGAGTGTCGACGGCACTTTCTCATTGCCGCCGGGCACGCGGCCCGTCGACGTGCACGTGACGTATCAGGGCTGCGCGGATGCGGGCCTGTGTTATCCGCCGATCACGAAGACCGTGACGATCGCGGCCGACAACGCCGTCACAGTGGCCGCGGCCGAAGGTTCGGTGAGTCTGCCTATCGCACCCGCGGTGACGAGCACCGACACCGCGGCGCTCGATCCGGACTGCCTCCCCTCCGAGCAGGACACCTGGGCCGAGAAGATCAAGAACGGCAACCTGTTGCTCGTGCTGCTGGGCTTCTTCGGCACCGGGCTGCTGCTCGCCTTCACGCCCTGCGTATTGCCGATGGTTCCGATCCTCTCGGGAATCATCGCGGGCAGCGGTGAAAACGTGTCGACGCGCCGTTCATTCCTGCTCTCGGTGGCTTACGTGCTCGGCATGGCCTGCACGTACACCGCGGCCGGCATCGCGGCGGGCGCCATCGGCAAGGGCTTCAACCTGCAGGCCACGTTCAACCAGCCGTGGATCCTGATCCTCTTCAGCCTGCTGTTCGTGGTGCTGGCGACGTCGATGTTCGGCCTGTTCACGATCGAGATGCCGAACTTCATCCAGACGCGCCTCAGCAACACCAGCAACAAGCAACAGGCGGGAACGTACGCCGGTGTCGCGGTGATGGGCGCGTTGTCCGCGCTCATCGTCTCGGCCTGCGTCGCGCCACCGTTGATCGCGGCGCTCACTGTCATCAGCCAGACCGGCGAAATCGCGCGCGGTGGCGCGGCGTTGTTCGCGATGAGTCTCGGCATGGGCACGCCATTGTTGTTAGTCGGCGCATCCGCCGGAAAGCTGTTGCCCAGGGCCGGCGCGTGGATGGAGACGGTGAAGAACGTGTTCGGCGTGTTGTTCCTCGCGGTCGCCGCGTGGATGCTGTCGCGCATCGCGCCCGACTGGGCCATCCTGCCGCTGTGGGCGGTGCCGGCATTCGCGCTGGCATGGGTGCTGTGGCGCGCGGTGAAGAAGCCGACCGCCGTGGGCAACACGCTGCGTGTCGGCGCCGTGTTGTCGGGCCTCGTGGGCCTGACATTCCTGGCGGGCGCAGCGCTCGGCAGCACGGATCCGCTGTCACCGATTCCGCAATGGGCGACGCCCAAGACGCCGCTCGAGTTCAAGCGCATCAAGACGCTCACGGATCTCGAACGCGAACTGGCCGCGGCCTCGGCCGATGGGCGCACTGTGATGCTCGACTTCTACGCGGACTGGTGTGTGTCGTGCAAAGAGATGGAGCACTACACATTCACCGAACCGAAAGTGAAAGAGGCGCTGGGCAACGCGGTGCTGCTGCAGGCGGACGTCACCGCGAACGATGCGCAGGATCGCGAGCTGCTCCAGCACTTCGGCATCTTCGGACCGCCCACCATCGCGTTCTATAGCGCTCAGGGCGTCGAACAGCGAGACTTGCGCGTCGTCGGTTTCAAGGACGCAGAGAAATTTGCCCGGCAGGCGGAAATCGCGCTGTCGGGACGCTGCACACGCCCCAAGTGAAAGAACCCAGATCCCGTAACCCGCGCCTGATCGGCGCGGGTCTCATCGTTTTGGCCGCCTTCGCCCTCGGCTATTTCGGCTATCGCATGCGCGCGCCGGAGAGCACCAGCACGTTGGTCGTGGACAAATCCGCCGTGGATGCGCGGCCCGACACCTCCGCGGCCGAGCCGCCGGCGGCGGCGCCCAAGAAAACCGTGCCGGACACCCTCCCCGACATCACGCTCGCGGATCGCGACGGCAAACCCACGAAGCTGACGAGCTTCGGCAACCGTCCGTTGATGGTGAATTTCTGGGCCACCTGGTGTGCCCCCTGTCGGCGCGAGATCCCCTTGCTCAACAAGCTGCGGGCCGAGCGACAGGCGCAAAACGCCGAGATCGTCGGAATTGCCGTCGATTTCCGGGACGATGTGCTCCAGTTCGTGCAGAAGGTGCCACTGAACTATCCGCTCCTGATCGGCGAGGAGGATGGCCTGGCCGCCGCGGAAGCCTTCGGAATGGGCATGGCATTCCCGTTTTCGGTGTTTGTTGACAGCCAGAACCGGGTTTTGACCGTCAAGATTGGCGAGTTGCATGAAGATGAGGCCAATTTCGCGTTCGATCGCCTCAAGGACATCGACAATGGCGTCCTGACGCGCGAAGCGGCCCAGACGATGGTGGCCGATGCCTTCCGGGAGATGGCCGCCGCACGCGCCAAAGCCGAGGCTGCGGGCGCGGAAGGCGTCCATTAGCCGCCGGATCGCGGCAGATTGACGAAAACCGCGCGCGTTACCTGCCGGTTACGGTAAATTCGCCGCCTTCATTGGTCCAGGGGGACGTCGTTCGACGGCGGTATGGCTCGATTTCTTTTACTCAACGGCCCGAATCTCAACCTCCTGGGCCAGCGCGAACCCGACGTCTACGGCTCGGACACGCTTGCGTCGATCGAGGAGCGCGCGAAAAACGCCGCCACGAAGCTCGGCCATGAGCTGGTTGCCTTCCAGAGCAACGCCGAACACGAACTCATCGATCGCGTGCAGACGGCGAAGGCCAATGGCATTTCCTTCGCCATCGTCAACCCGGGCGGATTCACGCATACCAGCGTGGCGCTGCGCGATGCATTGCTGGGCGTGAAGTTGCCGTTCATCGAACTGCACCTCTCGAACACCTTCGCGCGCGAAAAATTCCGCCATCACTCCTATTTCTCGGACATCGCCGTCGGTTGCATCGTCGGCCTGGGTGCGCTCGGTTACGAGCTCGCCGTCCAGGCCGCTGCGGCCCGCGTCAAAAGTTAATCAATCAGGGAGTCCACTTTGGACATTCGCAAAGTCAAGAAGCTGATCGAACTACTCGAAGAGTCGGGGATCGCGGAAATCGAGATCAAGGAAGGCGAAGAGGCCGTGCGCATCAGCCGCATGCCGACCGGACCGCTCGTCACGCAGTACGCCCCCGCCATGCAGCCCGCGCCGATGGCCGCGGCTCCTGTTGCCGCGCCGGTGGCCGCCCTGGCCGCTCCCGAAGCTCCCGCGCGCCGCGTGAATGAGCACGTGGTCGCGGCTCCGATGGTGGGCACCTTTTACGCGGCCGCCACGCCGGGCGCGAAGCCCTTCGTGGAGATCGGCACCGAGGTCAAGGAAGGCCAGGTCCTCTGCATCATCGAGGCGATGAAGATGATGAACCAGATCGAAAGCGACAAGGCCGGCAAGATCACCGCCATCATGGCGACCAACGGCGATCCGGTGGAATTCGGACAGCCGCTGTTCGTGATCGAGTAGTTCGGCCGCCATGCTCGATAAAATCGTCATCGCCAATCGCGGCGAGATCGCACTCCGGATATTGCGCGCGTGCCGCGAGCTCGGCATCAAGACCGTCGCGGTGCATTCCACCGCGGACTACAACCTCAAGCACGTGCTGCTCGCCGACGAGTCGGTGTGTATCGGACCGCCGCAGTCGCAGAAGAGTTACCTCAACATGCCGGCGATCATCAGCGCGGCCGAGGTGACGGACGCGGTCGCCATCCATCCCGGCTACGGCTTCCTGTCCGAGAACGCCGATTTCGCCGAGCGCGTCGAGAAGAGCGGCTTCACGTTCATCGGCCCGCGCGCCGACGTGATCCGCATGATGGGCGACAAGGTTTCGGCCATCAATGTGATGAAAAAGGCCGGCGTGCCCTGCGTGCCGGGCTCGGGCGGCCCGCTCGGCGATGTGCCGGAGGAAAACTTCCGGATCGCGAAGGACATCGGCTACCCCGTCATCATCAAGGCCTCGGGCGGCGGCGGCGGCCGCGGCATGCGTGTCGTGCACAGCGAAGCCGCGTTGCTCAACGCGATCTCCGTGACCAAGGGCGAAGCCCTGGCGGCGTTCAACAACGACCAGGTCTACATGGAGAAATTCCTGGAGCGCCCGCGTCACATCGAATTCCAGGTGCTCGCCGACCACTACGGCAACGTCATCCACCTGGGCGAGCGTGATTGCTCCATGCAGCGCCGCCATCAGAAGGTGGTCGAAGAAGCGCCGGCGCCGGGCATCACCGATGAACAGCGCGAAAGAATGGGCGCGCGCGTGGTCGAGGCCTGCAAGGCCGTCGGCTACCGCAGCGCGGGTACGCTCGAATTCCTCTACCAGGACAACGAGTTCTACTTCATCGAGATGAACACGCGTATCCAGGTCGAACATCCGGTGACCGAGCTGATCACCGGCATCGACCTCGTGAAGGCGCAGCTGTTGATAGCGTCAGGCGAAAAGCTGCAGTACACGCAGAAGGACGTGAAACTCACCGGCCATGCGATCGAATGCCGCATCAACGCCGAGGACGCCAAGACCTTCATGCCCTCGCCCGGCCCGATCAAGCTGTGGCACGCGCCCGGCGGCCCGGGCATCCGGGTAGATAGCCACATCTATTCGGGCTACAACGTGCCGCCGCACTACGACTCGCTGATCGCCAAGGTGATCTCGTATGGCGACACGCGCGAGACCGCCATTGCGCGCATGCGCAACGCGCTCGCGGAGATGGTCGTGGAAGGCATCAAGACCAACACGGCCCTGCACCAGGAAATCTTCACGCACCAGGCATTCCGCTCCGGTGGCCAGGACATCCACTACCTGGAGCGGCGCCTGGGCCTCAAGTAACGCTCGATCCGGGAAGAATTCGCGTGCCGCAACTGGCCCTCACCCTGGATCTCGACGGCCTCGACGCGGAGAGTGTCGAGGAAGCCTGCTTCGAGTTCGGCGCGGTCGCCGTGTCGTACACCGATCAGCGCGACGATCCGATCCTCGAGCCGGCGCCGGGCGAATTCCGCCTGTGGCCGCACTCGCGGCTGCAGGCGCTGTTTCCGTTCGATACCTCGCCGCAGGATCTCGTCACGGGTCTCGCGCACGTGCTGCGCGTGCCCGAAGACCGGCTGCGGATCGAGACCCTCGTCGACAAGGTGTGGGAGCGCGAATGGCTGCGCGATTTTCATCCGATGTGTTTCGGCGAGCGTTTGTGGGTCGCGCCGCATCACTCGCACGTGCACACCGCGGGCGCAGTGATCGTGCGTCTCGACCCGGGCCTGGCCTTCGGCACCGGCACGCATGCAACGACGGCGATGTGCCTCGCGTGGCTCGACCAGAACGCGCGGGAGGGTCAGCTCGCCATCGATTACGGCTGCGGATCCGGCGTGCTCGCGGTCGCCGCGACGAAACTCGGCGCACGCGACGCCTACGCGTACGACATCGATCCGCAGGCCCTCACCGCCACTCGCGACAATGCCGCCGCGAATGACGTCGAGGCGCGCGTCCATGTCGTGGATACGGACAGCGCGCTGCCCGCGGATGCGGACATCCTGCTGGCAAACATCCTGTGCGGACCGCTGTGCGAACTCGCGCCGCGGTTCGCCGCGCTCACGCGACCGGGCGGGCGCATCGTGATGGCCGGCCTGCTCGACGCGCAGGCGGGCGAAGTGGCAGCCGCCCATGCGCCGTGGTTTGATATCGAGCCATTCGCGACACGCGACGGGTGGACGGCGCTGACCGGCGTCCGTAAACGCTGAGCCGTCGAGCACGAGAAGACTCATG
>JAKFFF010000072.1:0-6882 GCA_036677145.1 Alcaligenaceae bacterium
CTTCTTCTTCGGCGCAGCCTTCTTCTTGGCGGCGGGCGCGGACTTCTTCTTCGGTGCCGCCTTCTTTTTCGCGGAGCGCTGCTCGATGATCAACACGTTCGGGCCGGATTTCTTCACGGGCTTGGCGCGCTGCTTCGCGAGCTGCTCGGCCATCGCCTTGCCGAGATCGGCCGGCGACTTCACCGTGCGCGCCCCCGCCTTTTCGAGGGCGCGGTACTTGTCCGCCGCCGTGCCCTTGCCGCCCGCGATGACCGCGCCGGCATGACCCATGCGTTTGCCGGGCGGCGCGGTGACGCCCGCGATATACGCGACGACCGGCTTGGTGACGTACTTGCGGATGAAATCCGCGGCCGCTTCCTCATCCGTGCCGCCGATCTCGCCGACCATGATGATGCCTTCGGTCTGCGGATCACGCTGGAACAGCTCCAGCACGTCGATGAAGTTCATGCCACGCACCGGATCGCCGCCGATGCCGACGCAGGTGCTCTGGCCGAGACCCTTGTTGGTGGTCTGGAACACGGCTTCATACGTCAGGGTTCCCGAGCGCGACACGATGCCGACCCGGCCCTTCTTGTGGATGAAGCCCGGCATGATGCCGATCTTGCATTCCCCCGGCGTGATGACGCCCGGGCAGTTAGGCCCGATCAGGCGCGTTCCCGAACCGGCGAGTGATGCCTTCACGCGCACCATGTCGTTGATCGGGATGCCTTCCGTAATACACACGACCAGTTCGATGCCCGCATCGGACGCCTCGAGAATCGCATCGGCCGCGTATGGCGCGGGCACGTAGATGACGCTGGCGGTGGCGCCGGTTTCCTTCACGGCATCGGCCACGGTATCGAACACCGGCAGGTCGAGATGTTTCTCACCGCCGCGGCCGGGCGTGACGCCTCCGACCATCTTCGTGCCGTACTTGATGCTCTGTTCGCTGTGGAAAGTGCCCTGCTGGCCGGTGAAGCCCTGGCAGATCACGCGCGTGTTCTTGTTGACGAGAATGCTCATGTAATTAACGTCCGTTGGCGGCGAGAGCGACGGCCTTCTTCGCCGCGTCGGTTAGATCGGTGGCCGGGGTGATCGCGAGCGCGCTGTGCGCGAGCATCTCGCGCGCAACCTCCGCGTTCGTACCCTCGAGGCGCACCACCACGGGCACGCCCACGCCCACCTGCTTGACCGCGATCATCACGCCTTCGGCGATCAGATCGCAGCGCACGATGCCGCCGAAGATGTTCACGAGGATCGCGCGCACCTTCTTGTTGGAGAGAATCAGCTTGAACGCCTCGGTCACACGCTCGGCCGTGGCGCCGCCGCCGACGTCGAGGAAGTTCGCCGGGTTGCCACCGTGCAGCTTGATGAGATCCATCGTCGCCATTGCCAGGCCCGCGCCGTTCACCATGCAGGCGATGTCGCCGTCGAGCGAGACGTAGTTGAGATCGTGCTCGCTGGCTTCGCGCTCGATGGGATCTTCCTGCGAGGGATCGCGATACTCAGCCAGCTTCTTCTGGCGGAACATCGCGTTCGCATCGATGTTGATCTTCGCATCCAGCGCCACGAGCTCGCCGCCCTTGGTCACGATCAGCGGGTTGACCTCGAGCAGCGACGCGTCGCGCTCGAGATAGATGCGATACAGCGCCATGAGGATCGACTGGAATTTGCCGATCTGCGCGCCCTTGAATCCGAGGCCGAAGCCGAGCTTGCGGCATTGATAAGCCTGCAGGCCGGCCGCCGGGTTGATGTCGACGCGCAGGATCTTCTCCGGCTCGTGCTCCGCGACTTCTTCGATATCCATGCCGCCGGCGGAGGATGCGATGACCGCGATCCGGCCGCGCTCGCGGTTCAGCGTGAGCGACAGATAGATTTCACGTTCGATGTCCGAACCCGACTCCACGTAGACCGTCTCGATGGGCAAGCCTTCCGGGCCGGTTTGTTTGGTCACCAGACGCTGGCCCAGCATGTCCGCCGTCGCGCTGCGCACGGTTTCGAGATCTCGCGCCAGCTTGACGCCGCCGGCCTTGCCGCGGCCACCCGCGTGCACCTGCGCCTTGACCACCCACAGGCTTCCGCCTAACGACTGGGCGGCCGCGACCGCCTCCTCGGCGCTCCGGGCCGCTTTGCCCGCGGGAACGGGAATCCCGAACTCGCGGAAAACTTCTTTCGACTGGTATTCGTGGAGATTCATCAGGCCCCTGGCGACAAGTATTCGGTGGCTAAAAAAGAGCCGGTATTCTCCCGGAATCGCGCCACCGTCGCCAGCGGCCGGTTCCTGATACAGTCGCGCCCGATGTCGCTCGTCGCAACCGTGCCCTACGCTCCGACCGATCTCGCCTGGCGCGTCATAGGGCTGGTCAATCTCTATCGACTGCTGATTCCCCCGGCGCTCTACCTGCTTTATTGGTATCTCGGGGCGTCGACGCCCATTGCGTCCGCGCACCCGACGCTGTTTTTCTGGACCTGCATCGTCTATTTCGCGACCGGTATCGCGATCGTGCTCGGCGGACGGCGCCTGTTGCCCAATCTGCGTGCAACGACGTTTGTTCACGCGATGGTCGACGCGGTTGCGATCAGCCTGATCCTCCTGGCGAGTGGCGGCGTCACCAGCGGCCTCGGCATCCTGTTCGTCGTGCCGGTCGGCGCCATGGCGTTGCTCGCCGACAATCGCGACGCATTCCTGCTCGCGGCGCTCGCGACACTCGCGTTGTTCGCCCAGCAGATCGGCGGGCATTTCACCGGCACGGCATCGCCCACCGCCTATCCGGCCACCGGCATCCTCGGCGGCATCGTGTTCCTGGTCGCGCTGCTCGCCTGGCCCATCGCGCGCCGCCTGCGTGACACCGAAGCGACCTTGCGCCGCCAGCAGGTCGATCTCGCCAATCTCGCGCAGCTCTCGCAGTACATCGTGCAACACCTGCGCGAGAGCATCGTGGTCGTCGACCACGAGAACCGCATCCGGCTCATCAACGAATCCGCCGCGCAGTTGCTCGGTGACGGCCGCGCATATCCGGGCGCATTGCTCGGCGAGGCGTCGCCGCAGCTGCTCTATCTACTGGAGACCTGGCGGCAACGCAGCGCCTCCCCCGCCGCGCCTTCGCACACCTTCGTCGCCGCCGACGGCGGCCACGTGATCCAGCCGCATTTCGCCTCGCTCGGCGGCAGCGAACCGGCGCCGGTCATCGTTTTCCTCGAGGACACCGAGCTGCTGGCCGCGAAAATCCAGCAATCCAAGCTCGCCGGGCTCGGCCGCCTGTCGGCGAGCATCGCGCACGAAATCCGCAATCCGGTCGGCGCCATGAGCCATGCCGCGCAACTGCTGGGCGAATCGCCGTCGCTATCGGCCGAGGACCGCCGTCTGACGGAAATCGTGCGCGCGAACGGGGATCGCGTCCGGCAGATCATCGAGAACGTGATGTCGATGTCGCGGCGCGAGAATTCGCGCCCCGAACGGCTGATCCTGGCCACCTGGCTCGCGGGTTTCCGCGAAGAATTCTGCGCGACGATGCAGATCAAGCCGGAGCGCCTCGCGGTCTCCTCGCTGCTCGGCGACGTCGAAATCCAGGTCGACCCCTCGCAGTTGCGCCAGATCGTCTGGAACCTGTGTGAAAACGCCGTCAAATACGGCACGAGCGACTCCAGCGACACGATCGAACTGCGCGTCGGCCGGCTCGCCTCGACCGCCCGGCCGTTCCTCGAAGTAGCCGACCGCGGACCCGGCATCGCGTCCCAGCATCGCGAGCTCATCTTCGAACCCTTCTTCACCGGCAACGAACGCGGCACGGGTCTCGGGCTGTTCCTGGCGCGCGAGCTCGCGCAGACCAATGGCGCCACACTCCTTTATGAGCCGCGCACGAGCGGCGGCAGCCTGTTCCGCATCGTGTTCCGCGATCCCGAACGCTGGGTGGCGTAATCTCGCGTACGGGGAAAGTCATGGCGCCACCGCTCGTACTCGTTGTCGATGATGAACCGGATCTCGTCGAGCTCGTAACGCTCACGCTGCGGCGCATGCAGCTCGCGACCCAGTCGGCCGGCGACGTCGCTTCCGCGAAAAAACTGCTCAAGTCCCAGCGCTTCGATCTGTGCCTGACGGACATGCGCCTGCCCGACGGTGACGGACTGGACCTTCTTGAATGGATGACGGCGCACTGCCCCGGCGTTCCCTGCGCGGTCATCACCGCGCACGGCAACGTCGAATCCGCGGTGCGCGCGCTCAAACTCGGCGCGTTCGATTTCGTGTCGAAGCCACTGGATCTCGGCGTCCTGCGGCGTATCGTCTCCACGGCGCTCAAGCTGTCGCAGTCTCCCGATGCCGGCGCTTCGACCCGCACCGGCACTCAATTGATCGGCAGCGGACCGTCGATGGACCGGCTGCGCGAGATGATCGTGCGCGTGTCGCGCAGCCAGGCGCCGGTGCACATCTCGGGCGAATCGGGCACGGGCAAGGAACTCGTCGCACGCATGATTCACGGCTCCGGCCCGCGCGCCGAAGGGCCCTTCGTGCCGGTCAACTGCGGCGCGATTCCTTCCGAGCTCATGGAAAGCGAATTCTTCGGACACAAGCGTGGCAGTTTCACCGGCGCGGTGGCCGACAAGATCGGGCTCATCCCGTCGGCCGAAGGCGGCACGTTGTTCCTCGACGAGGTCGCGGATCTGCCGCTGCACATGCAGGTGAAGCTGTTGCGGGTGATCCAGGAAAAAACCGTACGGCCGATTGGTGAACAAAGAGAAGCGCCGATCGACGTGCGCATACTTTCCGCGACCCACAAGAATCTCAGTGAGCTCGTGGCGCAGGCGAGATTCCGCGAAGACCTCTTCTATCGGATCAACGTCATTGAACTGCGCGTGCCGCCGCTGCGCGAGCGCGCCGAGGACATCCCGGATCTCGCCGACGGCATCGTGCGCCGGTTGTCGCGCCGTCTCGGGATCGACGCGCCGGTGCTCACGCCCGCGGCCCTCGACGTTCTGCAGAATTTCCCGTTCCCCGGCAACGTGCGTGAACTCGAAAACGTGCTCGAGCGCGCACTGGCGCTCTGCAACGAAGGACGCATCGACGTCGCGGATCTGCAATTACGCGCCGTGCCGCGCGCGGAGAATTCACCGCAGCCGTCATCCGAAGCCCTCGCGCAGATGCGCGCGCCTTCCGCCCCTGCCGCTGCGCCACACGCGCTCGGTGAACAGCTCGAGGACGTCGAGCGCGCGGCGATCGTCAAAGCGCTCGAAGCGGCGCGCTACAACAAGACCGCCGCGGCCAAGGCGCTGGGCATGACATTCCGCGCGCTGCGTTATCGGATCAAGAAGCTCGGGATCGAGTGACACAAAGTGACGCGCAACGTCACTTTGTGACGTTGCGTGGTCGGCGACGTGCGATTCAGGCGACAGGACTACGTCAAATCGCCGCAAGCGCGCCAAATATCTCTCTGCAAATCATGCGCTTGTCTTGCTAGCGTCGCCGCTGGCACACAGCTTGCTCATTTACTCCCCAACTGGCGTCGTGTGGCGCCACGAGCGCCAACAGTTTTTGTTTCGTTTTTCTTCTCAGGAGTTACTTCATGAAGGCTATGCAAAAGGGCTTTACGCTCATCGAACTGATGATCGTGGTCGCCATCATCGGCATTCTTGCCGCGATCGCGATCCCGGCTTATCAGGATTACACCATCCGTTCGCAGGTGACTGAAGGTCTGAACCTCGCGGGCGCGGCCAAGGCTGCGGTTGCCGAGTCGTTCTCGAACACGGGCCTGGCCCCGGCGAACCGCGAAGCGGCCGGCATGACTGCCACGCCGACCGATACGGCCGGCAAGTACGTCACGTCGGTCACCGTGACCAACGGAACGATCCTCGTCGCCTACGGCGACCAGGCCAACGCCGCGCTCACGGCTCAGACGCTGGGCTTGACCCCGTACCAGACGCCCGACCTTTCGGTGGCCTGGCGCTGCGGTGGTGCCGCCATTCCGACTGGCGCCCCGCTCCTGCTGGGCAACGGAACCGCTTCGGTGGCGGTGTACAACGGCGGCACGCTGGCTGGCGCGACGCTGCAGAAGTACCTGCCGAAGGCTTGCCGTCTGTAATCGTCAAGAACCTTCTGGTTCCACGAGGCCCCTCTCCGGAGGGGCTTCGTCTTTTGGGCCTTTCTCTTTTGGGACTGGGGTCACGCGAACGTGCCTGCGCCTATGCGACCATTGACCGCAGATTTAACAATTGCCTGCCTGCGGTCCTTAAGTAGACTAGGCCGCGGCGGGTTTGGTCGCTCGCACATAAGCACATGAACGACAACGCATCTTTAGCACTTGGGGGAAATCGCTCAGGGCTCGGCGGCTTGCCGCAGCGCCTCGTGCAGGATGGCGTCGTGGAAGAAGCCGCCATGCTCACCGCGCTGCAGACGGCGAAGGAGCGCAAGTCGAGCTTCGTCACTCAGCTCATTGCCGCGGGCGCCGCCAAGGCGCGCGACATCGCGATAGCCGCCTCCGCGGAATTCGGTGTTCCGCTCTTTGACCTCGACTCCCACCAGGTCGACCTCGACATCATCAAGCTGGTCCAGGACAAACTGGTCCAGAAGCACCGCTGCCTGCCGCTGTATCGCCGCGGCAAGCGCCTGTTCCTCGGCGTGGCGGATCCCACCAATCTACACGCCATCGACGAGATCAAATTCCAGACGGGTCTCGGCATCGAGGCCATCGTCGTCGAAGACGACAAACTGCAGAAGGCCATCGACAAGGCCGTCGAGCAGGCCGACACGGCGATGCCGAATCTCGCCGATGACGAGACGGGATTCGATCTCGAGAATCTCGACGTCACCGGTGGCGATGACGAGATGGAAGGCGCGGGCGTATCCCGCGACGACATCGAAGACGCGCCCATCGTGCGCTTCGTCAACAAACTACTGCTCGACGCGATCCG
>JAKFFF010000073.1:0-2329 GCA_036677145.1 Alcaligenaceae bacterium
GTGACGCGGCAGAAAAAGGCCTTCAGATAACGCGTCTCGGGAATCGCCGGGTGCACCGGATGATCGGGCGATTGTCCGCCCTGCTCCAGCACCTGGACGAAGCGGCTCGAGTGACGCGCCGCCGCCTGGATCCCCGTCTGCAGATCGTCCGCCGCCATGTGATACGAACAGGAGCAGGAGACCAGCAGACCGTCGCGCTCGATGAGCGGCATGGCGAGCTGGTTCAATTTGCGATACGCCGCGAGCGCCTGCGGCGCATCCTTCTTGCGTTTCGCGAACGCCGGCGGATCGACGATCACGACGTCGAAGCGCGCGCCGCTCGCGTTGAGCGCCTGCAGCGCATCGAACGCGTCGTCGCGAATCGTCTCGATTTCCACGCCGTTGGCCTTGGCGTTGCGCGCCACGTATTCGAGCGCGGTGGCCGATGAGTCCACACAGGTGGCGCTCGCGGCGCCACCCTTGAGCGCGCTCACCGCCCAGGCGCCGACATAGCTGCAGATGTCCAGCACACGCGCGCCCGGCGGCAGGTAACGGCGCAGCCGCTCGCGATTCGCGGCCTGGTCGTAAAACCAGCCGGTCTTCTGGCCTTCGGCCAGCGGCGCGACGTAATCGATCCCCTGCTCGCGGACGGTGATGTCCACCGGAACCGCGACGCCCGTTTCCTCGCCGGAAAGACTCACGGATTGTGTGAGGCCTTCGAGCTCGCGCGCGCCCGAATCGTTCTTCCAGACGATGGTCTTCGCGTGGGTCACTTTTTCGATCGCCGACTCGATCTCGGAACGCAGCCGGTCGATGCCGGCCGTGCCGCTCTGGGCAACCAGCACGTCGCCATAACGGTCGATCACCAATCCCGGCAGTCCGTCGGATTCCCCGTACACGAGGCGGTAATACGGCTCGCGGTACAGCCGTTCGCGCAAGGCGAGCGCGACACGCAGGCGATGCACGATCAGCGAGCCATCGAGTGGATAGGCGGGATCACGGCCGACGATACGCGCCGCGATGAGCGTGCGCGGGTTCACGTAGGCGAAGCCGAGGAACTGGTCGCGGTCCGAACGCACGTCGACGACGGCGCCGGGTTCGAATGCGGTGAGTGGCGTGGCGGCGGTGTCGACTTCGTTGCTGAAGATCCACAGGTGGCCGGAGCGCAGACGGCGATCTTCGCCGCGCTTGAGTTTCAGGACGGGGATGGACATGGGCGCTATTCTACCGGGCAATGAGCACGCCCCCGCAGTCAGACAAAACAATCGGCAGCAATCGCCTGGCCGGCGAGACCAGCCCGTACCTGCTGCAACACGCGAACAATCCGGTCGACTGGCATCCCTGGGGGCCCGAAGCGCTCGAGCTGGCGCGCACCAGCGGCAAGCCCATCCTGCTGTCGATCGGTTATTCGGCCTGCCATTGGTGCCACGTGATGGCGCACGAATCGTTCGAGGATTCCGCGACGGCGGCGCTCATGAACGAGCTGTACGTGAACATCAAGGTCGATCGCGAGGAGCGGCCCGACATCGACAAGATCTACCAGTTCGCGCACCAGGTGCTCACGCAGCGCGGTGGCGGCTGGCCACTGACGATGTTCCTCACGCACGACGATCAGAAGCCGTTCTTCGGCGGCACGTATTTTCCGAACACCGCGCGTTACGGCATGCCCGCGTTCACGACACTGCTCGAGCGCGTCGCCGCTTACTACCGCGAGCAGGGCGCGGAACTGCGCTCGCAGAACGACTCGCTGATGAACGTGTACAGCGAAATCGCGCCGCCGCCGGCCGATGCCGCCACGCCCCTCACCACCGCACCGCTCGATGGCGCACGCGAGCAGTTCGCGGCGACGTTCGACAAACGTCATGGCGGCTTTGGCGGCGCGCCGAAATTTCCGCACCCGGGTTCGATCGATCGGCTGATGCGGCATTGGTATCGAACGGCCGCGGGCAGTGCGCCGGATCTGCACGCGTTGTACATGGCGACGCTGACGCTGACTCGCATGGCGGAAGGCGGCATGTACGACCAGCTCGGCGGCGGCTTCGCGCGTTATTCGGTCGACCAGTACTGGATGATTCCGCACTTCGAGAAGATGCTGTACGACAACGGCGCGCTGCTCGCGACGTATTCCGAAGCCGCGCTCGCGACCGGCGATGGGCTGTTCAAGCGCATCGCGAACGAGACCGGCGAGTGGATGCTGCGCGAGATGCGCGACCTGTCGTCAGATCGAAAAGGGGGCGCCTTCTTCAGCGCCTACGACGCGGACTCCGAAGGACACGAAGGCAAGTTCTACGTGTGGTCACGCGAGGAAGCGCAGGCTGCATTGACGCCGCTCGAGTGGAGCGTTTTCGCC
>JAKFFF010000074.1:0-25989 GCA_036677145.1 Alcaligenaceae bacterium
GATTCAGCAGCAGGTCGAGAATCCGCTCGCGCAGGCGATCCTGTCGGGCAAGTTTGGCCCCGGCGATCGCGTCCGCGCGACGACGAGCGCGGGCGGACTGGAGTTCGCGAAGGCATAACGGCACGAATAGCGTACAAATCGGTGGGCCGGCGCTCATTCCGTGGAGTGAGCCGCCGGCCCTCTTGTTTATAATTCACGTGCCTTCCGCTCGAGGATTCCATGCCTTTCTACGAATACGAATGTCCCCACTGCGGTTACGACGAAGAGGTGCTGCAAAAGATCACCGACAAGCCGCTGACCAAGTGTCCAAGTTGCGGCAAGAAGGGGCTGAAGAAGCTCATGTCCGCACCGGTATTCCGCCTCAAGGGGTCGGGCTGGTACGAAACCGACTTCAAAGGCGACAAGGAAAAGAAGCGCAACCTCGCCGGTCAGGACAAGGACGAATCGAAAGCCGAGCCGAAGGCGGACGTGAAAGCCGACACCGCCAAGAGCGATTCAGCCAAGAGCGACTCGGCAAAATCGGACACGGCTGCCAAGCCAGCGGAAGTGAAACCCGCTGCCGCGCGCAAGCACGCGCCGCGCGCCAAGCCAAAGGCAAAGGCCGCGCGTAAAACGCGCCGCTGAGGTTTCCGCCGCCATGAACTATGCGCGGCGGCCCGGCATCGACAGCGAAGCGCTGCGCCGCATGAGCGAGCGCGAGCGCACGACTTTCGTCGCGACACACCCGGAATCGGCGCGCCTCGCGCGCGCCAGCGCCGCGCACTGGCTCAACGGCGTGCCGATGCACTGGATGCGCGACTGGTCGACGCCGCATCCGCTGTTCGTGCGGCGCGCGCAAGGCGTCGAGGTCGAAGACGTCGACGGCAATTCCTATCTCGATTTCTGTTTCGGCGACACGGGCGCGATGTTCGGCCACTCGCCGCCCGCGATCGCGCGCGCGCTCGCGCAGGCGGGCGCCATGGGCATCACCTCGATGCTGCCCGCCGAACGCGTGGCGCGGGTCGGCGAGAAACTCGCGAACCTGTTCGGACTGCCGTTCTGGCAGATGACACAGACCGCCACCGATGCGAATCGATACGCCTTGCGCTGGGCGCGCGCCATCACCGCGCGGCAACGCGTGCTGGTGTTCGACGGCTGTTATCACGGCACGGTCGACGAGACGCTGGTGCGCGCCGTGCCCGAGCTCAAGGAGAAGGGCGGGACGCGCGCCCGCGCGGGTTTGATCGGCATGAACCACGATGTGGGCGCCACCACCGACGCGGTGCCGTTCAACGATCTGGCGGCAGTGGAGCGGGTGCTGGCGCGCGGACGCACGGCGGCGCTGATCGCCGAGCCGGTGATGACGAACATCGGCATGGTGCTGCCGCAGGAAGGTTTTTTGCGCAAGTTGCGCGAGGTCACGCGCAAACACGGCGTGCTGTTCATCGTCGACGAGACTCACACACTATCTACCGCGCGCGGCGGGTACGCGCGGGCGCAGAATCTCGAGCCCGATTTCTGGGTGTGTGGCAAGGCCATTGCGGGCGGCATGCCGTGCGCGGTCTTTGGCTTCACCGCGGAAGTCGAGGCGGGCATGCGCCGCGTGCAGGAAGACCGTGCCGGCGGACATTCCGGCATGGGGACGACGCTGTCCGCGAACGCACTCGCGCTTGCCTGTCTCGAGGCCTGCATCGACGAGCTGATGACCCCCTCCAACTACGAGGCGATGCAGGCTTGTGCCACGTATCTGTCGGAAGGACTCGGCCGGGTGTTCTCGGCCGAGGCGCTCGCCTGGCATGTGGCGCGCGTCGGCGCGCGGCTCGAATTCGGCTTCGGTGCGCCGGCGCGTAATGGCGTCGAATCCGAACGCGCCGCCTGGCCCGAGCTCGAACACGCCATTCATCTCTATCTTCTCAATCGCGGCGTGTTGCTCACGCCGTTTCACAACATGATGTTGTGTTCGCCCGTAACCACCACCGCGCACGCGGACATGCTGCTCAAACATCTGCACGACTGCCTGCGTGAGATCGGGAGCGAGCCTTGACTCTGCGCGTCGCGGGCAAGCCCGAGCTCGAGGAATTCCTCGCCGTGCATCCCGACGTGCAGTCGGTGCAGATCATGATCACGGACCCTTCGGGTGTGCTGCGTGGAAAATCAGTGCGCCGCGAAGAGCTGGCGCGCATCTTCGATTCGGGCCGGCAGGTCGCCGGTTCCATCCTCGGACTCGACATCACGGGTCAGGATGTCGATGACACGGGGCTCGTGTGGGATACCGGCGATGCCGACATGACCGCGCGGCCCGTTGCGGGCACGCTGGTGCGTGCGCCCTGGCTGGCCGCGCCCACCGGCCAGCTCATGCTCACGATGTTCGACGGCCAGGGTGCGCCCGCGGCCGCCGACCCGCGGCACGCGCTGGTGCGCGCCGTCGAGCGCCTGCGGCGTGCGGGGTTCGCGCCCGTCGTCGCCTGCGAACTCGAGTTCTATCTACTGAAGGAAGAGGCGGGCGGGCGCCTGGTCACCGCGGGCGGTGGCCGTCCCGGCGAGCGGCAGAAGATAGACTCCTACAGCCTGCAGCGGCTCGACGATCTCGCGGCGCTGTTCGACGACGTGTATCGCGCGGCCACCGCCCAGGGTCTGCCCGCCGAGACGCTCATGTCCGAGTACGCGCCCGGGCAGTTCGAAATCACGCTGCATCACCGCGACGACGCATTGCGCGCCGTGGATGAGGCGGTGATGTTCAAGCGCCTGCTGCGCGGCGTCGCGCAGAAACACGGGCTCATCGCCTGTTTCATGGCCAAACCCTTCACCGCGCGGGCCGGCAGCGGTCTGCACGTGCATGTGAGCCTGAATGATTCGCTGGGCGCGAACCTGTTCGCGAGCGAGGATCCCGCGGGTACCCCGGCCTTGCGGCATGCGATCGGCGGCATGCGCGCGACGATGTCCGAGTCGATGGCGGTGTTCGCGCCCAACGCGAATTCTTACCGGCGGTTCGTCAGCGAGAGTTACGCGCCCATCGCGCCGATCTGGGGGATCAACAACCGCACCGTGAGTCTGCGCGTGCCCGCGGGGCCGCCGGTCTCGCGCCACGTCGAACATCGCATCGCGGGCGCCGACGCGAATCTGTACCTGGCCGTCGCGACCGTGCTCGCGGGCGCGGCGCATGGGATCGAGGAGCGCATCGATCCGGGCGCGCCGGTCGAAGGTAATGGCTACACGCAGGTGCGCGAACGTACGTTGCCGCGCACCTGGCGCGAGGCGCTCGACCTGGCCGCGCGTTCGCCGTTCCTGCGGGACGCGCTGGGTCCTGAATTCCTGAAGATCTATCTTGCGATCAAGGAGCAGGAATACGCCAGGTTCTCCGCCGAGGTCAGCGAGCTCGACTACGCCTGGTATCTACGTAGTTAGTCAGCTCTTCTTGACGGGTGCGGCGGCGGGCATCGCGCCGGCCTTGCTTTCCTGGGCGACCAGGTAGTTCACGAGCTGGATGATCTCGTCGATGCTCGTGAGATGTTCGCTGTTGAGCACGTACTTGCCGTTCACCACGAGTGTCGGCGTGCCGGTGATGCGCATCGCGAGGATCTGCGCATCGGCCTGGCGCACCTTCATGTCGACGCCGAAGGACTTGGATGCCTTCACGAAGTCCGCGGCTTTCACGCCGGTGACGCGTTCGTAGAATTTCGCCGTGTCTTCGATGGACGGCAGCGTCTTCTTGAGCCGGCCGGTCGATTTGTCGACGACGCCCAGCTCACCGGTCTGCCAGATGGCCTTGAACATTTCCTCGTGCGCTTTTTCCGCGATGCCGAGGGACTGGGCCGTGATGAAGGCGCGCTGGAACAACGGCCAGTTCTCGGCCTTGTTCCACGAGGCGGGCAGATAGGCCATCTGCGCGTTCGGCGGCAGGGACGACTTGAGCCGCTTCATCGCGGGCACGAACCGGTCGCAGGCCGGGCAGCCGTACGAGAACACCTCCAGGACCTCGACCTTGCCGGCGGGCACGTTCGTGCGCTGCGCCTGCGGAAGCACGGAGTAGTGCGTGCCGGCCTGCCAATTGGCGGCTTGCGCCTGACCTGCGAGGGCGGCGAAGGAGATCATGGCCGAGGCGAAGAGCTTGCGAATCATGTGTTCCTGCTGGGGTTGCCGGGGAGGGATTGCCGGGATCGCTGGGAGTGGCGCGAAGTCTGCCTGTCTAATCCGAGGGTTGGAAGAACGTTACAGCGGCTTTCCTGACTCCGCCCTGAACCGTTAACATCGCCGCCCTTTCTCTACTGCTATCTCCGATTCCGGGGCGGGTTTCCATGCGTTCTCACTATTGTGGCCAGGTCAACGAAAAGCTGGTCGGTCAAGAGGTTACGGTTGCCGGCTGGGTCCACCGCCGCCGCGATCATGGCGGCGTCATTTTCGTGGACCTGCGCGACCGTGAAGGCCTCCTGCAGATCGTCTTCGACCCGGACAACCAGGCGCAGTTCGCCGAGGCTGAAAAACTGCGCAATGAGTTCGTGGTACAGGTCCGCGGGCTGGTGCGCGAACGCCCGGCCGGCACGGCCAACGCCAATCTCGCTTCGGGCAAGATCGAGCTGCTGGCTCGCGAGCTGGTCACCCTCAACCGCTCCGAGCCGCTGCCCTTTCAGCTCGACGAACACGTGAGCGAGGAAGTCCGTCTCAAGTACCGCTACATCGACCTGCGCCGCGAGGAGATGTCGAAGCGTCTGCGCCTGCGCCACAAGATAACTCGCGCGATGCGGGCCTATCTCGATGACGCCGGTTTCGTCGACATCGAAACGCCGGTGCTCACCAAGGCGACCCCGGAAGGCGCGCGCGACTATCTAGTGCCCTCGCGCACGCATGCCGGGAAGTTCTTCGCGCTGCCGCAGTCGCCGCAGATCTTCAAGCAGTTGCTGATGGTCGCGGGCTTCGACCGCTACTACCAGATCGTGAAGTGTTTCCGCGACGAGGACCTGCGCGCCGATCGTCAGCCCGAGTTCACGCAGCTCGACATCGAGACCTCGTTCCTGTCGCAGGAACAGATCATGGAGACGATGGAGGCGTTGACGCGTCACTTCTTCAAGGACGGCATCGGCATCGATCTGGCCAACCCGTTCCCGCGCATGAGTTATGCAGAAGCCATGCGCCGCTTCGGTTCCGACAAGCCCGACCTGCGCAATCCGCTCGAGCTGGTCGACGTCGCCGATCTGGTCGCATCGTGCGACTTCAAGGTGTTCGCCGGACCCGCGAAAGATCCGAAGGGTCGCGTCGCGGCGTTGCGCGTGCCGGGCGGCGGCGCGATGCCGCGTTCGCAGATCGACGACTACACCGCTTTCGTCGCGCGTTACGGCGCCAAGGGCCTCGCCTACATCAAGGTCAACGAAACGGCGAAGGGCAAGGACGGCCTGCAATCGCCCATCGTGAAATTCCTCTCCGATGATTCGGTGAAGGGCATCCTCGAGCGCACCGGCGCCAAGGACGGCGACCTCATCTTCTTCGGCGCCGACAGCCACAAGGTAGTTAGCGACGCCATCGGCGCGCTGCGCCTCAAGGTGGGCGTGGACCAGAAGCTGACCACCGAAGGGTGGAAGCCGCTGTGGGTCGTCGACTTCCCGATGTTCGACTGGGATCCGGACGAGAAGCGCTGGGTCGCCATGCATCACCCGTTCACCTCGCCGGTGAACGACGACGTGGCGGCGCTCAAGGCGAAGCCCGACGGCGCGCTGGCGAAGGCCTATGACCTCGTGCTCAACGGCAGCGAGATCGCCGGTGGTTCGGTGCGTATTTACCGCCAGGAGATGCAGTCGGCGGTGTTCGAATTGCTGGGCATCGGCGCGGAAGAGGCGCAGCTCAAGTTCGGCTTCCTGCTCGATGCGCTCAAGTTCGGCGCGCCGCCGCATGGTGGCATCGCGTTCGGCCTCGACCGCCTCGTCATGCACATGACGGGCACCGACAGCATTCGCGATGTCATCGCCTTTCCGAAGACGCAAACCGCGGCGGATCCACTGACGGATGCGCCCACGGAAGTCAGCGAGAAGCAGCTGCGCGAGACGCACATTCGCGTCAGAACTCCACCGCCCGCGAGCTAATCCCGGGAATCCCTTCCCGGCACCACCATGAAGTCTGCGGCGGTATTCGTGCACGGCTTGTGGCTCACGGGGATGGAGTCTTTCTACCTGCGGCGCCAGATCGCCGCGGAGCGCGGCTTCGAATGCCACAGCTTCTCGTATTCGGCCATGGGCGAGTCGATGCCCGGTGTCGTCGATCGGTTGAGCAGGTTCGTCGACGCCATCGATGCGGATCAGGTGCACTTCGTCGGACACAGCCTCGGTGGGCTCGTGTTGTACCGCTACTTCGAGAGCCTCAGCGGTGAACGTGACGGCCGCGTCGTGTTCCTCGGATCGCCCGCGGTGAAGAGCCAGACGGCCGAGCGCGTCGGGCAACTCCCGCTGCTGTCGTCGCTGATCGGCCGGATGGTCGCGAACGAGCTGGGAAAACCCTGCGCGCGCGAATGGCGCAGCCCGCACGAGCTCGGCGTCATCGCCGGAACACGCCCGATGGGCCTGGGGCGCTTCTTCGCGCGATTCGAAGAGGAGTGCGACGGCACGATCGCCGTCAGCGAGACCAAACTACCCGGACACAAGGCTCACCTGACTCTGCCCGTGAGTCACATGGGGATGCTCATGTCGGGCGTCGTCGCAAGACAGATCGGGTCATTCCTCGATTCGGGCCGGTTCGTCTCCGTCGACTGATCGCCTTCAGTCGCCGATGATCACGCGGTCGCCCGACACCAGGTCGATCGCGATCAGCGAGCCGCCCGCGAGCTCCGTCACGTAGACGACCTGCCGGTCGTTGTCGATGGCCATGCCGGCCGGCGCGAACGCCTGGGGACCCGCGCCCCTCACCTGCCAGGTCATGAGATCCGGGCCCGACAGCAGCCGCTGCTCAGTGGTCGATAGCGCCAGCGAATAGAGATTGGCGGGAGATCCGCCGTTCATGCCTATCAACCGCGAATTCGGGGTATCGACGTAAAGCAGTCCCGGAGAATTGAACTGGATCTCGCCGCTGCCTGAGAAAGGGCTGGCGAACAGCGTGCGATCGCCGCTCGCGAGATCCACGGAAAAGATGCTCTGAGCATCCACGTCCGAGAGCAGTACCCGCGTGGAATTGCCGGCCGGTTCGAACACGAAGTCCGTGAGGTAACCGGGGTCCGTACCGCTGCCGACGTTCACATCGGAGATGACAGTGCGCGTGCCGGTGGCGAGATCGATGGCGTAGAGCGCATCGGTGCCTCCGGCGCGGTCGCCGTTGGTGAACAACACGCGGTTGCCGGCCACGTCTAGCCTGAGGCGATTGGGTTCCGTGACCGCCGGCGCCGCGGCGTTGAGATCCGCGATCTGGGTGCGGGCGCCGGTGATTAGATCGATCGACACCAGCAGATTGCCGGGTGTGCCGAGCAAAGCCAGCGCCTTGTTTGGACCTGCCGATGGGCGCGTGTCGAGCACCAGGTCGCTGATGCCATCGATCGCCGGCCCCGTACCCGTGCTGGCGTCCGCGATCACGGTGCGCGCTCCGGTCGCGAGATCCAGCCGCATGACCGCGAGCGGGTACGTCTGAGAATACACCAGCGAGGCCGGCGCGCCGGTGGGCTGCTCGATGACGAGCGCGTCAACGTTGTGAGGCTCGGCGCCGCTGCCGACGTGCGAGTGGATGAGCGGCGTGCGCGCGAGTGTCGCCAGATCGGTGGCTACGATTTCATTCTCGAGAGTCTGGTGGGTGAAAGTCCGGTTGGTGCCGGGATCGTATGCCATGCCGGTAGTTGGATAGAGCATGGGGCCCGTGCCGGTGTGCTGGGTCATCAGTACGGTGCGATTGCCGGTGTCGAGTTCGATGGCCATGATGCCGAACACGAAGTTGTCGGCGATGAGCAGGCGATTGCGCACGGGATCCAGCGCCAGGGCCATCGGACCCTGTGTCGCCGGGCCCGTGCCAATGGCGCCGAGTGACGACGAGAAGACACTGCGATTGCCCGTGGCGACGTCGATGGCGATGATTTCCTGCACGCCCGGCGACGAGAGGCTGGCGGTGAGCAGCCGCGGTGCGCCCGGCGTGGTGATGCCGTCGTACACGAGGCCGTTCAAGCTCGATGGATATGCGCCGGTTCCCACCGTCGCACTGGCCACGATGAGGCGCGCGCCGGTGGTGAGATCCATGCCGATGACGCAGTTGCAGACGACGTTCAGCGCGAACGCGCGGTTGTTGGTCGCATCGAGCGCGAGGTCGTTCGCCACCGCGAGTGACGTCGCGGCGCCCGGAGTCGGCGAGGGTGACACGATGGTGCGCACGCCGGTCGCCAGGTCCGCGGCCACCAAAGAATCTATCTGGTAGTCGATGAACAGCGCGCGATTGCGCTGGGCGTCCACGGCGATCGCGGTGGGCGAGAATTGTCCGTTGTTAGCCCCCGGTGATGGCGCCGCGGAGATCAGGCGGCCCACGCCGTCCGTGGTGCGATAGCCGTAAATGGCATTCGCGGTGCGGTCGAGGGCGATGATCTGGTCGCCGTTCGGATCGAAGGCCATGCCCATGAAGCCGACCAGTGAAGGTCCGCGATTGATGACGGTGGCGGTATCCGCGCTTGCGGTCGTGTTCCCGGCAGCGTCAGTGACGCTCAACGTGAGCGTGGTCGACAGCGCGGTCAGCGGCACGTTGGCGCGCCAGTTCGCGAAGCCGTCGATGCTGGTCGCGGCGACTCCATTCACGCTCACGGAGGCCACGCCATTCGCGTCAGCGGCGCTGCCGCGCACTGTCAGCGTGGCGGCATCGGTGTACGACAACGGCGTCGGAAACAGGATGCGCCCGGTTGGCGCCGTAACGTCGACGGCCCAATTGAAGATCGCGGGCGTTGGGTCGGTCTGGCTGCTGTTGTCGGTGGCGCGGATAGCGATCGTGTGCGCGCCGATGGCAAGTCCGGTGAGATTGAGCGGACTCTGCGCGGCGGCGAACGCGTCCCCATCGAGGCTGACCTCGAACGTGGAATCCGGCTTGTTGGACGAGAAGGTGAAACTCGCCGTGGAGTCGGTGGTGGCCGCGGGCGGAGACGTGTCGATGGTGGTGTTTGGCGGGCCCGCGAGCACTGTCCACTGCGCGGTTGCCGGCGTGGCGTCGACGTTGCCAGCCGCATCACGCGCGCGCACCTGGTAGCTGTGTGCGCCATCGGCGAGCGAACTCAACGTGACCGGACTCGTCACCGCGGCGAATGCCGTGCCGTCGAGGCTACCTTCAAGAGTTGCGCCGGATTCGTTCGCGGAGAAAGCGATCGTCACCGAGTTGACGTAGACCGTCGCGGCCGGAGCCGTGTCGATGGTGGTTTGCGGCGCCGTGGTGTCCCCGGGCGGATTGCCGCCACCGCTGCTGGAGCCTCCGCCATTGCCGCCGCCGCTACCAGCGCCACCGCCGCCACAGGCGGCCAACAGCGCGGCGATCACCAAACTACCGGCCGCGGCGCGCACGGTCTTCGAGAAACGAGTCATTGTATTCATCAGAATTCGAACCCCACCGCGACGCGCGCGACGTTTTTGCCGCCGTTGACCTTGCCGACGCCGCCCGAGAGATTGAAGTTCTCGGCGAAAGCGTGGGCGAACCCGAGACCCACGGCGGTCTCGCCGTCGTAATAGCCAGTGCCGATGCCGACGGCTGTCTTGCCGACCGCCGACGGCGAAACGCTCGGAATCGCGGAGCTTGCAGCGATGCCGCGCGCCGCGAACGCGCGCGCATACGCGATCTGAGTGTCGGCATGAGCGATCGCGTCCGAATAACGTTGATCGGTGTACGCACGTGCCGTACCGGCGCTACCCGTCACACCCAACAAGGCCGTATTGAGCTGATCGAGATTGATCGCGTCCGTACCGCTGGTCGCCGCTGCCACGTGAGTGATCCGGCGCTCCGCGCCCCCGGCACCGACCGACACCGTGTTGACTGCGTCGGTGGTCGAGCCGTTACCGAGAGCGACGGAGTTGGCGTGGGTCGCGCTGGCGTTGTTGCCGACAGCGACGCCGAAATTTCCCGAAGCCACGGCGTTGTCGCCGAGCGCCGTGGTGTTGGTGCCGGTCGCCTGCGCGCCCGTGCCGACCGCGACCGACGACTGCGCCCGTGCGCCGGCGCCGATGGCCACCGAGTTCGATTGCACCGCCGTCGCGCCGCTGCCGAGCGCGATCGCGCCCGCGCTCTGCGCATTCGAGTTGGTGCCAAGCGCGATCGCGTTGCTGGCTCCCGCGCCGACACTTGCGTTGCTGCCGGCGGTCAGCGCGTTGGTCGCGCCGGTTGCGCCGCAGGACACCGCGGCGCCGTCGATGCGGCACAGCCCGCTCTGCACGAGCTGCGAGAACACGGCCTGCAACTGCGCGAAGTTCACGGCCTGGTCAGACTGCGTCGCAGCGTTGACGCCGCCGATCGTGCCGGCGTTGGTGATGCCGCCGTTGTTGATGTTGATGCTCGCGACGCTCGCGTCCGTGGTGCCGGCGGTCACGAGGTCGGTCGCGAAGCTGCGGGCGTTCGTCTGCGCGTTTGTCTGTGCGGTGCCGGCCGCGGACGTGGCAAAAGCTTGCGCGCTGGTCAACGTGTTGCCGGCCGTCGTATCCACGTAACTCATGTTGGCCGCATCGGTCGCCGCCGTCGGGCCGGCGAGGTTGACGATGCGCCGCTCGTTGCCGGCGGTGCCGACGCTGACCGTGTTCACCTGGTTGGCAATTGATCCGCTGCCCAGCGCAACGGAGCTGCCGGCGGAGGCGACGGACCCCGATCCCAGGGCCAGCGCCTGTACTGCCTGCGCGCGCGCATTCGATCCGACCGCCGTGCTTGCGACGTCAGTCGCAAGAGACGACTGCCCCAGCGCCATCGCGGTGTCCGCGCTTGCACCAGCGTTGTAGCCAAGCGCGACGACGTACTCGCCGGTGGTGTGCGCGGATCCGCCGACCGCGGTCGAATAATTTCCCTGCACGTTCGCCAGCGCGCCGACCCCAGTCCCCAGATAGCTGTAGACCTGGGCCAGGGAGCCGAGCGAGGTGCTGCCGCCACCGTGCGCCTGTGTGGCCTGACCCACGGCGGTCGAGGAAAATCCGCCGGCCTCGGAGTCCTGGCCAATGGCGGTCGAGAGTATGTCTGCGTATGAAGAAGCGCCCACTGCCACGCCCTGGTTTTCCGCCAACGCGGTGTTGCCGATCGCGGTGGCGTTCTGGGCCGCGGTGGATTGCTGACCGACGGCGGTTGCCGCCGGGCCGCTCTGCGAGCTGGAACTTCCGCATGCGAAGGCGCCCACGTTTCCGACTGTGGGTTCCACGCAGTCCACCGGCGTTTGCGCTCCGGCATCCTCGACATGCATCGACAGGGTGGCGACGGCCAGTGCGGCGGCGGCGAGACGGCGGAATTGCATGCGGGCATCCTTGTTAGGCGCGATGCCGGGATGCTGGGACAATCGTAAAATCAGCGCGACCACGAAATCTCGCAGTCGCGCGGCGCGTCACACCAGTTAGGCCCTCGAAAAAACGGTCTAGATCTTTGGGCCTACGCCTTTAGGCCTGGCGCCTCAATCCTTCGCGACCGCGGGTTCAGCTCAGCAGCGCACGCATTTTGTAGACCAGATCGAGCGCGGCGCGCGGCGTGAGGTCGTCCGCGCTGACGGCGCGCAGCGCAGCTTCGAGTTCGAGCAGCCGAGGATCGGGCGGTGGCGCGGCGGGCGGCTCCAGCGGTAGTTGGGCCTGCGGCGTATGCACGGCCGCGGCACGCCCGCGCGAGCGCGGGTTGTGAGCGGCTTCAGTCTGTGCGCCGCCGCCTTTCTCGAGCGCCGCGAGATATTCGCGCGCGGCAGCAATCACTTCGCGCGGCACGCCCGCGAGTTGCGCCACCGCGAGGCCGTAGCTGCGGCTCGCGGGCCCTTCCTTCACCGCGTGCAGGAACACGATGCCGTCGCGATGTTCGGTCGCATCCAGATGCACGTTCGCGATGCCGTCGATTTCATTCGCGAGGCCCGTGAGTTCGAAGTAGTGAGTCGCGAACAACGTGAAGGAGCGGTTCACACGCGCGATGTGTCGCGCCACCGCCCAGGCGAGCGACAGACCGTCGAACGTGCTCGTGCCACGCCCGATCTCGTCCATCAGGATCAGGCTCTTGTCCGTGGCGTTGTTGAGAATGTTGGCGGCTTCGGTCATCTCCACCATGAAGGTGGAGCGGCCGCCAGCGAGATCGTCGCCCGCGCCGATGCGCGTGAAGATGCGATCGATTGGGCCTAACACAACGCGCTCCGCGGGAACGAAACTGCCGACGTGCGCGAGCAATACGATCAGCGCGCCCTGACGCATGTAGGTGGACTTGCCGCCCATGTTCGGGCCCGTGACGATCAACATGCGCCGCGCGGCGTCGAGCGCCAGATCGTTCGGCACGAATGCGCCTTCGATGAAATGTTCGACGACGGGATGGCGCCCGCCGCGGATTTCGAGCCGCGTTTCGGCGACGAGCTGCGGCTCGGTCCAGCCCAGATGCGCGGCGCGTTCGGCGAGCGCCGCAAGGCAATCGAGCGCAGAGAGCGCATTCGCCGTGGCCTGCAGCGCGCCGAGCCGGTCGGTGAGCTGCGTCAGGATGATGTCGTAAAGCTCACGTTCGCGCGCCAGCGACTTCTCGCGCGCGCCGAGCACCTTGTCCTCGAAGCTCTTGAGCTCGGGTGTGATGAAACGTTCGGCGTTCTTCACCGTCTGCCGGCGGATGTAGTCCTTCGGCACACGTTCGGCCTGCGCGCGGCCCACCTCGATGAAAAATCCGGACACTCGGTTGTACGCGAGCTTGAGTGAGGGAATGCCGGAGCGTTCGCGCTCGCGGCGTTCGAGCTCGAGCAGGAACTCATCGGTGTGCGTCGAGATCTGGCGCAGCTCGTCGAGCGCGGGGTCGTAACCGGGCGCGATCACATCGCCATCGCGCAGTACGACGGAGGGCTCCTCGGCGATCGCACGCTGGAGCAGGTCGACGACGTCCGGATGTTCGCTCATCGAGTTGGTCAGCTCGACGACCAACGGCGCCTCGATGCGCTGGAGCGCGGCGCGCAGTGACGGCAACACGCCGAGTGATGCGCGCAACGCGGTGAGATCGCGCGGCCGCGCGCTGCGCAGCGCCACACGCGACAGGATCCGTTCGACATCGCCGATCGCGCGCAGCGGCTCGCGCAGGCTTTCGAAGCGGCGCGCATCGACCAGCAACGCGATGGCCTGATAACGGCGGCGCAATTCCTGCTGATCGGTGAGCGGGCGATTGAGCCAGCGGCGCAGTTGCCGCGAGCCCATCGGCGTCACGGTGGCGTCGAGCAGCGCGAACAAGGTCGCGGAATCCTGCCCCGACAGCGACGCATCGATTTCGAGATTGCGGCGAGTCGCGGCGTCGAGATGCAGCGCATCGCCGCGTTCCTCGACGGTGAGCCGAGTGATGTGTGGCAGCGCGGTCTTCTGCGTCTCGCGCACGTATTGCAGCAGCGCGCCGGCGGCCGCGATGGCCAGCGGCAGGTCGTCCGCGCCGAAGCCACGCAGGTCGAGAGTGCCCAACTGGTCGGTGAGCAAGCGCGACGCGCTGGCGAGTTCGAAATGCCAGGGCGGGCGCGAACGTTGTTCGCCCAGCGTGATCTGCGCGAGCTCGCGCGCCTGATCTTCCGGAACGAGCAGCTCCGCGGGCTTGAGCCGCTCGAGCTCGGCTTCGAGCGCCGCGCTGCCGTCGGCTTCGAGCACGGAGAAACGCCCGGCCGCGAGGTCCAGCCACGCGAGACCGAATGACATGCCTTCTTTCGAGGCGCGCGCCACGACCGCGGCTAACAAGGTTTCGCGGCGTTGCTCGAGCAGCGAGTCGTCCGTGACGGTGCCGGGCGTCACGACGCGTACGACCTGGCGCTCCACCGGCCCCTTGGATTTCGCGGCCTCTCTTTCTGAAGAAGGGCCTATCTGTTCGCAGATCGCGACCGACTCGCCCTTGCGCACGAGTCGCGAGAGATACGTGTCGACACTGTGATAGGGAATACCGGCCATCGGGATCGGCTCACCCGCCGAGCTGCCGCGCGAGGTCAGAGTGATGTCGATGAGCTTCGAGGCGCGCCGCGCGTCGTCGTAGAAGAGTTCGTAGAAATCGCCCATGCGATAGAACACCAGCGAGTCCGGGTGTTCGGCCTTGATGCGCAAATACTGCTGCATCATCGGCGTGTGAGGCGAGCTCAGGCCGGCGGCACCGGCGGTTCCCCCATCGTTGAGTCTCGGGCTCAAATCAGGCTACTCCTACAAATGTGTCCGGGGATCTTATCAATGCCCGTACTACCTATGCCCGCCACTCAGGGACGCCTCCATACTCGCCTGCCCATGGGACCACGCAACAAGCTTGCCGCGCTGCTGCTGGTCGTCGGCACGCCGGGGTTTTCCGCTCACGCGCAGGTCGCGGGGGATTGGAGCTTGCTCATCGAGCCCTACGTCATGTTTCCGAACATGAAGGGCGAAACCGGAGTCGCCAACCTTCCGCCCGCATCGGTCGACGAAGACCCGGCCGACATCTTCAGCAACCTGCAGTTTGGCGCGATGCTCTACGCGGAGGCGCGCACCTCATCGTGGGCCTTCAGCTCCGATGTGCTCTACATGAAACTAGAGGCCGAGGTCGCGCCCGACAGCCAGGTGTTTGACGGCACGGCCGAAGTGTCGCAGGTGGGCTGGGAGCTCGCGGCCCTGCGACGGTTGTCGTCGTGGTTCGAGCTCGGCATTGCCGCGACCTACAACAAGATAGACGCCGACGTCGACCTCGTCGTCAATGGCTTTCAGGGACCCATCCCGATCAGTGCCGGGTTGGATGAAGACTGGATCGATCCTTCGATCGTCGCGCGCGCCAGCGTGCCTCTCGGTGAAAAATGGCAGTTCCAGGTGCGCGGCAATGTCGGGGGTTTCGGCGTGGGGTCGGAAATGTTCTATCAACTGCAGGTCGATGCCATCTGGTTGGTGTCGTACCGCTGGCAGATTGGCCTCGGTTATCGCTGGATCGATATCGACTATGACCATGGCAGCGGCACGGACCGCTTCGTGTACGACATGTCCACTTTCGGTCCGGTACTCAGGGCCGGATTCAGCTTCTAGCGATTAAGGGTGCTAGCAATCTCGGGCTCCATGCGAGAATCCTCAGGGTGTTGATCCCCGCCGACAGCATCCTGATCGCATTGGCCCGCGAGGTCGGATCGCGATTGCACGCGAACAAACGGGTGCTCGCCACGGCGGAATCCTGCACGGGTGGATGGATCGCGAAGCTGTGCACTGACATCGCCGGCAGCTCCGAGTGGTTCGACTGCGGATTCGTTTGTTATTCCAACCAGTCGAAGACGCGCGATCTCGGCGTGCCGGAGAAACTGCTCGAAACAGAGGGCGCCGTCAGCGACGCGGTGGTGCGCGCCATGGCTGAAGGTGCGATCGCGCGGACGAATGCGAATGTTGCGATTGCCGTGAGCGGCATCGCGGGACCCGGCGGGGCGGTGCCCGGCAAGCCGGTGGGCACGGTGTGGTTCGCGCTCGCCCATCGCCAGGAAGACCGGCTCGAGTGCCAGGGTCATCTCATCCAGTTCGACGGCAATCGCGATGCCGTGCGTCGCCAGGCCGTCGAATACGCACTGAACCTGCTGCGCTCGCTGAATCAATCGGCCTGAATGTTGCGGGTGTTCTTCGCGCTGCAGCCCGCGCCGGAACGGCGCCGGGAAGTCGTGGAGTACGCCGCGCCGTGGGTCGCGTCGCTGCAGGCGCAGACGGTTCCCGCCGAGAATCTGCACGCGACCTTGTGTTTCATCGGCGCGGTGCCGCAGGAGCGTCTCGATGCACTGCGCGCCGCGGGCGCGGCGGTGCGCGCGGCGCCGGTAACGCTGAATTTCGATGCGCTCGAATTCTGGGTGAAGCCGCGGATCATTTGCGCGACCGCGCCGGAAGATGCGGAGAATTCCGCGCTTTCACTGGCGCAGCGGATCGCGGAGCAGGCGACGAGCGCGGGATTCACGCCGGACGTGAAACCGTTCCGTCCGCACCTGACGCTCGCGCGAAAAGTGAATCGCCAGAAAGTCGAATCGCTGGTGTGGCCGCAACCGATTGCGCCGGGAATTGTCGTTCGCTGCGAAAAATTCGCGCTCATGGAGAGCCGTCGGGGCGAACGCGGTTCGATATACAGTGTCGTTGATTCATGGCCACTGTATGCAACGGAGGGTCACTGAGCGCTCCGTGAATATTCAGTGATTCGCATCAATTTAGCTGTGTATTTATACAGGAGCCTGTGTTAGATTTTTTCCATCGAATTTCGCTCGTTTTGCAAAGGGGATCGCGATGGATGACAACCGCAAGAAGGCGCTGAGCGCCGCGCTGGGCCAGATCGAGAAACAATTCGGCAAGGGTTCGGTCATGCGCCTCGGCGACGCTGCCGCCACGTACGACGTCGAAGCAGTCTCCACCGGCTCGCTGGGCCTGGACATCGCGCTCGGCATCGGTGGCCTGCCGCGCGGCCGGGTGATCGAAATCTACGGACCTGAGTCGTCCGGCAAAACCACCCTCACGCTGCAGGTGGTCTCCGAAATCCAGAAACTCGGCGGCACCGCGGCCTTCGTCGACGCCGAACACGCGCTCGATCCTTCCTACGCCGAAAAACTCGGCGTGAACGTGAATGAGCTGCTGGTCTCCCAGCCGGACACCGGCGAGCAGGCCCTGGAAATCACCGACATGCTGGTGCGTTCCAACGCCGTCGACCTCGTGGTCATCGACTCGGTCGCCGCGCTCACGCCCAAGGCTGAGATCGAAGGCGAAATGGGCGATGTGCAGATGGGTCTGCACGCCCGCCTCATGTCGCAGGCGCTGCGCAAGCTCACCGGCAACATCTCGCGCTCGAACACCATGGTCATCTTCATCAACCAGATCCGCATGAAGATCGGCGTGATGTTCGGCAACCCGGAAACCACCACCGGTGGCAACGCGCTCAAGTTCTACAGCTCGGTGCGCCTCGACATCCGCCGCATCGGCGCCATCAAGGCCGGCGAAGAAGTGGTTGGCAACCAGACCCGCGTGAAGGTCGTGAAGAACAAGGTTGCCCCGCCGTTCCGCGAAGCCGAATTCGAAATCATGTACGGCCTCGGTATTTCCCGCCAAGGTGAAATCATCGACATGGGTTCCGCGCAGGGCATCATCGAGAAGTCCGGCGCCTGGTACAGCTACAAGGGCGAGCGCATCGGCCAGGGCAAGGACAATGCCCGTGACTTCCTCAAGGGCCGTCCGGAGCTCGCGAAGGAAATCGAAGACCAGATTCGCGAAAAACTGCTGCCGAAGAAGCCGCAGCGTCCGGAGCTCAAGAGCGTCGGTTCCGACTGATACGGGTGCAACCTCGGGAGGCAGGCGCCAGTTGAAAGGCGGTCTGCCTCCCCGAGGATCCCACCATGCGCTCGATCGCTTCTCTCGCGGCCACCCTTTCGCTGGCCGCCGCAATTCCCGCCTCCGCCTCCGCCTCCGATGAGTTCCTGCTCATCTCCGCGGACAAGATCTACACCGCACCCGACGCACAGCCGCTGCTCAACGGCTCGGTACTCGTGAGCAACGGGCGTATCACCAGCGTCGCCGATGAACGCTCGCGTATCGCCATCCCCGCGGGCACACACACTTCGGACTGCCGTGGCGTCGTCGTCGCGGGTTTCCAGAACAGCCACGTGCATTTCATGGGGCCCGGGTTTGACGGGGCCGCGACGAAGCCGGCGGCCGAGCTCGAGCAGTCGGTCGAGTCGATGCTCACGCGGTACGGCGTCACCACCGCATTCGATACGGGCTCAGACGTTGCCAATACGGTCGCGATCCGTGCGCGCATCGAAAAAGGCGAGCTGCGCGGTCCGCGCATCCTGACGGCCGGCTGGCCTATCTACCCGGTGGACGGCATTCCCTTCTACCTGCGCGATTTGCCGAAATCCCTGCTCGATCAGCTGCAACAGCCGAAGACCGTGGCCGAAGCGCGGGCGGACGTGCGCGAAAATCTGGGTCACGGCGCGGATGGCACGAAGCTCTTCGTGGTCACAACGCCGCAGCTGGGCACATCCCGCGAGATGTTGCCGCAGATCGCGCGCGCGGCCGTCAAGGAAACGCATGCACGCGGCAAACTCGTGCTCGTGCATCCGTCGAGCATCGCGGGAATCC
The DNA here is from genome assembly GCA_036677145.1 of Alcaligenaceae bacterium. Taxonomy (GTDB): domain Bacteria; phylum Pseudomonadota; class Gammaproteobacteria; order Steroidobacterales; family Steroidobacteraceae; genus CADEED01. The sequence goes on from JAKFFF010000074.1 coordinate 18,162, forward strand.
GCATCGCAATGAAGGCGGGGGTCGACGTGATCGTCCATACCACGCTCGGTGAACAGCAGCCGTGGGATGCGGCTCTTACGCGCGAAATGGTCGCAAAGAAGATATCCATCATTCCAACCATCAAGCTTTGGCCCTACGAACTCGCCAAGCAGCAGGTTCCACAGCCAGTCGTGGACCGGCTGGTCGCGGCCACGCTCGAGGAGTTGCGTGCCTTCAAGGCTGCGGGCGGCCAGATCCTGTTCGGTACCGACGTGGGCTACATGCACGAGTTCGATCCGACCGACGAATACGTCTGGATGTCGAAAGCCGGACTCACACCGATGGATATCCTCGCGTCGCTCACGACGGCCCCGGCCGACCGGTGGAAAGAGTCGAAAGAGCGAGGCCGCGTGGTTCCGGGCATGGCCGCGGACCTGGTGGTTCTCGCGGCCGATCCGGCCGACGACGTGAAGAACTTCGCGAACGTACGCTGTGTTTTCCGGGCAGGGAGGCTCGTCTATGCATCCAGGGCGGAGAAATAGGAGTTCGATGAGACGCCCTGGCCGCAAAGTGCCCCTTGGCGAGCAACAGGTGTACGACCCGAATCACGCCATGGACTACGCCGTCTCGTTGCTGGCGCGCCGCGACTATTCGTCCACCGAGCTCAAACGCAAGCTCACGGAGCGCGGTTACCTCGAGCACGCCGTCGAGGTGGTCGTGGGCGACCTCGTTTCGTGGGGCAAGGTGAACGATGAGCGTTATGGCCAGAACTTCGTCGCGTATCGCGCCCGCCGTGGCCATGGCCCGGCGCGCATCCGCAACCAGCTCCAGAAGTCCGGACTGACCCGAACGGCCATCGACGAGGCCGTCAAAGGGGAGGACGCCCCCGACTTCCTGGCGCTGGCGCGAGCCACCCGGGCCCGCAAGTTCGGCCCTGATCTTCCCAAGGACCGCAAGGAAAGGGCGCGGCAAGCCAGATTTTTGCAATACCGGGGCTTTTCAACGGATCATATCCGCGCCGTATTGGAGGGGGTTGAAGACGACCTCGAAACTGACGGCGAACCCGAGCCGAACTGAACCTCAAGGTCATGCCCCAGAAACCGCCTTTCATGAGCGCGGCCGACGTCCGTCGCGCTTTCCTCGACTTTTTCCAGGAGCGTGGCCACACCGTCGTCGCTTCCTCCAGCCTCGTGCCGGGTAACGACCCGACGCTGCTGTTCACCAATGCCGGCATGGTGCAGTTCAAGGACTGCTTCCTCGGCAAGGAAAAGCGCGATTACGTACGCGCGACCTCCAGCCAGCGCTGCGTGCGCGCTGGCGGCAAACACAACGACCTCGAGAACGTGGGTTACACCGCCCGCCATCACACCTTCTTCGAGATGCTCGGCAATTTCTCCTTCGGCGATTACTTCAAGAAGGACGCGATCCGTTTCGCCTGGGACCTGGTCACCGGCGTCTACAAGATCGATCCCGCGCGACTGATGGTCACGGTCTACAAGACCGACGACGAGGCGTTCGAACTCTGGAACAAGATGATCGGCCTGCCCGCCGACAAGATCGTCCGCATCGGCGACAAGCCCGGCGGCGGCTCCGACAATTTCTGGCAGATGGGCGACACGGGACCCTGCGGCCCCTGCACCGAGATCTTCTACGACCACGGCGAACACATCCCGGGCGGTCCGCCGGGCTCAGCCGACGCCGACGGCGATCGCTGGGTCGAGATCTGGAATCTCGTGTTCATGCAGTTCGATCGCTCGGCCGACGGCAAACTCACGCCGCTGCCGAAGCCTTCGGTCGACACCGGCGCCGGACTCGAGCGCGTGTCGGCGGTGATGCAGGGCGTCACCAACAACTACGACATCGACCTTTTCAAGAACCTGGTGAAAGCCGCGGCGCAACTCGCGGGCACCGAAGATCTCACCAACGCCAGCCTGCGAGTGATCTCGGATCACATCCGCGCCTGCACGTTTCTCATCATCGACGGCGTGTTGCCCTCGAACGAAGGCCGCGGCTACGTGCTCCGGCGCATCATTCGCCGCGCGATCCGTCACGGCTACAAACTCGGCATCAAGGACGCGTTTTTCTACAAGCTCGTCGCGACGCTGGCCAACGAGATGGGCAGCGCGTTCCCCGAACTCGTGAAGGGCAAGGAACACGCCGCAAAGGTGCTCAAGCAGGAAGAAGAGCGGTTCGCCGAAACATTGGCGAACGGGATGCAGCTGCTCGACACGGCATTTTCCGCCGTGAAAACCGGCAAGACCGTCGATGGCGAAACGGTGTTCAAGCTGTACGACACCTACGGATTTCCAATCGACCTCACGAACGACATCGCGCGCGAGCGCGGTTTCTCGATCGATCACGCTGGGTTCGAAACCGCGATGGAAGCGCAGCGCGATCGCGCGCGCGCGGCCAGCAAGTTCGGTGTCGACCTGTCGAGCGGCGTGAAGGTCGAAGGAAAGACGGACTTCCGCGGCTACGAAGGTGTCGCGGACGAAGGCACGGTCATTGCGCTGCTCAAGGGCGGCGCGGCGGTAGATAGTCTGGCCGCGGGCGATGAAGGCGAAGTCGTGCTCGACCGCACGCCTTTCTACGCGGAATCCGGCGGGCAGGTGGGCGACACGGGAGTGCTCACGAGCAGCAAGGCCGGCGTGAAATTCGTCGTTGCGGACACGCAAAAGCGTGACGCCGCGTTCTCGCACATCGGCAAGGTCGCGATCGGCGCGATCAAACTCGGCGACACGCTCAGTGCGAACGTCGATGATGAGCGCCGCACCGCCATCAAGGCCAATCACTCGGCGACACATCTATTACACGCCGCGTTGCGAAAGGTGCTGGGTACACACGTTCAGCAGAAGGGCTCGCTGGTCGCGCCCGACCGGCTGCGCTTCGACTTCTCGCACTTCCAGGCGATCACGGCCGACGAACTCAAACAGATCGAACGCCTCGTGAACGTGGAAATCCGCAAGAACACGGCGGCCGAAACGAACGAGATGGGTTACGACGCGGCCGTGGCCGCGGGCGCCATCGCATTGTTCGGTGAGAAATACGAGAAGGACGTGCGCGTGTTGCGCATGGGCGAGTTTTCGATGGAGCTGTGTGGCGGCACACACGTCGCGCGCACCGGCGACATCGGCTTGTTCAAGATCGTGAGCGAGAGCGGTGTGGCCGCCGGCGTGCGGCGCATCGAGGCGATCACGGCGGGAGGCGCGTTCGAATACGTCGAGAACACCGACCAGCTCGTGAAAGACGTCGCGGGTCTGGTGCGCGGTTCGCGTGATGACGTGAAAGCGAAGGTTGCCGACGCGCTCGAACGCATCCGCCAACTCGAAAAGGAAAACCGCTCACTCAAGGACAAACTCGCGAGCGGGCAGGGCACGGACCTTTCCGCCGGCGCGCGCGACATCGCGGGCGTGAAACTCGTCGCGGCGCAGGTGGATGGCGCCGATGCCGGCGCGCTGCGCAACGCTGTCGATCAGCTCAAGGACAAACTCAAGAGCGCGGTCATCGTGCTCGCGTCGGTCGATGCGGCTAACAAGATCACGCTGGTGGCTGGCGTGACCGCCGATCAGACCGCGAAGGTCAAGGCCGGCGAACTCGTCGGCAGCGTCGCGAGCCAGGTGGGCGGCAAGGGCGGCGGCCGCCCCGACTTCGCGCAGGCCGGCGGCAACAACCCCGCCGCGCTCGGCGCCGCGCTCGCCAGCGTGGAAGCCTTCGTCCGCTCCAAGCTCGGTGCGTAACAAATGGGGACATTCCTCCCTGGTCTTTCGAAGAAGGGCTAGCAAACGGGGACAGACCCTATCGTGCCGCTGATCGTCCAGAAATACGGCGGCACATCGGTGGGCTCACCGGAGCTCATCCATCGAGTCGCCGAGAAAGTCGCCGCGGCGCGCGCGCGCGGTGAACGCATCGCGGTCGTCGTATCCGCGATGGGCGATTCCACCGACCGCCTCGTCGACCTCGCGGCATCGATCTCGCGCGAGCCGAATCCCCGCGAAATGGACGTGCTCCTATCGACCGGCGAACAGGTTTCGATTTCCCTGCTCGCGATGGCGCTGTGTGAGCGCGGCATTCCCGCGCGTTCGTTCACTGGCTCTCAGGTGCGCGTGCGCACCACCAACATCCATCGCCGCGCGCGCATCACCGCGGTCGAAACCGAAAGACTGCGGGCTTCGCTCGCCGCCGGAGAAGTGCCGGTAGTGGCCGGCTTTCAAGGCATCGACGACCACGGCGACATCACCACCATCGGCCGCGGCGGCTCCGACACCAGCGCCGTCGCATTGGCTGTCGCACTCGAAGCCGACGAGTGCCAGATCCTCACCGACGTGGATGGCGTCTACACCACCGACCCGCGCATGGTCCCCGAGGCCAGGCTCCTGGCCCGCATCTCCTTCGAGGAAATGCTCGAGCTCGCCGGGCAGGGCTCGCGCGTGCTGCATCTGCGTTCCGTCGAATTCGCCGCGAAATACAACATCCCATTGCGCGTCCTGTCGTCGTTCCGTCCCGGCGCCGGTACGCTCATTTGCAAAGAGGAGTCGAACGTGGAGGCACCCCTCATCTCCGGCATCGCGTTCAATCGCGACGAAGCCCAGATCACGATTGCGGGCTTGCCCGATGCGCCCGACTCGATCGCGCGCGTACTGAAGCCGATTTCAGCCGCGAACATCGAAGTCGACATGATCGTGCTCGCGGCAGACAGAGATGGCCTTAGGGATTTGTCATTTACCGTGCATCGCGACGATTTTCTCGAGGCCCAGCGGCTCGCGCGAAACATAACGGCCGAGTTTCCAGGCGCGCGCCTGCGCACGGACGACACCGTCGCCAAGCTCGCGATTGTCGGCGTAGGCATGCGCTCGCACGCCGGGGTCGCCACGCAACTCTTTGAATCCCTTGCGCGGCAAGGCGTGAAAGCGCTGCTCATTTCCACCAGCGAAATCAAGATCGCCGTGCTGGTGCCGGAATCCGCGCTGGAATCTTGTGTCAAATGTTTGCACGCCGACCTCGGACTGTCTCGAAGGTTATGAGAACTGCCGACGTGACCACCGCTAACACCGGTGTTATGGTTCCGCAACGCTGATCAGCCGCTATTTGCGGGGGTCCTGACCGGCGGACGATAAACGAAGAGGCTCGGCGGGAGGGCCCTCAACATGCTTATTTTGACGAGACGAGTTGGCGAATCGGTCGTGATCGGCGAAGACGTGACAGTGACGGTCCTGGGCGTAAAGGGTAACCAGGTCCGCATTGGCATCAACGCGCCGAAAACCGTGTCTGTGCATCGGGAAGAAATTTTCGAACGCATCAAGAGCGGACGCGGACCGGGCAATGATGACGCCGTTACCAGCGACGAACCGGGCTCACCTCGGGAAGTTCTGCCGGCCTGAGGCCTGAACCTGCGAGTTTTTTGCCAGCCTCCTCGGGGCTCCGTATGATTGCGCGCCCCGGAGAGATGGCCGAGTGGTCGAAGGCGCACCCCTGCTAAGGGTGTAGGGACCAAAAGTTCCTCGAGGGTTCGAATCCCTCTCTCTCCGCCAGATTTCCCAACAGAATCAGTTTCAAGACTTTTTCTGGTGGCAAATCTGATGGCAAATGCGACGTGAAAGTCGTCGGCTGTCGTCTCCGTCCTCCAGTACATTCAACTGCTCGGACAAGAGCGAACTACGTTCGCCAACCCCAATCCCTCTCTTGAAAATCGCTCATTCACGGGCGGCCCGCGGACCCACGCTCATTGATCGAATGGACGCACTCGATCGTCCTGTTCGAATAGATGGGTCGAAGCAACTGGCAATTCCATCTTGATCGTTTACATCGAGCCTTCGCCGGACGGTGACTTCACTGCGCTTCAAAGACAGCAGGTGCTGGTCGTCTATCTAGATATGCGCGCGCGGAGAATCGTTGCTAAGTTAGGTCGGTTGAGGAGAAGGGCTGGACCCTCTCGCGCGGGGAGGGGCGGGGCAGCCTGACGACTGTCTCAATTGATGAAGCTGTGGAGCCCACAGCGCGGAGCAAACCGAGATGAGTCTTTGCAAGATTCTGACCAGTGCCGCCGTATTGTGGATCGCGCTACCAGCGCCTGCTGGCGCGGCAATCCAGGAGGCCCGTGTAAGCGGTGGCACCGTCATGGGCACCATGAACAATGGCGTTGCTTCGTTCAAAGGGATCCCATTTGCCGCACCGCCGATCGGGCGGCTGCGTTGGAAGCCGCCGCAGCCTGTCATTCCCTGGGACGGAATCAAGAGAAGTGACTCCTTCGGACCGCCGTGTGCGCAGACGCCAGGCAGTGAAAATCACAGTGCTGAGGATTGCCTTTTTCTGAACGTTTGGACTGGCGCGACCAACCCTGCAGAGCGAAGGCCCGTCATGGTCTGGATCCACGGGGGAGGGTTCAACTCGGGAGCGACGTGGTCCCCAACGTTCGATGGAAGTCGCTTTGCAGAGCAAGGAGTTGTTCTAGTCAGTGTCGCGTACCGCCTCGGTGTGTTCGGCTTTCTCGCGCATCCGGAGCTGAGTCGCGAGAGCGGAAAGGGCTCCGGTGCCTATGCCTTGCAAGACCAGATCGCGGCCCTGAAATGGGTGCGGCAAAACATCAGACAGTTCGGTGGTGACCCAACCCGGATCACGATCTTCGGTGGATCCGCTGGCGGCGGCTCGGTGAGCCTGCTGGCTGCCGCACCAGCGGCCCGTGGCTTGTTCCACAGAGCAATCTCCGAGAGTGGCGGCGCCTTCAATCATGACCAGCTGTCGTCGCTCGGAGTGGCGGAGGCGACAGGTCAGCGTTTTCTACAAGAGCTCGGCGCTGCAGACATCGAGGCCGCGCGGTCTCTTTCGGTCGAGAGGCTACTCGACGCTGCGAGCGGCGCGGGTCCAGCGAAATTCGCGCCGCTGATCGATGGGGACATCGTGCGCGGATCAAACGTTGAGCGGTATCGAGCGGGCCTCTTCAATGACACGCCGATCTTGATTGGCTTCAACTCCGACGATCGGGATAGTGATATTCCAGCCAGTGCAACGAGTGCTGCGTTTGAGGAGCAGTACCGAAGCCTTCCGCCGGCGTGCGGATCGCTGGCCAAAGCGGTCGTGGCGGGCTATCCGCACGGGACGAACTCCGCGGCAACCAAGGCATTCAAGGATCTCAAACGCGACGCCGGCTACGGATGGCAGTCCTGGACCTGGGCGCATTTGCACGCGCGCAAGGGTAAGAAACCCGTTTACCTCTATTACTTTGACGTGCGGACTCCGGAGTGGCCGGACGGTGCACCGCACGGGGCGGAAGTCCTCTACGTATTCGCCAATCTTGGCGCCCAGGCACTACCCGAGGACATCAAGATCTCCGACCTGATGCAGCGTTACTGGATCAATTTCGCGAGCACGGGTAATCCCAACGGACCGGGTCTTCCTCGCTGGCCTGCATTTGATGAACGAGTAGAGCCTGCCATGATTTTCGACCAGACATCCTCCGCCAGACCCCTACCAAATGCGGATCGCATCGAGACCTTTGATCGGCTTTTGGCGTGCGTCAATTCAAGAACATCAGAGTGAGTTACGCGAAGCCCTCAGCCGTCCAACGCATGCCACCAACGGCGCCTACTGATACACGCGCACGTAGTCGATCTCCATGCGCACGGGAAAAACGGTGTCGTCGATGCCCATCTGTCCGCCCCAGTCGCCGCCGACGGCGATGTTGAGGATCAGGTACTGGGGACTGTCGAACGGCCAAGTACCGTTGCCGCTCCCGTCGTTCGAGTACTGGAAGTAGTTGCGATCGTCGACGCCGATGGTGATGCGCGAAGGGGTCCAGTTCATCTGGTAGCGGTGGAACTCGTCGCAGGCGTCCGCGATCGTTGTCGTCGCGCCG
>JAKFFF010000075.1:0-4564 GCA_036677145.1 Alcaligenaceae bacterium
GAACGAGCCGCCGTTGGTCTCCGCCATGACCTTCGTCAACGCCGCCGTCAACGTGGTCTTGCCATGGTCGACGTGGCCGATCGTGCCGACGTTCACGTGGGGTTTATCGCGTTGAAACTTTTCCTTCGACATGCCAAGACTCCTAAAAAAACCTGACTATTCAATTATTGGTTGATGATCCCGTCGGCGATGTTCGGCGGTACTTCCAGGTACTTCGCGAATTCCATCGTGAAAGTCGCGCGGCCCTGGCTCATCGAGCGCACGTTGGTCGCGTAACCGAACATCTCCGAAAGCGGTACTTCCGCCGTGACCGTCTTGCCGGCCGGCGTGTCTTCCATGCCCTGGATCTGGCCGCGGCGGCGATTCAGATCGCCGATCACGTCGCCCATGTATTCCTCGGGTGTCACGACCTCGACCTTCATGATGGGCTCGAGGATCACCGGCTTCGCCTTACGGAAGCCGTCCTTGAAGCCGAAGATCGCGGCCATGCGGAATGAAATTTCGTCCGAGTCGACGTCGTGGTACGAGCCGTCGAACAACGTCACCTTGGTATCGACGACGGGATAACCCGCCATCACGCCGGTCTCGAGCGCTTCCTTGATGCCCTTCTCGACCGCGGGGATGAATTCGCGCGGCACGCTGCCGCCGACGATCCCGTTGATGAATTCGTTGCCCTTGCCCTGCTCATTGGGCTCGATCTTGAGCCACACGTGTCCGAACTGGCCGCGGCCGCCGGACTGCTTGATGTGTTTGCCTTCGCTCTCGATCTTCGCGCGAATGGTTTCGCGATAGGCGACCTGCGGCTTGCCGACGTTCGCCTCGACCTTGAATTCGCGCCGCATGCGATCGACGATGATTTCGAGGTGCAGCTCGCCCATGCCCGAGATGATGGTCTGCGCGGATTCTTCATCCGTCGACACGCGGAACGAAGGATCTTCCTTCGCGAGGCGCTGCAGCGCGATGCTCATCTTTTCCTGGTCGGCCTGCGTCTTCGGTTCGACGGCGACCGAGATCACCGGAATCGGAATGTTCATCTTCTCGAGCGTGATGACCTTCTCGAGATCGCAAATGGTGTCGCCGGTGTAGACGTCCTTCAGACCCACCGCCGAGGCGATGTCGCCGGCGCGGACTTCCTTGATCTCGCTGCGCTCGTTGGCGTGCATCTGCAGCAGGCGGCCGATGCGTTCCTTCTTGCCCTTGGTCGGCACGTACACCGTGTCGCCCGAGTTCAACGTGCCCGAATAGACGCGGAAGAACGTGAGGTTGCCGACGAACGGATCGTTGAGGATCTTGAATGCCAGCGCCGCGAACGGCTCGTCGTCCCGCGCGGTGCGCGTGATCGGCTCGCCCTTCTCCGAGAGGCCCTTGGTCGGCGGCATCTCGATCGGCGACGGCATGAATTCGATGACGGCGTCGAGCAGCGCCTGCACGCCCTTGTTCTTGAAGGCGGTGCCGCACATGCACAACACGATGTCGTTCTTGAGCGCGCGCGCCTTGAGGCCGCGCTTGATTTCGTCGTCCGACAACGTCCCGCCGCCCAGGTACTTGTCGGTCAGCGCGTCGTCGCCTTCGGCCGCGGCTTCGATCATTTTCCCGCGGTACTCCTCGGCCTGCTCCTTGAGCGCGGCGGGAATTTCGCGGAACTCGAACTTCATGCCCTGGGTTTCCATGTCCCAGTAGATAGCCTTCATCTTGATGAGGTCGATGACCCCCTCGAAGGCGTCTTCCGCGCCGATGGGCAGCTGGATGGGCACGGGGTTCGCGCGCAGGCGCGCGCGGATCATGTCGACGACCCGCAGGAAGTCGGCGCCGGCGCGGTCCATCTTGTTGACGAACGCGATACGCGGCACGTTGTAGCGGTTCATCTGCCGCCACACCGTTTCGGACTGCGGCTGCACGCCCGCGACGGAATCGAACAGCGCCACGGCGCTGTCCAGCACACGCAAGGAACGTTCGACTTCGATCGTGAAGTCGACGTGCCCGGGCGTATCGATGATGTTGATGCGGTGTTCGGGGAAGGACTTGTCCATCCCCTTCCAGAAGCAGGTGGTCGCGGCCGACGTGATCGTGATGCCGCGCTCCTGTTCCTGCTCCATGTAGTCCATGACGGCCGCGCCGTCGTGGACTTCCCCGATCTTGTGGGAGACGCCCGTGTAAAAAAGAATGCGCTCGGTCGTCGTCGTCTTTCCCGCGTCGATGTGCGCGGAAATGCCGATGTTCCGGTAGCGTTCTATGGGCGTACTTCGAGGCATGAACTATCTACCGGGCAAGCGGCTTACCAACGGTAGTGAGCGAATGCCTTGTTGGCTTCGGCCATGCGATGGGTGTCTTCGCGCTTGCGCACGGCGGCGCCGCGATTCTCGGCCGCATCCATGAGCTCGTGCGCCAGGCGGAACGCCATCGACTTCTCGCTGCGATCGCGCGCGGCTTCGATGAGCCAGCGCATGGCCAGCGTCTGACGGCGCTGCGAGCGGACTTCGACGGGCACCTGGTAGGTGGCGCCACCGACGCGGCGCGACTTCACTTCGACGACCGGCTTCACGTTGTCGAGCGCGGCGGTCAGCATGACCAGCGCCTCGGTGCCGGGCTTGCCGGTCTTCTCGACGATGCGGTCGATCGCGCCGTAGATGATGCGTTCGGCGGCCGACTTCTTGCCGCTCTTCATGACGACGTTCATGAACTTGGCGAGCATGTCGTTGTTGAACTTCGGGTCCGGCAGGATGTGGCGGACGGGGGCTGCTGTGCGACGTGACATTTAGATAGACCCCTTACTTCTTCGCGCGCTTCGCGCCGTACTTGGAACGGCTCTGCTTGCGGTTGTTGACGCCGGCGCAATCGAGCGTGCCGCGCACCGTGTGGTAACGGACACCGGGAAGATCTTTCACGCGGCCTCCGCGGATGAGCACCACCGAGTGCTCCTGGAGGTTGTGGCCTTCGCCACCGATGTACGAAGAAACTTCGTAACCGTTGACGAGACGCACACGCGCCACTTTGCGCATCGCCGAGTTCGGCTTCTTCGGCGTCGTCGCGTACACGCGCGTGCAAACGCCGCGCTTCTGCGGTGACTTGCCGAGCGCGGGGACCTTCGTCTTCTCTTTGTTGACGCGACGCGGGTTCGCGATCAACTGGCTCGTTGTGGCCATGCTTGCTCCAGTTAGGTATCCGTGCGGACGAAGAAACACCGGGCCAGCCCCTTTTGGAGACCGGCCCGGTGGTTTTAGTCCGCTATTTCCGCCCAACCCGGTTGGGGGTAGGGCGATAAAGGCCGGCGATTCTAGGTATGTGACCGGGGGGTGTCAACGCGTTGTTGCGTCGCAGCAGCCTGTTTTTACGGAGGAAAAATGTCCCCCGCCTGTCTGAGGCTCCTCCAGCCCCGGAAATGCACCCCAGCCAGCGGGTCAAATGCTGGTTTTCCTGCCAAAGGGTGCCCGGTACGCGAGCCGACCGGCCTCCGGCCGGCCCGCGATTCTTGCCGGTCAGGCGACTTTTTTTTCGAGCTCTCCAGCACTCCTGCCGGGCTGCGCGAGCCGCGCAGGCCCGGTGGCCGTGATCCAGTTCGGCCGAGGACTTTCAGAAGCCGCGGGCATTGCTGACGACAAGATGATGGACCTGCGCAGCATCGCCTTGCACCCCGGCCAGGGTCGCGGGAAGGCCGCCGAACTGCTTTGCAAGGGTCACCAGCGCCGGTTCTCGTTTATCGCCTGTAACGGTCTGGAGGCCATCGCGGTTCAGATACTCGAAGACAGGATCGAATGCGTACACGCAGTCGGAGCGTGTGGGAGACGCACGCCCCGACCTCGCCGCGTCGGGCGCGTCTACCCGTCCGACCAACGCCGACCGGAGCACTCACGCGATGGTAGATTCGAGCCTGCCGCGCGCAGCAGGCAAAACGGGGAATGACGATCACATGTCTCGCATATCGTTCTTGATGGCACCGCCTTCCATGCTGATCCTGGTTTTTCTCTCGCTCGGATGCGGAGGCGAAGGATCTGACAGTCCCGCGGCCCCCTCTGAGCCTCCTGTACCTCCGATGCAGCCTGCGGCCCCATCTGGCCCGGGGGCGCCGGCGATTTCCGAAACCGGCGGCATTCCCAGCGGTTTCAGGATGGTGTGGTCCGACGAATTCGACGTGCCGGGACTGCCGGATGCCACGAAGTGGAGCCACGACACCGAGCGCAACTCGGCGGGCTGGTACAACAACGAGCAGCAGTACTACGCGAGCGAGCGCCCGGAAAATGCGCGGATCGAAAACGGCTTCCTCGTGATCACGGCACGCCGCGAGGACCTATCTACCCTCGGACTGCCGGACTGGAGCGGACAGCGCTACTCCTCCGCGCGGCTCGTCACGCGCGGCAAGGCGGCCTGGAGCAGCGGCTTCTTCGAGATCCGCGCCAAACTACCCTGCGGACGCGGCACGTGGCCGGCCATCTGGACGCTGTCCGCGCCGCCGCAGACGCGCTGGCCCGACGACGGCGAGATCGACATCATGGAACACGTGGGCTTCGATCCGGGCATCGTGCACGGCACCGTGCACACGGGCTCGTACAACCACACCCTCGGCAAC
>JAKFFF010000076.1:0-24291 GCA_036677145.1 Alcaligenaceae bacterium
GATGTTACCGGACCTGCGTCGAAAATTGCGGAGCGGCCGCGGCTCAGGCGGCTTCGAGCACTCGTTGTAGTTCGTCGAAATCGACGGGTTTGACCAGGTGCTTGTCGAAGCCGGCGCGTATCGCCCGCTCCTGGTCTTCGCGCTGACCGTACCCGGTGAGCGCAACCAGCAATGTGCGATGTTGTCCCCGCTGCCGCAGGCGCTGCGCCACCTCGTAGCCGTCCATCTCGGGCAGGCCGATGTCCAACAGCACGACGCTGGGCGCGAATGTGTCGAAGACGTCGAGCGCGACATGCGAAGTGAAGGCGGTCCGGGTTTCGTGGCCGTCGAATTCCAGCAGTTGCGCCAGCGAATTGGCGGCATCGATGTTGTCGTCGACCACCAGCACGCGATGCCGCGACTTGTTCACGCGAGGCGTTTCGGGGATCTGCGCATGCGGCGCTTGGCCGCGCGGTAACCGCACGGTGAAAGTGGCGCCCTTGCCGAGCCCCTCACTTCTAGCGAACACTTCTCCACCCTGCATTTCAACGAGTTTGCGCACGACCGAAAGGCCGATGCCGAGACCGCCCTGCGCGCGATCTAGAGTGCGTTCGGACTGCACGAACAGTTCGAATATGTGGGGCAACACTTCTGGCGCGATGCCCGGGCCATCGTCGGCGATTTCGACCGACACGGATTGCTCCTCCGGGTGGGTTTGTACGCGGACGTTACCGCCCGCGTGTGTGTACTTCACCGCGTTCGTGAGCACATTGACGAACGTCTGCACGAGGCGCGCGCGGTCGGCATTGACCCACACTGCCTCGATGTCGCATTCGACGCGAATGTGCTGCTTCTTTTCGCGCGCCATGGGCGCGACGGTTTCGAGAGCCTGATCGAGCACCTCGCTGAGCAGCAGATCTTCGCGCCGCAATTCGATCCGGCCCTGCGAAATCCGCGAGACATCGAGGAGATCGTCTACCAGCCGGGTCAGATGCAACACCTGCCGCTGCATCATCGCGATGGGCTCCTGGGCCTGTGCGTCATCACGCAGTTGCCGCGAGAGGATGTGCGCCGCGTTGCGGATCGGAGAGAGTGGATTGCGCAATTCATGCGCCAGCATCGCGAGGAATTCGTCCTTGCGCCGGTTGGCATCGCGCAATGCGCGTTCGGCCGTGACGCGGTCGCTGGCGTCGAATCCCTCGACGAATATTCCCCCGACCCTGCCGTCCGGATCGACGATCGGCTGGTACACGAAATCCAGGTAACGCTGCACGACGGGAGTATCGGGCGCCGACCGCGAACTGAAGGTCGCGCCGGTGGCCGTGAACGCCTTGCCGGTGGCATACACCTGGTCGAGTAGTTTGACGTATCCCTGTTCTGCCGCCTCGGGCATCGCGTCCGCGAGCCGCTTGCCGACGATGTGCCGGCCACCGATGAGTTGCAGGTAGGCGGGGTTGGTCATCTCCACGATGTGTTCGGGTCCGCGCAGGACACACATGAAACTCGGCGCCTGCTGGAAGAGCTGCGCGAATCGCTCGCGCTCCATCGCCATGCGTTGTTCGCTCAGCACCTGCTGCGTGGTTTCGGTACAGATCACCAACACGCCGCCGACATTGCCGGGCGCGGTCTGTTCGTCGATGGGGCCGTAGCTGTAGGTCCAGTAGATGTCCTGCAACTCGCCATGCCGCAAAATCTTCAGCTTCTGGTTCTCGTGCCAGGTCGCGCCTCCGCCCGACATCACCTGGGCGATCTGCGGTCCGATGACGTCCCAGATGAGAGGCCACTGCGTGCGCGCGGGTTTGCCCAACATGGAAGGGTGCTGTTCGGGTCCCAGCGACCGGCTGTACGCGTCGTTGTAGAAACAGATCAGCTCCGGACCCCAGAAGATGAAAATCGGATGCTGGGTCGTGAGCAGAATTCGCAGTGCGGTGCGCAGACCTTGCGGCCAGGAGTCGGGAACGCCGAGGGTGGTCTCGGCCCATGGATAAGAACGGATGCGCGCGCCCATGTCGCCGCCGCCAGCAAGGAATTCGAAACCAGCAGCCAGGTTCACCGCTACCGCCCGTCATCACGAGGAATGATGGTCAGACTAGCATCGGAATCGCGGCCGCGAGATAGGACTCCGCCTACGCGATGCCTGCCAAACAACCTTCAGGTGCGCCGTGCGCGGATGCAGCGATAGATCCACTCGCGCGACTTGAAGCGGTTGTACGCGCGGAACCCGCGCACTCCCGACCAGTCGCGGAAGTCGTTCTGCATGTGCGCCGGGAAACTCGCGACGATCGCCTCGCGCCGTGAACTGTCGAGCTCGAGCGACGCGAGCACGTTGTCCGTGATGTCCTCCACGGACTGCAGGGTGAATCCCGCCGCGGCTATCGTTCCGGCGGGATCCTTGTCCTGCCACGCGAGGTCAGCGTGCAGCAGAACACCGTTCGGCTCGAGCACGCGCCGCGCTTCGGCGAAGAACGCGGCCGGGTTGTCGTACAGATGCGAGGCCTCGACATTGATCAGCGCGTGGCACGAGGAATCGGGCAGTGGCAGGCTCTCCGCGTTGCCCGCGGTGAAACGCAGGTTGCGCAGTCCCGCGCCGCGCAGCGCGGCAAGTCGCACGTTTTCCTCGCTGATGTCGATGCCGGTGTATTCGGCCGGCCGATAGGTCGCCGCGACGTGCGCGGCGGCGCCGCCCCGGCCGCAACTCACCTCGACGACGCGTTTGCCGGTGATCTCGGTCGCGCCGATGAGGTGTTCGTACAGCTGCAGGCAATACCGCTCCGGTTCGGGCGATGCCGCCAGCGCCGCGGACAGCGGCGCGTAGCCGTAATTCATGAACGAAAACGTGGCCGAGGCGGTTGCCGCGGCGTTGTAGAACTGGCGCGCCTGTTCGCCGCGTGTGATGGCCGGTTCGGTCATGCCGGCGCCTGCGCGCGCTTGATCCGCATCTTCATGCCGTAGCGCGGATACATCGTGGTGCCCGGCGCGGGCTCTATCTTCTGGTCCGGCGCCAGGTCGAGCGTGAAGCGCTGTGCGATCTGGGCGACGATGAGTTTCAGCTCCACCATGGCCTGCCCGGCGCCAATGCAATTGCGATGCCCGGCCGCGAAGGGTAGATAGGCGAAGCGCGAACGCGCCGCCACCTTGTCGGGCTCGAAGCGTGTCGGGTCGAACACCTCGGGATCTGGCCACAGGTGCTCGAGACGGTGGACCGCGTACATCGATATACACACCGTCGCGCCCGCCGGCACGTGATAACCGCCGACGGTGTTGTCGACCAGCGCGACGCGCGAAATCGAGTGGATGGGCGAGTGCAGCCGCAGCGACTCTTCGATGACCTGCGTGGTGAATACGAGTTTGTGCAGGTCCTCGGCGGTGGGGCGGCGTTGTCCCAGGACTTCGTGAATCTCGCGCTGCATCTTCGCGCGGATCTCTGGATGCAGGGTCATGGCCCAGTGGATCCAGCACAGGCCCGTGGCCGAGGTTTCGTGGCCCGCGAAGAACAGCGTCGAAATCTGGTCGCGCAGCGACTGGTCGTCGAATTCCTGGCCTTCCGCGCGGCTCGCCGCGACCAGCCGTGCCAGAACTCCGCAGTTCGCGAAGTCCGTGGCGCGATGTTTGACGATGTACCGGCGGATGCATTCGTCGAGCGTCGCGATCGCGGCGTCGAAGCGCGCCAGCTTCTTCTTCGAATGCGGAATGAACGCGCGCACGATGTTGCGCGGCGCCTGCGGCCAGTGTTCCTTGACTGCCGCGGCGGCGGCGCAGAATTCATCGGCGATTTCGTCGAACGGTTCGCCGAGCAGGTAACGTCCCGACAGGATCTGCGCCAGCTTGCCGAAGCAGGGCTCGACGTCGATGGTCGAACCGAACTCGGCGTGGATCTGCCAACGTTCGAGGAATTTTTCGGTGACCTCGGCCATCCAGCCGATTTGCGCATCGATCACGTCGGGCTTGAATGCCGGCTGCGTGATCACGCGCTGGCGGCGCCACTCGGCCGCTTCGCTCAGCAGCAATCCCTGGCCGAGCAGGGCCTGGATGTGCCGGTAGCGCACGTTCTTCATGTACTTCTGGCGATGCGTGACCAGCATTTCCCTGAGCAGCTCCGGATCGGAGACGACGTACAGGTACTTGCCGCGGATGGGCACACGCGCGATGCCGCCGAAGCGGCGCGCCACCGTCGTGAGTGCTTCCATGGGATTTCGCAAGAAGGGCAGCAGCCATCCGATCAGCGGAAGACCTGGATGCCCGGGCGGATGGCGCAAACCAGCCGCTGGTGCGGGAGCAGCTCCCGCAACCGGATTCACTGAACTCACGTTGACCCCTCTGCCCAATTCCTGCGTAAGTGGTAATACCACGTACGCGCGAGCGGAGTGCGGTTACTTCGACTGATCGTGATCCGCGTAGACGATGATCGAGAGCATGCGGATCGGCGTCTTGATGAGCTTCTCCGGTCCATGCGGCACTTCGCCCGAAAACGTAAGGGAGTCCCCACCCTTGAGCAGGTGCGTCTCATCGCCGTGCCGGTAAGTGAGCGAGCCCTCTAACAAATAGATGAACTCGGTCCCCGGGTGTTCGAAGCCCGGGAATACTTCGCTTTTGTCGTTGAGGGTGACGAGGAAGGGTTCGAACGCGCGGCGCGGTCCGCGATCCGCCGCGAGCAGGTGGTAGGTGTGGCCGCGCTTCGTGCCGCGCCGTACCACTTCAAGACCTTCTCCTTTCGGCACGTGTTGCGCGCCGCCACGCGGCCTGCCTACGTCGTTGAAAAGATGCGACAAGGGCACGCCGAGGGCCGTCGTCAACGCGCCGAGAGTCTCGAGGCTCGGCGACACGTCGCCGTTCTCGAGACGGCTCAGCATTGCGGCGCTGATGTCGGCGCGCTTCGCGACTTCGCCGAGAGTCAGCCCCATGGAGCTGCGCAGGCGTTTTGCCTTCGCGCCTACCTGGCGCGCCACGTCCGTGTTCGACACGCTCGTTTTTGCCATAACCCACTCCTTATAGATGCCCGGCCATGCGCCGCGGACCGCCCCGTTGACGACCCGCGCGGCCCCATGTTATCCGTGCGCAATCTAATTTACTGTCATGCAACTCGTTTTTCGATGCCCCATCGCCTGCTGAGATTCGCCGCCCGTTCGATGTTCGGCCGTCCGCATCCGGAACCGCGCATGTTCCGCACGCCCGCGCGTCTCAAGGATGGCTACGACGTCGTCATCATCGGCGGCGGCGGACACGGACTGGCCGCTGCGTATTATCTCGCTCGCGATCATGGCATTCGCGATGTCGTGGTGCTCGAGAAAGGGTATCTCGGCGGCGGCAACACGGCGCGCAACACCACCATCATCCGCTCGAACTACCTCACGCCCGAGGGCGTGAAGTTCTACGACGCGAGCCTTGGTCTGTGGCAGGACCTCTCCGCCGAGTTCGATCTCAACCTGTTTTATTCCACGCGCGGGCATTTCACGCTCGCGCATTCGGATGCGGATCTGCGCACGGCGCGCTGGCGCGCCGAGGTCAACAAACACTTCGGTGTGCGTTCCGAAGTGGTGGACGCGGCATTCGTGAAGCGCCATGTCCCGCAGATCGATCTGTCCTGCGGCGGGCACACACCTATCCTCGGGGCGCTTTATCACGCGCCGGGTGCGATCGCGCGACATGACGCGGTGGCCTGGGGCTACGGCCGCGGCGCGGACCGTCAAGGCGCCGAAATACACGAGAACACGGAAGTCCTCGGGATCGACGTGCGCGGCGGCGCGATCGCGGGCGTGCGTACTTCGCGCGGCAACATCGCGACCAAACGCGTGTTGTGCGCCGTCGCAGGGGCAACCCCCCGCATCTTGCGCATGGTCGGCCTCGAGTCGCCGATCGTGATTCATCCGCTGCAGGCAATGGTGTCTGAGCCGCTCAAGCCCTGGCTCGACCCGATCATCGTGTCGAGCTCGCTGCATGCCTACGTCTCGCAGAGCGCGCGCGGCGAACTCGTGATGGGCGCGGCGCTCGACGGACAGGAACTGCATTCCACGCGATCGACCCTCGATTTCACGGAGGGTCTCGCCGCCCACATGCTGGACATGTTCCCGTTCCTCTCGGAGGTGAAGGTCAATCGCCAATGGGCCGGCATGGCGGACATGACGCCGGACTTTTCGCCCATCATGGGCACCACGCCCTGCGAAGGCTTTTTCCTCGACGCGGGCTGGGGCACGTACGGATTCAAGGCGACCCCGATCTCGGGCAAGACGATGAGCCACACGGTGGCGACGGGGACCAACCACCCGCTCATCGAGGGATTCTCGCTGGCGCGTTTCGCGCGGCTGGAGCTGACGGGCGAGAAGGGCGCGGCGGCGGTGGGTCACTGATGAAACTCATGCCCTGTCCCCTCAATGGTCCGCGTCCGCTGCTCGAGTTCGTCTGCGGCGGCGAAGTGCGGACGATGCCGGATCCCGATACGTGCACGGACGCCGCCTGGGCCTCCTATCTATTCACGCGCGACAGCGTGCCCGGCATCCGGCGCGAATGGTGGTGTCACATTCCGTCGGGCTACTGGTTCGTCGCCGAACGCGATACCGCGCGCGATGAAATCGTGAAGACCTACGACAGCTCGCGACTCGCGGCGCCGCAGGCGGAGGTGGTGCCCGCATGATGTACCGCCTGCCGCCCGTTCCCGGCGAGTGGATAGATCGCTCGCGCCAGCTCGAATTCGAGTACGAAGGCCGGCCGTACACGGGGTTCGCGGGCGACACCATGACTTCGGCGCTGGCCGCGGCGGGCGAGATGACGCTCGGCCGCAGCTTCAAGTATCACCGGCCGCGCGGCATTTTCTCGTTCGCGAATCACGACGCGAACAACCTGTTCCAGGTCGACGGCGTCCCGAACGTGCGCGGCGACGTGGCGCCGCTCGCGGCCGGCGCGCGGATCACGGCCGTGAACACGTTCGGCGGCCTGGCGCGCGACCGCGGGCGCTTCCTCGAATGGCTCGCGCCCTTCCTGCCCGTGGGCTTCTACTACAAGGCATTTCACGGCCGGCACTTCCCACGCTGGGAGCGGCGAATCCGCGCGATCTCCGGGCTCGGAACCGTACACGCCGCACTGCCGCGCGAGTACACGCCGAAGCGTTACGCGTTCTGCGACGTGCTCGTGGTGGGCGCGGGCGCGACGGGTCTCGCGGCCGCGCTGTCCGCCGCCGATGGCGGCGCGCGCGTGATGCTGGTCGATGAAAACGCGCGTGCGGGCGGCAGCGCGGCGTGGAGCGGCGCAACGACAGCGGAGGTGGCCGCGCTTGGCGAACGCGTCGCGCGGAACCCGCGCATCGAAGTGTTGCTGTCGACCTATGCCGCCGGTTGTTACGCGGATCGATGGGTTGCGCTGGTCGAGCCGCACCGCATGACCAAGGTGCGCGCGCGGGCGATTGTCTTCGCGACGGGAGTGATCGAGCAGCCCGCCGTGTTCCGCAACAACGATCTGCCGGGTGTGATGCTGGGTTCGGCCGCGCAGCGCCTGCTGCATCGCTGCGCGATCGCGCCGGGCCGGCGCGTGGTCATCCTAACCGCGAACCGCGAAGGTTATGAACTCGCGCGGCAATTACGCGCCCATGAGGTTCACGTCGCGGCCGTTCTCGATCTGCGTTCCGGCTCGGTCGGAGACGCGCACGAAATTCCGGGTGTCCGCTGCGAGACACGCGTCGTTCCGGAAGAGGCGATCGCGGGGCGCGACGGCGCGGTCCGCGCGCTGCGCTTCCGGTGCGCGAGCGACGCTTCGGTTGCGCAGCGCACGGAGCGGATCGAGTGCGATGCGGTGCTGATGAGCGTCGGGTTCGCGCCCGCCATCCAGCTGCTGATGCAGGCCGGCGCGGCGTCGGCTTAC
Source organism: Alcaligenaceae bacterium (assembly GCA_036677145.1). Lineage (GTDB taxonomy): Bacteria > Pseudomonadota > Gammaproteobacteria > Steroidobacterales > Steroidobacteraceae > CADEED01. Next base: position 7,828 of record JAKFFF010000076.1, read on the forward strand.
GACACGGCGCTGCAGCAGCATCTGCCGGCGACGTTGCCGCCTGGAATATTCGCCGCGGGCCGGCTCAATGGCGTGTACGAGTTCGCGGCGCGCCGGCAGGATGGCCGCGACGCGGGGGTCGCGGCGGCGGCATGCGCGCGTGGCGAGCGCGACGTGTATCGCCACGAGAAGCCGGAGCATATGCGCCAGGTTTCTCACCTGTACCCGGTCTTCGAACATGCGCGCGGCCGCAACTTCATCGACCTCGACGAAGACATCCAGGTTAAGGATCTGCGCGATGCCGCGCAGGAAGGCTTCGACAGTCCCGAGCTCATGAAGCGTTACAGCACGCTCGGCATGGGCCCGTCGCAGGGCAAACTTTCGAATCTCAACGGCGCGCGCGTGCTCACGCGCGTGCGCGGCACGTCGCTCACGGACACGCCGCTGACCACGCAGCGGCCTTTCTACCATCCGGTGCCGCTCAAACATCTCGCCGGCGCGGGATTTCACGTCACGCGGCGCAGCGCGGCGCATGCCTGTCACGAGGCGTTGGGCGCATCGTGGATGAACGTCGGCGGCTGGCAGCGGCCCGAGTTCTACTCATTCGCCGGGCTGGGGCGTGCCGAATGCATAGCCGCGGAGGCGCGCGCGGTGCGCACCGGCGCCGGTCTCATCGATGTCTCGACGCTGGGCAAGATCGAAATCCACGGGCCCGACGCCGGGCGTTTTCTCGATCGCGTATACGCCGGCAGTTTCGCGGACCTGCGTGCCGGCTCGACCCGTTACGGATTGCTGCTCGACGAGGGCGGCATCGTGCGCGACGACGGTGTCATCGCGCGTCTCGGCGAAGCGTCTTACTACTTCACGACGACGACCGGCGGCGCGGCCGGTGTCTATCGCGAGCTGCTGCTGTGGAACGCGCGCTGGCGCATGGACTGCGCGTTCGTCAATGCAACCGGGCACCGCGCGGCGTTCAATCTCGCGGGGCCCGCGAGTCGCGAACTGCTGCAGTCGCTCACCGGCATCGACTTGTCGGAAGCGGCGTTTCCATTCCAGGGCGCGCGCAGCGGCGAGGTGGCCGGCATTCCCGCGCGGATACTGCGCGCCGGATTCGTCGCCGCGCTCGGTTTCGAGATCCATGTGCCGTTCGGCAGTGGGGCGCATTTGTGGAATGTATTGATGAACGCCGGTGAACGCTTCGGCATCCGTGCGTTCGGCGTCGAGGCGCAGCGCCTGCTGCGGCTCGAGAAAGGCCACGCGATCATCGGCCAGGACACCGACAACCTGACCAACCCCTTCGAGGCACGGCTGGGCTGGGCGGTGCGCATGGGCAAGCCATTCTTCGTGGGACAGCGCTCGCTGCGCATCCATGAAAGTCGCGGCCCGCGGCAGACGCTGGTGGGGTTCGAATTGCCCGCCGATCACGCCCCCGTGTTCGAAGCGAACCTGCTGATCGACGGCGGCGACATCGCCGGCCGCGTGACCAGCATCGCGCGTTCGCCGACGCTCGGCCGCACGATCGGGCTGGCCATGGCGGCGCCGCGGCTCGCGGCGCCCGGCACCGAACTTGCGATTCGCGCGAGCGACGGACGCATGGTGCCGGCGCGTGTGGTGAAGACGCCCTTCGTGGAGGCTGCGTGAACGCGCCCCGCGACGCATGGTTGGACGACGCCGGCGGGCGGCGCTTCGGCGTGAAGGGGCCACATGCGTCCGCGGCGCTGGCGCAGCTCGGACTCGCGGTTCCGGAGCAGCCGAACAGTTGGGCGCCGTTGTATTCCGGCGAGGGCGAGCAATCGCTGAACGTGATCGGCCGGCTCGGCAGCACGGAGTTCTTCATCGAAGAAGCCGGCGATGCACCGGGAATCTCGCGACTGGAGAAACTCGCCGCTCAAGGATTCGCCGGCGCCTATGCCTATCTGCGCGAAGACAGCGCGCTCGTGCTCGGCGGCGCGGCCGCCGGTGAAGTCCTCGCGCAGGTGTGCAACGTCGACCTGCCGGCGCTCGACCTGGCCGCGCGGCCCGTGGTCATGACGCTGATGATCGGTGTCGGCGTGCTGGTGCTGCCGCAGCCGTCGCCGCATGGAACTATCTACCGGATCTGGTGCGACCCGAGTTTCGGAACGTACCTGCGGCACGAACTCGAAGAAATCATCACAAGAATGCCAGGGAGAAACCAATGAAAGAAAGTCCAGGCAACGTGGCGGACGCGCATGCGTTGTTCGCGAAACACCAGATCAAGTACGTGCTGGCGCAATTCGTCGACATCCACGGGGCGGCCAAGGCCAAGGCGGTGCCGGTCGAACACCTCGAGATGGTGCTGACCGACGGCGCCGGGTTCGCCGGCTTCGCGCTCTGGGGCTTCGGGATGGGGCCGGACGGCCCGGACTACATGGCGGTCGGCGATCTATCTACCTTGACGCCGATCCCGTGGATGCCCGGTTACGCGCGCCTGGTGTGCAACGGAACCGTGAAAGGCAAACCCTATCCGTACTGCTCGCGCGTCGCGTTGCAGCGCCAGCTCGCGCGGCTCGCGGAGCGCGGTCTGACGATGTATGTCGGCATCGAGCCGGAGTTCATGCTGCTGTCGCGCGACGCGGCGGGGAAACTCGGACCCAGCGATCCCACCGACGATCTCGACAAACCCTGCTACGACTACAAGGGTCTCTCGCGCACCAGCGCCGTGCTCGATGACATCGTCGCGGGGCTGCGGGCCGTCGGCATCGACGTCTACCAGATCGATCACGAAGACGCGAACGGGCAGTTCGAGGTGAACTTCACATACGCCGATGCGCTCAAGAGCGCCGACAATTTCACGTTCGTGAAGATGGCGGCCAGCGAGATCGCGCGCCGCCACGGCATGATCGCGACCTTCATGCCGAAGCCGTTTTCGAATCGCACCGGCAGCGGCGCGCATTTCCACATCTCGATCGGCGACGACAAGACGAAGAACCTGTTCGAGGACAAGTCGGACAAACGCGGCCTGAGCCTCTCGACGCTGGCCTATCAATTCCTGGCCGGTGTGCTTGCGCATGCGCGCGGTCTGGCCGCCGTGTGCGCGCCCACGGTGAATTCGTACAAGCGGCTGGTGGTGGGGCGTGCGTTGTCCGGCGCGACCTGGGCGCCGGCGTACGTGGCTTACGGCGACAACAATCGCACGGCCTGTGTGCGTATCCCGGGAGGCCGGCTCGAGTTGCGGCTGCCGGATTCGGGCTGCAATCCCTACCTCGCACTGGCGGCCGTGGTCGCGGCGGGCCTCGACGGGATTGACCGAAAGCTCGATCCGGGCGAGCCCACGAACGTGAACATGTACGAGCTCTCGGAGCGGCAACTGAAGGAACGCAACATTTCGCTGCTGCCGCAGAACCTGCTCGAGGCCATCGGCGAACTCGAGAAGGACGAGGTCGTGAAGGCGGGCCTGGGGCCGGAGCTCTCGAAAGAATTCATCACGCTCAAGCGGATGGAATGGACGGAATACGCGCGCCATGTTTCCGATTGGGAAACGAAGCGGTACCTGGAGTTCTTCTGATGTGTGGAATCGTCGGGTTGTTGCTGAAGCAGCCGTCACTGCGGGAGAAGTTAGGGGAGCTCATGACGCCGATGCTCATCGGCATGACGAGCCGCGGGCCGGATTCGGCGGGCGTCGCGATCTTCGGACCGCCCCAGGTGGACGGTAACGGCGGGATTGCGCACAAGCTCTCGCTGTTCTGGCGCGAAGGCGCGGCCGACTGGAAACGCCTGTCGCAGGAACTGTCCGCGGAATTCGACGGCAAGCAACATTTCACGCCCACCGGCCAACATGCCGTGTTGACCACGCCGTCCTCGCCGGAGGACGTGAAGGCCTGGCTCGCCAAAGCGGCGCCGCAGATCTACGTGTTGTCGATGGGCCGGTCGATCGACCTGTACAAGGACACGGGTGCGCCCGCGGATATCGTGCAGCGTTACGGCTTGAACAAGGTCAGCGGCACACACGTCGTCGCGCACACGCGGATGGCGACCGAATCCGCGGTGACACCGGCGCACGCGCATCCGTTCACGGCGGGGCAGGACTTCTGCCTGGTGCACAACGGCTCGTTGTCGAATCCGCATCTCGTGCGCAAGAAACTCGAGCCGCTCGGCATAACTTTCGTCACCGACAACGACACCGAGGCGGCATGCCGCTTCTTCGAGTGGCGCATGCGCGAGGGTGATGACCTGACTACCGCCGTGCAGCGCGGCTTCTCCGAGCTCGACGGCTTCTTCACCTTCCTGATGGGCACGGACAAGGAAATGCTGATCGTGCGCGACGCGTTCGCGTGTAAACCCGCGGTAGTGGCCGAGACCGAGGACTACGTCGCGATCGCGTCGGAGTTCCGCTCGCTGGCGCATCTGCCGGGTGTGCGCCACGCCAACGTATTCGAGCCGAAGCCGGAAGAGGTGTATTCGTGGAAGGCGTGAAGCAATTCGATCTGGCGGCGACGCCGCTGCGTGACGTGAACCGGTTTCTGCATGCGCCGGCGAGTGTCGCGCGGGTGAGGATCCTGAACGCCGACGGCGCGCATTCCATCGCGGCGGGACTCGATGCGCCGCTCGAGATCGAAGTGGACGGGCACGCGGGTTATTACCTCGGCGGCATGAACAAACACGCGAGCATCACCGTGCATGGGAATGCCGGTCCCGGTGTTGGCGAAAACATGATGTCGGGCACGATTCGCGTGGAAGGCTTTGCATCGACCGCCGCGGGCGCGTCCGCGCATGGCGGCACGCTGATCATCCATGGTGACGCGGCGTTGCGCTGCGGGATCTCGCTCAAGGGTGGAGACATCGTCGTCGGCGGCAGTGTAGGCAGTTTCTCCGCGTTCATGGCGCAGGCCGGCCGCATCGTGATTTGCGGCGATGCCGGCGATGCGCTCGGCGATTCGCTTTACGAGGCCGTGATCTACGTGCGCGGCAACGTGCGTTCGTTGGGCGCCGATGCGCGCTTCGAAGACATGAGCGAAGCCGATTACAACGCCGTGCGCGAGCTGCTCGCGCGCGCCGGATTCAAACATGACGCGCGCGAATTCAAGCGTGTCGCATCGGCGAAGAATCTCTATCACTGGAACGCGGATGCGAACCAGGAATATTGAGCCGGGAGAACGGAAATGAACGAAAAGTTGCCTCCACAATTTCCCGGCGCCGCGCGAATCTCGCTGGAGGAATCCGCGGGATACGACCGGCGCACCCTTGATTACATCCAGCGCGCGGCGGCCACGGGCTTGTATGAAATCCGCGGGCTGGGTGCGAAACGGCACGTCGCGAGTTTCGATGACCTGGTGTTCCTCGGTGCGTCGCTGTCGCGTTATCCGCTCGAGGGGTATCGCGAGAAATGTTCGACGAAGACGGTACTCGGCACGCGTTTCGCGACGAAACCGATCGAGCTGGCGACGCCGATCACGATCGCGGGCATGAGCTTTGGCGCATTGTCGGCGCGCGTGAAGGAGGCGCTGGGGCTCGCGGCCACCGCGCTCGGCACTTCGACGACCACCGGCGACGGCGGCATGACGAGTGAAGAGCGGCAGTCGTCGAAGACGCTGGTGTATCAGTGCCTGCCGTCGCGTTATGGATTCAATCCGGATGACCTGCGCAAGGCCGACGCGATCGAGATCGTGATCGGGCAGGGCGCCAAGCCCGGTGGTGGCGGGATGTTGTTAGGGCAGAAGGTCAATCCTCGTGTCGCCGCGATGCGCACGTTGCCCGCGGGGGTCGATCAGCGCTCGGCGTCGCGGCACCCGGACTGGACCGGGCCCGATGATCTGGTGATCAAGATCAACGAATTGCGCGAGATCACGGATTGGGAGAAGCCTATCTACGTGAAAGTAGGCGCGACGCGGGTGAACCATGACGTGAAGCTCGCGATTCACGCGGGCGCGGATGTGATCGTGGTCGATGGCATGCAGGGCGGCACGGCCGCGACGCAGACCGTGTTCATCGAACATGTGGGCATTCCGACGCTGGCCGCGCTGCGGCAGGCGGTCGAGGCCATCGACGACTTGAACATGCGCGGCAAGGTGCAGCTGATCATCTCCGGCGGCGTGCGCAGCGGCGCGGATGTCGCCAAGGCGCTGGCGATGGGCGCCGACGCGGTGGCGATCGGGCAGGGCGTGTTGATGGCGCTGGGCTGCAACAGCGAGAGTTATGTGACAGCCGACGGCAAACACGTCTCCGCCGCGGAGGATTACGCCAAGCTCGGCACCGCGCCGGGCTTCTGCCATCAGTGCCACACCGGTCGTTGCCCCGTGGGCGTGACCACCCAGGACGCCGTGCTCGAGCAGCGCCTGGACCCCGTGATCGGTGCGCGTCGCCTGACCAACTACCTCAAGACGCTGAACATGGAACTCACCACCATCGCCCGCGCCTGCGGCAAGCAGAACGTCCACCACCTCGAGCGCGAGGACCTGGTCGCGTTGACCGTCGAAGCCGCCGCCATGGCGAACCTCCCCCTTGCCGGCACGAACTGGGTACCGGGCAGGTAAGAGGTTGGTGCCGGGTGAGAAAAGACTGAGTTAGCTCGCGGTGTCCGGCTTCATCGAGCTCGCGAGAAGCTAACTCAGTCTTTTCTCACCCGGCACCAACCCTCACATCCCGCGGAAGCGGTGTTGGAAGGCGCTGCTGACGGGCAGGACTTCGGGGTGGCCGCGCACGGTCAGGTGCAGCTTGCCGTCGTCGCCTTTCTCGACGGCGCGGATGGCGCCGACGCGAACGATCGCGCTGCGATGCACCTGCCAGAACACTTCGGAATCCAGCGACGGCAGCAGTTCCTTGAGCGGCGTGCGGATGTGGCCCTCGCTGTCGGCGGTCACGACGCGTGTGTATTTGTCCTGCGCCTGGAAAAACAGCACTTCGTCGATCGAAAACATCTTCACCGCATTGCCCACGCTCGCGGTGATCCACTTGATGGCCTGCTTCCCGGGCGCGAGCTGCGCCTGCACCAGGTCGACCAGCGCGGCGATATCGACCTGGGCTCCTTTGTTCAGGCGCATCCGGGCGCGCTCCACCGCGCGACCCAGGCGCTCGCGCGCGACCGGTTTCTGTAGATAGTCCACCGCGCCCTCGTCGAACGCGCGCAGCGCATACTCCTCGTACGCGGTGATGAAAATTACCTGACACCCCGCGCCCGCGGCGCGCGCGACCTCGAGGCCGCTCACGCCGGGCATGCGGATATCGAGAAAAGCCACGCTCGGCCGGTGCTGCTCGATGGCATTCAACGCGGCAAGGCCATCCGCGCATTCCGCGACAACGTCGAGCTCAGGCCACAATTCCGCGAGCAGCGCGCGCAATTCCTGTCGCTGCGGCAATTCGTCCTCGGCGATGATGGCCGTGGGACGCATCACGCCGGCCTTTCCAGCGGCACGATGATGCGTGTCAGCACGCCGGCGAACGCGCGCTCCGCCAGTTCGAACGACGCCTCCGCGCCGAATCGCATGAGCAGCTGCGCGCGTATGTTCGCGAGACCGGTTCCTTCCCCCATGCCGAGCTTCAGGCCCGCGCCGTCGTCTTCCACCCGCACTTCGAGCCGCGGCCGGGCAGCTTCTTCGAAGGCGCGCGCCGCCAGCGTCACGCGCGTCACGCCCGGCTTCGGCTCGACACCGTGTTTGATCGCATTCTCGACCAGCGAAATCAGCAGCAATGGTGGAAACGCGGCATCACGCAGCTCGGACGGCAGGCGGATGTCGACCTGCAATCGATCCCCGAGCCGCACTTTCATGAGCGCGAGGTAACTTGCGCAGATCGCGAATTGTTCGCCGAGCGTGGACTGCGGAACACCGGTCTCCGCGCGCAACTTCGGCAGCGTGGCGCGCAGGTATTCCGCGAGCGCATCGATCGTCTGCGCCGCGCGCGGCGGATCGGACGTCACGAGAGAGCGCACCGACGCCAGCGTGTTGAACAGGAAGTGCGGCTCGACCTGCGCCTGCAGCAACGTGAGCTTCGCATCCGCCTCGCTCTTCTGCAGACCCGACTTCTCGAGTGCGACGCGTCGGAAGTGCTCCGCCCAGCGTCGCGGCTCGGAGAAGTACGCCTGCAGCGCGAGTCCGCCGCTCGCGACGAACAGTATGATCACGTCCCAGCCTTGATCCAGCAGCCAGCGCACGAACGAGTGGGCGTCCGTGACATCGATGACCTCGGGCTTGGAAACATGGCCATGCGCGGCCATCCGGGCATCGTGAAACCGGTCGGCCCAATCAGCCGACCCCGCGGCGATGGCGATGCCACTAACTACCGCGATGATGAGCAACATGCTCTCGATTCCCCGCGGCCATTGACGATGCCGGATGGCCGCGCCGAGCACCGGCCCGGCGCCGACCAGCGCGACATTGGCCGCGGCGCAGGCCAGCGAGACGGCCAGCGCCTCCCACACGCTGTGCAGGAAGAGCCCGTGCGATATGCCGAAGGTGAATCCCGCCACGACCCCGACAGATCCGAATACAACTGTCCGGCGCCACGCCCAGGGCCAGCTGAACACCGGGTATTTCTGGTAGAACTGGATGAACGCGGATTCGCCCGCGGCCACGTCATGCGGCAGCGGGCGATCGAGCGGATGAGACGTCTCACTCATGTGCTGGGCGCCATGGTAACTCTCAACCGCCGTCTTCAACGGATCTCGTGGTTGCGCGACGCCTTCTCGAGCAGGTTCTTCGGAATCAACGGGCGCAGCGTCGGATAGAACTGCGCGAACGTGCCCTGGAAAGCGCCGTGATCGCGGTGACAACTCACGCAGCCGTTGCCGGCCGGCAGCGCTCTGCCTTCGGTCGAATTCGCGTCGAACGTGTAGAAGACGTGGCCGTCTTTGTGTTTGGGCTCGATCAAATGGATCTCGAAGTTGGTCAGCTCGGCCTGTGTGAAGCCGTTCTGGTTGATCGAGCGTTGCTGCACATCCGTGTCATAAAACGCGAGCACGAACATCGTGCCCGGCGCGTAGCTGCCATGTTCGGCGAAATGTTGATAGGCGTTCGGTTCCATCAGCACGACCTGGAACTGGCCGGGCCGCTTGGCGTTGAAAGAACCGGGGTTGTAACCCATGCCGAGCGAAGTGCCGAGGAAGATCCAGCTCGTCATGTCCGCGGGTTTATGCAGCCTTCCGTCGGCCGCGAGGCGCGCGATGTCGAGCGTCCGCATGTTGGCCGGCGCGGCTGCTTCGTCCGCGAAAACCGGGTTGACCGCCGCCAGGGCCATCAACGTCGCCGCGGTCGCAGCCGCGGCCAGGCGATATGGTGTATTCATTGTTGCCTCCGTGTGTGGATGGCTCACGTTATCGGGGACGGATCCGGCGTATGAGTCGTTGCGACGGAGGCCGGGCCTGGACGGATGACACCGTCCAGTCTCGCGATGAAGGAGCGGCGGCCGTAGATAGGATGCATCGGGTTGTAGGTGAAACACCCAACGAGCGGTCCGGGATGATCCGCATTTCCCTCACGGCGGGCCCGCGCATATAGTTCAACGCCATGAGAGGGGAGCCAATGACCGAAAGTCACACCGAGCGCCGCGCGGAGCTCCGAGCCTTCGGGTTTCTCGCGTTCATCCTCGCGCCCATCCTCTCGGTCATCATCGTCGCCGGATTCGGTTTCGTGATCTGGATCTGGCAGATGTTTGCCGGGCCACCGGGACCCCCGCCGCCATGAGCGACATGCAGATCGCGAGCTTCATCGTGCGCGCACGCGCCGATGATGCCGCGGAGGTGGCCGGGCGCATCGCCCGCATGGAAGGCACCGAAATTCACGCCGTCGAAGACGGCAAGATCATCGTCGTGGTCGAAGCGCCGAGCGAGCGCCAGCTCGCCGATCGCATGGACGCGCTCGGACGTGAGCCCGGCGTGTTGCTGGTCAATCTCGTGTATCACCAAAGGGATGTCTGATGGAAAACGCGCGCCGTGAATTCATCAAACGCACGGCGGCCGCGACCGCGGCCGCGGCAGCGGGTATATCGCTGCCGGCCGAGGCGCAGAACCTGGTGACCGATCGTGCGGCGACGGAACTCAAATGGTCGAAGGCGCCGTGCCGTTTCTGCGGCACGGGTTGCGGCGTGAACGTCGCGGTCAGATCCGGCCGCGTGGTCGCGACACACGGTGACGTACACGCGCCGGTCAATCGCGGCCTCAACTGCGTGAAAGGTTATTTCCTCTCGAAAGTGATGTACGGCACGGACCGCCTCACGCAACCGCTGCTGCGCAAGACAAACGGCAAGTACGACAAGAACGGCGAATTCACGCCCGTGTCCTGGGACGAAGCCTTCGACGTGATGGCTGAGAAGTTCAAGAAGACTCTGAAAGAAAAAGGGCCCACGGCCGTGGGCATGTTCGGCTCGGGGCAGTGGACCATCTGGGAAGGTTACGCGGCCAACAAACTGTTCAAGGCGGGCTTTCGTACCAACAATCTCGATCCCAACGCGCGGCACTGCATGGCCTCCGCGGCGTACGGTTTCATGCGCACCTTCGGCATGGACGAACCGATGGGCTGCTACGACGACATCGAAGCCGCCGACGCGTTCGTGTTGTGGGGCTCGAACATGGCCGAGATGCATCCGATCCTCTGGACGCGCGTCACGGATCGCCGCCTGTCTTCGCCGCGCGTGCGCGTCGCGGTGTTGTCCGTGTTCGAACATCGCTCGTTCGATCTCGCCGACATTCCGATCGTCTTCAAGCCGCAGACAGACCTGGTCATCCTCAACTTCATCGCGAATCACATCATCAGCAGCGGCTCGGTGAATCGCGATTTCGTCACGCGCCACACGACGTTCAAGCGTGGCAACACGGACATCGGCTACGGCCTGCGGCCCGAGCATCCGCTCGAACGCGAGGCCGAGAACGCGGACGATCCGGGCGGCTCGCAGCCGATGACATTCGAGGAATTCGCGGCCTTCGTGAAGCCGTACACACTCGAACACACCGCGCGTGTCACGGGCGTCGAGCGCGGCTGGCTCAAGCAGCTCGCCGAGTTGTACGCGGATCCGAAAATCCGCGTCATGTCGTTCTGGACCATGGGTTTCAACCAGCACACGCGCGGTGTCTGGGCCAACAACCTGGTCTACAACATCCACCTGCTCACCGGAAAAATCGCAACACCGGGGAACAGCCCGTTCTCGCTCACGGGCCAGCCGTCGGCCTGCGGCACGGCGCGCGAAGTGGGCACGTTCAGTCACCGTCTGCCGGCCGACATGGTGGTGACGAATCCCGAACATCGCCGACATACCGAGGAAATCTGGAAAGTGCCGCACGGCGTGATCCAGGAGAAGCCGGGTTATCACGCGGTGGAACAGAACCGCATGCTGCGCGACGGCAAGCTCAACGCGTACTGGGTGCAGGTCAACAACAACCTGCAGGCGGGGCCCAACATCAACGAGGAAGGATTGCCGGGTTACCGCAATCCCGACAATTTCATCGTGGTCTCCGATGCGTATCCGACGGTGACCGCGCAGGCGGCGGACCTGATCCTGCCCGCGGCGATGTGGGTGGAGAAAGAGGGCGCTTACGGCAACGCGGAGCGGCGCACGCAGTTCTGGCACCAGTTGGTCGATGCGCCGGGCGAAGCGCGCTCGGATCTGTGGCAACTCATGGAGTTCTCGAAGCGCTTCAAGACCGACGAGGTCTGGCCCGCGGCGATGCTGGCGGAGAACCCCTCGTATCGCGGCAAGACCTTGTTTCAGGTGTTGTTCGCGAACGGCGTGGTCAACAAGTTCCCGCTCGCGCAGCTCGCGCCCGACTACGCGAACCAGGAGTCGCACGCCTTCGGCTTCTACGTGCAGAAAGGTTTGTTCGAGGAGTACGCGCAGTTTGGCCGCGGTCACGGGCACGACCTCGCGCCTTTCGATCTGTACCACCAGGAGCGCGGGCTGCGCTGGCCGGTGGTCAAGGGCAAGGAGACGTTGTGGCGTTATCGCGAGGGGACTGATCCTTACGTGAAGGCGGGGACGCGCTTCCAGTTCTACGGCAACAAGGACGGCCGCGCTGTGATCTGGGGCCTGCCGTATGAACCGGCGCCCGAGTCGCCGGACGCGGAGTTCGACCTGTGGCTATCTACCGGCCGGGTGCTCGAACACTGGCATTCCGGCTCGATGACCATGCGTATTCCCGAGCTCTACAAGGCATTCCCGAACGCCGTGGTATTCATGCACCCGGACGACGCCGAGGCGCGCGGCCTGCGGCGCGGCATGGAGGCGCGCGTCGTGTCACGCCGCGGCGAAGTGCGCGTGCGCGTGGAAACGCGTGGGCGTGATCGCCCGCCGCGCGGCCTGGTGTTCGTGCCCTGGTTCGACGCCAGCGTGCTCATCAACAAGGTCACGCTCGACGCGACCGATCCGATTTCCAAGCAGGCGGATTTCAAGAAATGCGCCGTCCGCATCGTCAAGGTCTGAGGCCAGGGTATGAGGAAAGCACTGATGCGAATCCGCGCGCTCATCTTGTTAGGTTGCATGCCGCTGCTGCTCATGGGGCAGGATCCGACCGCCAATGCCCCGGCGCCGGCGGCGCGTGAGCTGCAATCCATCGACGCCTTGCGCCGCGGGATTCCGCTCAGCCAGGAGGGCCGCCCGATCCAGATGCCGCGCACCGAAAACACCGACCTCAAACGCAAGCGTGCCTATCCAGATCAGCCGCCGACGATCCCGCACACGATCGACGGTTATCAGATCGACAAGAACTCCAACCGCTGTGTGTTGTGCCACTCGCGCGCGAACGCCGCGACGTTCCAGGCGCCGATGGTGAGCGTGACGCACTTTCTCGACCGCGACGGACAGGTGCTCGCGTCCATTTCGCCGCGCCGCTATTTCTGCACGCAGTGCCACGTCGTGCAGACGGACGTGAAGCCGCTGGTCGAAAACGGCTTTCGCGACATCGACGAGTTGATCTCCGAAGATGCAGCGAAGAGCCGCTGATATGCGTCTGCCCGGCTTCATCACAAAATTCTGGAACACGCTGTCGAAGCCCGCCCGGCACATGAGCCTGGGCTTTCTCACGATCGGCGGCTTCGTGGGCGGCGTGTTGTTCTGGGGCGGGTTCAACACCGCGCTCGAGGCGACCAACACGGAGGCCTTCTGTGTGAGCTGCCACGAAATGAAATCGAACGTCTTCGCCGAGCTCAAGTCGACGATCCACTACACGAACCGTTCTGGTGTACGCGCGACCTGTCCCGACTGCCACGTGCCGCACGACTGGACCGACAAGATCGCGCGCAAGATGCAGGCCTCGAAAGAGGTGTGGGGCAAGATCTTCGGCACCATCGACACACGCGAGGATTTCCTCGGCATGCGCCGCACGCTCGCCGAACACGAATGGGCGCGGCTCAAGGCCAACGATTCGCTCGAGTGCCGCAACTGCCACGAATACGGCTACATGGATCTCACGCGCCAGGGCCGGCGCGCCGCCGACATTCACGAGCGCTGGCTGCTGTCCGGCGAAAAAACCTGCATCGACTGCCACAAGGGCATCGCGCACCGGCTGCCGGACATGTCCGGCGTCCCGCAAGGGTAGACAGGTCGGTGCCGGGTGAGAAAAGACTGAGTTAGTGCCTGACGATCGCTTGCTCGACGACAGGAGACTAACTCAGTCTTTTCTCACCCGGCACCGACCGCAGGATCAGAACCAGGCGCGTACGCCGGCGCGCAGCGCGAACTCCGAGGTTTCTTCGCCCGCCGCGCGCGCGAGATCCGCGCTGTCGCCGAAATGCCAGGCCCACCCGAGGCCGACGTACGGCGCGAATTCGCGCCGGATCTCGTAGCGCAGCCGCAGCGCCAGCTCGCCGGTGGCGAGGCCGGCGCCGATCATTCGTTCCGGATCATCCTGGCCGAACGCCTCGAACTCGATCTGCGGCTGCAGCAGCAGCCGCTGCGTGATCCGCAGGTCGTATTCCGCGGAGAATCGCAGCGCGGTGCGGCCGGATTCGCCGACGTACGCGGAAATCTCCGTCTCGATGAATCCCGGCGCGAGGCCGGAAACGCCGAACGCGGCCCAGGTGCGCGAGGGGCCACCACCCGAATCCTGGCGAACACCCGCGCGCGCACTCCACCAGCGGCTGACTACCCGGTCCCAGGCGAGCTCGCTGCGCGCGGACGTCGTGCCCGCGGCGCGTTCGCCTTCGGTTTCCAGCCACAGTTTGTGGATGTCGCCGCCGTACCAGGCCGCGGCGTCCCACTCGAAGGCCCCGTCTTCGGTATCGACCCATTCGAGCTGGTCGAACATGACCTTGCCGAACCGCCGGCGGTCATCCATGCCCATCATCTCCGCCATCTCGCGGTACGACATGTCGTGATCCACGTGCGAACGCGGTGGATCGGGCGCGACGTGTTCGCGCTCGCTTTCAGTGGGTGCGCTGGTGGCGTGATCCTGGTGCTGCGAGTGCGCGGGAACGGCCAGCAGCAGCGCGAATGGCACGAGGAATGGCAGCCTCATGCGACCACCACTTCGCGGAACATGCCCGCTTCCATGTGGTAGAGCAGGTGGCAGTGATAGGCCCATCTACCCAGCGCATCGGCGGTCACCAGGTAGGCGAGGCGCTGCCCGGGCTGCACCGGCACCGTATGTTTGCGCGCGAGAAAGGCGCCGTGATCGTCCAGCACTTCGCTCCACATGCCGTGCAGGTGGATCGGGTGCGTCATCATGCTGTCGTTCACGAGCACGATGCGCAGGCGCTCGCCGTGCCGGAAATCGAGCGGCTTTGCGTCCGAGAATTTCTGGCCGTTGAACGACCAGACGAACCGTTCCATGTGGCCGGTCAGATGCAGCTCGATCTCACGGCCGGCGTCGCGCCGGTCGATCGGCCCGCCGAGTGTGTGCAGGTCAGAAAGCGTCAGCACACGACGGCCATTGCCGCGCAGGCCGACGCCCGGATCATCGAGCCGCGAGGCGGGAGTCTCCGCCAGCATGTCGATCAGCGGACCGGATTCGGCCGGCGCGTGGACGATCGGTGCGGCCTGCGGCGCTGGCGCGTGGCCCATGGCCGCGTGCCGCGCGGCTTCGGCGGGATCGACACCGTGGCCCATGGATCCATGGTCCATGGCCATGTCCGTCATCGTCAGCAACGCGCGTGCGTCCATGGCCGGGACTTCCGCCGTCATGCCGGCGCGCGGCGTGAGCGTGCCTCGCGCATATCCGGAACGATCCATCGCTTGCGCGAAGATCGTGTACGCCGCGTCGCCGGGCGTGACGATGACGTCATACGTTTCCGCGGTGCCGACGCGCAATTCATCGACCGTCACGGGCTCGACGTCCTGACCGTCCGTGCCCACCACCGTGAGTTTCAGTCCCGGAATGCGCACGTCGAAGAAACTCATCGACGAACCGTTGATCAGCCGCAGCCTCACGCGTTCGCCGGGACGGAAGATCCCCGTCCAGTTCCCCGCGGGCGCCACGCCGTTCAGTAGATAGGTGTACGCGTAGCCGGAGACGTCCGCGAGGTCCGTCGGGTTCATGCGCATCGCGGCCCACATGCGCCGGTCGGCCGAGGCCGCCGAGAATCCTTGGCTGCGCACGTCGTCCACGAAGTCGCCGAGCGTGCGTTTGCCGAAGTTGAAGTAGTCGCTCTGTCGCTTGAGCGTCGCGTAGATGGCTTCCGGATCGTGATCCGTCCAGTCCGACAGCAGCAGCGAGTATTCGCGATCCGCGGCATGCCGCTCGCCGCCGCGCCGCTCCACGATGATCGGGCCGTACAGGCCGACCTGCTCCTGAAAGCGCGAATGCGAGTGATACCAGTACGTGCCGGACTGGTTCACCTTGAAGCGGTAGGTGAACGTCGTGCCGGGCGCGATGCCGTCGAACGACAGGCCCGGCACGCCGTCCATGTCCGCCGGCAGGATGATTCCATGCCAGTGGATGGACGTGCGCTCGCGCAGTTTGTTGGTGACGCGGATCGTCACCGTATCGCCCTGGCGCATGCGCAGCAGCGGCGCCGGCAACTGGCCGTTGACGACGATCGCGCGGCGCGACGCACCCGTGAAGTTCACAGGCATCTCATCGATGGTGAGATCGAATTCAGGACCCGTGAGCACGGCGGGGGAGGCCGCGCTTGCCCAGCCAGTGCGCGCTCCCGACAACAATGTGCCGGCCGCAAGCCCCTGCACGAAGCGCCGCCTGCCGATGAATCTGTGTTCCACGAGGCAAGACTAATGGCGGCGCAGGCCTCGTACAACGCGGCCATCTGGCACACTGCGCGACATGTCCGAGGGAAGCCCCATTCCTCGAGAAATACGTCCTCGAGAAACGCGCGGATTGCTGCGCGCTCACGGCGGGCACGTACGCGTCACGTACGTCGAGTTGTTTTTCGACCTCGTGTTCGTTTTCGCGGTCACGCAACTCTCGCATTCGCTTGTCGGGCACCTGACGCTTACGGGTGCGCTGCAGACGCTGTTCCTGCTGCTCGCCGTGTGGTGGGTGTGGATGTACACCTGCTGGTTCACGAACTGGGTGGATCCCGACAAGTCCCCCGTGCGCACGCTGATGTTCGCGCTGATGCTCGCCGGACTCATGCTTTCCGCCTCGCTGCC
>JAKFFF010000077.1:0-53410 GCA_036677145.1 Alcaligenaceae bacterium
CTGCGGCGGGGCAACTAACTATCTGGAGATCGAAATGGCAGCGAAGAAGAAAGCCAAACGGCCCAAGAAACCCGGTGGCAAGAAGAAACCGAGCACCGTCGCGAGAATCGTGGCGCTGGAGAAACGACTCAAGGAATTGACCGACGTCCTGCAGATCGCCGGTGGGCGCGCCTGCAGGACTGTATTGGTCAAGGGCAACCTGCAGATCGTCAACGGCATGGGACGCACCGACCGCACCAACGGCTGCGGCAATCTCATCATCGGGTACAACGAACTGCCATCGGCCGCGTCGGGTTGGCCGACGACCCGGACAGGTTCACACAACCTGATCATCGGGCGTTATCACAGCCACGCGAGTTACGCGGGCCTGTTGTCCGGAGAACAGAACTTGACTTCCGCCAGTGCGCCGTCCGCGGTCGTCGCCGGAGGGTCGGAAAGCACGGCGAATGCGGATCGCGTCGTGATCGTCGGCGGATTTGATAACAAGGGAAATGGTGTCAGCGCGGTCGTCATCGGCGGCTTCGACAACGGCGCGGCGGGCAATACCTCGGTGTGTATCGGTGGCACCAACAATCGGGCGGACACCCAGCGTTCGACACTGCTCGGCGGCGGCGGCCTAACCACCACGACGCCCGGCGAAAGAATTCCGCCTTGAAAAATCTGGTGCCGGCTGCAGGGATCGAACCCGCGACCCCCTGATTACAAATCAGGTGCTCTACCAACTGAGCTAAGCCGGCCCTTTTCGATGCGGGATTTTAGGCGCTCGACGCGCCGCGGCGCTATTCCGCGGGCTGATTTTGCTCGTCCGGCGCCCTGGATGAGGCCGGGCAGGTCCGGAATTCGAGCTCGGACTCCCCGGCCTTGAACGTCTGGCCCTCGAGCGGCGGGGCGCCGGACTTGAGGGTCAGATCCAGCCAGATCGCCGAGGATGCTTTTTCGCGGGCTTCGATCTGCGGCAGGAGCTGCAGTTTCGCGACGCGTTCGGACTGCGCGAACGCACGGGTCTCATCCGAAAACACGCCGAGGGAAATCCGCCGTGAACTCAGGTCGCCGACGATCTGCGCATCGGTGATGCCGCCGCGGCTCAGGCGCTCCATCAGCCGGCGTTCGGCGGTCGGAGTCGGGGGCGCCTCGAGGTAAACCCAGTAGCCGTCGAGCTCGCGGGTCTCTTCTTCTCTCGGGACGGAGGAGTAGCCGGCGTCGGTCAGTGTCTGGCGCGCGCGCGCGGCGAGTTCGCGGGTCGCGAATGGACCCACGGTCACGCAACTTCCATCGGCCAACGCGGGCAGCGATTCATTCGCGAGTTGCAGCGGCGGCGCGGATACGGCCGCCGAAACCGGCAGCGCGGGATCCTTGGGCGCAAGCCAGTGCGACCACGCGAAATACGCGAGGTTTATGAGGAGTAGAACGAGAAGGGCGGCACGCACGCGAGGCGCGAGTGTATCAAATGGCGCCGGCGGAGCCGCGCGCAAACACCGCGAGCCCGCGCAGCACCAGGTCCGGAACATTCCGCGCGCGTGTCCGGATCAGTCGCCCAAGCGCCGGGGCGTCGCCGCCCGTGAGCAGCAACACGGGACGTGTACCCAGCGAACGCGCGGCCTCATCGACCGCACGTTCGATCAGCGCGGCCGCGGCGAATCGCGCGCCGGCGTTTATGGCGCCCGCGGTGTTGGCAGCGAACAGCACACGGGAACTGGCCGCATCGCCACGGGCGCGGCGGCGGATGCCATGGGTTCCGGACAACAGGCTTTCCACCATGAACGCGGGTCCGGGCACGATGGCGCCGCCGAGGTGCCGGCCGCTCGCGCTGACGCCGTCGAGTGTCAGCGCGGTGCCGATATTGGCGACGAGCACGGCCTTGCCGCGCACGAGATCATGCGCGCCGATCGCGCCCACCCAGCGATCCGCGCCGAGACGCCAGGGATCCCGATAACCGTTGCGCACGCCGCAGGCCGTGCGCTCACTGCGAATGAATTCGGGCCGCAGGCCGAAGCGCGACTTCGCCGCGGCGGTCAGCGCGCGCTCGAACTTCGCGCCCGCCACGTTCACGGCAACGATGCGATCCACCCCGGCCGGCGCGCGCCGGATCACCGTGTTCATGGCCGCCGCGTCGCGGCCATGAACCGCCGCCTGCATGCGCGCGAGGCGCGCACC
This sequence comes from Alcaligenaceae bacterium, assembly GCA_036677145.1. Taxonomy (GTDB): domain Bacteria; phylum Pseudomonadota; class Gammaproteobacteria; order Steroidobacterales; family Steroidobacteraceae; genus CADEED01. The sequence continues at coordinate 2,155 of JAKFFF010000077.1, forward strand.
GCGCAGCACCGTCCACTTCACGCGCGTATTGCCGATGTCGACTAACAACGTGGTCATTGATCGATCCGCACTGAAACTTCTCCCGAGATGAACCGCCGGACACCTTCGGGCGTCTCGACCAGCAAGGCGCCATGCGCATCGATGCCGCGCGCCACACCACGCGTCACCTCGCCGGCGTTGTCGACTCGTACTTCCTGGCCATGCAATGCGTCGCGACCGGTCCACTCCGCGACGTGCGGCCCGAACCCGTGCCGCGGAAACTCGGCGAGCGCCGGCACGAGCCGCGTGAGCAACGCGGCGACGATCGAATTTCGATCGGGCACCGGCGTGTGATGCGCACGAATATCGTCGGCGACATTGCCGGTGAGCGCGACGGCGGCGCGCGCTTCTTCACCGATCAGCACATTGAGCCCGAGACCCACAACCACGTGCACGGGCCCGCCCGCCTCCGCGCGCATCTCGATCAGGATCCCGCCGAGTTTGCCGTGCGCCGTGACGAGGTCGTTGGGCCACTTCAGGCGCACGGCATCGACGCCGACCGCGCGCAGCGCGTTCGCGACCTCGAGCCCGACCACCAGGCTCAACGCGGACAGATCCTGTGGCATGTCGGGGTATTGCCAGGCAATAGATAGACAGATGCCGCCGCCGGGCGGGGATATCCACCCGCGGCCGCGCCGGCCGCGTCCGCCGGTCTGGTTCTCGGCGAGGACAATGGCCGCCGTGCCCGCGCCGGGCGGCAACGAATCGAGCAGGCGCGTGTTCGTCGACTCCAGGGTCCATTCGACCAGCAATGCTTCGATGTGACGCCGGACCTTCTCCGGCAGCGCGGCGGTGATTCGTTCGGGACATAGCGGGCTCACCCCGGGCGCCAGCCGGTAACCCTTGTGCGGCTGGGCATCGAGCTCGACACCGAGCTCGCGCAGTTGCTCGACTGCTTTCCACACGGCCGCGCGGGTCACCGAGAGATCGGCCGCGAGTGTTTCTCCCGAGCGGAACTCGCGGTCGTCGAGCCGCTGGAAGACCCGCTGCGACAGTGGGCTTTCGGCGATCACGACCGCCCTCGACCGAACAACCAGAGTCTGCGGGCGCGTGGCTCGGTGCCCGCGCGCATGCGCGCGACATTGCCGCGATGGGTGAAGATCACCAGCGCCGCGCACGCGAGCGCGAACGCCAGGTCCGGCGTGAGCCGCAATCCATCGCGCATCAGTAGATAGACCGGCATCGCCAGCGACGCCACGATCGACGCGAACCCGACGAACCCGGATACCACCACGACGGCGAGCCAGCTCGCGAACAAGGGAATCAGCAGGAAGGGATCGAAGCCCGCGAACGCACCGACCAGCGTGGCCACACCCTTGCCGCCGCGAAACCCGTGCCACACCGGGAATACGTGGCCGATGATGGCAGCGAAGGCGCAGACGGCGGGCAGCCAGAGATTGAGGGAATCGGCGCCACCAACGATCCCCGGAATCTCGAGCCCCGGCACCACCGCGGCCGCGATCCAGCCCTTCGCGATATCGATGAGGAAAACCCAGAAAGCGAACGCCGCACCCTGCGTGCGCAACGCGTTGGTGCCGCCCGCATTGCCGCTGCCCTGCGTCCGGATGTCCACGCCGCCGCGCAACCGGCCCACCACGAGGCTCCCGACGATCGAGCCGAGAAGATAGGCGAGCAGGATCTTGAGAACGAAGTCCATCGGGGAAAAATCAGCGCAGGAAGACTTCGGCGAGCATACAACGGACGCTGCCGCCCCCGTGACGCTCGATGACGCCGATGGGCGCGGCCAGCACGGAATCCACCGCGGCGCTGAGCTGCGCGAGTTTCCCGGGCGCGAGCGCCAGCCGCGCCGTGCGCGACATCACCAGCACGCGGAAATCTCCAAGATGTTCGTCCCAGCTGCCGAGCTCCAGCATGTTGCCGGCGAACGCATGCAACTCGCGCGGATCGATCGCGACGACCTCGCGCCCCGATGCACGCAAGCGCGCGGCGATGCGATCGCGGTCGCCGGATGCGATGTTCTCCAGCCCGACGATGGCGGCGCGCGTACCGATGCTCATCACCACGTTCGTGTGATAGATCGGCGTACTCGACTCGTCGCACGCGGAGAACAGCTCCAGCTCGTAATCCATCGCACGCGCCCACTCGGCCGCGACCACCTCGTCCGTGCGGGGTGACAGGCAGGCGTAGGCGACACGTTTAATATGGTCCAGCACCAGGCTGCCGGTCCCTTCGAGATACCGCCCCGCCTTCTCGTGCGGTGTCAGGTCGAGCACGCGGCGTACCGCATAACCGGTCTCGCGCGCCACTGTGTCGACGATTTCCATGCGCCGCTCGACGCGCCGGCTCGCCGCCTGCATGGGGTACAACACGACGGTGCCGTCCGGATGGAAGCTCACCCAGTTGTTCGGGAACACGGCATCCGGCTTGCGCGGTTCGGCCGAATCCTCGACGACGCAGGTCGTGATCCCTTCCGAGGCAAGCGCCGCGGCGAATGCATCAAATTGCGCCAATGCCAGCGCGGCCACCTCTTCGGTGCCGCCAGGTTGCTGGAACCGGTTCGTCTGCGCGGTCTCGGCGTTGTAGCCGAAAGCCTTCGGACGAACCATGAGAATGGCGCTGCAAACTTGCGACTGGGGGGACGTCATGGCGCGGCATCTACTATACGGTGACGTTTGGGGGCGGCGGTAGGCACAATAGCCCGCGCATGTCCGACGCCGTACCCACACTCGACGCACGTAACAGCGACTCCGCGCGGTTCGCCCACGACATCGCGAATGCCTACGCGGAATACGGCTTCGTCATCATCGAAAACCACGGTATCGACAAGGGACTCGTCGACCGGTCGCTCGCCGCATTCCGTAGCTTTTTCGCACTGCCCGAGGCCGAGAAACGCAGGTTCCAGGTCAAGGGTGGCGGCGGCGCGCGCGGCTACACGCCCTTCGGCATCGAAACGGCCAAGGGCGCGAAACACCACGATCTCAAGGAGTTCTGGCACGTCGGCCGCGAGCTGCCGCCGGGACACCGGTTCACCGACGTGATGGCGCCCAACATCTGGGTGGACAGCATTCCGGGCATGCGGGAGGCGACGCTCGGCCTGTACGACGCGTTCGACGCGCTCGGGCGCAGATTGCTGTCGGCCATCGCCCGCTCGGTCGCCCTTCCATCGAACTACTTCGACGACAAGGTCGACTTCGGCAACAGCGTGCTGCGCATCATCCACTATCCACCGCTGCCGCCCGAGCCGACGCCATCGGTGCGCGCGGGCGCGCACGAGGACATCAACGTCATCACGCTGCTGCTGGGCGCCGAGGAGCCGGGGCTCGAGGTGCTGTCGAGAAAAGGCGAATGGCTGCCGATCAATCCGCCGGCGGACTCGCTGGTGTGCAACGTCGGCGACATGTTGCAGCGGCTGACCAACGGTCACCTGCGCTCGACCACGCACCGCGTCGTCAATCCGCCGCATGAGCGCGCGACCAACGCGCGTTACTCGCTGCCCTTCTTCCTGCATTTCAATCCCGACTTCCTCATCAAGACGCTGCCGCAATACATCGACGCGCAGCACCCCGACCAGTTTCCAGAACCCATCACCGCGCACGATTTCCTGCAGGAACGCCTGCGCGAGATCAAACTTATCTAGCGTCCCCAGAAAAGCCCTAAAAAGAAAGCGACAAGAAGAAGAGGTCTCGCAATGCTGGTCGTCCAGGCCCTGTTCGGAATACTCATGTTCGTTGCGCTGGCGATGCCGTTCAGCACGAACTGGCGCCGCATCAACATCAAGCTGGTCGTATTCGCGATCGCGCTGCAGTTCATCATCTGCGCGTTGCTGCTGAAGGCGCCGGGCATCCGCGATGGCCTCGAATACGTGAATCGCGCGGTGGGTGCGCTGGGCGCGGCCACGGCGCAGGGCACATCGTTCGTATACGGCTACCTCGGCGGCGGCGCCCCGCCCTTCGAAGTGACCAACCCCGGCCACCTCGCGACGTTCGCTTTCCAGGTGCTGCCGCTGGTCATCGTGATGTCGGCGCTGTCGGCGCTGCTGTGGTACTGGCGAATCCTGCCGCTGATCATCCGAGGCATTTCGGTGATCTTCGAACGTGCGCTCGGTACGCGCGGACCCGCGGGACTGGTCGCCACCGCGAACATCTTCATGGGCCAGATCGAAGCGCCGCTGCTGGTGCGGCCGTACCTGGCGCGCATGACGCGTTACGAACTGCTGCTCATCATGACCGCCGGCATGGCGACGATCGCCGGATCCGTCATGGTCATCTACTCGGCGATGTTAGGCGCGCAGGTCCAGGGCGTGCTCGGCCAGCTGATCACCAAGTCCATCATGTCGGTGCCCGCGGCCATCCTGTTCGCGCACGTGTTGATTCCGGAGAACAACGAAAGCTCGCAGGCGCTGGAGAAGCCGCCGCGTGTATACGAGAGCTCGATGGATGCCGTGACTCGCGGCACCTCCGACGGCCTCAACATCTACCTGAACATCCTCGCCATCCTCATCGTCGCGATTGCGCTGGTGGCGCTGCTCAACGGCATGATCAGCTTCATCGACATCGGCGGCGCGCCACTGACACTCGAGCGTTTCGTGGGCTGGCTGTTCGCGCCCATCGCCTGGCTCATGGGCGTGCCCTGGAGCGAAGCGGTGACCGTCGGATCGCTGCTCGGCATCAAGACGGTGCTCAACGAGTTCATCGCCTACGTCAACCTGCAGAACATGGCCCCCGGCGCGCTGTCGGACACGAGCAAGCTGATCGCGCTGTACGCGGTGTGCGGCTTCGCGAATCTCTCCAGCGTCGGCATCCAGATTTCCGGCATCGGCGCCATGTGCCCCGAGCGGCGCCCGGATCTCATGAGCCTCGGGTTCCGCGCCTTGTACGCCGCGACGCTGGCTTCGTGCATGGCGGGCGCGGTCGTCGGCATCGTCTCTCGTTTCTAACTATCGACTCTAACTATCTAATAGGGTTGCATGGCCAAGCTCTACTTCTACTACTCGACGATGAACGCGGGAAAATCCACCGCGTTGCTGCAGGCCGGTCACAACTACGAAGAACGCGGCATGCGCACGCTGCTGTACACGGCGCAGATAGACAGCCGCGACGGCGGCCGGATCCACTCGCGCATCGGCATCGAACGCGAAGCGCGGCACTTCCATCCCGCGCTCGACCTGCGCGCGGACGTCGCGGCCGAACACGCGCGCGGTAAACTGGCCTGCGTACTCGTCGATGAATCCCAGTTCCTGACGCCCGCGCAGGTCAAACAACTCGCGGCGGTCGTGGACGAGCTCGACATTCCGGTGTTGTGTTACGGATTGCGCACGGACTTTCGCGGCGAGCTTTTCCCGGGCAGCGCGCAGCTCCTCGGTTGGGCCGACAATCTCATCGAGATCAAGACCATCTGCCACTGCGGGCGCAAGGCCATCATGGTCGTGCGTGTCAAGGCCGACGGCACGGCGGAACGCGAAGGAGCGCAGATCGAGATCGGCGGCAACGAGCGTTATGTACCGCTGTGCCGCAGACATTTTTCGCAAGCTCTTGCAGGCGCGAAGATTCCTGACTGAGGAATCGCGCCGACTGCGCAAGATTCGTACAGCCTGCTCGACTGCACCCTGACGGGCCGTGCAAACCTTGCTGCGCACCGCTGTTGCGCATGCGCAGCACGCGCTAATTCCCGGGTTGTAACTGCCACGTCATGTCATTAACGTGTACTCAACAAAGCCCGCAACGCTGCACAGATGGCGGCGGACCAAACACGGAGAACCCCATGCGACACACCTACGAAGCGATGTTGCTTCGATTCCACAAACGAGCCATTGCGTCGGCGCTGTTGTTAGGCGCCGGTCTCGGCCAGAATGCATTTGCACAATCGTCCGCCACCGAGGCGATCGAGGAAGACCTGGCCGAAGTCGTCGTCTCGGCGACGCGCGTGCGCAGCATCGGTCTCGTGGGCGATCAGACCGCGCCGAAGTCGCGCGTCACGCTCAGCTCCGACTATCTCGAAACGCAGATGTCCGGCCAGACCGTGTTTCAGAGCCTCAACCAGATCCCCGGCGTCAACTTCACCAATTCCGATCCGTACGGCGGCTCCGGCGGCAACCTGCGCATCCGCGGTTTCGACGGCTCGCGCGTGTCGGTGACCTTCGACGGCATTCCGCTGAATGACTCCGGCAACTACGCGCTGTATCCCAACCAGATGCTCGACCCCGAGCTCATCGATCGCGTCGACGTGAATCTCGGCACGACCGATGTCGACAGCCCCACCGCTTCGGCCACCGGCGGCACGGTGGCGTACAAGACGCGCCGGCCGGCGGAAGAATTCGGCGGCTATGGCATCGCGTCCTTCGGCCAGGACAACTTCCGCCGCGGACTCGTGCGCGTGGACACCGGGGAATTCGGCCCGTGGGGCACGAAGGCATTCCTCGCGGCTTCCTACCAGGACTACGACAAGTTCAAGGGTCCGGGCGGACTCGAGAGAAAGCAGTTCAATTTCATGGTCCGCCAGGACTTCGACAGCGGCAACTTCGTGAGCCTCGCCGGCCACTGGAATGAAAACCGCAACGCGTTCTACCGGACGGCGAGCATCGCATCGTTCGAGAACTATGGCCGCGACTACGACAATCTGCCGACCTGTACGCGCGATCTGCCGACGGCTGGCGTCGCCGACAACGAAAATTTCCTGCCGAATACACAAACCGTCCCGCAACCTGCGCCGCCGCTGCCGCTCCATGCGGACAACCCGGCCTACACCGGCAGCTGCACGAACTTCTACGGCGTGCGGCTCAACCCGTCGGACACCGGCAACTTCCGCATGCAGTCGTTGTGGAATCTCGGCGAGAGCCTGCGCCTGTCGTTCGATGCGGCCTGGCAATACACGCTGGCGAACGGCGGCGGCTCGACCGCCATTGCCGAAACACCCGCGGCCAGCTCGCCCGACAAACGCGTCCTCGGCAACACCAACCTCGTCGGCTTCGATCTCAACGGCGACGGCGACATCCTCGACACCGTCCGCTTCTACTCGCCTAACAACACGAACACCAAGCGATGGAGCGCGACCACGTCGCTGATCTGGGACATCAACGAGAACAACATCCTGCGCTTCGCCTACAGCTGGGACCGCGCGCGCCACCGCCAGACGGCGCAGTGGGGTTACATCAACGACGCAGGCACCGGCGTCGAGAATGTGTTCGCCGGACGCCAGGGCGAACGTGTTTATGCCGCGGACGGAGACATCATCCGCGGCCGCGACCGCTTCTCGATCGCCGAGCTCAATCAGTACGCGGTCGAATACCGCACCGAATTGGCGGACGACAAGATCGTCGCGGCCATTGGTGTTCGCGCTCCGTTCTTCACGCGCGAGCTCAACCAGTATTGCTACACGCCGAACGGCGGCTCGGGCAGCTCGGGCACCATCGGCGCCGCCGGCGGCACGTTGTGCACGAGCCGTCAGCCGCTCGCGGTCCTCCCCAACGGCAACGTGACCTTCACGCCGACGAATCCGGTGCAGTTCATCGCCCCGTACAGCGAAGAGGTCAAATTCGACGACCTGCTCCCGAACGCGGGCATCACGTTCAAGCCCTGGGTGAATCACGCGTTTTATGCCTCGTACGCCGAGGGCCTGTCGGCGCCGCGCACGGATAACCTCTATTCGGTGATCCGTCTCCCGGACGGCAGCGTCGGACGCCCCACTCCGGAATCCGAAACCACCAAGGCGTATGACATCGGCTGGCGCCTGAACAACTCGCGCACGATCGCCTCGGTCGCGCTGTATCGCATCGATTATGCGAACCGCATCGTGTCGTCGTTCGACCAGGAACTCGGCTTCAGCGTCGACCGCAACGTCGGCGACGTGAAGGTGCAGGGCTTCGACGCGCAGGTAGGTCAGCGCTTCGGCGAGTTGGTGGATCTCAGTCTGTCGGTCGCCTACAACGACAGCGAGTTGCTCGAGAACGTTCCGACCTCGGGAGTGCCAATTCCGACCGAAGGCAAGACGCTGGTCGAAACGCCGAAGTGGATGTTCGGCGCGCGCATGGACGTGAAAGTCACCGAAAACATGCGTGTCGGCCTGCAGGCCAAGAAAGTCGACGATCGCTTCGGCACGGACCTCAACAACGAGATCGCGCCGGCATACACGGTGGTCGATCTCGACGCGCGCTACACGTTCAATTTCCCCGGCATCGAAAATGCGGAAGTGCAGCTGAACGTGATCAACCTGCTCGACGAGGAGTACTACGGCAACATCAGCTCGGGCACGGGCGTGGGCACTTCGGTCGGTTTCTATTCGATCGGCGCGCCGCGCACGGTTATGGGTTCGATCCGCTTCAACTTCTGATCCGCGTGCCCGGGTGCGTGGCATCGCAGCTTCGATCCCGGTTTACTTTCTGATCGCGGCGGCGGGCGTTCTGCCCGCCGCCGCGGCTGAAGCTGCGGCGAACGTCGTACGCGTCGCGACTTTCAATGCCAGCCTGAACCGCGACATCGAAGGCGGGCTGCGCCAATCACTGTCGAACCCCGACGATCCGCAGGCGCGCGCGGTCGCCGAGATCATCCAGCGCGTGCGCCCCGACATCCTGCTGCTGCAGGAGTTCGACTACGACGCGGCCGGCGTGGCGCTGCGGGATTTCCAGTCAAACTACCTTGCGCGAGCGCAGAACGGCGCCGCGCCGATAGTATTCGCGTACTCGTTCTTCGCGGCGTCGAACACCGGCGTGCCGTCGGGTTTCGATCTCGACCATGACGGCCGCATCGGCGGGGGCGGCGATGCACTCGGGTTCGGCGCGTTCCCCGGCCAGTACGGCATGGTGGTGCTGTCGAATTTTCCGATCGACCGTGCGCACGTGCGGACCTTCCGCAAATTCCTGTGGCGCGACATGCCGGGGGCGATGCTGCCCGACCGGCTGGAAACACCCCAGCCGTTCGACTGGTATTCACCCGAACAACTCGCGGTATTGCCGCTGAGCTCCAAGAGCCACTGGGACGTACCGGTGCGCATCGATGGGAAAACGCTGCACCTGCTCGTGAGCCATCCGACGCCGCCGGCCTTCGACGGCCCCGAGGATCGCAACGGTCTGCGCAATCACGACGAGATCCGCTTCTGGAACGACTATCTATCGCCGCACGGCGCCGGTTACATCCGGGACGACGTCGGCAAACGCGGCGGATTAGCGGGCCGGGCGTTCCTGATCATGGGCGACCAGAACTCCGATCCCGAAGACGGCGCCAGCCGCCACGAGGCCATCCGCGCGCTGCTCGCCCATCCGCGCGTCGCTGCCGGCCACATCCCGCGCAGCGCCGGCGCAACGGAAGCCGCGCAACTGCAGGGCGGCGTCAACCAGGATCAGCGCGGCGACAGCGCCGCCGATACCGCCGACTTCAACGACCGCTCCGCCGGCAACCTGCGGGTTGACTATCTACTTCCGTCGAAGGGACTGACGGTGTGTGGCCAGGGCGTGTTCTGGCCCGCGCGGGACGACCCGCAAGCCTCGCTCGTCTGGGGAACCCCGCCGCCGAGTTCGGATCACCGGCTCGTCTGGATGGACGTCACTGCAGCTTCAGCTCGATGCCCACCGGGCAGTGATCCGAAAGCCAGCGCGACTTCGCATCCGCGTCGTTGAAGGTGACACGCACGAAGGATTTCCGGCGCACGCTCTTCGCGAGATCCCGCCCGAGCAGGATGGTGTCGATGTATTCGCGATATTCGTTGTCGGTCGTGCACGGGATGAACTTCTCGCGAGCGGTGATGTTGGTGAGGCGCGCGGCCGCGGGCTCGCCATCGGCGAGCTCGGCATAAACATTGAGCTGCCGGCCATCGGCATCACGCGCCGGGCCTTTCTCGAGCGAGAAACGGCGGTTGAAATCGCCGAGCAATCCGAAGCGTCTGCCGGCATTGGCCTGGCCGTCGATCCACGCCTCGAGCGGCGCGACCTGCTTCGACAGCAGATCGCAGTTGCGGCCCTCCGCGGTGAGCGGGCCCGCGGGGCAGCCGGACTTCAGGTGCACGGACATCAGCGTGAATTCGTTGCGGGTGCCCGGGAAAAATGTGGCGACGACACCGCGGCGCACCGCGTTGTCCAGCGACAGCGGCTCGTACTCCGGCTCGCAGCGGAACGGCAATCCGCGCCGGATCGCGAAGCCGTTTTTCTGCGTATGCGCGCGCGACGAGAAACAGAAGTCGTAACCCGGGAAAACCTGTGCGGCGGCTTCCGGGCCATCGGTCTCCTGCAGCGCGACGATATCGGCGCGCAGTTCGGCGGCGTATCCGCGCAGCGCCGCGAAGTCTTCCTCTACGCGAGGCTCGCGCTTCGTGATCGCGCAGGGCAAGGTGCGGTCATCGCCGCCCACCATGCCACCGTTCTGCGCGCAGCCGGAGCGCAGCGCCAGGTGGGTCTCGGGTGTCATCAGGTATTCGACGTTCCAGGTCGCGATCCGGACGCGGTCCGGGTTGCCCGCCCAGGGAACGATTCCGGGTAGTTCGAGCAGGGCGCCCTCGGTGCGCAGCCCGGCGTATTTTTCCTCGAGCGTGCTGAATGGCGCGGTCCACGAGCCGTAGATCGGGTTCGGCAGCAGGAACCAACCCGTCCCGAAACGCGGCGCGAGCCGCTCGCGGTCGCCAACGTAGACGCGCGGCTCGACGAAATCGCCGAGATCGTCGCCGACCAGCGCAATGATGCGGTAGTTGGCCGCGATGAAGGCGCGCCGCGCCGTCTTGCCCGACACCCAGTCGGGCCGCTCACCGCGTAGCAACATGCGGTCCGGATCCGGTGCGGGATCGATGCCCAGCGCGACCAGATTGCGCATCGATGCGGTCTTCGCCGGGCACTTGTCCTCGGCCGTCGGCGCAGGCGTCGAGCAGTCGCGATTGGTGATGTAGAAAACGGTGTGCCCGAGCCGGCGCGCGGCCGCGATGAAATCGCGCGCGCCCGGGATCGCATCGGCCTCACCCGCCCTCACCCACTCAGCCCAGGTGGCCGGATTGAAGTTGGACCGGTCGCGCAGCAGCCGCGCCTGGTAGACAGAGTTGTCGAGGACGGTCTCGTCGAGATCGAGCACCACGGCCGTGGGCAGGCGGGCGAGAGACTCGGCCGTCCCGGTTTGCTCGAGCGCGGCGCTGCCCGGCGCGGGCGCGGCGATCCTTTCAGTGGCCTGGCGGTAAACCTGCTCGGCGATGGCGCGATATTCCGGTGCGCGCTGCAGCCACAACGTGGCGTTGAGGGTTTCGCGGCCGGTCCAGTCTTCGGCACTGTCCTTCGCGTGCAGGGGTGCAAGTAATGAGCATGCAACTAACCACAACCAGACTCGCGTCATGAAATCCTCCGCCGGACTGGAGCGGAGTATTTCAGATTCCCGTTACAGCTTCAGCCGGTCTCGGCGAGCGAGCTGCCGTTCTGCCAGTCGTTTTCGAGCAGGTCGATGCTGTCGGTGCGCAGATAACGCAGCGCGTCAGCGGCAGTACATGGGCGCGCGAACAGGAAACCCTGGGCAAGGCTGCAGCCCATGTTGCGCAGGATCTCGAGCTGCTGCCAGGTCTCGATGCCCTCGGCGACGACCTGGATGTTGAGACTTCTCGCCATGGCGACGATGGCGCTCACGATCGCGTGGTCGGAAGGATCGGTGGCGATGTCGCGCACGAAGCTGCGGTCTATCTTCAGAGAATCCACGCGCCAGCGCTTGAGATAGGACAGCGACGAATAACCCGTGCCGAAGTCGTCGATGGCGATCTTGACGCCCAGGTCGCGCAGCGCGGCCAGCGCGTCCTCGCGGAATTCACCCGAACGGTTTTCGAACAGCGAACCCTCGGTGAGTTCGAGCGCGATGAGCTGCGGCCCGATGCGGTACTTGCTCATGGCCTGCTGGATCAGCTCGCGCAGCTTGGTGCGTTCGAGCTGCACGGCCGACACGTTCATGCTCACCGGCACGAGACGCGCTTCCTGGTCGCGCCAGGTAGCGATGTCATGTCCGAGGCGGTCGAGCACGAACTGGCCGATCGGAATGATGAGGCCGGTTTCCTCGGCGACTTCGATGAATCTCTCGGGCGACACGTAGCCTTGCGTGGGGTGCTTCCAGCGCAGCAGCGCCTCCAGACCCGCGACGCGCCGCGTACGGATGTCGATGATGGGCTGATAGTGCACGTCGAACTGGTTGAGCTTGAGCCCGGCGCGCAACGACGACTCGATGGCCACGCGCTCTTTCAGCGTGCGATCCATCTGCGGGCTGAAGACCTGGAAGTTGTTCCGCCCCATGTCTTTGGCCTGGTACATGGCAGTGTCGGAATGTTTGAGCAGCTCGACCATGGAAGCGCCATCGCGCGGGTACATGCTCACACCGATGCTCACGGTCGCAACCAGCGCGCGGCCGTCGATCATCACGGGCGCCGACAAGACTTCGTTGATACGGGTGGCCGCGATGGCCACCTCGTCGGGCGCGTTCACGCGATGCAGCACCACGACGAATTCATCGCCTCCCATACGTACGACAATATCCGCGGGACGCACCGCCGCGCGCACGCGCTTGGCGATCTCCTGCAGCAGCTTGTCGCCGACTTCGTGGCCGCGCGAATCGTTGATGTGCTTGAAGCGATCGAGATCGAGGAACAGCACCGCGAGCATCTGCCCGGATTCCTGGCAACGCGCCAGCGCCTGCGGCAGGTGCGCCTGCAGGAACATGCGATTCGGCAGGCCCGTGAGGTGATCGTGATTCGCGAGCTTGTCGAGGCGCTGCTGGTTGGCGAGCAGCTGCGTCTGCGCCTTCTTTCGCTCGGACAGATCGCGCATCAGATAGGAGACGAGACGGCGGTCGCTCGATTCGATCGGCACGCAGCTCACTTCGACGTCCATCTGCCGGCCGTCCTTGAGCCACTGCACTAGTTCGATGCCGCGCGAAGGCTCGACGCGTGCGAGCGTCGCGATGACGGGATCCTGCGAATCGTTCGGGCCGCGCAGCACGGACAGGATCGAACGGCCGCGCAGTTCGTCGAGCGTGAAGCCAAGCTGCTCCTGCACTGCCGGATTGGCATCGACGATCTCGCCGGTGCGTGCATCGGCGATCAGCAATCCGTCCTGTGCCTGTTCGATGATGGCGCGATAACGCGATTCGAGTGACAGGCGATCCGCGTTCAGCCGGCGCGAGCGCGCGAAGAGCAAGAGAGCCACCAACGTGAAGCCGCCGATCAGCAGGCCGAGCAGGATGGTCTGGTAAAGCGTGGTGCGCGTCGCCTGAGCGTACGCGGTGCGCGGGATCTCGAGCTGGACCAGCCATAGCGGTGTGCCGACCTGGTCGCGCAGGATCAGGTAGCCATTGAGGTGCCCGCGCCCGGCAACGCGCGTCTGCAGATTCGAGGTGAGCGGCGAACGGCGCACCCATTCACGAACGTCACTCGGCACCGCCGAGGAGTCGAGATTGGCCACCGCGATTCCGGATACCGGCCACGGCGAGAAACGCCCGATGCGATCGATGGTCCGGGGAGAGAAGCTGCGAGCGAAGGCCAGCCAGCCCACCGGTTGCGCGCTGCTGGTGTGCGCGAAGATAGGGCGCACGACGAAGAGTCCGGGTCCGCGGGCGCGCTGCAGGATTCCGCGCACGCTGTCCGAATGGGTCGCGAGCCGGCCCGAGGTCACACCTTGTTTGATAGCCGTGATGAGGTCGGGATCCGGCGGAATCTCGTACTCCTGGACCGCGCCCGAATCGATGGCCAGCGACAGGCGCGTTCCCAGATTGCGATCGAGAATCAGGAGGGTGTCGACGTCCATGCGCACCAGTGCATCGGCGCCCACCGAATTCGCGAAGTAGTCCGGCCGGCTGCCGAGCGCGAATTCGGCGGTCTCGAACCAGATCGAATAACCACCGGCCGCGGCGGACAGCTCATCGAGCTCGGCTTCGAAGCCGCGCTCGAGCTGGTGCGTCTGCATGTACACGTCGCGCGATTCGATATCGCTGACGTTCATGAGCCATGAGCGCTGCGACCAGCCGTAAAAGACGATCAGAATGATGGCGACCACCGCCCCGATCACGGGCAATGGAGATCGCCATGTCTTGCTCTTTGCGTCGGTCTCGCGGGTCATACCGTGAACTGCGTCACGTGGCCATTCAGGACAAAAAACGAGTTTGCCGGGCCCGGCGACGGGCTGGCGTGAACGACCCGCCGTTTCGTGTACTTGCGCCCCGGAATCGCCGGCGGCCGACCGGCCGGGCACCGTTCGCGAGCATTTCGTCGTTGAGAATGCGGCTCCGGTCCTTGCCGTGGAAAACGCGGATTGGCGGCGCTGCGGGGCGGCGCGAGAATGAGGCCGGTTTCCGGCCGACCGTCGATGGGGCAGATTCATTTGCGGCCCCGGTTCCCGAACCGCGAAAATGAAGCTTGTCAGGCCCCACCCGCACACCTGCGGAACCACCGGAGACCATTGATGAACAAGGATCGGATGAGCGTGCTTGCCGCGATGATGGACCAGGGAGTGATCCCGGTTTTCTATCATCCGGACGTCGAGGTCTGCCGGAAGGTCATCCAGGCGTGTGCGAACGGCGGCGCGAAGTGCATCGAGTTCACCAACCGCGGCGATTTCGCGTCGCACGTGTTCTACGAAGTCACCCGCCACTTCGACAAGGCGGACCCGTCTGTGATCATGGGCGTCGGCTCGATCGTCGATGCTCCCACCGCCGGCATCTACATCGCCAACGGCGCGAAGTTCGTCGTCGGCCCAATTCTCAATGCCGACGTCGCCAAGGTCTGCAACCGTCGCTGCATCCCCTACTCGCCCGGCTGCGGCTCGGCGAGCGAGATCTCCTACGCGCACGAGCTCGGTTGTGAAATCGTCAAGGTGTTTCCGGGTAGTTCGGTTGGCGGGCCCGAGTTCGTCAAGAACGTGATGGGCCCGATGCCGTGGACGCGCATCATGCCCACCGGCGGTGTCGAGCCCACGGAAGAATCGCTGCGCAAGTGGTACGGCGCCGGTATCGTCGCGTGCGGCATCGGCAGCAATCTCATCACCAAGGCATTGCTCGACAAGCAGGATTACGACGGCATCGAGGCGCGCGTGCGTGACACCGTCAAGCTCATCAAGATGATTCGCCAGAAATAGGACAAGGGTAAGAAAGCTCAATGACCGACAACGTTCTGAAGATCAAGACTGCCGCGGAAACACGCTGGGATTGCGCCTCCTTCGGTGAGGTGATGCTGCGGTTCGATCCGGGTTTTGGCCGCGTGCGCAACGCGCGCAGTTTCCACGTGTGGGAAGGCGGCGGCGAATACAACGTCGCGCGCGCCATGCGCAAATGCTGGGGAAAACGCGCCACCGCGGTGACGGCGCTGCCGGTCAACGATCTCGGCTGGCTGGTCGAAGACCTGATGATGCAGGGCGGCGTCGACACCTCGAACATCATCTGGCGCGAATTCGACGGCCTCGGCCGCAACACGCGTGTTGGGCTCAACTTCACCGAGAAGGGCTTCGGCATCCGCGCGGCGCTGGGTTGCTCGGATCGTGGTCATTCCGCGGCGTCGCAGATCAAACCCGGCGAAGTGAACTGGGAAAAGCTGTTTGGTGAGGAAGGCGTGCGCTGGTTTCACACCGGCGGCATTTTCGCCGCGCTCGCGCCCAATACCTCCGAGGCGGTGATCGAAGCCGTCGAGATCGCGCGCAAGTACGGCACGATCGTGAGCTACGACCTCAACTACCGCCCGTCGCTGTGGAAGAGCCAGGGCGGCAAGGAAGGCGCGCAGAAGATCAATCGCAACATCGCGAAGTACGTCGACGTCATGATCGGCAACGAGGAGGACTTCACCGCCTGCCTGGGATTCGAAGTCGAAGGCCTCGACGAGCACATCTCGGCCATCGATCCGGCGAACTTCAAGAAGATGATCCAGACGGCGGCGAAGCAATTCCCCAACTTCAAGGTCGCTGCGACCACGCTGCGCAACGCGAAGACGGCGAGCTTCAACGACTGGTCCGCGATCCTTTACGCGGGCGGCAACTTCTATCAATCCATGATGCGCGAAGACCTCGAGATCTACGATCGCGTGGGTGGGGGCGACGGTTTCGCGTCCGGGGTCGCCTACGGTTTCATGGAGGGCAAGGGCCCGCAGGCGGCCGTCGAATACGGCGCGGCACATGGCGCACTGGCGATGACCACACCCGGTGACACGTCCATGGTCAATGTGAAGGAAGTCGAAGCGGTGATGAAGGGCAAGGGAGCCCGCGTCATCCGCTGATTCCCGGCTGCCAATGAGATCCCGCTGACGGGACGGGGGAGGCAGCCTGTGTTGCCTCCCCGAGACTGGTCAGGCCAGAAGCAAGATTAGCCGACCGGCCGCGCAGTTAGACCAAAGACATCAAAAGTCATCGCTCTGCATCTTGTTGGAAACCGGTAGTAAGCGGGATACTGCGTCCATGGCCGAACCTCGACGCCTGTACGAACAGATTTCCCAGAAGCTCGCCAAAGCGATCTCTGACGGTCGGTACGAAATCGGGCAACGCCTGCCTTCCGAGCGCGAGCTCGCGCAGAGCTTCGGCGTGTCGCGCCCCACGGTGCGCGAGGCCATCATTGCCCTGGAACTGGATGGACTCGTCGAGGTAAGGCTCGGATCCGGCGTTTACGTGACTAACAGAGTGCCGCCGAGCGGCGCGGAAGGCGCCAAGGATATCGGTCCGTTCGAGTTGCTCGAGGCGCGCCGCGCCATCGAGGGTGAAGTCTGCGCGCTGGCCGCCTTGCGCATCGACGATACGCAGTTGGGCGAGTTGTCGGAGCTCATCGCACAAATGCGCGATGACAATCGCCAGAACGAAATCATCATGAGCGAGGAAGCGGATCGCCGCTTCCACGAGCTCATCGCGACCTCGACCCAGAACAGCGGCATGATTGCCGCGGTGCAGATGCTTTGGGATGCGCGCGCCCGCTCGCCGCAGAGCCACCTGATGGACGACAAGGGCCGTGCCCGTGGCCTCAAGCCGCCCATCGAAGAACACACCGCGATCCTGCGCGCCCTGAAGCGGCACGATCCGGAAGCCGCGCGCGCCGCGATGCACGAGCACATCTCGCGCGTAATGGAAGGCTTGTTGAAAGCGACCGAAGTCGAAGCTATCCAGCGCGCGCGAGCCGTGGCCGCCGAGAAACGCCGGCGCTACACCTCGCCGCAGCGCAAGGCCGCGTCCCGCGCTATCTGACCGGGCGTCCACCCGTGGCGCCGCCGGCGCCGATTCACGCGATGAAATAAAAAAGGGGGAGACAACTTTCGTTGCCTCCCCCCGCTTTCAGCGCGATCGCTGACGATCAGAACGTTCCGCGAACTCCGAGGAGCACGGCGTAACCCGGATCGTAGAACGTGCGGGCCGCGTTCGAGAACTGGGTGGTGTCGTTACCCCAGGTCTGACGCTGCGTCGAACCCGTGATGTTGATCACGTTGAGCGTGAGCTGCGGCTTCGACGGCAGGTTCTCGAATCTCCAGCTGGCGGACAGATCGAGCTGGTCGTATTCATCCGTCCAGAAGCGATTGCCCGTCAGGCCTTCCTGGTTGGTACCCGACGCGATCTGCTTGTCGTTATAGACATACGACAGGCGAACCGTTGCAGGACCGTTGTCGTAGTACACCGTGCCGTTGTACGTGACCGGCGAGATGCCCACAGCGACTGCCGGCTGACCCGAACCACCTTCCGGACGCTGCGACACGTCGGTGTAGTTGAACTGGAAGCCCAATCCATCGGTGATGAAGTTCAACGGCTGCACCCAGGTGGCTTCGTAGCCGCGGATGCGCAGTTTGCCCGAGGCATTGATCTGCTGCGTCGCGTTGACCGTCGCGGTGTTCGGACCACCGCGCGAGTCGATCGCAAGCTGCTGGGTCGGCGAGAGCGTGTCGTAAGTGATTCCGAGTGCCGAGAGGCTGGTGAACGGCACCACCGACACCTGGCCGACCGTGAAGCCCGTGATCTGCTTCTGGAACAGCGTAAGACCGATATAACCCTCGTCACCCGTGTACCACTCGCCGCCCAGATCGATGTTGGTCGAAAGGAAGGGCTCGAGATCAGGATTGCCGAGCGTCACCGCCTGCGCCGACGGATCGCTGAACTGCGCGTTCGGCAACATGTCGCGCGGGTTGGCGCGGGTGATGGTTTGCGAACCGGCAAAACGCATCACGACGCTGTCTGTCACGTTGAGCGCGGCGCTGAACGAAGGCAGGAACTCGGAGTAGCTGTCGTCCGTGCTCACCTCGACGAGGGTGACCGTCGAGCCGTTGTTCAACGTGACGGGACCGGCCACGAACTGGTCGGTGTCCGTGAAGCGGCCGCCGAAGTTGTAGCGGACCGTCTTGTCGAAGAACTCGCTCTTGCCGTTGAACTCGATGTAGTAACCCATCGTCTTCTCGCGGATGGTGCCGTTGGCGGCACCCGTCGCGGCACCCGTGCCCAAAGGCGCGTTGTCCGACAGCGCGCGGTAGTTGGTCGCATCGAAGAACGCGTCGTAGTCCACGCTGATGAATCCGGCCGGACCCGGGATCAGGTACTGGGCAAGGTTCGCCTGCGTGATCGTCGATCCGGCCTGGCCGTTGCAAGCCGGCGCCGGAGCAGGTGCGTCAATGAATGTTCCACCGCCGCCGCACACCAGCTGCTGCCACTGGCGGCTGTTGTCGCGGCCGGAAATGCCGCGGTACATCTGGTCGTACGCCACGCCTGCCCGCAGGTTCGTGTCCTCGTCACCCCAGGTGAAGTCCAGGTGCGCGCCTTCGTTCTTCACGAGACGTTTTTCGTTCTGGATGTTCACGCGGCCGCCGCCGGCCCATACCCAGCCGAGGTTCGGATCGTTCAGGTCGACGTTGGGCGTGATGCTGACGAAGTCGCCGCCAGTGTTGTCGAAGTCCGCCACGATGCCCTGGTTGAGCGGCGTGTTGACGAGGATCGTCGGCGCCTCGCGGAAGAACCAGCTGCGGCTCTTGTTCAGCGAGAAGTCGAAGCGCATGGATTCATTCATGTCCCAGCGAACGCCGGGGTTGAAGCCCCAGTAATCCACCTGCTCGTTGTACGGACGCGCTTCCAGGAAGAACTGCGCGTTCGCGAAGGTGGCGCGCGTGACGACGTTGTTCTCGTCGACTTCCATGTTGGTCGGAATCAGCGCGCCGTTGCGGCCGACGAGATTGACGTCCAGGCGATTGAAGTCGCGCTCCGCCTCGGAGTACAGCGTGTCGGCATAGAACTGCAGGCTGTCCGTCGGACGGTACTCGAACGACACGAGGCCGGAATAGCGCTCACGCGTGCCATCTAGATAGGCCGGACGGCCGAGTCGCGGAATGATGGCCTGATCGATCTGACGCAGCGTCAGACCCGGATTCATCGCCAGCAGCTCGGCACCCGTGATCGGTGTTCCCGCGACGAGACCCGCTCCCGCGTTGACCGGAACGGCGCCGGGGATGACCCAGCCGTTGCCGCCGCCGACGTTACAGCCGCTGAAGCCACCCGCCCCCGAGGCCGGGTTGGTGGGAGGGTTGCTGCCGGTTGGCGGTGGCGGAGCCACGCCACACTGGTTGTAGCTGATGTTGGGGTTCGTATAGCCGATGGTCTCGAAGCCGTGGGTGGTCGAGTCGTTGGTCACGCCCGCGAAGCCGGCGAGGATGCCGAACTTTTCATTCGTCCAGCTCGCCGTGATGGCGCCACGCGGATTGATCGTGCCGCTCTCTTCGCCGTAGTTGCCCTGCAGCTGGTAGTTGATGTGCGTGCCCGGGTTGTCGAACGGCCGGGCGGTGCGCATGTTCACCGTGCCCGCCGCGCCGCCTTCCAGTTCACTCGCGCGCGCCGACTTGCTCACGTCGAGACGCGTAAACAGCTCGGTGGGGAACAGGTCGAGATCGACCTCGCGGTTCTGGCCCTGGCCGTCGACGCGTCCGGTGGACGCGACACCGAAGGCCGCGCCGTTGATCGTCGTCTTCGTGAAGTTGGTGTTCAGGCCGCGGATCGCGACGTTGAGACCTTCGCCGTTCACTTCGCGCGCGAGCTGCACGCCGGGAATGCGGTTCAGCGACTCGGCAATGTTGAGGTCGGGGAACTTGCCGATGTCTTCGGCGAACACCGAGTCCTGGAATCCGATGGATTCGCGCTTGGCGTTGGTGGCGCTCTGCAGCGATGCGCGGAAGCCGGTTACCACGACCTCCTGGATGCCGTCGTCGTTGGTGTCCGCCGCGTCCGCGGTCTGCGCGGTTGCGCTCGCCGATGCCAGCGCCGCGGATATCGCGGCAGCCAGGATGGAAACTCGGAAAATCGCTGGATCCTTGATCATGTGTTCGCCCCTCTAGGTCAAATTTCGTTAACTGATGCAGGCGGAATTCTTTCCGACCGCTTATTTACGTGCCCGCGTGAGCTTTTTAGTTCTCAACCCTAACTACGCGCGGACACGCTGCGTTCATTGATGCTAGCAACCATGCGTCGTGCGCACCACAAGGGATTTCCGTTAGTCCGGCGGAAAAAATGAAATTCGTGGCTGCGGAACAACGCTGCGGCGAAAATCCCCATGACAATATCGCCCCTAACTACTAGCCCGGATTGACAATCGAAGGAAAAGAAATAGCGGGGCTTCGCGAATCCGCCGTGATGGACGAGATTCGTAATCCCTCTCTCGATATTTCCGTCGCACTGCCGGGGATCGATCCAACGCGATAACCGGCATGACCCGACGTTAACAAATTGGTCAGGCCAAAAGCAAGAACCCCCCTGGCCACTCTGGGTGCCGGGATCCATACTGCGGGCCATGGTTGAACCGCGCCGCCTTTACGAACAGATCTCGCAGACCCTCGCGGCTGCGATAGCGGACGGCCAATACGAACTGGGCCAGCGCCTGCCCTCGGAGCGCGAACTTGCCCAGACTTTCGGCGTGTCGCGGCCGACCGTGCGCGAAGCCATCATCGCGCTCGAGCTGGATGGCCTGGTGGAAGTGCGGGTCGGATCAGGCGTTTACGTCACGAGCCGCCTGCCACCGAGTGGCGCCGAGGGCGCCAAGGACATCGGCCCGTTCGAGCTGCTGGAGGCGCGGCGCGCGATCGAGAGCGAGGCCTGCGCGCTCGCCGCGCTGCGCATCGACGAGGCGCAATTGCAGGAACTGACCGATCTCGTCGCGGAAATGCGCGAGGACAACTGGCACCAGGAAATCCTGAAGAGCGAGGAAGCGGATCGCCGCTTTCACGTACTCATCGCGATCTCCACCCGTAACAGCGCCATCGTCGCGGCCGTGCAGATGTTGTGGGATGCGCGCGCCCGCTCACCGCAAAGCCACTCGATAGACGCGAAAGGCCGTGCGCTCGGCCTCAAACCTCCGGTCGCCGAACACGTCGAGATCCTGCTGGCGTTGAAGCGGCGCGACGCGGAAGCCGCGCGCGCGGCCATGCACGAACACATTTCGCGCGTCATCGAAGACATGCTGGAAGTCACCAAGGTCGAGGAACTGGAAAAAGCTCGCGCCGACGCCGCCGAGAAGCGGCGGCGCTACTCGACGCGCATCTGAGCCG
Organism: Alcaligenaceae bacterium; assembly: GCA_036677145.1. GTDB lineage: Bacteria > Pseudomonadota > Gammaproteobacteria > Steroidobacterales > Steroidobacteraceae > CADEED01. Next base: position 23,617 of record JAKFFF010000077.1, read on the forward strand.
CGCTTCCCTGGCGGGGAAGCGCGGCCATGACTCAGGCCGGCCGCCTCTTCGGCAAGCCGGCGTACAGCAATCCCGCGCCGATGAGCATGACACCCACGGCGGCGGTCACGGCCTGCGATGCGCCTGAAAGACTGGTGGCGCGCACACACAATTCCCAATTGAGCGAGATGAGCGTGGCGAGCGTCACGCCGAGCAGCGCGATGATGGAACCCGCCATCACCAGCGGCGTATGCCGCGAATGCAGATCAACACCCCCATCGACGTTCACAGGGTCGAAACGCCCGCGAAACCAGAACCAGAAAATGGCGAGGCTGGTGAGGTGCATGAAGGCCGCCCAGATGAATATCGTCTCCTGCTTTCCGGTCCACTGGATCGAAAGGGCCGCCAGCAATGCGATGAACATTCCACCGATTCCGCCCGCGGTCGCGCCCAGGCCCACTACGGAACCGGAAACTTTCTGCGGGAAAAGATCCGTCGCGGATGTGAACAGGTTCGCCGACCATGCCTGGTGACAGGCCGTGGCGAGCGTGATCAGCGCCACGCACAACACGAAGCTGTCGGTGAAATAGGCGACGATCGAGCCCGGCATGAAAATGGCCGCGGCGAACATCGTGGTCATGCGCGCCTTGCCGACGTGCCAGCCGCGCCGGATCAGGTAGCCCGACAGCCAGCCGCCGAGAATCGAACCGATGCTGGAGCCGGTGTAGATCACCGCCATGAGCCCGGCGCTCTTGAGCAGGTCCTGGCCCCGCTCCCGGCTGAGATAGCTGGGCAGCCAGAACAGGTAAAACCACCAGACCGGATCGGTCAGGAATTTGCCGATCAGGAAGGGCCAGATCTGCCGGTAACGCACCATCGCCGCCCAGGGTAGTTTGGTGGCCACCTGCGCGCCCGGTTGTCCGGAACGGATGTAGTCCAGCTCGGCTTTGCCCACCCGCGGATGGGTCTCCGGCGAACTGAAACTGCGTTGCCAGAAGTACAGCCAGATGAACCCCGAGAGACCGAGAATGACGAACGTCCACTGCCAGCCGGCGGCGTTCGCGAGCAGCACCGTGACCGGCGCGGCGATCACGCCGAGGCTGGTGCCGGAATTGAACAGGCCGGTGGCAAGTGCCCGCTCCTTCTGCGGAAACCACATGGCCACTGCCTTGATCGACGCGGGAAAGTTGGCCGCTTCGGCCATGCCGAGCAGGAATCGCATCACGACGAAACCCATCACCGTGCCCGCCAGGCCGTGGCCCGCGGCCGCGAGCGACCACACGACCAGCGCCACCGCGAGGCTTTTCTTGACGCCATACTTGTCGATGAGGATGCCGGCCACGGACGGGAACGCGGCATATGCACCGACGAACGCGAACACGATCCACCCGTAATCAACCTCCTGCCAGCCCAGTTCGCCTTCGAGAATGGGCTTCAGGACGCCGAGCGCATTGCGATCGATGTAGTTGATCGTGGTGCATACGAACAGCAGCGCGCAGATTGCCCAGCGATAGTTGCCGATGCGGCCCGCGACCGCGGTGGTGTCATTCATCTCTGCGCCCCCCAGTAAACGTTAGAGCTTGTAGGCTTTTTTCGGGAATTCGTATGCGAGTTGCGGCGCGAGCAGCGCGGCTTCGTCCTCGGGCAGCCGGTGTTCGGCCACCAGGCGCGCGAGGAAGGAGCAGTCGACGCGTCGCGCCATGTCGTGGCGCGCGGGGATGGAAAGAAACGCGCGCGTGTCGTCGTTGAATCCGACCGTGTTGTAGAAGCCGGCCGTCTCGGTGGTCTGCTCACGGAAACGCATCATCCCTTCAGGACTGTCATGGAACCACCATGCCGGTCCCAGTTTCAGCGCGGGGTAGTGACCCGCAAGCGGCGCGAGTTCACGCGCATACGTAGTTTCATCAAGGGTGAACACGATGATGCTCAATGCGGGATCATTGCCGAAGCGATTCAGCAATGGGCGCAACGCGCCCACGTAATCCGTGCGCGTGGGAATATCCGCGCCGACGTTGGGTCCGAATTTGTCGAACAGCGGCGCGTTGTGGTTGCGCCAGGAGCCGGGGTGAATCTGCAGTACGAGTCCGTCATCGAGACTCATGCGCGCCATTTCGGTGAGCATCTGGCCGCGGAACAATTCCGCGTCGCCGGGCTGCGCCGCATTGCGCACTATCCGGTAGAACAAGGCTTCGGCGTCGGATGGCGACAGGTCCGCGGTGCGTGCCGTCGGGTGGCCGTGGTCCGTGGACGTGGCGCCCATGACCGCGAAGAACGCGCGGCGTTTGCGGTGCGCGGCAAGATAGCCGCGCCACGAAAGCGCGTCTTCACCCGTGAGCTCGCTGAATTTCCTCAGATTGTCGAGGAATCCGAGCGAATCCGGATCGACCACGTTGTCGGGCCGATACGCGGTGATCACGCGTCCGTGCCAGCCGCTCTTGCGGATCGTCACGTGATGTATCAGGTCGTCGAGCGGAGATTCGGTGGTCGCCAGGGCCTCGATGTTGAAACGCTCGAACAGCGCACGCGGCCGGAATTCCGGTGTCTTGAGTTTTTCGGCGATGCGGTCGTAGACAGAATCCGCGTTCTCGGGCGTCAGGGGGATGGGCGCATCGAACACGCTCGACAACACCCAGTCGAACCACATCCGCGACGGCGTGCCGCGGAACAGGTGATAGTGCGCTGCGAACAGCCGCCAGATCTTGCGCGAATCGCGTTCCGTGTTGCCGCCGTCGACGCGCGCCACGCCGAAGTGCTCGAGCTTGATGCCCTGGCTGTAGAGCATGCGAAAGACATAATGGTCAGGCGTCAGCAAGAGGCTTGCGGGATCGGAGAATGGCACGTTGTCCGCAAACCATTTCGGGTCCGTGTGACCATGCGGACTGATGATGGGCAGATCCCTTACCAGCTCGTACAGACTTCGCGCGATTGCTCGCGTCGTGGGATCAGCGGGGAAAAGCCGATCAGGATTGAGTTTGTCCATATTGATAGTATTCGGGCCGTCCAGACAGACACCGTAAATCGTGTCGGGGCGGGCGAAGTTAATTCTTAATGCCGAAGGGAGCAATGGGCGTGAGTATCGTTGAGTCGGATAATTCAAAGACTGGATCGTCTCGTGATCGTGAAATCGTGTCGGCAGAGGTCATCGTCACCTGCCCCGCGCGCAACTTCGTCACGCTGAAAATCGTCACGCGCTCGGGCGTTACCGGCCTCGGCGACGCCACGCTGAATGGGCGCGAGCTCGCGGTCGCGTCGTACCTCAAGGATCACCTCGTGCCGAACCTCATCGGCCGCGATGCGGGCCGCATCGAGGACATCTGGCAATTTTTCTATCGCGGTGCGTACTGGCGTCGCGGACCCGTGACGATGACGGCGATCTCCGCGGTCGACGTCGCGTTGTGGGACATCCTCGGAAAGATGTCGAACCAGCCGCTGTACCAACTACTCGGCGGCCGCTCGCGCGAAGGCGCGCTCGTGTACGGACACGCGAACGGCAAGGACATCGATGAAACCACCGCCGAAGTCGGCAAGTACATCGCGAAAGGTTACAAGGCGATTCGCGCGCAATGCGGCGTGCCCGGCATCAAGAAGGCCTACGGCATTTCGAATCTGAAGAATGCGTACGAGCCGGCGGAGAGCGAGCTGCCCGCGGAAACCGCCTGGGCCACGCCGAAGTACCTGGACATCGTGCCGAAACTTTTCGAGCGGTTGCGCAAGGATCACGGACCGGACATCGAACTACTGCACGACGTCCATCATCGCCTGACGCCGAACGAAGCGGCGCAGCTCGGCAAGTCGCTCGAGCCGTATCGCCTGTTCTGGCTCGAAGACTGCACGCCGGCGGAAAACCAGAAATCGTTCGAGCACGTGCGCCGTCACACCGTGACACCGCTGGCCGTCGGCGAAGTCTTCAATTCGATCTGGGACTGCAAGTACCTCATCGAAAATCAGCTCATCGATTACATCCGCACGACCATCGTGCACGGCGGCGGCATCACACACGTGCGCCGGATCGCGGACTTCGCGGGCCTGCACAGCGTGCGCACCGGATTCCACGGCGCAACGGACCTGTCACCTGTCTGCATGGGCGCGGCGCTGCATTTCGACACTTGGGTGCCCAACTTCGGCATCCAGGAATACATGAAACACGCGCCGCAGACGGACGAAGTGTTTCCGCACGACTACACCTTCAAGGAAGGCCGCCTGCATTGCGGCGAGTCGGCCGGCCACGGCGTCACGATCGACGAGAAGTTGGCCGCCAAGTATCCGTACAACCCGAAACAGTTGCCGGTCGCGCGTCTCGAAGACGGCACGATGTGGGACTGGTGAGTTAGTTAGCCGCGTCGCCGCCCGTTACTCGAAGTAGCGGGCGGCGAAATCGAGGAATGTCGGCCAGTTGGGCCCGGAGGTATGACCGCCGGCGTGCTGACGATAGGCGAGCTCCCCGGCGGTCAATGGTGTCCCGACCGGCGGGAATTCCGCGGTGTCCAGCGCGCGCTTTCCTAACAACCGGTAGACAGGGCCGGCGGCGACTGTCGCCATGAACATGCCCTTGGGATCCACCCAGCCGTCGCCCTGCTCGAGTGTGCCCGCGCCGATGAACAACGGGCGTGGCGCGGCCAATGCGATCAATTCGTGCGCGTCCACCGGAAGGTCGGCGACGGTCAGCGGATCCGCCGCGTACTTGATGTAGTTGCCCGCCATCCAGTGGTACTCGCCGCTCGCCGCGACATTCTCGAGCTTTTCGCCCCAGTTGCGTCGCGCGAGCGCCGCGCCGCCCGCGCCCGATGAGCCGATGAAACCGATGGCGTAACGCGGTTCGTAAGCCATCGTGACCAGCGCGGCCTTGCCGAAGCGCGACACGCCCTCGATGACAGCGCGCCTGGCATCCACTTCCGCGACCGTTTCGAGATGATCGAGCAGTCGCGACGCACCCCAGGCCCAGGCGCGCAGCGCGCCCCAGTCGTCCGGCTTGCGCGGCTGCCCTTTGTTGACGAGACCGATGATGCCCTTCGTCAGGCCCGCGCCGTTGTCAGCCTGGATCGAGGTCGTCGAAAGGATGGCGTATGCCCAGCCGCGTGCGATCACCTGCTCCTGCCACGTTGGCGGCGGCGGCGCGGGAAAGCGGCCACGGAATTCGAATGGAAAGAATTCGACGATGACGGGCGCGCCCTTCGCGCCCTGCGGCGTGGTGAGCTCCGCCTCGATTTCGACGCTGACGAGTGGATAGGCGGAATTGTCGACGCGCCCCACGAGCCGGCGGAACACCACGGGTTTGCCGCCGACCATCTCGTCGCGCATTTCCTTCACGGACCAGGCCACGCCCGGCACGCCTTGCGGGACGCGCCCGTAGATTTCGCGGTCGTAGATTTCGACCAGTTCCGGCCGGCGCCTCTTCCACCAGTCCTGCGCGTTCTTCACGCGTTTGCCGTTCGCGAGTGTCAGCGGATCGGGCAGCGCCGGATGCGGGTTTGCTTTCGTCTCGTCGTAGTTAGCCGCGTTCGGCGCATCCGGATCGCGGCCGTTCGCGCCCGGGCGAATGGCCGCGATGCCGAGCTTGTCCATCATGAGCCGATGGTCCTGCTCGGCGGTGAGCTCGGCCGGCGGCGCCAGGTCGGCGGCGAACACGCTGCCTGCGAGCAGCAATGCCACGCAGACAGCGCCGCCTCGCATCATCAGCCTTGACCCGGGGCGTACGGGAATTTCAGCGACTTGTAGTACTCGAGCGAATGCGCCGGCGGCGCGAAGCCCGCCGGCAGCGGCAGGCCGTTGACGCTCTGGAAGTAGGCGATATTCGCGTCGCGCCACCACTGGGCCTCCTGCTCCTGGATCTTGAGGAACGCGGACACCTGGGCGAAACGCTCCGGGTCCACGTACTTCTCGAGCCCGGCCCACGTGCGGCGCATCTGACTAACCACTTCGACGCCGTGTGTATAGCGATACACGATCTCGTCCCACAACTTGCGGCCCGACGACACCTTGTAGTCCCACGGCACGTGATGGAACCAGAGCAGGAAATCCTCGGGCGTCTTCTTCACGTTGGCGAACTGCGCCGCGACCTTCGGGTTGTATTGCGATGTCGCGTTGCTGCCCTTCGGACCGCGATCGAATCCGATGCCGCCCGCGTCCGCGCGGTGAAAGTAAGTCGGATTCCAGTCTGCGCGCGCGAGGTTGTTCACCCACGGCCCGGGACCGTAGTGATGCCCGGTGTCCATGAGGTGCGTGAGTCCCAGCGGAGTCATGTAGTCCACCACCGCCTGGTGCGAGCCCATCATCATGGCCACCACCGGCTCGACGAACGCCGGGTCGTTGCCGAACGTCATGCGCGCCCAGTCCGTCGCGATGTCGCGCGACGAAGCCATCGGATCCCACGCGAAGCGGCCGAAGGCGAACCAGTTCGCCTGGTCGAAGATCGATCCCGACCAGTTGCGATCCACGCCTATGTTCGCAACACCAGCCATGCCGGTGAGCTTGTAGCCATGCAACTCGCCGTCGATGACTTTCGCGACAGTCGAGCCCTTGCCCTTCACGTACGTGTCCGCTTCGAGCGCTTCCTCGTACATCGGCGCGAGATAAACCAGGTGCGTGGCGAAGCCCAGGTATTCCTTGGTGATCTGGAATTCCATCATGAGCGGTGTCTTCGGCATCGCGCCGAACAGCGGATGGAAAGGCTCACGCGGCTGGAAATCGATGGCGCCGTTCTTGACCTGCACGAGCACGTTGTCGGCGAACTTGCCGTCGAGCGGAACGAATTCGTCGTAGGCCTGCTTCGCACGATCGGTCGGCGTTTCGTTCGAATAAACGAACGCGCGCCACATGACGATGCCCCCGTGCGGCCCCACCGCCTCCGCCAGCATGTTCGCGCCGTCGGCGTGCGTGCGCTGGTAATCCTGCGGACCGGGCTGGCCCTCGGAATTCGCTTTCACGAGCAGTCCGCCGAAGTCCGGGATCGCGCGATAGATCTCATCGGCCTTCGCCTTCCACCACGCGCGCACGGCCGGATCGAGCGGATCGGCGGTCTTGAGGCCACCGAGTTCGATCGGCGCGCTGAAGCGCGCGGTGAGATAGACACGAATGCCATAGGGACGCAGGACGCCGGCAATGGCGGCGGTCTTCTCGATATAGGCCGGCGAGAGAGTCGTGGCATTCGCATTCACGTTGGTGAGCACGGTGCCGTTGATGCCGAGCGACGCGTTGGCGCGCGCGTAGTCGGTATATCGCGGATCGAGATAACCCGGCAGCTTGTGCCAGTCCCAGATCGACTGGCCCGCATAACCACGCTCCACGTGGCGATCCAGATTGTCCCAATGATTGAGCAGGCGCAGCCGCGTGCGCGGCTGCGAAACCACGTCGAGCGAGGCGAGCGACTGACCGGTCTGCACGAGCCGCAGGTAATGGAATGCGCCGTACAAAACGCCGATATCACTATTGGCCGCGATGATCGTGACCGGCTTCTGGTTCACCAGCGCGCTGCGGATTACGTAACCCTCGTCGCCGATCCGATCCAGTCCGAGGGGCAGTTCGGCCAGGGTGGGAGAGCTCGCGGGTGTGCCATACAAAACCGCGCCTTGTTGCGTCGGTTGCTGCACCACGGGAACGTTTCGACCCGTAAGGCCCGAAAGCCCGCGGGTGAGTTCGGCCTTGACGGCGCCCAGGGTGGGTGATGTGGCCTTGCCCTCGACCAGTTCGCGCACGTACGGATCGATCGCCGCTAATCGGCTCGAGCCCACGTCGCGATATCGCAACCACAGGTCATAACCATCTTCCGCGCTGGCCGGCATGCATATCGCGCAGAACATGAGGGAGGCGAGGACGGATCGAACGAGTCGGGAAACGAAGTTGTGTGATTGCATCAGGGATGTGGACTTTGGAAGGGGGATGAATCTATTGTTATCGCTAACGCAGGCCTTGCGCCATAGTGGGAAATCGTTTGAGCGAACCAGGCAATCGCAGCAGCGACGGCGGGTCGCGCCTCACCGAGAAATCCGGTCGACGCAAAGGAAGTGCGGTCACCATTCACGAAGTGGCACGTCACGCGAACGTATCGCCGATGACCGTATCACGCGTCATCAATGGCGAGAGCAATGTGCGCGACTCGACGCGCGAGATCGTCATGGAAGCCGTGCGTGCGCTCAATTACCGGCCGAATCCCGCGGCGCGCGTGCTCGCCGGCGCGCGCGACACGCGCATTGCGCTCATCTATTCGAACCCCAGCGCCTCTTATCTTTCCGAGTTGCTGGTCGGCGCGCTCGATGGCTCGCATCGCACGGCCACGCAGCTCGTGCTCGATCGCTGGGACAATCTCAAACCGGCCGCGGAAAAAATTGCCGCGCAGAAACTCTCCGAAGGCATCGCGGGCGTGATCCTGCCGCCACCACTGTGTGAATCGAAAGCGATCGCCGCGGCTTTTGCCGCCGAAGGCGTGCCCGCGGTCGCGCTGGCGACCGGGCAGGCGCGCGAAGACGTGTCCTGCGTGCGTATCGACGATTTCAGCGCCGCGCGGGAAATGACGCAGCACCTGATCGCGATGGGACACAGGGACATCGCCTTCATCATCGGTCAACCGACGCAGACCGCGAGCGGTCAGCGTCTCGACGGGTTCAAGGCCGCGATGGAAGAAGCGGGCCTCGAAGTCGATCCCGCGTTTCTCATGCAGGGCTTCTTCACTTACAAATCAGGACTCGAGGCCGCCGAGAAACTGCTCTCGCGCAAGCGCATTCCCACCGCAATCTTCGGCAGCAATGACGACATGGCCGCGGCCGCGATCTCGGTTGCTCACCGGCGCGGACTCGATGTTCCCAGGGATCTTTCGGTGGTCGGATTCGACGACACACCGATCGCGACCACCGTCTGGCCCGAGCTCACGACGATCCGTCAGCCGATCGCGGCGATGGCCGAAGCGGCGATCAACCTGCTGCTGCACAAGATCCGTCGTCCGAATGATCGCCACGCCACTCAGCCGGTGGATCACCTCGTCCCCTACGTCCTCGTGAAGCGCGATTCCGTCGCGCCCCCGCGCAAGGCATAGCCGAAAAATCGGCCGAAAATATGTCCTGCGAAGCGCGTTTTGACGCTTCGTCAACGATGCTTGCTTATTGATAACGCTATCACTACGCTTCCGCGACCACTGGTCGGGGGGCGCAAAACGCGCACGCCAGGGGGTCCGAAAACCATAATTCCATCAAGGAGATAGCGCGTGTCTCAATCTTCGAATCCAGCCCCGGGTGCAAGCACCCATACGGGCTTGCTGATCACGCTCACGATCATCGCCGCGCTCGGCGGATTGCTCTTCGGCTACGACACCGCTGTGATCTCCGGCGCCACCGACTCCATCAAGCTGAATTTCGTCGCGCCGCTCAATCTCCCCGAAAGCGCTCGCATCAGCCTCGAAGGCTGGACGATCTCCGCCGCGCTCGCAGGCTGCATCATCGGTGGCGCGCTGGGTGGCGTCGTTGCGCATTGGCTGGGCCGTCGCGGCGGCCTCATCGTCGCGGGCATCCTCTTCTTCATTTCGGCGCTGGGCTCCGCCTGGCCCGAGTCGGCCATCGGCACGCTCGGCTCGCTGCTGACGCCGGTCATCAATTTCATCGCGCTGATCCTGAATCCGTTCGGCGCCGAGCTGCCGCACTATTCGTTCGGTGACGTGCTGACCAATTTCACCGGCCATCGCATCTTCGGCGGCATCGGAATTGGCCTCGCGTCGATGCTCGCTCCGATGTACATCGCCGAGATCGCGCCGCCGTCCAAGCGTGGCGCGCTCGTGACGTATCAGCAGATCGCCATCGTCAGCGGCATTTCGCTGGTTTATTTCGTGAACTGGGGCATCGCGTCGCTGGGCGGCGATGAAGCCTGGAAACACGACATCGGCTGGCGCTGGATGCTGGCCTCGTGCGCGATCCCCGCGGGCTTGTTCGTGCTGCTGCTGTTGTTCGTTCCCGAGACGCCGCGCGGCCTCATGCTCAAGGGCAAGAACGAAAAAGCGCACGACGTGCTGAAGCGGCTCGCCAACGAAGACGAAGCGAAGATCGTGCTCGCCGAGATCGACGCCTCGCTCAAGGAGACCAGCGGCAAGCTGTTCGCCTACGGCGGCATGGTCGTGTTCGTCGGCATCATGCTGTCGCTGTTCCAGCAGTTCGTGGGTATCAACGCGGTGCTGTACTACGGCCCGCAGATGTTCAAGAACATGGGCTTCGAAGCGAACGCCTCACTACTGCAGACGGTGATCATGGGCGTCGTGATGGTCGTGTTCACGCTGGTCGCGACCGCAACCGTCGACAAGTGGGGCCGCAAGCCGCTGCTGATCCTCGGCGCGCTGATCATGGCCGTTTCCATGATCGCACTGGGTTTCCTCTTCTATGTGGGCCAGGTCGGCCTCGCCGCGCTGGTCGTGGTTTGCATCTACATCGCGGGTTTCTCCCTGTCCTGGGGCCCCGTGGTGTGGGTATTGCTGGCGGAGATATTCCCGAACAACATTCGCAACAAGGCCATGGCGATCGCCGTCGCCGCGCAGTGGATCGCGAACCTGTTCGTGTCCTGGACCTTCAACATCCTGGACAGCCATTCCGGCCTGACGGCCTCGTTCAACCACGGCTTCGCCTACTGGCTGTACGGTGGCGCGAGCCTGGTGGCGGCGGCATTCGTCTGGAAGTTCGTGCCTGAAACCAAGGGCAAGACGCTCGAGGCGATGCATGACCTCTGGCACAAGGGACAGACGAAGCCGACCGTGGCGGCCCTGTCCAAGTAACCGACCTGATTAGTTAGTCACGGGCCCCGCGGTCGCCGCTTGCGACCGCGGGGCTCTTTACGAAAGAAACATGATCGAACATCTTCCATCCGATTGGCGGCAAGCCGTTCTCGTCGGCCGCATCCAGACACCCGAAGGCCCGACACCCGTCGTCGTGGTCGACGGCCGCGTGCGCGACGTATCAGCCCACGCGCCGACCGTTTCGCAATTGCTGAACGGCTGGAATGGCTCGGTTCCGGCCGGCAAGGATCTCGGCCCGCTCGAATCGCTCGGCTTGTCGCGCGCGTTCGCGGACGGCCAGAAAGAAATGCGACTGCTGTCGCCGTTCGACCTGCAGTGCGTCAAGGCAAGCGGCGTCACGTTCGCCATCTCGGCCATCGAACGCGTGATCGAAGAACGCTGCCGCGGCGATGCGAGCAAGGCCGACAGCCTGCGCGCGAGCCTGCGCGACCGCATCGGCGCCGACATCCGCTCGGTGAAGCCGGGCTCGGAACAGGCCAAGAAACTCAAGGCGGTGCTGATCGCCGACGGCTTGTGGTCGCAATACCTCGAGGTCGCCATCGGCCCCGACGCCGAGATATTCACGAAGGGGCCAACCCTTTCTTCCGTGGGCTGGGGCGACTGGATCGGCGTTCGTTCCGATTCCGCCTGGAACAATCCCGAACCGGAAATCGTGCTGGCGGTAGATAGTGCCGGCCGCATTCTCGGCGCCACGCTCGGCAACGACGTGAACCTGCGCGACATCGAGGGCCGCAGCGCCCTGCTGCTGGGCAAGGCGAAGGACAACAACGCGAGCTGCGCCATCGGCCCGTTCATCCGGATGTTCGATGGCCAGTACACGCTCGACGACGTCCGCAAGGCGGTCGTCAAACTCGAGATCGAAGGCGAAGACGGCTTCAAGCTCGATGGACAGAGCTCGATGTCGCAGATCAGCCGCGATCCCACCGAACTCGTCGGGCAGACCATCTGCAAACATCACGCGTACCCGGACGGCTTCGCGCTGTTCCTGGGCACCATGTTCGCCCCCATTGTCGATCGTGAAGTCGCCGGCCAGGGCTTCACGCACAAGATCGGTGACGTCGTGCGCGTCTCGTCCGAAAAACTCGGCGTGCTCGAAAACAAGGTGACCACCTGCTGCAAGGCGCCGGTGTGGTCCTTCGGCATCACCGACCTGATGCGGAACCTCGTGAAACGAGGCCTGCTTAATTCTTGAAAGGAAGTCTGATCATGAGCAACACAAAACAGCTGACCCATTACATTGACGGTCAATGGGTCGCGGGTACGCCCGCTTCGGATAGTCTGAATCCCTCGGATACCCGCGACATCGTCGCGAAAGTGCCAGGTGGCGACAAGAAGACGGTGAACGACGCTGTTGCCGCCGCGAAGGCCGCCTTTCCGGCCTGGGCGAACGCGAGCCCCGAAGTGCGCTCGGACCTGCTCGACAAGGTCGGCACGTTGATCATGGCGCGGGCCGACGAGCTCGGCCGCCTGCTGTCGCGCGAGGAAGGCAAGACCGTCCCCGAGGGCAAGGGCGAAGTCATGCGCGCGGCGCGCATTTTCAAGTTCATGGCGGGTGAGGCTCTGCGCCGTCATGGCGTGACGGTCGACTCCACTCGTCCCGGCGTCGCGGTGGAAACCTACCGCGAGCCGCTCGGCGTCTACGGCCTCATCACGCCGTGGAATTTCCCGATCGCGATTCCGGCCTGGAAGAGCGCGCCAGCGCTGGCCTTCGGCAACACGGTGGTGATGAAGCCCGCCTCGCTGACGCCGGCCATCGCGCACGCGTTGACGGAAATCATCCATGAAGCAGGCTTCCCGAAGGGTGTTTTCAACCTGATCCTCGGCGGCGGCGCCATGGGCGGCGCGCTCGTGGAGCATCCGGACATCGCCGGCATTTCGTTCACGGGCGGCCAGAGCACCGGCGCCGGTGTCGCGCGCGGCGCGCTGTCGCACAACGCACGCGTGCAGCTCGAAATGGGCGGCAAGAACGCGCTGGTCGTGCTCGATGACTGCGAACTCGACCGCGCGGTGCAATGCGCGCTCGACGGCGCATTCTTCGCGACCGGCCAGCGCTGCACGGCGTCGAGCCGCATCATCATCACGCAGAACATCCACGACAAATTCGTCGAAGCGCTGGCGGCGCGCGTGAAGGCGCTGAAGGTCGGCGACGCGCTCGCGGCCGACACGCAGATGGGTCCGCTCGCAAGCCAGGCGCAGCTCGAGACCACGCTCTCGTACGTCGACATCGCGACGAAGGAAGGCGGCCGCAAGATTTTCGGCGGCGACGCGCTGACGCTGGGCACGCCCGGCTACTACGTGTCGCCCGCGCTGATCGCGGACACGCGCCAGGACATGCGCATCAACTGCGAAGAAGTGTTCGGCCCCGTGGCATCCACGGTGCGCGTGAAGGATTACGACGAAGCGCTCGCCGTCGCGAATGCGGGCGAGTTCGGCCTCTCGGCCGGCATCATGACCACCTCGCTCAAGTACGCGCGCCATTTCGTGCGCAACGTGCGCGCCGGCATGGTCATGACGAACCTGCCGACCGCCGGTGTCGATTACCACGTGCCGTTCGGCGGTACGCGCAAGTCGAGTTATGGCCCGCGCGAGCAGGGTTTCGCGGCCGTCGAGTTCTATACGCAAGTCAAGACGAGTTACACCTGGGCCTGAGGCCCGGGGAAAAAAACCACATGACGCAAGCTGTTTACCCCTCCCTCGCCGGCAAGACGGTCGTTGTAACCGGCGGCGGATCCGGCATCGGCGAGTCCGTCGTCGAAGGATTCGTGCGGCAGAAGTCCCGCGTGTTCTTCCTCGACATCGCGGACGGCGAATCGCAGGCACTGGTGGCGCGGCTCGGTGGCGCCGCGCAATACATCAAGTGCGATCTGACCGACATTGCGGCGCTCAAGGCTGCGATCGCGCAAGTGGAAGCGAAAGCGGGACCGATCTCGGTGCTGGTCAACAACGCTGCGAATGACGATCGCCACAAGTTCGAAGACGTCACGCCGGAATACTGGGACCAGCGCATTGCGGTGAATCTCAAGCACATGTTTTTTGGCGCGCAGTCCGTGGCGGCCGGCATGAAACGCGGTGGCGGCGGGGTGATCATCAACCTGGGCTCGGTGTCCTGGCATCTCGCGCTGCCCTCCCTGCCGATTTACGAAACCGCGAAAGCCGGCATCGAAGGGCTGTCCCGTTCGCTGGCGCGTGACCTCGGCGAAGCGAATATCCGCGTCAATACCGTAGTGCCGGGCGCGATCCGCACGCCCCGCCAGATGAAGCTCTGGCATACGCCCGAAGAAGAAGCCAAGATCCTTGCCCAGCAATGCATCAAGGCTCGCGTCGATCCCGTTCACGTGACGGCGATGATCCTGTTCCTGGCATCCGATGATGCAAGCATGTGCACGGCGCACAGCTATTGGGTGGATGCCGGCTATTGTTGACGAGGGGTCATGTCGGATATCGAGTGCGTATGGCCCGTAGCCGCGGAGCTTGGTGAAGGTCCAGTTTGGTCGGCCGCCGAGCAGGCCGTCTGGTTCGTCGACATCAAGGGACTCGCCATTCACCGCTTCCATCCGGAAACCGGCGAAAAGCGCACCTGGCCCGCACCCGCGCGCATCGGTTTCCTGCTTCCCACCCGCGCCGGCTGGCTGATCGCCGGTCTCAAGACGGGCCTGCATCGTTTCAATCCGGAGACGGGCAATTTCACGCTGCTGCACGTCGTCGAGCCGCACGCGCCTAACAACCGTCTGAATGACGGCTTCGTGGATTCCGAAGGATTCCTCTGGTTCGGCTCGATGGACGACAACGAGGAAGAACCCAGTGGCGCGCTGTACCAGCTCACCGCCAACGGCTGCATCACGCGCGATCCCGGCTACGTGGTGACGAATGGTCCCGCCGAGTGTCCGCGTGGCCGCGTGCTGTACCACACCGATACCCTCGCCGGCGTCATCTACGCCTTCGACCGCGCGCGCACGGGTACGCTCACGAACAAGCGTGTGTTCGTGCGGCTGCCCGCGGGCGCGGGCTATCCGGATGGCCCCTGCGTCGATGTGGACGGCTGCATCTGGACCGGCCTGTTCGGCGGCTGGGGCCTGAATCGTTATTCTCCGCAGGGTGAGTTGCTGTCCACGCTGAAGCTGCCGGTCGCCAACGTGACCAAGGCGGCCTTCGGCGGCCCCGACCTGCGCACCCTCTACATCACCAGCGCCCGCGTGGGCCTCGACGCCGCGCAACGCGAGCAACAACCGCTCGCGGGGGGACTGTTCCGCGCACGCGTCGAAGTCCCTGGCCTTCCTCAAGGAGTCGTGAATCATGGCATCTGAAGCGAACAAGGACCGGCCGAGCCGGCGATTCCGCTCGCGCGACTGGTTCGACGATCCGAAACATCTCGACATGGTGGCGCTGTATCTCGAGCGCTTCATGAACTACGGCCTCACCGCCGAAGAACTCCTGTCTGGCAGACCCATCATCGGCATCGCGCAGACCGGCGGCGACCTGACGCCCTGCAACCGCGTGCATCTCGACACGGTGAAGCGTGTGCGCGAAGGCATCCGCGACGCGGGCGGCGTGCCGATGGAATTCCCCCTCCACCCGATTTTCGAGAACTGCCGCCGGCCGACCGCGGCGCTCGACCGCAACCTCGCCTACCTCGGGCTGGTGGAGATCCTGCACGGTTATCCGATCGACGCCGTCGTCCTAACTACTGGCTGCGACAAGACGACCCCGGCGCAGGTCATGGCGGCCTCCACCGTCGACATCCCGGCCATCGTGTTGTCGGGCGGCCCGATGCTCGACGGCTGGCACGAAGGTGACCTGGTCGGTTCCGGCACGGTCATCTGGCGTTCGCGCCGCAAGCTCGCCGCGGGACAGATCAACGAAAAACAGTTCCTGGATGCCGCGGCCGCGTCCGCGCCCTCGCTGGGTCATTGCAACACCATGGGCACCGCCTCCACGATGAACGCGGTCGCCGAAGTGCTCGGACTTTCGCTGCCGGGATGCGCGGCGATTCCGGCGCCCTATCGCGAGCGCGGGCAGATTTCCTATGAAACCGGCCGGCGTATCGTCGACATGGCGTATGAGGATCTGCGCCCGTCGAAAATCCTGACGCGCGAGTCCTTCCTGAACGCGATCGCGGCGATCGCCGCGATCGGCGGCTCGACCAACGCGCAACCACATCTGGTCGCGATGGCCCGGCACGCCGGCATCGAAATCACGCCGGACGACTGGATGAAATACGGCCGCGACCTGCCGCTCATCGTGAACCTGCAGCCAGCCGGCAAATACCTCGGGGAGAAATTCCATCGCGCGGGCGGCGTGCCCGCGGTGGTCAGTGAACTGCTGCGCAAGGGCAAGCTCGACGGCACGGCGCTCACCGTCACCGGCAAGACTCTCGCCGAGAACGTGCGGGGCCGCGAATCGCTGGATCTCGACGTGATCACGACCTACGACAAGCCCGTGCAGGAAAAGTCCGGCTTCCTCGTATTGAAGGGCAACCTGTTCGACTTCGCGATCATGAAGACCAGCGTGATCTCTCCAGAATTCCGCAAGCGTTACCTCGGCAACGGCGACACCTTCGAGTGCCGGGCCGTCGTGTTCGACGGCTCGACCGACTACCACGATCGCATCAACGATCCGTCGCTCGGCATCGACGAAAACACCATCCTCGTGATCCGTGGTTCGGGCCCGCTGGGGTGGCCGGGATCCGCCGAGGTCGTGAACATGCAGCCGCCCGACGCGTTGCTGAAGCGCGGGATCACGAGCCTGCCGACTCTCGGCGATGGCCGTCAGTCCGGCACTTCGGACAGCCCGTCGATTCTCAATTGCTCGCCGGAAAGCGCCGCGGGTGGCGGCCTCGCATGGCTGCGGACGGGCGACAAGATTCGCATCGACCTCGCCAAGGGCAGCTGCGATGCGCTGGTCCCGGACGAGGAGATCGCGCGGCGCAAGAAGGATGGACTGCCGCCGGTGCCGGAAAGCGCGACGCCCTGGCAGGAGCTGTATCGCTCGACCGTCGGGCAGCTGGATACCGGGGCCGTCATGGAGATGGCGGTCAAATACCGCGGCGTCGCGAAGAAGACGCCGCGTCACAATCATTAAGGGGTTCTGATGAGTCCGACCCGCCTCTCAGAGGCGAGCCTGCATGCCGTGCGCTCGGGCACGATCCTGCCGACTTACGACCGCGGCGCCACGCGCTTCGGCATCGTGCACATCGGTCCCGGCGCGTTTCATCGCGCTCACCAGGCGTTCTACGCCGACACGCTGCTGCACTCCGACAAGCGCTGGGCAATCTCGGCGCTGTCGCTGAAGAGCACGGGTTTGCGCGACGCGCTGGAGCCGCAACAGGGTCTGTATACGTTGATCGAGCTCGGGGCGGCGCCGCGCGCCCGTGTCATCGGTGCGATCCGCGAACTGCTGGTCGGCGCAACGGACGCCGAGCGCGCATTCGCGCGGCTGACCGCGCGCGACACGCGCATCGTTTCGCTCACCGTCACGGAGAAAGGCTACTGCCTCGACGCGCGTAATACGCTCGATCGCGCGAACGCGGATATCGTCCACGACCTTGCGACTCCGAACGCACCCCGCAGCACGATCGGGTGGCTGGTGGAGGCCTTGCGCCGCCGCCGCGCGCAGGGCATCGCGCCCTTCACGGTGCTGAGCTGCGACAACCTGCCGGACAACGGCGCGGTGCTGCATCGCGCGCTGGTGGCGTTCTCGCGCGAGACCGATGCGGATCTGTCGCGCTGGATCGAAGCGGAAGTAGTTTGCCCGCGCACCATGGTCGACAGCATCACCCCGGCGACGGACGATGTACTGCGCGAGCGGGCGAAGTCGCTCACCGGCGTCATCGACGAATGGCCCATCCAGCGTGAGCCGTTCACGCAGTGGGTCATCGAGGACGTGCCCGTGATGCGCGATGCCGACTGGGTGTCGGTGGGTGTCACGCTCGCGAAGGATGTCGGCGTGTTCGACCGCGCCAAGCTGCGCCTGGTCAACGGACCGCACTCCACGCTCACCTATCTGGGCCTGCTGCGCGGCCACGAATCCGTCGCCGATGCGATGCGCGACGAGCAACTCGCGAAGTTCGTCGAGCTGCTCATGAGCGAGGATCTCGCGCCCAGTCTCGGCGCTTCGCCCGGACTCGACGTGGCGCACTACATCTCCGCGGTACTGGCGCGCTTCCGCAATCCGGGGATCAAACATCTGTTGAGCCAGATCGCGTGGGATGGCTCGAAGAAGCTGCCGGTGCGTATCACGCCGGTGATTGCCGAGGCCCTGAGCGCCGGGCGTCCGGTCCACCGGCTGGTCATGCCGCTGGCGGCGTGGATGAGATTCATCGTGCGCCAGTCGAAGGCCGGCGTCGCGATCGTCGATCCCGATGCGGCACGCCTCACGCAGATCGGCAAGGAATGCACGGGCGACGCCCGGGCCGATGTCGCGCGATTCGCAGTCTGTGAGGCGGTGCTGCCGCCCGCCTTGTTCGCGGACGAGCGTCTGCGCCGCGCGCTCGAAGAAGCATATGAAAGGCTTGCGCTTCCGCACGCCGCCATCACCCCGGAGTTGTCCGCATGAGCACCTCACGCAGAACTTTCATCGCCGCCGCCGCGACCGTCGCGGCCACCAACGCCGGAGCGTCCACCGCCGTGAGCAACTATCCCAAGCTGGTACACCACGTCTTCTTCTGGCTGAAGAATCCTTCCTCGAAGGAAGACCTCGCGAAGCTGCTCGCCGGATTGCGGACGCTCGCGAAGATCGAGTCGGTGCGCGGCGTGCACTTCGGCGTGCCCGCGAGTACCGAGAAACGCGACGTGGTCGACAACAGCTACAGCGCGTCCGAAATCCTGTTCTTCGACGACACTGCCGGACAGAAGATCTACCAGGACCATCCGATCCACAAGAAATTCGTCGAGGATTGCTCCCATCTCTGGGAGAAGGTCGTCGTCTACGACGCCATCGCGAGCTGAGACTTCCGCGCCCGGCGAGTTGGTCGCGGCCTATCTGGCCATCGCCGCCGACCAGATGTCGTCGTTCGCCTTGCAGTAGCGCTCCAGGAACTCCTGGTGGCTGGGCATCTGGACAAGCGCGCCCTGGATTGCCGTGCGGATGCTGTCGAGGAATTGCTTGAGATCTGCTTCCGGCATCGCCATCGGCATGTGACTGTAGGCGCGCGGCTTGATCCGTTGACCCAGCATCACCTGCGTGTAGGAATCGAGCCGGAACAGCTCGCCTTCTCGCACCCAGGTATGCGCGCGGTCCCGGAACATCTGGATGCGCCGCGCCAGCGTGTCGGAAACCTGCATGCTCTTGCAGTAGCGCCAGAAGGCCGAGTCGTCGCGATCGGTCGCGTGGTAGTGCAGCACGATGAAGTCGCGCACGTCTTCCCATTCCTGCTTCACGTCGTCGTTGTATTGATCGATGAACGCCTGCTGGATGCCGCCCCATGGGAAATAATGGATGAGGCGAGACACCCCGGTGATGATCATGTGAATGCTCGTCGATTCGAGTGGCTCGACGAAGCCGCTCGCGAGGCCGAGCGCAATCACGTTCTTGTTCCAGAACTTCAGGCGGCGACCGGGCTGGAACTTGATCACTCGCGGCTGGGTCAGCGTCTTGCCTTCGACCTCGGCGAGTAGTTTGGCGGTGGCGTCCTTGTCGCTCATGTACCTGCTGCAGTACACGATGCCATTGCCGACGCGGTGTTGCAGCGGGATGCGCCAGCGCCAACCCGCTTCGTGCGCGATGGCTCGCGTGTACGGCACCGCGGGCCCCACCGACTCCGTCTGTACGGCGACGGCGCTGTCACACGGCAGCCAGTGCCCCCAGTTTTCGTAACCCGTATGCAGCGTCTGTTCGATCAACAGGCCGCGAAAGCCCGTGCAATCAATAAAGAGGTCGCCTTCGATTACCTGACCCGACTCGAGCTCGAGCGCTTCGATTTGGCCGGTGTCGTGATTCTGGCGGACCTGTCGGATCTTGCCTTCGACACGTTTTGCGCCATGACTCTCGGAATACTTGCGCAGAAATTTTGCGTATACGAAGGCATCGAGGTGATACGCGTAGTTGATGGTTGCGTTGGGCGCCGTGAAGAATTTCTGCGCCCTGGCGGCCGCGTGCTCGACGCAGAAATCGCCGAACTGCGACGGCATGCCACGCGCAATGCTGTGCAGCCAGAAATGCTGGAATTCGCAGGCCCACGCGGAACGTCCGGTAGTGCCGAACGAATGCATGTATGTATCGCCGCCCAGGCCCCAGTTCTGGAACTCGATCCCGAGCTTGAACGTGGCGGCGGTCGCGCGCATGAACTCCTGCTCATCGATCTTGAGCAGTCGATGGAAGTTGCGGATCGGCGGGATCGTGGATTCGCCCACGCCGATGGTGCCGATCTCGTCGGACTCGATCAGCGTGACGTTGCAGAGACCCTTGAGTTGTTGCGATAGAGCTGCGGCCGCGATCCAGCCGGCGGTGCCGCCGCCGGCGATCACGACGTTGCGTATTTCTCGGTTTTTCAAGGCTCAGCCTCTTGGGGTGCGCGCGCATCAGTATAGCGCTCGTGACCCGTGAAACGGCCCGGCCGGCACGCGCCCGGATAGTGGAGCGCATTGTCTTTCTCAATCACGAGCATCGGGCTCGCGTTCGTTGCCGAAGCGAACTACATCACCAGGTCATCGATTCAGGCGAAGGTCTGGCGACGCTGTTTCATTGCAATCAGCTTGCGGACGTTGCCCAGCGAAGCCAGCACCAGATAGGCGCCTTGTAGAAAACCCGATTTGTTCAGCCTCTCGAGCTGCGCGCCGTCAAGCGCGGCGAGCCTCTGCTGGTTGATGCTGTGCAGTCCCATGAGCGAGTACGCCTGCTCGGCGCTCGTCTTGATCTCGACCTGTACGGGTTCGATCAGAGCGAGATCCGTGAAGGCCGCAAACATCGCCTTGGAAACGTCGAGCCCGGTCGTGATTCCCCGCAGCACGTTGATCGTCTGTTCGAGGTAGGCGCTGTTGCCGCCCAGAGGCGCGAAAACCGGCGTACCTTCCGTCTGGCTCGCACGCGGGTGATCGAGGTCGACATACACCACGGTCTGCTGGCGAAGCTCGCCATCCACTTCCTGTTCCTCGAATCCAATCAGGAACGGCCCACGCGCGACGACGCCGGGGATGTAGTGCGCATCCCATCGATCTCCGTTCAGGAAGAGGTTTTCGTCCTTTTCCAAACCCAGGAGCGCCACGGACTGATATTCACCGGTAGCGAATTCCTTGCGGAAGAAGATCGGGTATTCGCGCTGGACATCTTCGTACTCGGTCGGGAAGGTCAGTACCTGGCCGACGTTGTCGCCGAGATCCGCGCCGAAGCGATTCAGCACACGAAGATTCTTGTGCGCGATGTTGTTCAGTTTTTCGTGTCGAGCCATGCGTGCATTCTGCCAAACAAGAGCCCTAAAAGAAAAAGGCCGCGGCTTTCGCCGCGGCCTTTCTGCTTACCAGCAGGTTCTCTATCAGAACTTGTAGCGAGCACCAAGCGCGTAACGCGGCGACTGGTCTTCCAGGCGATAGACCTGATTGACCGAGCGAGCGTGCCAGCGCACGTCTTCACCCGTCAGGTTGATGCCTTCGAGCGACACCGAGAGGTGGTCGTTGAAGTCATAACCAACGCTCAGATCGATCTGGTCGTAGGCTTCCACGAAGATCGGGTTGCGGTTGCCGCCACCCACGTTCGTCTGGGACAGGAACTCATCGCGCCAGTTGTAGGCCAGACGCGCCGTGAACCCGAACTTCTCGAACATCAGCACCGCGTTCGCGGAGTCGGACAGACCGAGCAGCGCGAACTGGTTGAGGGTGGTGGGAGCGGTGATGTCGAACTCGACGTCGCCGCGAACGATGGTGTAGTTCGCGAGGACACCGAAACCCGAATCCCCGAAGAAGTACTGGCCGCCCAGTTCCCAACCGTGGATCTTCGCTTCCTTATTGTTGACCGGCTTGGACACGTTGAACACGTAGAGCGGATCAGCAGCGGTCGCGACCAGGTCGTACGCTTCCATGTTGTTCGCCTGGTTGAGCGATCCGTTGTAGGCGGCGAGACCGCCCGTTTCCGGATTGCGCAGCATGGCGAGCGCCGTGAAGAGCGAGGTGTCGTCGATCGAGCAGGTGCCACCGCACTGTGCGCCGTTCGCCTGGAGGTAGGCGCGAGCCGCGATCGCATCCGGGCCTCTCGTCACGTCACGAATGCCGTACAGGTTTTCCTGCACCACTTCCGTACCCGTGAAGTTCGACACGCGCTTCTCCCAGAGGCCGGCCGAAACGAAGCCGGTGTCGGAGAAGTACCACTCGAGCGAGAGGTCGAAGTTGTTCGACTCCAGCGGGACGAGCGAGGGGTTGTTGGCGGTGCCGGCGGCCAGCGTCGTGCTGGAGACCAGCGACGAGCCGTTCGGCGTGCCGGGGTTTGCGCCCGCGAACAGCTGACCGTACTGCGCGCGCGCAATCGTCTTGCTGTACGAGAAACGACCCTTCACCGTGTCCGTCAGGCCAATGTCGAAGTCCAGGCTCGGCAGGAGGTGGTTGTAGTCCGCATCCTCGGAGAAGTTCTGCGCCGCGCCCGCACGATCCAGGCGGAAGTCATTGTTCGCCAGCCACACCAGCGCCGTTTCGGTCGGCACGATGATGGTGGAAGTCGAGGTGACATCCGTCTGCTCGTAGCGAGCACCAATCAACAGATTCGTCGGGAAGGAACCCAGTTCACCCTTGAGGCCAAACTGGAAGTAAACCGCCTTGGTCTGTTCGTTGACGATGTTGTTGTTGTTGAAGCCCGGGTTGTAGCGGAGCTCGCCATCCGGCGCCGTCGGTTCGGACCAATTGGTGTACGGACGATCCGGACGCGCGACGAGCGTCACCGGATCGCGGCCCGTGCCGATGTGGCCGTTCTCGATGGCCCAGAGGCCGAGCTGCGTGGCGTTTCCGCGGAAGGCCGTGGTCGGCGCGCCCGAGGAGTTGAAGTCACCGAACAGACCCGAGAGGTTGAACGGTGTGAGCATGTCAACCATGCCGCCGTCCTGCGACGCCGAAGAAGCAGACCAGTCGCCCATGGTGATGGTGCCACCGGAGGTTCTCTGGTGCATCTCGGCTTCGCGAGACTCAAAGCCGAACTGGAAGCGGCCGTTCTCGAATTCGAGAACGCCATCCAGGCGGTACTGGTCAACATCGGTTTCCTGACCCTGATAACCGATGCGCAGGATCTGCGAGCTCAGCGTGTTGTTGTTGAACACCACGTCCGGGTTGCCGCCCGTGTTCGCAATCGCCGCCGCCTGGTCGGCGTACAGCGTGCGACGCATGATCGGCAGACCGCCGTTGAAGTTGAACTCCTGCGTCCAGAAGCCGCTACAAGTGGCCTCCGGGTTGCCGTTGTTCGGGTCGTAGCTTGCCGGAGGATTGGTCGTGGTGCAGTTCGTGCCAGCGAAGCTGAACGCCGTCTGGCCACCGCCAGTGATCGGATCGTTAGGCGTGCTCTCGGCCTTGGACGAGTGCGCGTCGAAGGACAGTCCGAACGAGTCGGTGACCTTCCAGTTCGCGTTGAAGCCGAGCGACGACAGCTGGTTCTGCTGCTCGTTGCGCTGCTGCTCGAAGCCGAAGTCCTTGCGGCCGCCCGTCAGCTCGTGCAGGACGAGCGGTGTCTTGACTTCGCTGTCGTCAAACACGATGCGATCGAACGAACCGTTGCGCTGCATCCAGATGGTCTGCTCGCCGCGATCTTCCGCGAGTTCCTGCTGCGCAAAGGTGTAGTCGAGGGTGAAGGTCAGCGCTTCGGTGGGCGCGAACTGGATCACGGCCTGACCGTTGATGCGCTCACGCTCGAGGTCCGAGAACGCGTAACGGATGTCGTTCGGAATGCCGTACAGCTGACCAGCGGCCGGGCCGTTGGTGATCGTCGCCGTCGGGCTGATGGTGCCGTCCGGCACGGCCGGATCCCAGGCGCGGATGTTCCAGTTGTTGACCGTGGCCTGCACGGAACCGCTGTGGCGCTTGGAATAGCTGACGTTCATGCCGGCGCCGAACGTCTTGCTGTCGTTGGCAAAGCTGAAGATCGCCGCCGCTTCCGGGGTGATCTCGTTGTCGAACGGAGCCGACTCATCGCGCGCAGCCTTCACACCAACGTTGAACACGATGCCGTCGCTGTCGAGCGGACGCGCGGTCTTGACGTTGACAACCGCACCGATACCGCCCGTCGCGAGATCAGCGCGACCGGTCTTGTAGACCTCGACAGCGCTGATCGCCTCCGAAGAGAGGTTCGCGAAGTTGAACGAGCGCGTACCTGCGCCCTGGCCGCTGGTGATGCTGTCGCCGTTGCCGTAGGCGTCGGCGCCCGGCATCTGACGACCATTCAACGTGACCAGATTGAACTGAGGACCGAAGCCGCGGGCCGTGACCAGTGCACCTTCACCATTGCGGCGGTCGATCGACACGCCGGTGATGCGCTGCAGGGATTCGGCCAGGTTGGTATCCGGGAACTTGCCGATGTCTTCGGCGTTGATCGCGTCGACCACGCCGGTCGCATCGCGCTTCGTTTCCATCGAAGCTTTCAAGCTTCCGCGTAGACCGGTGACGACCACCTCTTCGAGTTCTTCGCTCGCTTGATCTTGGGCGTAGACAGGGTTGATGAGCACTGCGCCACCAACGATGGTGAACAGAGCTCTTGAGGTGATAGGCAATGCCTTGGGGTTGAATTTCATAATCAGATGTCTCCTCCGCACTCGTACATCTATTAGTTGTGAAAGCCGGGTATGAACGTGAAGTTAAAAAAACCGCATGAATCAAAAACCGGATCCGGGATCAGCAATGAAACCTGTGTGCCGCCGCGCCGACTTACTCGACCGCGGCGATTGGGGAACAAAGTGAGGGGATCTGCTGAATCTGCAGACCTGAAGAACGCGCACGAGCGGCGCCGGAATGGCTGGAATCTGTTAAGCGCAATGCGCAAGTCCCCCTCGATACTGCAGCGGAGGATATTCACACTGTGTACAAAAGTCCACGCCTGAATTCCTCGAATGTTTGTCAGAAGTCGCGGTCGGCGCTACATGTCTTTCTACGACAAAATCATGTACTTACAAGACAACTGAGGACAAAGTGGGACACCGGGAAGTTGGCACGACATCTGCACTGGGCAGAAAAAAGCAACAACTTGGGGCAGCAATTTGGGACAACTCACCGGAAAACCCTGAGGAGGCGGCCCCAAGGGACGCCAGCAGGCCGCCTGGAGCAAATCCGGGGGATCCCCGAGCCGCGAAACGCAGGCCATGCAAGGCGCGACAAATGGGCCAGTGGGCTAGCCGGTTCTGGCTGCAACCGCCGGAGGGAAGCTCGCTGCCTACTGCAGGAACCCGTTGAGCGAGAGTCGCCCGGTGCGCGGATCGAGATCCGGAACGAAGCCGGGCGCGAGATCGCCCGAGTGTAGCGACGACCGGCGATAGATCAGCATGCGGTTGAACCGGGCCTCCTGCCGTCCGATCTGCTCGTAGAGCGCCGTGTCGCCGTGGATATATGCCTGCGGCGGCTTGTCGGGCCCGAGCATTTCGCGCTCGCGTTCGCGGAAAAACGCCTCCTTGCGCGACTCGTCGACGAACTCGAAGCCGGTCTTGCGGTGCCTGTAGAACGCGGTGCCACCCAGATCCTTCTTGAATAGATAGTGCACGAAAGCCAGTTCGTTGTTGTCGAGCGAATCGACATGCGGAATGCATTGCAGGGGCGCGAGCTTTTCGGGCGGCGTCGTCATCAGCGAAAAATGGCAGCTGGTGAAGTTCAGCGTGCGCATGCCGAGGGAAAATACGCGGGTGAACAATTCGTTGAACTGCTCGAGGACGTAGCGCTGATAGGCGAGCGGCGCTTTCGAGCGCAGGCCCGGATAGTAGCTACTGGCACTGCTGAACAACTTCGCGGCGGCCGCCTCGACGAGGGATTCCGCGTCCGCGACGACGTTGTCTATGACGAGCAGCGGCGCGCCTTCGCTTCCTATCGTCAGCTCCTGAATTTTCTGGTCCGGATGTTTCTGCATGTCCACGCGTGTCAGCGATTCAACTTGTTGATGAGCATCGCGCGAATGTAGCGCGCCTGACGGTCATCCATCGGCCCGAGGAGTCCGCGCGCGGCTTCGGGAAGGTGTTCGCCGGCGCTCGGCGGCGAACCGAACACGTAATAATCGAACACGTTTTTCCACGCGCGTTTCTCGTTCTCCGGCCGGTCGCGCAACGACCAGATCGCATGATAGAGCGTGTTCATGGGGGTCGGCATCCAGGCGGGCGACGAACTCCACCAGAAATTGACCAGCGTATTGAAGGCGCTGAGCCCCTGTACGTGGTGCCACCACATGCTCGGAACGAACACCGCGTCTCCCGGCTCGACTTCCGTCATCTGGGCCGCCTCGAGCGCGGCGCGAAAGCGCGGAAACTTCTCGAAATCCGGGTTCTCGAAATCGACCACGCTGACGGCCTGGCCCCCAGGGGTCGGTTCGAGCGGCCCCGGGTACAGATTGAAGATCTGTTCGGGCGGAAACAACGTGAAGCGACGCCGGCCCACGACGCAACAGGCAATGTTGTTAGGCGCGTCGTAATGGCAGGACGCGATCGTCCGGTTGCCGATCCAGATCGCCGGCGGTGCGTTGATACCGTGCGACGCGAAACCCAGGTCGTTGTCGCCGCGAAAACCCGGGAGGCAGGAATCGGTGAGGGTCGACGCGACATAGATCGTCGGCGGACTGTGGTCCTCGAGGTGGGATGTGAGCTCGGCAAGGACGGCATCGAGTTGCGCACGCCTGCTCGTGAAATTGAGCTCGGTGAATTGCTCGTTGTAGAAAAGCCGGCCGGCAATTTCCGGAGGGCCAAACGACGCGCTCACGGGCTTGCCATTGTAAAAGGAAAGGATGTAGTCGATTGCTTCGCGGTCGGATCGACTACCTGCGCGGGTGATTCCCCAGTCGGCCACGAGACCGCGCAGGACACAGGGTTCCCCCGCGGCAATCAGTTCCTCGATCGGAAGCTCGTCCGGGCGGCATTCGATCTCGCGCACCCGTCGGGTAATTTTCGCCATATGTCGAGTTGCCGGCGTCGCCAATCACGCGGCGGATTGGCCTGCCCGAGATCTTCGCATCGTTCCACCTGCGCGACCACCCGAGCGAGGCGTGTCGCGAAGATTGCTGCTGCACGAAGGCCGCGCGATCTGCAATGATCCGCACATGCCAAGACTCGAGAATCTGGACCGCACGGTCCACCGAAATACCCGCGTTCAGGACGAACTCGCCTTAGCTGCCTCCAAGGACATCAGCATGTGCGCGGTCGGCCTCAACGAAATCGCGCGCCTCGTCGTCGAGTATCCAATCGTCTTCACCCGGAATGACGACACGGGCCAGTACGTCTGCGTAGCGCTTTTTGGCTGCTCGCCGACGGAGAACGTGTACTGGCAGGACGGCCGCTGGAACAGTTTCATGGTGCCGCTGAACGTCGGACGGCAGCCTTTCAACGTCGGCCTTGCGGACAATCCACAGGCTGGCGCAGGTCAGAAAGAGCTCGTCAGCTGCATCGACGTCGAGAATTCCGCCGTCCAGACGGAACGCGGCGAGCCGCTGTTCGACGAGACCGGCGCCGACACCCCTTATCTACGGCACAAACTTGCGATGCTCGCGGAGCTCGTCGGCGACGAACGCAGATGCCGCGAATTCACGGAACGCGCCACCACGCTGGAGCTCATCCGGCCATTCCAGCTCGAGCTCAAGGCGCAGGGAGTCCAGACCCGGAAAATCGCGGGGCTGCACACGATCGATGAAGGCAAGTTGCGCGCACTCGACGGCGCGACGCTCGCCGATCTCAATTCACGCGGCTATCTGCACGCGATGTACGCGATGCTCTCGTCGCTCGGCCAGCTGCAGATCCTGGCGCGCCGGAGCGTCATGCAACGCGCGGCCAGCAATGCCTGAAAACGAACCTCTGAATGGAGCGCACCCTTGACGGCGGGTATTAGTGAACTCCAGAAGCTTTTGAACCCGATCGCATGTGAGGAATTTCTGAATTCCTACTTCTCACGCGCGTCAGTGTTTGTAGAAGGCGTACCCGAGAAATTCAGCGACATCTTCAGCTGGGAGAAGCTGGACAGAGCCTTGGAAAGAGGCCAGAAGATCCAGGACAAGCGTTACAACATCACGGCTTCCTTTGCTCGCGGTGAAGAATCGGGGAGCCCCAAGAAGATGCTGGATGCGTCTCATCACCAGGTTGAGAGCTTGTTCAAATCCGGCGCGACCATCTGTATCACCAACATTCATATGGCTGATCCGGTTCTGGCCCGGTGGGCGCAGACGATTCGCGCCCAACTGAATTTTTCCGGAACTGTGGGCGCGAACTGCTACCTATCGCCCGACGGCGCCGGATTGAGCACCCACTACGACGCAAGAGTGGTGACCAATCTTCAAATCGCGGGGAAGAAGCGGTGGAGATATTCCACCACGGCTGCAAAGCCCTGGCCCGATCACAATGCAGTGTATGAAGCAGGAAATGTCGGACCTGCTGGCGTCGACGTCGGGAAATTGCCTCCCGATATGGAATTTCGCGAAGTGGAAATGAAGCCTGGGGATCTGCTTTGTCTTCCTGCGGGGGCTTGGCACTCGGCCAAGGGCGTGGGCGAGTCGTTGGCTATCAATCTTTACTTCCAGCCGCGAAACTTTCTGGAACTACTGACTCCCTTGCTGCAGGGTTTTGCCGCGTCGAACGCAGATTGGCGGGCGGGCACACCAGCCAGCGTGGATGCAGTCCAAGGAAAAATGCCGCAAGCAGTGTCCAGGTACATTCGCGAGCGTCTCGACGAATTTCACAAGAAGGCTCTCGAACTACTGGATGAGCCCGACAAGTTGATCGAACCCTGGCTTGGTGCCTCGACACATTTTCCGTATACCGGATGGCAGCCGGCACCGAAGGCCTCACTGCAAGGATTGACCGACGATCAACGATATCGCGTCGCGAAGGCATCACTCCGCTTTGTTCAGTCAGGAGACAAGCTGCTTCTGCCATGTGAAAACAGCGTACTTGGATTCCCGGTTGCCGCAGGTCCCTTGCTGAATCGACTCGCTTCCGAGTCGAGCACCTTCACGGTGCATGATGTGATTGCCTGGGGTGTCCGACCCGAAGGGCCGGACCTGAAAAAAGTCGTGTCGTATCTGCAGATACTGATCGAGAACAGGATTGTCGAGGTTGCGGCGTCCCTGCGTAACTGACTCACAGTCTCGAGCGCGCGCCCACCGGGCGCACAAAGAAAAAAGCCCCCTTCGTTTCCGAAGGGGGCTTCTTTAGTTAGGACCCTGGCAGTGACCTACTCTCGCATGGCAGCTGCCACACTATCATCGGCGCGGAGCGTTTTCACTTCCGAGTTCGAAATGGGATCGGGTGGTTCCCGCTCGCTATAGCCGCCAGGGAATTCTGTTTAGCGTGCCGCGCGGTCTAACTACCCCGCCACACGCCCAATCCGAAAAGTTTTTTGAATTAACGCCCAAGTCGCACGCATGAACTGCCGACTCGGACCATGCCGCATTCACCATGTGAATGCTCCAATGACATCACTTCGCAGCAGCGCGTTCTGAAAACGCGTGGCCAGCAACAGCCAAACTGCTTGAAGTTATATGGTCAAGTCTCACGGGCAATTAGTACTGGTTAGCTGAAGACATTACTGCCTGTACACACCCAGCCTATCAACGTCGTAGTCTTCGACGGCCCTTCAGGGGAATCAAGTTCCCAGGGAGATCTAATCTTGGGGGGGGCTTCCCGCTTAGATGCTTTCAGCGGTTATCCCGTCCGTACATAGCTACCCGGCAGTGCCACTGTAGTGACAACCGGAACACCAGAGGTACGTCCATCCCGGTCCTCTCGTACTAAGGACAGCTCACCCTCAAATCTCCAACGGCTACGGAAGATAGGGACCAAACTGTCTCACGACGTTTTGAACCCAGCTCGCGTACCACTTTAATCGGCGAACAGCCGAACCCTTGGGACCTGCTACAGCCCCAGGATGTGATGAGCCGACATCGAGGTGCCAAACTCCTCCGTCGATGTGGACTCTTGGG
>JAKFFF010000078.1:0-62348 GCA_036677145.1 Alcaligenaceae bacterium
TCCGCCGCGAAGGCGACGAGTTGCCGTCGACCAAAGGAACATTGTGAGCGTCGCCATCATCGACAGCGGCGGGGCCAATATCGCATCGCTGCGTGCGGCGCTCTCGCGCCTCGGCGCAGAGTCGGTCGTGACCACCGATCACGCCGTCATCCAGCGCGCGACGCGGGTACTGTTGCCTGGCGTCGGATCCGCGCACAGCGCGATGAACAAGTTGCGTGGCGCGGGGCTCGATCAGCTCATCCCGACACTCAAACAACCGCTGTTCGGTATCTGCCTGGGAATGCAAATCCTGTTCGATCATTCCGAGGAAGGTCCCGCGAACGGACTCGGTGTGATTCCCGGCCGCGTCGCGAAACTCACCGCGGCTCCCGGTCTGCCCGTGCCGCACATGGGCTGGAACCAGCTGGTGCAGTCGAAGCCGGATCCGCTGCTCGAGGGCGTGAGCGCCCTCGACTACGTCTACTTCGTGCACGGTTTTGCGGTGCCCGCGGGGGAATGGACTGTCGCGACCACCGAATACGGAGGCAATTTCACGGCCGTCGCGCGGCGCGGCAACTTCTGCGGCACGCAGTTTCATCCCGAGCGCTCGAGTGTCGTCGGGGCGCGCATCCTGGCCAATTTTCTGAAAGAAGGGGTCTAAAGCCTTCATGATCCTCATTCCCTCCATCGATCTGCGCAATGGACGCTGCGTCCGCCTGCTCAAGGGCAACTTCGACGCGGAAACCCGCTACGACCTCGAGCCGCACGAGCTGATGCAGCGTTATCGCGCGCTCGGCGCAACCTGGCTGCACGTCGTCGACCTGGACGGCGCGAAGGATGGTCAGCTCGCCAATCGCAGCGTCATCGTCCGGCTCGCCTCGCAGAAGGCGCTGCTGGTGCAGGTGGGCGGCGGCGTGCGTTCGACCGAAGTCGTCGACGACCTGCTGCGCAATGGCATCGATCGCGTCATCGTCGGCAGCGCCGCGGTTGAACAACCCGCCGAAGTCCAGGGCTGGTTCAAGAAATACGGCGCGGAAAAAATCGGCCTCGCCTTCGACATCCGGCACGACGCCGCGAACGTGCCGCGTGTACTCACTCGCGGCTGGACGAAGGAATCCAAGCTCACGCTCTGGGAAGCCATCGAGTCGTATCTGCCGCACGGACTCAAACACGTGTTGTGCACCGACGTCGAACTCGACGGCGCGCTGCAGGGTCCCGCGGTCGCGTTGTACGCGGAAGCCGTGAAGCGGTACCCGCAGATCGCCTGGCAGGCGTCGGGCGGCGTGCGCAGCGCGGCGGATCTCGCGGCGCTGGCCGCGACGGGCAGTGCCGCCGCCATCAGCGGCAAGGCATTGTTGGAGGAATTGATCAAACCTGCGGAGTTAGCGCCATTCTTGCCAAACGCAT
Source organism: Alcaligenaceae bacterium (assembly GCA_036677145.1). Classification (GTDB taxonomy): domain Bacteria; phylum Pseudomonadota; class Gammaproteobacteria; order Steroidobacterales; family Steroidobacteraceae; genus CADEED01. The sequence continues at coordinate 1,387 of JAKFFF010000078.1, forward strand.
AATCCCCTGTCTGGACGTCCGCGACGGCCAGGTCGTAAAGGGAATCCGTTTCCGCGATCACCAGATCGTGGGCGACATCCTCGTGCTCGCCGAACGCTACCGGAACGAAGGCGCAGACGAGGTGGTGTTCTACGACATCACCGCCAGCCCCGAAGGCCGCAGTGTCGACCGCGCCTGGGTGCGTCGCGTCGCGCAGGTGCTCGACATTCCGTTCTGTGTCGCCGGTGGCATCCGCTCGGTCGAAGACGCAGAGGCAGTGCTAAACGAAGGCGCCGAAAAGATTTCCATCAACACACCCGCCCTCTCGAATCCCGGATTGATCGAAGAACTGGCCGCGCGCTTCGGCTCGCAGTGTGTCGTCATCGGCATCGACAGCGCGACCCTCGCCGAAGGGTATCGCGTGTTCCAGTTCACCGGCGATCCGAATCGCTCACGCAACAGCGGCCGCGACACGTTGTCTTGGGTCAAGGAAGTTCAGGAGCGCGGCGCCGGCGAGATCGTGCTCAATTGCATGACCAGTGACGGTGTGCGGCGCGGCTACGACGTCGAACAGCTCAAGGCCGTGCGCGCGGTATGCGACGTGCCGCTGGTGGCTTCCGGCGGCGCCGGAGCTCCCGAGCATTTCACCGCCGTGTTCGAGAAGGCGCAGGTGGACGCGGCGCTGGCCGCGAGCGTGTTCCACTCCGGCGCGATCGCCATCCCCGATCTCAAGACCACGCTTGCCGCGGCCGGCATCGAGGTGCGGTTGTGAGTGTTCCCGTGAACGATTTGATCGCGAAGGTCGACTTCGCGAAAGCAGATGGGCTCGTACCCGCCATCGTGCAGGATGCGGACACCGGCGCCGTGCTCATGCTCGCGTACATGAATCGCGAGGCGCTCGAACAGACCCTCGCGCGCAATCGCGCGGTGTTCTTCAGCCGCAGCAAACAACGCCTGTGGGAAAAAGGTGAGACCACCGGTCACACACTCGATGTCGTCGACGTCGCCGTCGATTGCGACAACGACACGTTGCTCGTTTCGGCTCGCCCACGCGGACCGGCTTGTCACAACGGCACGGTGACCTGTTTCGGTGACGAACCGCGCAGCGCGGCCGGCGAACTCGCCTTCCTCGCGAAACTCGAGTCCGTAATCGCGCAGCGCGCCAGCCAGAAGCCCGAAGAAAGCTACACCGCGCGGCTGCTCGAGAAAGGCATTTCACGAGTGGCGCAGAAGGTGGGTGAGGAAGGCGTCGAGCTCGCGCTCGCGGGCGTGAATGAAAGCGACGAAAAGGTGATCGGCGAATCGGCCGACCTCCTGTTCCATCTACTCGTGTTGTTGCGGGCCCGGGGCGTGCCACTCAGAAGTGTCATCGCGCAACTGGAAGCGCGCCACCGCAAATAGTTCTGAGTTGGTGCCGGGTGAGAAAACGCGGAGTTAGCTCCACGGTTCCCTGCTTCAAGTGAACGAGGTGCTAACTCCGCGTTTTCTCACCCGGCACCAGCACCTCAGATAGTCAGCTCTTCGGCGGGCTCGCGCAGGTTGTAGCGCGACGCCATCGCGTGGCCATAGGCGCCCGCGGTCGCGATCAGCAGCACGTCACCCGACACGCACTCCGGCAATAACCGGTCGCGTCCGAGAAAGTCCGAGCTTTCGCAGATGGGACCCACAACGTTCGCCGCGATGTTCGCGGGCGCACCGTAGCGCGTGAGGTTCACGATTTCGTGATACGCGCCGTACAACGCGGGGCGAATCAGCGAGTTCATGCCCGTCGCGACACCGACGTAGCGAATACCACTCTTGTTCTTGGTCTGCGTGACCCGCGCGAGCAGCACTCCCGCGCTCGCGACCAGGTATCGGCCCGGTTCGATCCACAATGTGACCCCCGGAACCTCGGCCTTGACCTGGGCCAACGCGGCATCGAGCTTGGCGATGTCGATCACACGGCCTTCGATGCGGTCGGGCACGCCGAGACCGCCGCCTACGTCGATGTACTTGACGTCCTTGAAGCGCTTCGCGAGCGCCGCGAGCGTCGATCCGACCTGGCTCCAGTTGGTCACGTCGAACACGCCACTGCCGGCATGTGCGTGCAACCCATTGATCACGACATCCGCGGACGCGGCCAAGCGCGCGACTTCATCGAGCTCTTCTGCGGGAATACCGAACTTCGACTGAGCGCCGGCGGTTTTCACGTGATGGTGATGGCCGCGGCCGATGCCGGTGTCGATGCGCAGGAACACGCTGCGGCCGCGGAACACGTCGAGCCAGTTCTGCAAGACGAACATGTTGTCGATCGTCACGTGCACGCCAAGGGCGAGCGCGCGTTCGTATTCATCGCGCGGCGCGAAGTTGGGCGTGAACAGGATGCGATCGGGCGCGATGCCTGGCACGCATTCGAACACGTGTTCGATTTCGGCGAGCGACACACAATCGAAGCCGATGCCCTGCGCGGCAACGACGCGCAGGATTTCGGGATGCGGATTGGCCTTGAGTGCGTACAACGCGCGGCCGATCGACGAAATCGAAGTCACCGCGCGTGCGGCGGCATCCACCTGCGCGAGGTCGTACACATACGCGCTGTCGCGCGAAGCGAGCGCACCCAGCAGATCGTGACGGCGCGCGGCCCACCAGGGCTCGGCGCGCGCGGCAACATCTTCGGGCTTCGCGAACAACTTCTCCCACGTCGGACCCATCGCCGGATCGTTGGCTTCCGGGCGAATCAGCAAGTCGTGAAGCTGTTCGACCAACCGGTCGCCCTGGTTCTCGTCGACCACGAACGTGAAGTTGAGATCGTTGGCCGCCTGGCTGACCAGGTAGACCTTCTGCTCCTCGAACAACGCGAACGCGTCGCCGAGCTTGTGCAGGATCGCGCGGATGTTGCGTCCGACCAGCGAAACGCTGGCGCAGGGTCCGATGATCCGCACGCCGGATAGTTTGGCGAGATCCGCCTGCAGCTTGCCGAGCAATTCGCCGTCGAGCGTGTTGGCCGCCGGATCGAGCGACACCGTCACGTTCGTTTCCGACGTCGACACGAGATCCACCGACATGCCGTGTTCCTTGAACACGGTGAACACGTCGGCCATGAATCCGACCTGGTGCCACATACCCGGACTGTCGAGCGAGATCAGCGTGATGCCCTTGCGATTGCAGACGGCCTTAACCTGGCCGGCGCCACCCGGGACTTCGCCCGTGATCAGCGTGCCTTCGAGATCCGGCGTCTGCGTGGCGTACACATATAAAGGTATCTGGTACTGGCGCGCCGGCAGCAGGCAGCGCGGATGCAGCACCTTCGCGCCGCTGGTCGCGATTTCCTGGGCTTCGTCGTAATGCAGCGCGCGGATCAGGCGTGCGCTCGGCGTGGCGCGCGGATTCGCGCTGAACATGCCGGGCACGTCGGTCCAGATTTCGATCTGCTGGGCGCGGATCTTCGCGCCCAGGTAGGCCGCCGAAGTATCCGAGCCACCGCGGCCGAGCAGGCAGGTATTGCCCTCGGAATCGCGCGCGATGAATCCCTGCGTGATGACCACGGGCGTGGATGCATCGAGCCGCTGCTCGAGCGCCGCGTCCGGCGCGAAAGAACACGTTGCCGAGAGCACCGACGCCTTGGCCGATGCGCCGCGGTCCTCCGCGCTCAGCATGTCGCGTGCGTCCATCCAGGTCACATCGATGCCCTGCGACCTGAGGAAACGCGAGCCGATCTCGGTGGCCATGAGTTCGCCGTTCGCCATCACGCGGGCGCGGGTGCGATCCGACAACTCGCGCACCAGCGCGATGCCGTTGGCCATCTGGCGCAGCTCGTCGAAATAGCCCTGCAGCTGCGGGCTCACGCCCACGCCAAGCTCGGTAGTTAGCTGGCGGTGCCGGTCTTCGATCGCCTGCAGCGCCTCGTCGGGATTGCCCGCCTGGGCCGCGGCCAGCAGCTTCTCCAGGTGATCGGTGATCTTGGTGACGGCCGAATGAACGACCAGCACGCGGGCACCGGACTCGAGCCGACGCTTGACCACCAGCGCGACATTGCGCCAGTTGGCAAGCGTGGAAACACTGGTGCCGCCGAACTTGACGACAACCCAGCGCGAAGCAGAACGCGCGGACATGGAATTTGATCCTCGTCGCACACCGTGTGCGACCACTCACTGTTTTGGAAACGAGACCTTACTGTTCGTCTTCGTCGAACGACTCTTTCAGGTCCTTCTCGAGACGACGGTCGGCGAGGACTTCTTCGAGACGGCTCCACGCGGCTTTCCCGCGTTTAGGCGTTCCAGGCTGGGCACGAACGCGCCGCTCGACCTTGTCGAGAATGCGGTCGTAGTCGGTGTTGTCTTCCGCCTCGGCCAGAAACTCTTCGTCTAAATCGAAGCTTTCGTTATCCCGTTCGGACATCGTTTTTTCTTCAAAAACACTTTATATAACAGTGAGTTGCGAACCCGGAGGGTGCGCAATGAGGCTGCGAACTATAGCCGATTCGCGCCTCTTTTCAACTGCGCCGAAATTGGGCAGGAAGTCCGCCCGGAACGGCCGAAATCGGGGCACCGACGGCCAGGCTGAGGCCTTGCGCGGCACTTCCGCGGGCGCGGGCCACTTCCAGGACCTCAAAGGAGTTGATGAGACCGAGGTAGTCCCCCTTTTCCGCTTCCCCGTACGTGCGCCGCAAAGGCAGCCGCATGCCGGCGATATGCACGTGGGGATCGGCCAGGGCCATGACCGCCGCGGCCTCGAGGTTCGAAATCAGGTTGCCGAACCGGTCGATGGCAACGATGACGCCGGAAATGCCACCGTCCGCGCGTTGCGCCACCGCCGGCCAGCCTTCCGTGTTGAGCGTGTCGACTTCATCGCCCAAGTCTTCGGGCTGACATCGTCCCGCGGCGAGTTCCGCCGCCAGCGGCGCGAACACATCGCGACCGTGGAAAGTCGCGCTGATGTCGGTGACGCCGTACTGCACGAGCCGGGCGGGATTCACTCGCACCAGCGTCTCGAAACCGCCACGCATGGCGAGTGGCGCGAGCAGACCATTGTCCGGCGCCAACATGGCCTGCCCGTTCGCGAGCGCGATGATCAGGTCGCGCGGTGTGCCGACGCCGGGATCAACAACCGCCATGTGCAAGGTTCCGGCCGGGAAGTAGCGCAGCGCGCGCGACAACCAGAATCCTGCTTCGACCGGTTGGAACGCATTCACTTCGTGCGCCATGTCGACGAATCGCAGGTCCGGCGAGCGCGACAGCATCACGCCTTTCATGATTCCGACAAAAGGCTCCCGCCAACCGAAGTCGGTGGTCAGCGTGACGAGTCCGTTGGCGCGAAAGTACATTCCGCGACCATGTCGGCAACGACTGAATCTGTCAATCGGACCCCACTCGCGGCTTCCACCAGCACACTTGCCGGGCGCGAACGCACTCGGGGCGAAGAAGTAGGTGCCGAAGTCGTGCAGCGCGGCGCGCGCGGCGGGCAAATAGCCGGCCGGCCGGCCGGCTAGTTAGTTCTGCGCGCTGACCGGCTGTTCGGGCAGATCCGGCGGCGGCGCCGATTCCGGTGCCGGCGGCAGGTCACCGGGATCGATCTCGACGCCGATCATTTGCGGCAAACCCGAGGCTTCCTGCAGGGTCGACAATACAAAGTCCCAGTGAATCGCCGCGGGCGTTTCGCCGAGCGCGGCGTTCGCGAGCGCATAAAAACTTTCGAGGTCGACTTCGGCGCTCTGCCCCTGCGCATCGACCGGCGGATGCACTTCGAGCCACACCTGTCCGTTCACTCGCGCGACCTTGACCGGCTGGTTGATGAGCCACACGGGTGTGCCGACCTTCACCAGCGGGAACAAGGCCTCGATGTCCTCGGGATACATGCGGATGCAGCCGTGTGTCACCGCCATGCCCACCGCGATTGGGTTGTTCGTGCCGTGGATGAGATACGCGCCCGGGGAGATGTTGAGGCGCATCGCATAGTTGCCGAGCGGATTGTTAGGACCCGAGGGAACGACTTTCGGCAGCGGATCGCCGCGCTCCGCGTGTTCCTTGCGTACCGATTCCGGCGGGGTCCAGGTGGGATTCTTGCGCTTGTCGACGATCTTCGTCTTGCCGAGCGGCGTGTTCCAGTCCATCTTGCCGATGCTCACCGGAAACGTGACGACCTGCGGAATCTCGCCTTTCTTCGCGGGCGCGAAGTAATACAGCCGGTGCTCCGGCAGATTGATCACGATGCCTTCGCGCGGACCGGCCGGCAGCAGGCGTTGTCCCGGAATGACGACCGTCGTGCCCTCGCCCGGCAACCACGTATCGACCCCAGGATTGGCACGCAGGATTTCTTCGTAGCCGAGTCCATAGCGGCGTGCCAGGTCAGGGAGAGTGTCTTCGTTGTGCGCGGTGATGGTTTCGACGTCACCGAACATCAGGGCGCCTGTGTCGGCGAGCGGGAACTGCGCAGCACTCGCCGTCGCGCCGCCTGCTAACAGCGTCGCGAGGAATTTCAATCGCATCGAACGTACCTTTGCCTTGGTTTCTGGACACAGTCTTGCACAAATCTCTACACTCGGCCGCCGTGAATGACACCGACCGCGTATTTCTCCGGGAATCGATTCGTACGATCCCCGATTACCCCAAACCGGGCATCCAGTTCCGTGACATCACCACGTTGCTGCGTGATGCCCGCGCATTCGCGACCGCCATCGAAGGTTTGAGCGCGCCCTGGGCAAACCAGCGAATCGACAAGGTTGCCGGGATCGAGGCACGCGGTTTCATTCTGGGTGGAGCCGTGGCCCACGAGCTCGGGGCAGGATTCGTTCCGATCCGCAAGCGCGGCAAGCTGCCGCACGAAACGGTCCGCGTCGCCTACTCGCTCGAGTACGGCGTCGACGAAATGGAAATGCACAAGGATGCGATCCGCAACGGCGAGCGCGTCCTGCTGATCGACGATCTCATCGCGACTGGCGGCACGGCGACCGCGGCGGCGCAATTGCTGGGCTCGGCGGGTGCGCAGGTGATGGCGGCGTGTTTCGTGATCGATCTTCCCGGGCTCGGCGGCGCGGCGCGTCTGCGGGGCGCAGGCATCGAGGTGCAGTCGCTGCTGACGTTCTGAACGGCATCGGAGGGTGTTGATGACGGTGCATCTGTACCACTGGGAACCCAACGCCAACTCCGGCAAACCCATGCTCACGCTCGCCGAAAAAGGCGTGCCCTTCGAAAGCCACTACACCGATCTACTCAAGTTCGATCAGCACCAGCCGGACTATCTGGCGATCAATCCGGACGGAACGATTCCGACTCTGGTTCACGGCGCGCGCGTGCTGACCGAATCGACGCCGATGATGGAATACATCGACGATGAGTTCGAAGGACCTCCGCTGAAGCCGCGAGATCCGAAGGAAAGATGGCGCATGCGCTGGTGGATGCGTTTCCTCGACGCCTACTACGGACCGTCGCTGAGCATGATCGGCTGGAGCGTATTCGTGGGACCGGCCGTGCGGCAGCGGCCGAAGGCAGAGCTCGAAGCCGCGATCGCGCGCATCCCGCTCGAATCGCGCCGCATCGCCTGGCGCAAGGCGATGTTCAACGAATTCTCCGCGGTGGAGCTCGATGAATCACGGCGCCGCGTGCGCTTCTGCACCGGTGTGCTCGAGCAGCATCTGACGCGCCACGAGTGGATAGCAGGCAAGGCCTTTTCGCTGGGTGACGTCAACGGCTTCAATCTAGGCTACGCATTGCCGCTGTCGCAGCCGGATCACTGCAACGACCAGAAGACGCCGCACATCATGGAATGGCTGCGAAAGATCTACGAACGGCCGGCGACGAAGGAAGTCTGGAAACTCGGCCGGACGACGATGGCGGAACGCGTCAAGTTCCTGGAGCGAGGCCGCAATGCTTGAGCTCTATACCTCGGAACCCAACACGTTTTTCCTCAAACCACTCATCGCGCTCAACGAAAAGCAGGTCGACTTCGAAATCCGCTGGTTCGATGCGGAAAATTTCGAGCAGTTCGCGCTCACCGAACTCGAAGGACTCGAGAATGAAGTCGAAGCGCGGCTGCATCTCGAGCGTGAGGGCCCGCTGCTGCGGCACGACCGCACCTTGATCGCCAACTCGGGATTCATGCTCGAGTACATCGCCGAAGCGCTGCCGGGCGCGGCGCTGCTGCCAGAGTCGCCGTACGACCTGTATCGCGCGCACGCGTCCGCCCAATTTCTCGGCGCGCAGCTCGGTTCGCTGGTTCCGGTGCTCGGCTGCATGAAATACCTGGCGCCGAAACTCATGGCTCGCGCGGGGGTTGCAGACGTCATCTCCAGGATTGAGCCCGAGGAACGCCGCCAGGGCTGGATGGCGCTGCTCGACGGCACGTATACGCCGGAGATCCTCGTCAGCGCGCGTGAGCGGCTCGAGGTTCCCGTGCAGCGCATAGAAAAGCAGCTTGCGGAAGGTCCCTGGCTCGCGGGTGCGGACTACAGCATCGCCGACATCGACGCGTTTGCACTGTTGCGCCCGGTGCCCGATCTCGCGCCTGAAGTCGCGAACGAAAAGCGCACGCCGCGCGTGCTGGAGTACCTCGCGCGCATCGGCCAGCGGCCCGCGGTGAAAGCTTCGCTGGCGATTTCACGCAGCGGAAATCCCGGGCAGCATTTCGTGCCCGGAGTCGAGCCATCGCGATGGGGATAGATTGGCCGCGATGCAGTTAGCCCTTCTTCCCGGCCTCGCCTGCGATGACGCGGTGTGGTCGCATGCGCGCAATGCGTTCGCGGCGCGCGCGGATGTATACCTCGCGAGTTACGGCGCGCTCGATTCGTTGCCCGCCATGGCCGAACACGTACTGCATTCCATCGATGGCGATTTCGCGATTGCCGGGCATTCGATGGGAGGCCGCGTTGCGCTCGAGGTCTTCCGCCTGGCGCCCGAACGTGTGCGTGGCATCGCGTTGCTCGACACCGGCACCCAGCCGCTCGCGGCCGGCGCGCCGGGCGAAAGCGAGGTGGCCGGACGGCAGGAACTGGTGGAGATCGCGCGCACGCGCGGCATGGCCGCCGTGGGAGAACGCTGGGTTCAGGGAATGGTCTGGAAGCCGCGTCTCGCGGATACCGCCCTCGTCGACAGCATCATCGCGATGTTCGCGCGCAGCAGCGCCGAAGTTTTCACCTCGCAGATCCGCGCGCTGATTGCGCGGCCGGATGCGACGCCACTGCTGCCGCTGATTGCCTGCCCCGCGCTGGTGTTGTGCGGCGCCGATGACGCCTGGGCTCCCGCCGCGCGTCATCGTGAAATGGCGGCACGCATCCCGGGCGCGACACTCTCGCTCGTGCCCGAGTGCGGCCACATGTGCACGCTGGAGCGGCCCGAAGCGGTGACCCGCGCGCTGCTCGACTGGCACGCCAGGATCTGATCAGAACATCGTGTTGTTGTTAGCCGACTTCTCGGGAATCGGCTGCACGACATCCCAATGCTCGACGATCTTGCCTTTCTCGAGACGGAAGATATCGACAACTGCCATGCCGCGATCGTCAGGCTTCATGCGCACGTGTGAATGCAGGACCACGATGTTGCCGTCGACGTAGGCATGCTTGAACTCGTAGTTCCAGCCCGGCAGCGCGACCAGCGCTTTACCGAGCACCTCCACCGCCGCTTCCTTTCCGTCCGCCGCGATGGGGTTGTGCTGGATGTACTTGTCGCCGACGTACTTGTCGAAGCCTTCCTTCACCTTCTTCTGGTTGAACACCATGTCCATGAAGGCGATGACCTTCTGCGCATTCGGCTTCTTGCTGATCGCTGCATCGGACGGAGCCGCCACGGCACACAGCAGAATTGCCGCGGCCACCAGGGTGGTTAGAGTCGATTTGATCTGCATGGGACCCTCCTCGTTGTGCGCATCCTAGCCGAAGGGCAGCGCGGCGAATTACGCTCCTGGTTCAGGAGTGTGCCGCTCACAGTCGAGTTGCCGGCCTGACGGACGCGCCTGCTCGCGGCGGGTTCGGAGACTTGCGGCCCGCGCGCCTGCTAATGTCCCGCGCGTGACGCTCCCGACCATCGTTCTCATCCATGGCGCCTGGCATGGCGCCTGGTGCTGGCACAAACTCGTTCCGCTGCTCGAAGCACGCGGGCGTCGCGTCGTCGCGCCAGACCTGCCGTCGATGGGCGCGGATGCCACGCCGCCCGGCTCCGTTACGCTCGATTCCTGGGCGCGTTTCGTCGCCAACGTCGTCGCGCACGAGGCCGAGCCGGTGATGCTGGTGGGGCACAGCCGGGCCGGCATCGTGATCAGCCAGGCCGCGGAACTCGTACCCGATCACATCGCACGGTTGGTCTATCTGTCCGCCTACCTGTTGCCGGCCGGCGAGACGCTGGCGGATGCCGCGCGTGCGGACGAAGGTTCACTGGTACCCGCGAACATGCTTCCGGCGGCGAGTGGCTCGACCTGCACGTTGCGGCCGAAAATCGTTCGCGAGGCGTTTTACGGACATTGCAGCGACGAGGACTTCGAGTTCGCGCGCGCGCGACTGTCACCCGAGCCGCTCAAACCACTGGTCACGCCTCTCGTGGTGACACCCGAAAGATTCGGCCGCGTGCCACGCAGCTACATCGAATGCACGGAGGATCACGCCGTGTCGCTCGCCGCGCAGCGGCGCATGCAAACGGCACTGCCCTGCGATCCGGTTTTCACGCTCGACGGCGATCACTCGCCGTTTCTGTCGGCGCCTCAGGAATTGGCGCGGATATTGATCTCGATCTGAATGCCGTCGGGATCGAAGACGAATAATTGACGCAGGTCGCTGGCGGGAACCTTCGTGGCCCGATATTGCACACCGTGTTTCTGGAAGCTCGCGATCAGTTCGTCGTAGTTGTTGGCGGCGAACGCGATGTGATCGACGCTCCCGCTGCCGTGACGTTCACGCGCGGCATCCTTCAGACGGCCGGTCTCCTCGTAACTCGCCTGTCCCGCCACGTGCACCACGGCGACATCACCGACGTAGATCCACAAGCCTTCGAAGTCGAAGGGCGGCCGCGGTCCCGCACGCAGACCCAGCACGTCGCAGTAGAACGCGCGCGTCTTCTCCAGGTCCTTGGCCAGCACCATGTAGTGCTGCATTTGCGTTATGGGCATAAGACGAGTTGGTGCCGGGTGAGAATTAGCGGAGTTAGCTCCGCGTCGCGCTCAAGTGTCAACGACGGGGCAAGCTAACTCCGCTAATTCTCACCCGGCACCGACAAACCAGCTCAGCCCCAGACGTCGCGGGCGATGTCGACGACCAGCCGCAGCTTTTCGGTCTGCTGGCTCATCTGGATGTCGTTGCCGTGGAAGCTGCTCGAGAAGCCGCACTGCGGCGACAACGCGAGCTGATCCAGCGGAACGTATTTCGCGGCTTCGTCGATGCGGCGTTTGATCGCGTCCTTCGACTCCAGCGCGCCGAGTTTCGTCGTAACCAATCCGAGCACGACGATCTTGCCCTTCGGCAGGAATCGCAACGGGCGGAAATCGCCGCTGCGCTCATCGTCGTACTCGAGGAAATACGCGTCGACATTCATCTCCGACAGCAACGCCTCGGCGACGGGCTCGTATCCGCCCTCGGCCGCGTGCGCGCTCTTGAAGTTGCCGCGGCACAAGTGCACCGCCAGCGTCATGCCGGCCGGCTTCTGCGCCACGACGAGATTGATGAACCTGGCATAGCGATGCGGCAGCTCGTTCGGATCGTCGCCGCGCGCACGCGCCGCCTCGCGCATCTTCGTATCGCAGAGGTACGCCAGGTTCGTATCGTCCATCTGCACGTAAGTGCAACCGGCCTTCGCGAGCGAACGCAGCTCATCGCCGTAGGCCTGGGCGACGTCGGCATAAAACTGCTCGAGGTCTGGATAGTCCTTCTGGCTGATGCCCGCGCGGCCGCCGCGGAAGTGCAGCATCGTCGGCGAGGGAATCGTCACTTTCGGCGTCTGTCCGGTCTTCGACTTCAGGTATTCGAAGTCCGCGCGCTGGATGTCGCGCGCGTGTTTGACCTTCGAAGTCACCCGCATGACCGGCGGCGCGAGCTCTTCGCTGCCATCCGGCTTGATGATGATTTTCGGATCGTCCGACTGCACGCCGTCGAGCTGGACGAGGAAGTCGATGTGGAAGTACGTGCGGCGGAACTCGCCGTCCGTGATCGCCTTGAGGCCGACGTCCTCCTGCATTTTCACGACTTCGGCAATCGCCTTGTCTTCGATGGCGCGCAGTTCCGCGGCCGTGATTTCCTTGCGCGCAAACTTCTCGCGCGCATCGAGCAGGTAACGGGGACGGAGGAAGCTGCCGACGTGATCGGCACGCGAAGGAATCAGCGGGGTCATCAAGGCTCCTGAATCAATAACTTATGGGCTAATACTGATCGAATTCATTAATACGCGATGAGCCGAGATTACTCGAAGTCGCGGGCCACGTCGCACCCCACACTGCACTCGAACTGCAATCTCTTTCGCGCGAGAGCGAACTTCTTGCAGATGCCCGGGCATCGCTCGACTCGATGCTATTCTCGCCCGCGCCGATGACGGCATTGGGGGGAATCGACAAGATGGCGAACAACGATCCACGCAGCATGCTCGCGACATCACCGATGAGCCAGCTGCAAATCCTCGTGTGCAGCATCACGGTTCTCCTGAACGCACTCGACGGGTTCGACCTGCTCGCGATCAGTTTCGCCACGCCGGGCATCATGAAGGACTTCGCGATCAGGCCCGACGAAGGTCTCGGGCTGGTGCTCGCCATGGATCTGTGGGGAATGGCGGTGGGCTCCTTCCTGTTAGGCGGCGCCGCCGACTACATCGGCCGGCGGCGAGCCATTCTTGGGTTCCTCGTCATCATGGCGATCGGCATGTATCTGTGTTCGCTCGCCGACAGCAAACAAGAGCTCGCGGCCTGGCGTTTTTTCACGGGCCTCGGCATTGGCGGCATGCTCGCCGCCATCAACGCCACGGCCGCCGAATTTTCCAACGACCAGAACCGCAAGTTCTGGGTTGCTCTGATGACCATCGGTTATCCGCTGGGCAACATCCTCGCCGCGTTCATCCTCGCGCCGCTCCTGAAGACTCACAGCTGGCGAGTCGTGTTCGAGCTGGGCGCCGCGGCCACCGCGGCGATGATTCCCGTGGTGTGGTTCTGCGTGCCGGAGTCCGTTTCGTGGTTATGCCGCAAACAACCCGCGAACGCGCTCAACAAGATCAATGCGACTTTGCGTCGCATGGGTCATGCGGCGATCGACGCGCTTCCGACCATCACCGCCGGACCGTCCAAGGCGCCGCTCGCGGATGTGTTCAAGGCGAAGTACCTGGTTCTGACCCTGCTGTTGATACTGGCCTATTTCGCGCACATCACGACTTTCTACTACGTGCTGAAGTGGGTGGCGCCCATCGTCTCGAAGATGGGGTATTCGCCCTCGATCATCGCCGACGTGTTGTTCTGGGCCAGCGTCGGCGGCGCCACGGGCGGCGCCTTGCTGGGCTGGCTGTCGCTGCGGATTAGCCTCATCCGGCTGACGAGCGCTGTGCTCGTGCTGGGCATGATCTCGGTGTCGATCTTCGGCGCCGGCCAGGACAGCCTGACGGAACTGAAGGGCATCGTCGCGTTGTGCGGCTTCTTCACCAACGCCGGCATCGTCGGCCTGTACACGCTGCTCGCGCTGGCCTATCCCACGCATCTGCGCGCGACCGGCACGGGTGTCGTGATCGGCGCCGGCCGCGGTGGCGCCGCGCTGGCACCCATCCTCGCCGGCTATCTGTTCGGACAGGGACTCTCGCTGCAGACCGTCTCGATCGTCATGGGTGGCGGCTCCCTGATCGGCGCCATCGCCCTGCTCTTCGTGAAGTTCGAGAGCACCTCCGAAGCCACGCCAGTGTTGGTGCCGGGTGAGAAGAAACTGAGTTAGCGCTGAAGCGCGCCAGAAATGGCGCTACATGCTTCACGAGGGCAACCCGCACACTGACATTCCCAAGCAGTTCGGTGCGCCCATGCCACGACCGCCACGCCTGCATGTCCCTGGCGGGTTTTATCACGCGACGCTTCGCGGCAATCACCGCGAAGCCATCTTTTCGGTCGAGTCCGATCGGGCACTTCTGAATTCGATCGTGAAGTCGGCCCTCGAGAAACATGGCGCGCGGGTGCACGCCTACTGCTGGATGACGAATCACATTCATCTGCTCGTGCAAATCGGTACCGATCCACTGGCGCACCTCATGCGCCGAATCGCATCTGGATATGCGCGTGCTTTCCAAGCCAATCGTGAGACGACCGGACACCTGTTCGAAAAGCGTTACCACGCCATCCTCGTCGACGCGGACTCCTATCTGCTCGAACTATTGCGCTACGTTCATCAGAACCCCGTCCGTGCGCGAATCGCGGCTGACGTCGCCGAATACCGGTGGTCGAGCCACCATGCGTATCTGGGACTCGATATCGACCGATGGGTAACCACTGACTTCGGCCTGGGCATGTTTTCCGACGAACGTTCACGGGCCGTTGCCGCGTACCGGCGGTTCGTCAAAGCAGATCCGTCCGAAGTTCCTTCGCCGTTCGCGGCGATCGCACCCGATTCACCGGGCATCCTCGGCAGTGACGAATTCGTTGCGCGAATGATGGGTGGATCGACCGCACCTTGCCCGCGCACGACTCTGGAGACATTGATCGCCGAAGGATGCGAGAAGTTTGGCTTGCGGGAGCACCAGTTGATTTCTCGCATGCGCAATCCGCGCGTGGCCGCGGCGCGTGCATGGATCACCCGGCGCGCAACCGCAGGTCGCGTCGCGACGGTGAGTGCAATCGCACGTCGGCTCAAATGCGATACGAATACGTTGCGCCATGCGATGCGGCGCTACGAGGAAACCGACGTGCCGCCGGTCGACAGCTAACTCAGCGAATTCTCACCCGGCACCAACCTGCTACCCCAGCTTCAACGCGCGGATGGCGTTTTCTTTGAGGATCAGGGGTTGGACTTCGGGTTTGAAGCCGGCTTCCGAGAAGTCCTTCATCCAGCGGTCGGGGGTGATCAGCGGGAAATCGGAGCCGAACAACATCTTGTGTTTGAGCTGCGAGTTCGCGTAGCGGATCAGTTCGGGCGAAAAATACTTCGGCGACCAGCCGGACAGATCGATGTACACATTCGGCTTGTGCAGGCACACCGACAGCGCTTCGTCCTGCCAGGGCCACGACGGGTGCGCGATGATCACCGTCATGTCCGGGAAATCCGCCGCGACGTCGTCGACGTGGATCGGGTTCGAATACTTGAGTTTGAGTCCGCCGCCGCCCGGCATGCCGGTGCCGATGCCGGAATGTCCGCTGTGGAAGATCGCCGGTAGTTTGTACTCCGCGATCACCTCGTACAGCTTGTACGCCATCCGGTCGTTGGGGAAGAACCCCTGGCAGGTCGGGTGGAACTTGAACCCTCGGATGCCGCCCTCTTCGATGAGGCGCCGCGCCTCGCGCACGCCCATCCTTCCCTTGTGCGGATCGATGCTCGCGAACGCGATCATGATGTCCGAGTTCTCGCGCGCCGCGTCGACCACTTCCTGGTTCGGAATCCGCCGCACGCCCATCTCGAACTCGGAATCGACCGTGAACATCACGAGGCCGATCTTGCGCTCGCGGTAGTAAGCAATCGTCTCCGGAATCGTCTTGCGCTTGTCGGCCTTGAAGTACTTCGAGGCCGCGTCGTCGTACGGCTTCGCCGCCTCATCCGGTTCCTGGCGGCAGGACACTTCGGCATGCGTATGCACGTCGATCGCGATCAGATCTTTTACGTTCACGACTTTCTCATCCTCTTGGCACTCCGCGGCGTTCCTTATCCCAGTCCGCAAGGGTACGGCCTTCGCGCACCAGGCGCACCAGCAGCGGCGCCGGCGCCCAATGCATCGGCCCGAAAATCGCCTGGTACTTCTCCATGCCCGCGAGCAACGCCGGCAGTCCCAGCGTATCCGCGTAGAACATCGGCCCGCCGCGATAACGCGGGAAACCATAACCCGCGCACCACACGACATCGACGTCGCTGGCGCGTTGCGCGATGCCTTCGTCGAGAATCCGCAGGCCTTCGTTCAGCAGCGGAAAAATGCAGCGCTCGAGGATTTCCTGGTCCGTGTGTTCGCGCGGCGCGACGCCGAGCTCCGCGGCGCGTTTGCGCAGGATCTCGATCGCCTCCGGATCATCGTACCGGGCACGCTTGCCCGTTTCCTGGCCCTTCTCGTAACGATAGAACCCCTTCCCGGTCTTCTGGCCGAGCCGCCCCACGGCATGCAACGCGGCATCCGCCTGGTAGTAAGTCGGATCCGGCGGATACATGTGCGCGTTGGTGCGATGCACGTTCACGCCGACATCGATGCCCGCCATGTCGAACACCGCGAGGATGCCCATCGCCATGCCGAACTGCTCGAGCACCGTGTCCACGCGGCGCGGCGTCGCGCCTTCGAGCGTGAGCAGCAGCGCCTCGCGTGCATAACCTTCCATCATCCGGTTGCCGATGAAGCCGTAACAAACCCGCGCGAGTACCGGCGTCTTGCGCAGGGATTTCGCCAGCTCCATCGACGTGCGGATCGCCGTCGGGGAAGTCGCCTCGCCCCGCACGACTTCGAGCAGCGGCATCACGTTCGCGGGTGAAAAGAAATGCAGCCCGATCACGTCCTGCGGCGAGTCGCTCGCCTTCGCGATTTCGTCGATATCGAGCGTCGAGGTGTTGGTCGCGAGCAGCGCGCCGTCTTTCGCGACCGCGCTGAGTTTCTCGAAGATGCTCTTCTTGAGATCCATGCTCTCGAACACGGCCTCGATGATCACGTCGGCCTGTGCGAGATCGGCGTAATCCAGCGAGCCTTTGATCAAGCCGAGCCGGCGCGCTTTCTCCGCCTCGTCGATGCGGCCGCGTTTCACCATCGAGCCGTATGTCTGGTCGATCGTGGCAAGTCCCTTCGCAAGCCCTGCCTCACTGGCATCGAGCAGCGTGACGGGAATACCCGCGTTCGCGAATGAGATCGCGATTCCGCCGCCCATCGTGCCGGCGCCGATCACGCCCGCGCTCGCGATCTTGCGCGCCTCTCCCGGCGGCAACCCTTCGACTTTGCGGCTTTCGCGTTCGGCGAAAAACACGTGGATCGCACCGCGCGCCTCGACCGTGTTCTTGGTCTGGTTGGCGAACTTGTCTTCTTCGAGCAGGCCCTGCGCCTGCGGCAACCGGCTGGCGAGCACTGCTTGCAGGGCGGTTTGCGCCGCCGTGCGATTCGGGTACAGACGCAGCGCTTCATTGCGCCACTTCGTCTCGAACTCCGGCGTCATGAGGTTGGCGTCGACGCTGCGCGCCGAAGTCGGACGCGGACCGGCGCGGCGCGCCACCAATGCGTTCGCGTAGGCAACGGCGCCCGTCTCGAGATCGCCGTCGATGATTTCATCGATGAGCCCCTGCTCCTTCGCAACGGGCGCGGGGACCGGCTTCGCGTCGAAGATCATGCGCAATGCATTGTCGAGGCCGATGAGCCGCGGCAGCCGCTGCGTGCCACCCGCGCCTGGAATGATGCCGAGCGTGACCTCTGGCAGCATCAGCTTCGCCGTCGGCGTCGCGACGCGATAGTGGAACGCGAGCGCCAGCTCCAGGCCGCCACCAATGGCCGAGCCGTGTAATGCCGCGACGGTCGGAATCGGCAGGTCTTCGAACTGGCCGTACAACTGGCGGTATTCCGCTTCCTTCGGCGGCCCGGAGAATTCGTTGATGTCCGCGCCGGTGAAGAAGTTGTTGCCGGCGCAGCGCAACACGAGCGCCGTGAAGGTCTGGTCCGCGCGGACAACTTCGAGCGCGCCGAACAGCCCCGCGCGCACTTCTGCGGTGATGGTGTTGACGGGAGGGTTTTCCACCACGATGACAGCGATGTCACCGTGGCGTTGCAATTCTACGATGGGTCGATTCATTTGAGGTCGGAGAGCTTACCCAAAAGATCGAGCAATTGTTCGCGGCCTTGAATGCCGATGCGGTCGGTGAGGCGCCGCTCATGCGAGGCCTGCACCTTGCCCGCTCGCATCAGGATGCGTTTGCCTTTCGCGCTCAGGTGCAGCTCGTAACTGCGCGCATCGTTCATGGATTTCCTGCGCTGGATGAGTCCGCGCCGTTCGAGTTCACTCATCGTC
Organism: Alcaligenaceae bacterium; assembly: GCA_036677145.1. Classification (GTDB taxonomy): domain Bacteria; phylum Pseudomonadota; class Gammaproteobacteria; order Steroidobacterales; family Steroidobacteraceae; genus CADEED01. The sequence continues at coordinate 19,447 of JAKFFF010000078.1, forward strand.
GGCACGCAATTCGCCTTCTGGATTCCCAGCGCCTCGCAGACTCCCGACTGACTCGCGCCGGGGTTTTCCGCGACCATCAACAGCAGAGTGTATTGCACGGGCCGCAGGTCCAGCCCGGCAAGGGATTCGTTGAGGTCGGCATACACAGCGCCTTGCGCGCGGCGCAAGGCGTAACCGATCAAAGCCCTCAACGGCGCCGTTCGAACCACCGTGTGTTTCCTTCTTTCCGGCTTCTTTCCGGCCTTCGAGACGCCAAATGCTGATCCGGGGCCCCGGCTGCTGCTCGACCGGCAGTGAACTCGGGATGGCCAATAGCTCCTATCAGCATTACCGATTAGTTATCGCAAATAGCTATCCCGTATAACTAACGCCCACATCGTCAAGGCGCCTCGAGGGGGGGATGTCATGGCCACAGTGGAATCGTTTTCGACCGCAGGTCTGGATCCGCGTCGCAAGCTCAATTACTGGAACGATCGCGCGAGCGAAAGCTTCTCGCCGCTCGTTTCGGATCCGGCCGACATCCGCACGTTCAATGGCACGATCTCGCGCGCCACGATCGGCGATCTGACGCTGGCCGAAGTGTATTCGGACGCGCAAATGGTCCGGCATTCACGCGCGCACGTGGCGCGTACACGTTCATCGCTGTTCTTCCTGCACCTGCAGATGGAAGGCGAAAGCACCAATCGCCAGGACGGCCGCGAAGCGCATCTGCGCGCCGGCGACTTCACGCTCTGCGACAGCACGCGTCACTATGAAATCGCGTTTGGCGGCGCCAATCGCATGCTGGTGCTCGGCATTCCCGACGCGATACTGCGCCGCCACATCGCCTGCCCCGAATGCCTCGTCGCCATTCCGATGGTGGCCGGCACTGGCGTCTGTGCGCTGTTGTCCCGCTTCCTGCGCAACTACTGGTTCGAATTCCAGAAGAACCTGGATCTGTCGGCCGCGGCACGCGTCAACGTTGCGATCCTCGATCTCGTCGCCGCGGCGTATGCCGACCTGCCGCAATCACGTTCGGATCGCTCGTCGCTCGCGACCGCGCATCGCATCCGCATCATCAATTTCATCGAAGCGCACCTGAACGATCCGGATCTCACGCCGACCCGCATCGCGGACGCGTGCAAGATGACCACGCGTTACCTGCATCACTTGTTCTCGGATCAGGACGAGACAGTGGCGCGTTACATCCTGCGCCGCCGGCTCGAGGCCTGCTCGCGTGCGTTGCTGTCGCCGTCGCAGCGCGGCCGCACGGTGACCGCGATCGCGTTCGACTACGGGTTCAACAGTCCGACGCACTTCGGCCGCGTGTTCCGCGCGAAGTACGGCGCAACGCCGCGCGAATACCGGCGCGAGCAGTCGGAAGTGGCGGCGTGATACGTGCCGGCTGCCGGGCGCCTCACTTGCACCAGGTGGACCAGTAGTTCGCCCGCACGTAGTCGGCCAGGCCCTGGGCCATGACCCGCTGACCCTCGATGGTCCAGTGATTGTCGTGATCGAAGTAGAGCTTCTTGTCGCCCTTATAGGCGCGGAACACCGGATGCATTTCCGCCAGGCGGATGCCCTTCTCTGCTGAAAGCTGCCGGATCGTCACCAGGCTGCGATCGCCCGCCACATCACCTTCGGTCAGATACTGGAAACGTCCGGGCATCCACTCCTGGTCGCTCACCTCGTGTCCCCACGGGTAAACACTCAACACGTATTCACCACCCTTCGACGCGGCGAAGTCGCGGATCGAAACGACGCTTTCGAAGATGTCGTGCCACTGCGCAGCGCGCGGCTTCGTATCGCCGGCCAGCGTGTGCGCGATGATCTCGCGATCCGCCTGGGTCGCCACGTTGCGCACGCTGATCTCGCCTGCCCCGGACGCCTTGGTGGCGTAGTAGAGCAGCGCACGCGTGAAGAACAGGTGCTGGTCTATCCAGTCGCGCACCTTGTCGGTGGCGGATGCGGAACGGCCCACGTTCGGAACCGCGACGACATTGCCCGCAGCATCGCGAACTCCCGCCTTGCGATACGCCGCCTCCTGCACGAGATCGCTCACATCGAGGTTGTGCAGGATCAGGTCGGGCGACAGATTCGAAAGGTCCCGGCGCAGCTGGATATTGGAGAGCACCGGCGCATAACTGTCGACGCCGCCATTGAGCACTTCGATCTTGTGGCCCTGGCACGAACCCGCCGCCGGATCGTTGAGCAAAGCTTCGAGGATCACGGAGAAGGTCTGGTCATCCTCGACTCCCTTGCCCATGGTGAACGAGTCGCCGAGCGTGAGGATGCGGTAGACGCCGGCGGGTTTCTCGACGGTCGTCTCCCGGCCGCGCAGCCCGAGCGCATTCACGCGCTGCGTGTATGAAAAATCCTGTTGCTGCAGGCGCGAATAGGAATCCGGCACTAGCTTGTGGTGCCGGTAATCATCGGGCACCAGCGCCGGCGACAAGGGCTTGATGAGGAAGTAGCCGACGACCCCGTCCGCCAGCAGGTAAAAAACGACCGTCGTTATGCCCGCCATCCAGATCCCACCCAGGGTCGAGCGGTGGCGGGTGTCATAAAGCAGCCAGGTGAGCAGCGCGAAGCCCATGAACAGGGCAATCACGATGAAACCGATGAGCGCGGCCGGTCCGAAGGTGTCCTGCACGAAAAGGCGCTCGTAGCCGAGATAGACGATCGCGGCGGCGCTCAGCAGCACCATGATCAGTAACGCTTTTTTCATCCGTCTCTCCGTTGAGCCCAGTGCATGGGTCTTCTGATCGAACGCAGTTCACACATCGCCTGTTAGGGGCCGGGGCGTGGACTTCGCGAAGGTTCGGGCGCGGGCTATGATTCTCGTCAGGGTTCTCCTACAAAACAAGCGGTGCCATGAAGACGCCCGTCAAACTTCCGACTGATCGATCTTTCGGTTTCACCTTCGCCGTCGTGTTCTTGTTAGCCGGCGGGTGGCTGTGGTGGAAAGCGAGCCGCTTCGGCCTGCCGCTGCTCGGCGTGTCCGCCGGCTTCGCGCTGATCGCGCTGACCGTTCCGCGCATCCTGCGTCCGCTCAACGTCGTGTGGATGTACTTCGGCGCGCTGCTCAACCTGATCGTGAGTCCCATCATCATGGGAGTCATCTACTTCGGCGTGTTCACGCCCGTGGCGTTGTTCTTCAAATTGACCAAACGAGACGCGCTGCATCGCGCGTTCGATTCGAAGCGGCCCAGCTACTGGGTGGATCGCACCCCGCCCGGCCCCGACGGCGCTTCGCTGCCGCGACAGTTTTAGGGAGAAAAAAAATGACGAGCCTGGTCGTTGAATTGTGGCAATTCCTGCGGGTCCGCAAGAAATTCTGGCTGTTGCCCATCATCTTCGTCACCGTGCTGATCGGTGCGCTGCTGGTGTTCGCGCAAGGCTCGGCGATCGCGCCGTTCATCTACACGTTGTTCTGAGCGAACCGTGAAGATCCTTGGCATATCCGCGTATTACCACGACGCGGCCGCCGCCCTCGTGGTCGACGGCAAGATCGTCGCGGCCGCGCAGGAAGAACGCTTCACCCGCAAGAAACACGACGACCGCTTTCCCGAGCACGCCGTGCGTTACTGCCTCGAGGAAGCCGGCCTCACGGCCGGCGACATCGATCACGTCGCGTTCTACGACAAGCCGTTCCTCAAGTTCGAGCGCCTGCTCGAAACCTACCTGGCGTTCGCGCCGCGCGGCTTCGCCTCGTTCCGGCACGCGCTGCCGGTGTGGGTGAAGGACAAGCTGTTCCAGAAGGACAATCTCGCCAAGGCGCTGAGCACGACGCTCGGCAACCAGATCGACTGGACTGCGCGGCTGCTGTTCTCGGAACATCACCTGAGCCACGCCGCGAGCGCGTTCTATCCGTCACCCTTCGAGCGCGCCGCCGTGCTCACCATGGATGGTGTCGGCGAATGGACCACGACCTCGCTCGCGCACGGCGACGGCGAGAAGCTGCAGGTGATCCGCGAGATCCACTTCCCGCATTCACTCGGCCTGCTCTATTCCGCGTTCACCTATTACACCGGCTTCAAGGTCAACTCGGGCGAATACAAAGTCATGGGACTCGCGCCCTATGGCGAGCCGCGCTTCGTTCAGCAGATCAAGGACAACCTGATCGACATCAAGGACGACGGCTCCTTCCGCCTGAACATGGACTACTTCGACTACTGCACCGGCCTGCGCATGACGAATGAGAAGTTCGACGTGTTGTTCGGCGGGCCGCCGCGTACCTCCGAAGCGCAGCTCACGCAGCGCGAGATGGACCTCGCCGCGAGCGTGCAGGTGATCACCGAGGAAATCGTCATCAAACTCGCGCGCGGCGTGGCCAAGGCCACGGGCGAGCGCAATCTCTGTCTCGCCGGCGGCGTCGCCCTCAATTGCGTCGCCAACGGCAAACTGTTGCGCGAGAAAGTATTCGACCGCATCTGGCTGCAGCCGGCCGCGGGCGATGCGGGCGGCGCGCTCGGCGCGGCCCTGGTCGCGAACCATCTCTACAAGCAGCAGGCGCGCAAGCTCAATGGCAGCCGCGATGCAATGCGCGGCAGCTATCTCGGCCCGAGATACCAACAACCCGACGTCGAGCGCCGGCTCACCTCCGTCGGCGCGAAGTTCGAAGTGCTCGACGACGCGGCGCTCATCGATCGCTGCGCGCAGGCGCTCGCGGATGGCAAGGCGATCGGCTGGCACCAGGGTCGCATGGAATTCGGGCCGCGCGCGCTCGGCGGACGTTCCATCATCGGCGATGCACGTTCACCGTCGATGCAGAAGCTGCTCAATCTCAAGGTCAAATACCGCGAATCGTTCCGCCCGTTCGCACCTTCGGTGCTGCGCGAACACGTGAGCGAGTGGTTCGATCTCGATGACGACAGCCCGTACATGCTGCTCGTGGCCGATGTGCAGCAGCGCCATCGCATCGCGATGACCGAGGCCGAGCAGAAACTGTTCGGCATCGAAAAGCTCAACGTGCCGCGTTCGGCGATTCCGGCGGTCACACACGTCGACTATTCGGCGCGCGTGCAGACGGTGCACGAAGACACCAATCCGCGTTATCACGCGCTGATCAAGCGCTTCAACGAGATCACCGGCTGCCCAGTGATCGTGAACACGAGTTTCAACGTGCGCGGCGAACCGATCGTGTGTATCCCCGAGGACAGCTTCCGCTGCTTCATGGGCACTGAGATCGAAGTGCTCGTGGTCGAGAACTGCTATCTCGAGAAGGGCCGCCAGGACCCGGCGCTCACCCAGCGTTACGAGCGCGCGTTCGACCTCGACTGACCCGCACCGGGGCCAGGCGGCGCGCGTTGTGGGCGCGGCGCTGGCTGAGTACGATCGACGCATGTCGCAACCCACCCCTCGCAAAGCCATCGTGCTCGGACCCGGAGAGGGCCGGTCATACCCGATGGGACGCATCGGCGCCGTCTTCAAAGCCGATGGCGATGAAACCGCATCGAACTACTCGATCTCCGAATGGTGGCTCGACCCGCACACCAAGGGTCCCGGCGCGCATTCGCATCCCGAGGACGACATCTTCTACGTGATCGCGGGTACGATGAGCGTGCTCGTCGGCGAGGAATGGACGCACGCGCCCGTCGGTTCGTTCGTGCTGATCCCCGGCGGGATGACCCATGACTTCGAGAACCGCGGTGATACACGCGCAGGTGTGCTCAACTTCTATGCACCGGGCGCCTTCGAGCCGGTGATGCCCGAGATCGTGAAGTGGTACGGCGAGAATCCGGCGGGTGACGCCTGACAGTGTCGATCGGGCGCTCCGCGGCAGCTAGTTGGAGGCCCGGGCACCGCCTGTCGCGCCGCGATGGGATTTCACCGCGGCGAACCAAGGTCAACCCTGGCTGATGAACTTGGTGACGAGACAGGCCTCCAGCCCTTCGATCCCTTCTTCGCTGCCATGACCGCTTTCCTTCACGCCGCCGAAGGGCGCCTCCGGCACCGAGATCTGAAAGCTGTTGAGGCCGATCATGCCGGCCTCGAGCCGCTCGCCCAGCAGATTCACGCGCCGCGCGTCGTTGGTGAAACCGAAGGCCGACAATCCGAACGGCAACCGGTTCGCTTCGCTCATCACCGCGTCGAAGTCACGAAAGGGATTCAACAGCGCGATGGGACCAAACGGCTCCTCGTTCATCGCGCGCGCGGCAGCCGGAATGTCCGCGAGCACGGTGGGCTCGAAGAAATAGCCCTTGCGCTGCAAGCGTTTTCCGCCGGCGAGCAGGCGTGCACCCTGTTTCAACGCGTCATCGATGATGCCCTGCACCGCCGGCAGCCGGCGCGCGTGCGCGAGCGGGCCCATGCGATTCGCCTCGTCCATTCCATCACCCACCGGCAGCGCCTGCGCGCGCGCGGCGAATCCATCGGCGAATCTCTGGTAGATGGACTCCTGCACGTAGAAACGTGTCGGCGAAACGCACACCTGGCCGGCGTTGCGGAACTTGGCGGTTACGCAGGCATCGAGCACCTTCTCGACATCGACGTCGTCGAAAACGATCACGGGCGCATGGCCGCCGAGCTCCATGGTCGTGCGCTTCATGCCGTCGGCCGCGAGTTTCATGAGTTGTTTGCCCACCGGCACCGAGCCGGTGAATGAAACCTTGCGGATGATCGGCGAGCTGATGAGCTGTGTGGATACCTCGTGCGGCACCCCGAACACGATGGCGAGCGCACCGCGCGGCACACCAGCTTCGTGCAGCGCCCGCGCCACCGCCAGGGCCGTTCCTGGCGCTTCCTCCGCGGGCTTCAGGATGCAAGTGCAACCCGCTGCCAACGCGGCGCCGATCTTGCGCGCGGGATTTCCAGCCGGAAAATTCCACGGCGCGAACGCCGCCACGGGACCCACCGGCTCTTTCACGACGGTCATGCGCTGACCGGGCAGACGCTGCGGCAACACGCGTCCATACGCGCGGCGGCCCTCCTCGCCATACCACTCGAGAATTTCCGCCGACGCCTGCACTTCGACGCGGGTTTCGTGAATGCTCTTGCCCATCTCGAGCGTCGCGATGCGGGCGATCTCCTCGCCGCGAGCGCGGATCAGATCCGCGGCCTTCCTGAGGATCTTCGAGCGCTGCACCGGCAGCAGTCCGCGCCACTCGCCCCAGGCACGCTGCGCGGCGGCCAGCGCACGTTCGAGATCCGCCGGACTCGCCAGCGGCAACAGGCCAATCACTTCCTCGGTCGCGGGATTCACGACCGGTTGCGTCATCCGGCCCTGCGTTCCGAGCCATTCACCATCGATGAACAAGGCGAGCTGCGGGTATTCCGGTCGGGCCGACGAATCAAATGGTTTCACGTTCGCTGACATTGAGTTTTCCGTTGGGAACCGGGGCGCGACGCCCATGAGACAGCTCCCCCATGAGACAACTCCAATAGGGCAACGGCAACGTACAGTTGACTCGATCCTTCGCGAACACTTATGCGACGGCACGCGCAATCAGGCGCGCCAATGGCTGTGCAATGATTTGCAACGACTTTTTCGCTGCCCGGGGGAATCATGGCTGACTACCGCCGCATCGCCACGGAGGAAGCATTCGCGACGCGCGATCAGCTCAATGGCTATCGCCAGCTGCTCGCCGGCGGCTACGACGACCCGGGTTTCAAGAGTCTCTGGGGTTTCTATCTCGGCAGCAGCAGCGAACGCGCGCGTTTCATCATCGACCGGCTGCAGGACCTCGGCGCGGAGCGCATCGCCGACATGGACGCGAGCGGCATCGACATGCAGGTCTTGTCGCTCACCTCGCCCGGCGTGCAGGTGTTCGACGCCGCCACGGCGAATGCGCTGGCGCGCGACAGCAATGACGAACTGGCCGCGGCGATCGCGCGGCACCCGGCCCGCTTCATCGGCCTGGCTGCCGCCGCGCCGCAGGATCCGCCGGCCGCCGCGCGCGAGATCGAACGCGGCGTGCGCAAACTCGGGCTGCGCGGCGTCATCATCAATTCGCACACGATGGGCGAACGCCTCGACGATCCGAAGTTCTGGGACATCTTCGCGGCCGCCGAAGCGCTCGACGTGCCTGTCTACCTGCATCCGAATTCCCCGCCGCGCGACATGATCGCGCCGTACCTGGAAGCCGGACTCGACGGCGCCGTCTTCGGCTTCCAGGCCGAGACCGGACTGCATGTGCTGCGGATCATCGTCGCGGGCGTGTTCGATCGTTTCCCGAAGCTCAAGATGATCATCGGCCATTGCGGGGAAGCACTGCCATACTGGATGTACCGCATCGACTACATGCATCGCGCGCAGATCGCCGCGAAACGTTATCCGATGCTGAAGGAACTGAAGCGCACGCCGAGCGACTACCTGCGCGACAACGTCTATGTGACCAACAGCGGCGTAGCCTGGGCACCCGCGATCATGTTCTGCCACCAGGTGATGGGACCGGAACACACGCTGTATGCGATGGACTATCCCTACCAGTACCTGCCGTCGGAAGTGACGGTCTGCGACCAACTGCCGATGCCGGATACGGACAAGAAGAAATTCTTCCAGACGAACGCGGAAAAATTGTTCGGCCTGCCTTCGACCCGGGTGGACTAGCTACAACGCCAGCCATTCCCCGGAGAGACGGTACTCGCGGCCCTTCATGCCTTTCTTGTACGCGCCGTATTTGTCGCTGGTCGTGTAGCCGCCGAGATCGAGCGCGCGCGCGCCGGCACGCTTGGTTTCCATGAGCACATGCCAGAGCAGGAAGTGGTGCGCGTTGGTGCGCCGTCCCTGCTCTCCCGTCCAGCTGATGAAGGTCTCCGCGTGTACGCCGTGCCGCGCCACCAGGATGGCCGAACACGGCTCACCTTCGATGAGTCCCTGGAACAGCGAGAAATCCCGCGGACTCGCCTGCGTGAGCGCCCGCACGAACGCGGGCGATGGTCCGACGAAACCTTTGAGCCTCATGTTGGCGGCATGTTTGCCGATCATCCATTCGAATGCTTCCGGGTCGCCGAGCACGCGCAACTCGATCCCGGACTTGAGCGAGCCGTTGAGGTGATTGCGCCATTTCGATGAAACCGATGCGCGGATCGCCTCGGGAGGCGGCGTGAGATCGATCAACGCGGAACCCCAGCCCGCGCTGCGGCGTTCGATGAATCCCGCCGAACGCAGCAAGCTCGCGCTTTCCAGCGCATTCGGCAGCGCAGGCGCGAGGAACAGCAGGCCGCGGCGCACGAAGCGCCAGCGGGAACGAAGCGCCCGGAACACCGGCAGCCGCACATCCTCGGCCGGGGTCCCGATGAACAGCGGCCCGCGATTGATACGCGCGGCAACCGGCAAGCCGAACACGCGCTTCACCAGCACCTGGCACAACGCCACCGGTGTGCCGGCCGAATGAAACACCAGGCGTTCGACATCCCAGCCCTCGGCGCGTTTGGCCTCGCCGTAGCTCCACGATTGGGGAAAGTGCGGCGCGGCAACCGCGCCAAACAACCGGTCCCACTCGATGCGGCTGGTCAGCGGCGTCACCGTGACCGCCTGACTGCCGGCGCCCACCAGGGCCGCGGGCGCGCTCAAACCGAGATCTCGGGCCGGTGGAGCGATCCGCTGGAGCGCGCACCGCCCGGATAGCGGCGCCGCGATTCCTGCACCACCCATTTGTATTTGCCGTTGGGCAGCACCGGAATCTGATCGACGAGTTCAACCTGCGCGGCGACCCGCGCGGAAACTTCGGCCGCCAGCTTGTCGAGCACCCGTTGCCCATCCTCCGCCGTGAAACCCGAGTCGGGCACGATGCGGATCACCCAACGATCGGCGTCGGTCTGCGCAACCTGCGCACGCCGGATGTTGCGCATGCCGTCGAACGCGAAACCGATCACCGTGCCATTCACGCCGCGACCGTCGAGATCGTAGAGCTGATCGGCGAGCCGCCCGCCTATCTTCTCGATCACCGGATACGTGCGGCCGCATGGACACCGTTCGCGGCTCCAGCGCGCGGTGTCGTTCATGCGATACCGGATGAGCGGCATCACCGTGTTGTGCAGCGACGTGCCGACGATCGTGCCTTCGCTTTCCGTCGGGCGGCCGCGCTCATCGAGTATTTCCACGATTCCGTATTCGGGATTCACGTGCATGCGCCCGTGTTCGCACGATGCGGCGTAGGCCACTCGTTCCGCCATGCCGTAGAAGTCGAAGATCCTGGCCTTGAACACCGACTCGATACGCTCGCGCTGGAAGTCGTACAACATTTCCGAACCTGTGATGACGGCGTTGAAATGCACCGGGATACCGGTCTCCTCTATGAACACCGCGAGTTCGTGCGCCGCCGATGGATAGGCGCGCAGTTGGGTGGCACCGAAGCTGGCCAGCTCGCGCGCGTACAGCGGGGCCGTGCCACGGTCCAGGTGCCGTGTCGACAGCACGAGTTGACCTCCGACGTTGTCACGGAACCAGAATGGTGGCTCACGCCGTTCGATCGGGACGATGATGTCGCCGCGCAGTACGGATTGCCGCTGTCCACGCTGCCATCCGGCCCAGTGCCAGTGCTGCAGGTGAAACGACTCCTCGCGCAGGATCGAATCCACGCTCCGGTAGACGTCGAGCGGAGTTCCGGTGGTGCCACTCGTGGCCGCGACGGTGGCGCGATGCCTTGGGGCGCGCCCCTCGGGGAAATAGAGAGTCGGCTCGGCCAGCAACGCCGCCTTGTCGATGACCGGAAACTTTTCGATGAGATAGTCGAGGCGGCCCCGCTCCGGAGCGGCGCTCGCGAGCCTTGCATAAGCGGGAATCCGCCGCGCCGCACGCAAGACATCGTCCAGCAGTAATTCCTGGCGCGCACGATGCACCCGCGGGTCGGCCTGCTCCCGGCTCATCAGTTCCGCGCACCAGCGCGTAACCAATGGATTGCGCTTCACCACGTGCCGGAAGGCGTATTTGAAAGACAATGGAACGTCCACCCACCCCTTCCTTCAGCACTCCATGATTCGCGAGTGCCGCACACGATCAGGTAAGTGGGCACCGGTGATCTGTCAGCCGATCGCGCCGTCCGGGTGTCGGAATTCTTCAGGGGGCCGATACAGGCCGCGGCGGCGACATACCGGCCGGCCGACCCTTACGCCTGCGTTTCGATCCGCGCATCGATGACCGCGGCACGCCGCTGCGAACGGATGGCGAAAATCGCGCGCTCGATGGCGGGCAGCAGCTCGGCCGCCGTCGTGACGACTTCGGCATGCGCGCCCCCGGCCGCGGCGGCGATCCCGGCGTAATCCGGGGGTTGCGGAAAGTCGATGCCGATGTTCGGCGCCTGCGCCGCAAGGCCCTGAGGATGCACGCTCATCACCGCCTGACGCGGAGCCTGCCAGCCTCCGTTGTTGAGCACGACCTGCAGGAATGGCGTGCGGTATCGCCGCGCCATCCAGTGCACCGCGGAGGGTTGCGAGAACAGGTACGAACCGTCGCCGCAAATCGCCACCACCAGGGCATCCGGTTTCGCGAGCTTGATGCCGATCGCGGCGCCGCCGTTGTAGCCCAGTGACCCACCGCCGCTCGAAAAGAGAGTCCCGGGAATCGTGCGCCGCATGTGTTGCGAGACGACGTGGAAATTGGTGACCGCCTCGCTGACGACGATCGCCTCCGGCCCCACCGCCGCGCGCAGCGTCGCCACAAGGAACTGCGGCGTGAGCTTTCCGGCCGGCCGCTCGTGTGCGGCGACGAATCCTTCCCAGGCCTCGTGCGCGGCCTCGAGATGACGCATGCGTTCGGTGAGCCGTTCGCGCGTGGGCATGAGGCGCACGCACGCGTCGCGCAGTTGCGCGAGCGCGGTCGCAGCGTCGGCCTGGCAGGCGAGTTCGCTGCCGATGTACCACAGCGGCATCTGCTGCTTGAGCGCGTCGGAATCGATGTGAAACACGCGGGCACCCGCCCGCGGCTTGTTCACCGCGCCGATCCAGGGCACGTCGCTGTCGATGACCAGCACGACGTCGGCGGCGGCCAGCGCCTCATTCTGGCGGCGCTCGTTCCATTGCACCCCCTGGTAACAGGCGTGATCGGTGGGGAAGTTCAGGTAGCTAGGCACCGACTCGAGCACGCCGATGCCGAATGCGCCGCACAACCCGACGAGCTCGGTCAACGCGGCGGGGTTGCGTCCGACGTACGAAGTGACGATCAGGGGCCGCTCCGCGGTCACCAGCGCGGCGGCAATCATTTCGAGCGCGACCGGCGCGAGTGCGCTCGCCGCGAGTGGTTTCCAATGACTCGCATCGAGCGCCAGGCGCGGCACTTCGCTCTCGAGCACTTCGCGCGCGGCGGTGATGTACACCGGGCCGCGCGGCTCGCTGAGCGCGAACTGCAAGGCGCGATGCACGATCTGCTTCGCATTGGCTCCGACGCGGATTTCGTTCTCGTAGCGGACGTAGCCGCGCACCAGCCCGCGCTGGTCCGGCACGTCCTGGATCCACTGGATGAATTCGTTGCGGCTGCCGCGCGCCTCGCCCTCCTGCGTGGCCGGGGACATGCCGGCGATGATGATCACCGGAACGCGTCCCTTGGCCGCGTTGTGCACCGCCCCGCCGAGCGCCTGTGTGCCGCAGTCGACGTGCACCAGCACCGCCTGGGCGCGGCCGGTGGCCTGCGCAAACCCGTGCGCGGCCGACATCGCGACCATTTCGGTCGGACAGGTGATGACCTTGGGACAGGGTTTGTTAGCCGCGCGCGCCTGCGCGATGGCCTCGATCAGGCCGGAGTGATCACTGCCGAAGTTCGCGAACAGGTAGTCGACGCCACCTTCGACCAGCGCATCGAGGATTGCCGAGCTCGCTGTATACATGCGGACACTCTAGCGGCCACCCGGGCCCGGGCTCGACCTTGAATGAACCGTGTTAGATCAGCAACAGGACCAATGGAATCCAGATCGATCCCAGGAACGCGGAGATTGCCGCGGCGCTGGCCGCGAGGTCCAGGTCCAGCTCCTCGCGGGCCGACAACACGACCGCCGTGAAACCGATCGGTGCTGCGGCGCCCACAATGGCGATTGCGGCCGCCGTTCCTTCGAGGCCAAACAACCAGGCAAGTCCGCATCCCAGCAGCGCGCCAAGCCCCGAACGTAAACCCACCGCGCTCCAGACTTCCGGACGCCGCAGACCGCGCGCGCTCACCAGCAATCCCATCGCCAGCGGCACGAGCAGCACCAGCATCTGGCCGACCTGCAGCACCGAACGCAGGAAGTCGCGTGGAATTGGCGCACCGCCCACGTTCAAGGACAACGCGATGAACAGCACCCACAATGCCGGCGCGGCGAGCGTGCGCTTCAGCAGGACCGGAATATCGCCGGCATGACCGCCGTATTTGCAGGCGACGACCGTGGCAACGGTCCACACCATGACGGCGTGGCCCATGTCGAACATCACCAGTTGCGCGAACGCGCCGGCGCCGAGGCTCAACGCGGCGAATGGATAGATGAGGGAGATGTTCAGCGACATCGCGCACAACGCCAGCGCCCCCTCGCCCGTTTTCGGCAGGTGAAAACGCCGCGCCGTGAATGCCGCCGCGGCCCAGCCCAGCAATGACACGCAGACCGCGGTCACCGGCAGCAGCGCGTGTTCGCGCGCCAGCGGCACGCCGGCCAGCGCGCCGAAGATCAGGATGGGCAGACCGACATTGAAAACGAAACCGAGCAGCCGGCGTCCATGCAATTCATTGGCCCGGCCCGAGCGCCGTACCGCGACACCGAGGAAGAACAACGCGGCGACCGCGGCGAGTCGCCAGTGGGAAGCGATGAGATCCACCGCGACAATCTAACTCAATGCGCTGCACTTGACCCTGGCGCGCGACATCCCGTGTACTGCGCCATTCCCGGATATCGAGGGCCGCACCATGATCGAGTTGTTCACCGCCGCCACGCCGAACGGCTGGAAGATTTCCATAGCGCTCGAGGAGCTGGGTCTGCCCTACACGGTGCGGCCGATCACACTCTCGAAGCTCGAGCAGAAAGAGGAGTGGTTCCTGAAGATCAATCCGAACGGGCGTGTTCCGGCCATCGTCGACCACGCCAACGGCGATTTCGCCGTGTTCGAGTCCGGCGCCATCCTCATCTACCTTTGTGAGACCTATGGCGCCGGTAAAAACATCACGCTGCTGCCCACGGAGCCGAAAGCGCGCTCGCGTGTCCTGCAGTGGCTGATGTTCCAGATGGGCGGCGTGGGTCCGATGATGGGCCAGGCGAACGTGTTCTTCCGCTACGCACCCGAGAAGATTCCGTATGCGATCGAACGTTACCAGCGCGAGGTCCGGCGCCTGTTCGAAGTGATGGAGCGTCAGCTGACTTCGAACGAATACATCGCCGGCGATACCTATTCGATCGCCGACATCGCGTTGTGGAGCTGGGTGGCCGGTTACGGCTGGTCGGGCGTGAACATCGACGGCCTGCCGCAACTCACGCGCTGGATCGATCTCGTCGGTGCGCGGCCCGCCGTGCAGAAGGGCCGCGCGATTCCACCGCCCGCCGACGCCACCGCCGAGAAGCAGACCGAAGGCGCGCGCAAGATGCTGGCCTGAAGCCCACCGCGGCGGCCGCCGGGTTTCAGTAAGTCGCGGCGCCCGCGAGTCCCATCACGGCGATACATTTCTCGCGCGTCTCGGCGTACGGCGCCGGCAAGGTGCGGATCTCACCGTTCTTGAGGTATCGCCACTCGGGTGGATAGATCCAGTCGCTCACCGGCTGCGCCCAGAGTCCGCGCTTGTTGTCACGCGCCTCGGCTTCGACGTCGCAGAAGCGCGCATCACGCATGTAACGCCGGTATGCCCAGCCGTGGCCTTCGCGCAGCAGCGTTTCGTTGACGTTCAAGCGTTCCTTTGCATCGACCCGCCAGACGACGGCCACGATGCGGTGAAAGGCATCCTGCGTGACGACCTCGAGCTCGACCGCCGATCCCAGCGGCAGCAACGCCTTCAGCGCCGCCGATGACTTGTCGCCGTACGGCTGGTCGTGCTCGGGTGTGTCGACCGCCGAGAGACGCACGCGCGCCTTCCCCGAGTCGAGCTGCACTTCGATCGAGTCGCCGTCGTTGACCTTGAGGACTTTCGCCGCGAGAACCGGCGACGGTTTCGGATCGTCGGCCGCGCCCGACGATCCGGCGAGCGTCAGCGCAACGACGCCACAGGCGGCGGCCGCGAGCCGCACGAAAGTCTTACGACGCATCGCGCGGCCTAACTAATTCACTTCGGAGCGGCCGCGGGCGGTGATGCGATCGCGGGTGTGGCAGGTTCGGCGTTGGCCGCCTGCTCGAATCCTTGCACTTCATGCGCACGGTGTATCACATACGCGCGCACGTTTTCACTGTCGGCCGATGACACTTCGGAAGCGAACGAGACCATGCCGCGCCCGGTGCGCTGGCCGCCGCGTACCACGGCCTCCCAGCCGGCCGCATCCGGCGTGAGCGGCGAGAGGCGCAGGTCCGGAATCACCCCGCCGCTCACGGCGCTGTCGCCGTGGCAGACGCTGCAATAGCGGTGATAGACGGCTTTGCCGGCGCTCCAGGCAGCTTCATTGCCGATCCGCGGTGGCAGCGCCGCCGCGGTCGCGGGCGCTTCCACCGGCAGCTCGGGCAGCCTGGCTTCACCGCCGATCTTGAATGCCATCACGCGCGGGATATTCGCCTTGATGTGGGCGTCGCGCGCGAGTTCGCCGGCCGCGAGACCGAATGCACCGCCCCAGCCAACCTCCACTGCGACATATTGTTCTCCATCGATCTCATAGCTGATGGGCGGCGCGAGCACCCCTGCCTGAGTGGGCGCCGACCACAATTGCTGCCCGTTCGTGGCCCGGTAGGCCGCGATCTCGCCCTGCGAGTTGCCCGCGAACACCAGGTTGCCCGCGGTCGCGAGTGTTCCGCCGTTCCAGGGATGATCGAATTGCACGCGCCAGACTTCCTTCTGCGCCACGGGATCCCACGCGACGAGATGACCTTTCAGCTGGTCCTTGATGCCGGCCAGGAGTTTCGGATCCGACGGCAGGCTGCCGGCGTTGAAATCGACGCCGGTGTTCCAGCCGAGCTTGCTGATGGCCGGATTCGTCGCCGGGATGAACATGAACCCGGCTTCCATCACGGGGAAATAGACGTACCCCGTGAGCGGGCTGAAGCTCATCGGCTGCCACGAGTGCGCGCCACCCGGCCCCGGCACGACAGCCGTCGGCGTACCGAGCTTGTCGTAACGTGCCTCTTTCGCTTCTTTCGGCCGTCCCTTCGCATCCAGCCCCGTGGCCCAGGTCATGAAAGCGAAGGGCGCGCCGGAAATGAATTCTCCGGTCACGCGATCGAGCACATAGAAGAATCCGTTCTTCGGCGCCTGCATGATGACCTGGCGCACTTTGCCGCCGATCGTGAGGTCGGCGAGCATCATCGGCTGCGTCGCCGTGTAGTCCCAGGTTTCACCTGGCGTCGTCTGGAAATGCCACAGGTATTCGCCCGTGCCCTTCAACGCGACTATCGACGATAGATAGAGGTTGTCGCCGCCCTTCGGGCTGCGCAGCTTCTGATTCCATGGACTGCCGTTTCCGACGCCGATGTAGATGATGTCGAGCTTCGGGTCGTAGACGATGGAATCCCACACCGTGCCGCCGCCGCCGAGCTTCCACCATTCGCCGTTCCAGGTCTTCGCGGCCTTCTCGAGATCGGCATGTTCGAACGGCAGCGACGGGTCGCCGGGCACCGTGTAGAAGCGCCACAGTTGTTTGCCGGTGTCGGCGTCGTATGCCGTGACGTAACCGCGCGCGCCGTATTCCGCGCCGCCATTGCCGATGAGCACCTTGCCCGCGAACACGCGCGGCGCGCCGGTGATCGTGTAGCTCTGACCCGTAGGCACGGTCATCACTTCCCAGACTTGTTTGCCCGTCGCGGCGTCGACCGCCACGAGGCGGCCGTCGAGCGTGCCGAGGAAGATCTTGCCGTTCCAGGCCGCCGCGCCGCGATTCGCGACGTCGCAGCAGGCCTTGACGCCCGCCTCGCCCGGCACCTTCGGATCGTAAACCCACTTTTGCCGGCCAGTCTTTGCGTCGAGCGCGAACAACTTGCTCCACGCGCTGGTCACGTACATCACGCCGTCGATCACCAGCGGCGTGGATTCCTGCACGCGATGCGGAGTGTCGAGCTCGAAGGCCCAGGCGAGTCCGAGCTGCGAGACATTGCCCGCATCGATCTGGTCGAGCGGGCTGAAGCGCTGCTCGTCGTACGTTCGGCCGTAGCTCGGCCATTCGCCGGGCGCGGGCGACGTGATGCGCGCGGCATCGACGAGCGCAGTGGGTTTCGGGAGCGCGGGTTGTTCGGTCCCGGGTTTGCCGCAACCGGCAGCAAACACAGCCGCGGCCAGGAACACCACGAGCGCGGCGCGTTGGATCTTCATTCGTTCCCCCGGATCGGGCGCAGCGCGCCCGTTCAACAAACGCGTATCAGTTTGGTATGAGGCGCGACGCGGTGTGTCATGGGCTCGACTGTCGATGAGATGCCAATCGATTGGCAGCGAACCTACGAGCGATGCATGTCGCCGTCGATCGAGATCGCCTGACCGGAGATCGTGCGCGCGGCATCCGACGCCAGGAACACCGCCAGCGCCGCGATCTCCGACGCTTCAGTCAGGGATTTGATGGAGCGCGTCGCAAGCGCAGTCGCGCGCTCCTCTTCGAGCGAGCGGCCGCTCGCGGCGGCACGCCCTTCGAGCACGCGGTCCATTCGGGGGCCCGCGACCGCGCCGGGAAGGATGGCATTCGCGCGAATGCCGAACTCGCCCAGTTCCATGGACAAAGTCTTCGTGAAACCGATGACGCCCCACTTGCTGGTTGCATACGCGCTGCGCAGCGGGTAGCCGAACTTTCCGGCGGCCGAGGACATGTTGATGATGCAGCCGGCGTGCGACTTGCGCAGGAACGGGATCGCGAGCCGCGTGACGTTGAAGGTACCGCCCAGGTTCACGCGCATCACGTGCTCCCAATCAGCGGGGTCGTACAACTCCACCGGCGAAGTCGGTCCCGCGATGCCCGCATTGTTCACCAGCACATCGAGGCCGCCGAGCCCGCCGATGGCGCGCGGCAGCACCGCCTCGATCGTGGCGAGATCGCCGAGGTCGCAGATGTCGGTGGTGATCGACGGCATCTCCGCGCGCAGCGCGGTCAACGCATCGGCGTCGACGTCGATGGCGCACACCCGGGCGCCGGCGGCGGCAAATGCGCGCACGATTTCCCGGCCGATACCCGCGGCGCCCGCGGTTACGAGTACTCGTTGCATGTGCGCCATATTGCATGAACTGCCGGCGCGCGGCTCGACAAAGGTTTTGCTCCCGGTGGAAGCCCAGGCGGCATCGCGCCTCGTCACGCAGCCGGCGGATTCACCCGCGTCGCCGCGCAGTTGCGCGCGATGAAGTCCGCGTGCCCTGGCAGTTGCCGCGCCGCCTGCGCGAGCAGCCCCCGCAGGTCGCGCAGGTAGTTTGCGCGGTCCTGCGGCGCGACCGATTCCACGAAGGGATGCACCGCGCGCGGCCGCACACCCTGCCCCCATAACACCTGCAGCCAGCTCGTGAGCTGGAACAGGTCGTCCGGTGCGCAGAAGATACCCGCCGTCTCGCGGAACAGATCGATCTTGTGCCGCAGGGAATCGGGAATCGACATGTTGCGGCACGCGTCCCAGAACGGCTCGCCGCGGCGATTGTTCGCGTGATAGTGCAGGACGATGAAGTCGCGGATGTATTCGTACTCCGCGATCGACACGCGATTGAATTCGCGCCGCCGCTGTTCGTTGTCACCGAGGTGCGGGAACAACAGGATCAGACGCTGGATCGTGACCTGGATGATGTGGATGGCCGTGGATTCGAGCGGCTCGACAAAACCGCTGGCGAGCCCCATGCACACGACATTGCGATTCCACAGCAGTCTGCGGCGCCCGGTCTTGAAGCGGATCAGTCGCGGCTCGGCCAGCGCCGGCGCATCGAGATTCGCAAGCAGCCGGTCGCTCGCCACTTCATCGCTCATGTGCGCCGAGCAGTAGACGTGGCCGTTGCCGGTGCGGTGCTGCAGCGGGATGCGCCACTGCCACCCTGCCTCCAGCGCCGTCGAGCGGGTGTACGGCAGCAGTGGGCCAGTGTTCGCCGAAGGCACCGCGAGGGCACGATCGCAAGGCAGCCACATCGACCAATCTTCGAAACCGGTATGCAGCGCCTGCTCGATCAACATTCCGCGAAAACCCGTGCAGTCAATGAACAGGTCACCCGGGAGCTCGCGGCCGTCCGCAAGTCGCAACGCGCGCACGTCGCCATTCTGCGGCGCGAGCAGCACCTCCGCGATGATGCCTTCGACCTTGCGCACACCGCTGGCCTGCGCGAGACGCGATAGATAGGCGGCGTATAGAGACGCGTCGAAATGGAAGGCCCAGGTCAGGCCCGCAAGCGGCGTATCGGCGATGCGCTCCATGCGCGAGAACCGCGCGTTCTTCGCCGCCAGCCAGTTGAAGCTGTAGTCCCAGAGGGAACCGGCCTGGTCCTGCGACTCGGCGGCCTTGAGGAAGTAATGATGAAACGGGATATAGGCCAGGTCGCGACCGACCGGGCCGAAGGCATGCATGTACGCATGGCCCTTCTCCCACCAGTCGACGAATTCGATGCCGAGCTTGATCGTGCCCTGCGTCTGCCGCAGGAAATCGTTCTCATCGATCTTCAGCAGCTTGTTGAACTGTCCGATCGCCGGAATCGTCGCCTCGCCGACACCGACGATGCCGATCTCGGCGGATTCGACCAGCGTGATCGAGAGCCGCGGCCCCAGCACGCGCGCCAGGGCGGCGGCCGTCATCCAGCCGGCGGTTCCCCCGCCGGCGATGACGACTGATCTCACTTCCTGGCTCGGCACCGGCCTAGCTTCTCAGGTAAGCCGGGGCCGAGGAAAGGCCCCACTACCGGAATACGTAACTCAGGGCCAGCGCGTAGGTCGCACCGAAGTTCTGATACTTGATCGTGTTGTACGGCACGGTATCGATGTTGTTCAGCACGAAGGGTTCATCGGTGAGGTTGGTCCCCGACAGGCTGATGCTCAGGCCTCCCAGGGTCCCTCCCTCGAATGAGTAGCCGATCTGCGCGTCGACCAGCGATTCGGCGCTCACGTTCTTGAAGTCCAGCGTGTTGTCGAACAGCGGCACCTCGCCGAGGAAATCATCGCGGTAGCGGTTGCTCACGCGCACGGAGAAGCCGTACTTCTCGAAGTACAAGGTCGAATTGATGACCTTCGTGGACAGACCCGGAATTCGCTGCTCTTCCCCGTTGATCAGGACCGAAGAGCTGTTTTTCGCGCCGCTGACGATGAAGCCGAAGCCATCCAGCGCCTCCGTGAACAGCGAGAATGGAATCGAAGCGGTGACTTCGAATCCGCGGATATAACCACCGCGCCCATTCGTCTTGACCGTCGCCACACCCATGCGATTCGCATCCGCTTCGGTGTAGGTCGTCGGGTCGCCTGGCGCGACGTACGGCAGCGGCGCATCCGCGAAGCTTTCGAACCTCGAGTCATTGACGATGTAGGTCTTGAGATCCTTGTAATACGCCGCGAGCGAGACGTACCCCTGGTTGCCGAAATATTTCTCGAATGACAGGTCGAAGGTGTTCGCCTCCCAGGGCCGCAGCTGCGGATTGCCGCCGCCACTGCGGCGCCAGTAGTAAGGCACGCCATCGATGATCTGCGCCCCGCCCGTATCGCTGGTGACCTCGTAACTCCCGCCGCCGCCCAGTTCATCGAGGCGCGGCCGCGCCTGTGTGACCGCGGCGCCGAGACGCACCTTCATGTCACGCGGCAGCTGGAGCGCGAGATTCAGGCTCGGCAGAATGTCGGTGTACTTGGCGCCCTCTTCCACCACCGTGATCGGAACGACCGCGGTATTCGGTGGAATCGAATTGTTCGTGATGTGCAGATCCGAGGTCTGATCGGCCTCGATCGCCTGAACGCCGATGTTGCCGCGCAATGGAAGGCCGCCGAGTTCGGCGTCGATGCCAACCTTCACGAACACCGTGGTGAGTTTCTCATTCACCTCCCAGGTGTTCTTGACGTTGTTGACGCGATCGTTGGAGTTGGCGTTCGGATCGTCGATGGAATTGATCGGCGCCCAGAAACCGTCGCGATACATGGCAAGCGCGTCGTAGCCGATGATGCCGTACGGACTGCCGAAAAACGTCGAGTCGGCAATGCCGGTGCGGTACTGCTCGGGCACGACCGCGTGGGAAACATTTCCGGTGAGCCACAGGTTGCTCTGGAACTGTTCCTTGGCTTTCGTGCGGTCGGCGTAATTGACGCCGAACGACACGTCGCTCAGGAAGAACGCGCCCAGCTTGCGATTCGCCGACAAGCGGATCGCCTGAATCTCGTCGGTGATGTCGGGCGCGCCGACGAAACCCGAACGGCGCGGTCCACCGCCCCAGCCACCCGGGTCGGTCAGGAATATCGTGCCGTAGTCGCTGTAGTTGAGAGTCGGGGTGAAACGCGTGACGCCATTGGAATCGGTGGTGAACGTGACGCTTTCAGTCTGCGGCAACAGCGCCGGGTCGTTCAGCGTGCCGTTGCCGGCCGTGGATTCGAGCCGCACGTCCTCGCGGTCGACCTTCGACCAGCTCAGGTCGGCCCCCATGCTCCAGTTGTCGTCGAGCGTGAACTCGGTGTTCAGTCCGATGGAATCGACGGTGGCGTGGCGATCGTTGTTGTAGTTCTCGATCACCGTGAACGGCACGTCGGGAAACTGCCCCGACTGCACGCGTTCGCGCTCCACCGGACCCGGATTGGTCAGCGTCGCGCCGGACCAGATCGTGCCGAATTCCATGCGCTGGATCGTCTGCAATTCCTGGAAATCCGAGTGATACGCATCGAGCAGCAGGTGCACGGTGTCGTTCGGCTTGAATTCCACCACGCCCATGTACGCGGTGCGCTTGTAGAACGAAGACTGCACGCCGCTCTTGTCGCCGCCGATCACGAGGTTGCCGGCGGTGTCCGTCGGATATCCCCAGGGCTCGCGTGTCTGCGCCTGGTACGGCGTCTTGTTGTACGCGACTCCCAGCGCGACGCCGAGGGTTTCACCGAGGAACTGGTCGATGTACGTGCCATTGAAGCGGTCACCCGCGTCCGGCAGGCCGGGAATGTTGGCGTCCTGCTCGTTGAGCTCGCGCTTGTAGCCGAACGCCAGCTTGCGATTGGTGTATCCGAGTGGCTTCACCGTGGCGATATCGGTCGTGCCCGCGATGCCCTGGTAAACCATGCCGGCATCGGGAGTCTTGAATACCTTGACCTGCGTGACGAGCTCCGACGGGTACTGGTCGAATTCGACCGTGCGGTTGTCGTTGGTCGAAGCCTGCTCGCGGCCGTTGAACGTGGTGACGGTGAAATCGGGCCCCAGGCCGCGGATCGACAGCGTCTGCGCGCGACCGTTGGTGCGCTGCGCGGCGATGCCGGGAAGCCGGCCGATGGCCTCGGCGATCGAGGCGTCCGGAAGTTTGCCGATGTCCTCGGCGGAGACGACTTCGACGATCGAAGACTCGTCTTTCTTGACGCCGATGGAATCCTGGATGCTCTTGCGAAGACCGGTGACCACGACCTCATCGAGCTTTTCGTTGGCCGCCGGCTCCTCCGCGAGAACCGCACCGCTGCCGGCCGCGAGGAAAATGGCGCATCCGGCGACTTTGCCGAGCTGCTTGCGAGACCCATTGGTGGACCTGTTCATTCGTTCCCCTCTAACTAGCTGTTGTTGCGCGCAACATACGAATGCCGCGACTCCCTGCCGCCAAGGATGTTGTCATCGGCGACGGCTGGCAATCCTCATGCATACGTATTCATGGAAACGTATGCTTGCGAAGAGGGGGACAAAAAAAGAAAGCCCCGCCACCGGGAGGGGGCCGGGCGGCGGGGCTCGCGAAAAACGAGTGAATGCGAAGTCGCGGGCCATGCTAGGCCGCCGCTTCGGCCCGGGACAACACTTTGAATACGTATTCAGCCGCAATTCGAATGCAACGAATCGCCCCGGACGCTACGTTAGCGCTCACTTGCCGAAACGATCCATGAACACAGCCGCGAAACAACTCACCGTCACGCAACGCTCCAGCCCCTGGTGGCGCGGCGCATCTATCTACCAGATCTACCCGCGCAGCTTCCTCGATACCAACGCCGACGGCGTGGGCGATCTGCCCGGCATTCTCGACAAGCTGGACTACGTGGCCTCGCTCGGCGTCGATGCGATATGGATCTCGCCGTTTTTCAAGTCACCGATGGCCGATTTCGGCTACGACATCGCCGATTACCGCGCGGTCGACCCGATCTTCGGCACCCTCGATGACTTCGACCGGCTCGTGGCCAAAGCACATGCGCTCGGCCTCAAGGTCATCATCGACCAGGTGCTGAGCCACACCTCCGATCAGCATCCGTGGTTCGAGGAGAGCCGGCAGAGCCGCGACAATCCGAAAGCGGACTGGTACGTCTGGGCGAATGCGCGCGAGGACGGCACGCCGCCCAACAACTGGTTGTCGATCTTCGGCGGTGTTGCATGGCGCTGGGAGCCGCGCCGCGCCCAGTACTACCTGCACAACTTTCTTGCGGCGCAGCCGGATCTGAATTTCCACAATCCGGAGGTGCGCCGCGCGTCGCTCGACAATGTGCGCTTCTGGCTCGATCGCGGCGTCGACGGCCTGCGGCTGGATGCGATCAATTTCTGCTTTCACGACGCGGCCCTGCGCGACAACCCGCCGCGCCCCCGGCACACGCGCAAGGCACGCGGCTTCAATGCCGAGAATCCCTACGGATTCCAATGGCACCGCTACAACAATACTCAGCCCGAAATGCTGCCGTTCCTCGAAGATGTGCGCCGTGTGCTCGATGAATACACCGACGTCGTGGCGCTCGGTGAAATCTCCTCCGACGATTCCAACGCCACGGTGGCGGAGTACACACAGCCCGGACGGCTGCACATGGCCTACAGCTTCGAACTGTTGAGCAATGACAGCTCACCGGCGCACATCCGCGCGACCGTCGAAAATCTCGCGCAGCGCGCGCCGCGCAGCTGGCCGTGCTGGACGATTTCGAATCACGACGTCGAACGCGTCGTGAGCCGCTGGGGGCGGAGCGCGCCGTCCCTGCCGCACTTCGCGACACAGCTGACGGCCTTGATCGCCTCGTTGCGCGGTTCGGTGTGCGTATTCCAGGGCGAAGAACTCGGGCTCGGCGAAGCCGAGGTTCCCTATGAATTGCTGCGCGATCCCTACGGCATCGCATTCTGGCCGGCGTTCAAGGGACGCGACGGCTGCCGCACGCCCATGCCGTGGACTTCCGCGGAACAGGCGGGCTTCTCGAACGCGCAGCCCTGGCTGCCGGTGCCGCGGCAGCATCTCGAACTTTCCGTCGAGGCGCAGGAACGGGACCCCTCCTCCGCGCTGCAGGGATTTCGGCGCCTGCTCGCGTGGCGCCGGCAGCAGCCGCTGCTGATGACCGGTGAGATCGAATTCCTTGCGGCCACGGATTCGGTGCTGGTGTTCAAGCGCACGGATGGCGCCGCCGCGTTGCTCGCGGCATTCAATCTGTCGCCCGGGCCCGCCAGTGTGGCGCTGCCGGACATCGCGGTGACACGCGCCATTGGTGGCCACGGCCTGCCCGAGGGAGTTTTTGATAACGGTACCTTGACGCTGCCCGGCCATGGTGTGGCCTTCTACCAACTCGCAACGCGTTGATTCCACTTCTTCGCGCCGGATTCCGCGGGTGATGTAGCTTTTTCCCGCGCGCCTTGGGCATCATCGGCCTCAGTTTTCCAGGGGGGCGGTGCTCAGGACGAGCGCTGCGGTCTATGCACGAAAAGCCCACATCGTTCGACATCGCGTATCTCGCGGGAGTCAGCCAGCCGACCGTGTCGCGCGCCTTGCGCGGCAGTCCGGTCGTGAATCTCGAGACTCGCAGGCGCATCGAAGAAATCGCGCGCCAGCTCAACTATCGCGTCGACAAGAACGCCTCGAACCTGCGTTCGCAACATTCCAATACGCTGGCGCTGCTGCTGTTCGAGGATCCGACGCCCGACGAATCGCAGATCAATCCGTTCTTCCTGTCGATGCTGGGTTCGCTGACGCGCGCCTCGGCGCTGCGCGGTTACGACCTGCTCATCTCGTTCCAGCAGCTCTCGCGCGATTGGACCATGGACTACGAAGACTGCCGCCGCGCCGACGGCATCATCCTGCTCGGCTATGGCGACAACGAAGCGTACCGGCCGCGGCTGGAGCGGCTGGTCGAGCAAGGCACGCATTTCGTGCGCTGGGGTCCGGTGCTCGAAGGCCAGCCCGGCATCTCCATCGGCTGCGACAACCTGCAGGGGAGCTACGACGTCACACAGCACTTGTTGCGCACGGGGCGGCACAAGATCGCGTTCCTCGGGACCGCCACCAGTCACTACCCGGAATTCTTCGATCGATATCGCGGCTACGAGCGCGCACTGATGGAAGTTCGCGCCCCGATGTCTGCGGCCTTGCAGGTCGACGCCATCACCACCGAAGAGTCCGGGCACCAGGCCACGATGGAACTACGGTCGCGCGGCGTCGAATTCGATGCGATCGTCGCCGCCAGTGACCTCATCGCAATCGGCGCATTGCGCGCGCTGCAGGAATCGGGCGTCGAAGTGCCGCGGCAGGTGGCCGTGGCCGGCTTTGACGACATCCCCGCCGCGAGCCTCACGAACCCGCCGTTGACGACCGTCATGCAGGACACGCGCCGCGCGGGCGAACTGCTCGTCGAAACGCTGCTGCGTCAGATCAACGGCGAGCCTGCGAGCAACAGCGTGATCCCCACCAAGGTCATCCTGCGCAAGTCAGGCTGACGGGGCCCGTCTCGAAACTAACAGGTCCTCCAAACTACCGGACGCGTAGCGCGAACACACCGGCCAGCACGAAACTCGCCGCGCCGAGCGCGAGTGCATTCACCGGCCGGCCGCCCAGCAGCCCCATCAGCACCGCACCCAGCGCGCTGGCGGCCACGAGCTGCGGAATCACGATGAAGAAATTGAAGATGCCCATGTAGGTGCCCATCTTGCGCGACGGCACGCTGCCCGCGAGCAACGCATATGGCAGCGATAGAATCGACGCCCACGCGAAGCCGACACCCACCATCGACAGCAGCAGCCAATCCGGATCGCGGATCACGAGGAACGACGCGAGTCCGAGCGCGCCCAGAATCAGGCTCACGAGGTGACTGACCTGCATCCCCATGCGCCGCACCATGATCGGGATGAAAATCGCCGCCAGCGCCGCAAACCCGTTGTACGCGCCGAACAGCACACCGACCCAGTTCGCGCCGTCGTTGTACTCGACGCCCACGACATCCGTAGCGCCGAAGTGTGTCTGCGTGACGGCGGGCGTGGTGTAGATCCACATCGCGAACAACGCGAGCCACGAGAAGAACTGCACCGGGATGAGTTGCCGCATGCGCGCGGGCATTCCATCGATGTCATCCATGACGTTGCCGAAGAACCCGCGAGTGCGGGTCGCGGAATGCACGATCAGTGCCGCGCCCCAGGCGGCCAGCAATCCGCCGAGCAGCAACAGCTGCCTGTCGAGCATGTACCGCCAAACCAGATAGACGACGACCAACCCGGCTGCGAACCAGAGTGCGCCGCGCGATCGCGCGCGCGCCGTACTGCCCGGCTCGACCGCGGCCGATTCCGGCGTCGCATCCGCGAAGGCGTGCAGCTCGGTGGGCGGATATTCGCGCGAGGTCATCACGGTCCACAGGATCGCGCCCACCAGCACGACGGCGCCGATATCGAATGAATACCGCACCGTGTCGGGAATCGCGCCCGGCCCGCCGCCCGCGTCACCCACGTTGCTCACGCCGAACTTCGCGAACAACCACGGCAACATGCTCGCGACAACCGCGCCCACGCCGATGAAGAAACTCTGCATCGCGAATCCGCCGGGCCGCTGACGCTCCGGCAATTGATCGCCCACGAAGGCGCGGAACGGCTCCATAGCGATGTTGATGCTCGCGTCGAGCACCCACAACAATCCGGCGGCGACCCACAACACCGGAGAACGCGGCATGCACAGCAGCGCCGCTGACGCCAGCAAGGCGCCAGCAAGAAAGTACGGACGACGCCGGCCGAGCCGCGTCCAGGTGCGATCGGAGTAGTAGCCGATGATGGGTTGCACGAGAAGCCCGGTCAGCGGCGCCGCCACCCACAACATCGGGATCGCATCCATGTCGGCGCCGAGCGTCTGGAAGATGCGGCTGACGTTTGCGTTCTGCAGCGCGAACCCGAACTGGATGCCGAGAAATCCGAAACACATGTTCCAGATCTGCCAGAACGAGAGTTCCGGCCGGGCGCGGGTTGCGGTGGCGTCCATCATCACTCCACGTCGAACTCGGGAGGGGGCTTCTTGACCGGTTTTGGTTTCGACGAAGAACGCGGCGCCGCGCGCCCCGGCGTCGTGCGGATGCTGATCGCCGTGCCGCCACCCGGCGCGAGATCGAGGGTCAGCGTGTCGTAGCGCGACACCGGGCGCGTGCTGATGTCGATCGCCCGGCCGTTGCGTTCGTAACTCGCGTCCTTGCCATCGCGGTAGATAGTCGCCCAGTAACGCCGCCCCTCGTCGAGGAAGTCGAGACTCACGCGCAAGCGGCGCGGCTGTTCGTCCGTGATGGCGCCGAGATACCAGTCATCGCCGCCGCGATTCTTGCGTGCGATCGTGACGTAGTCGCCCACCTCGCCGTTGAGCACGCGCGTCTCGCTCCAGTCCACCGGCACATCCTTGATGAACTGGAAGGGCTTCGGAAACTTCGCGTAGTTCTCGGGCAGATCGGCCGCCATCTGGATCGGGCTGTACAGCACCACGTACAACGCGAGTTGCTTGGCCATCGTCGACGGGAACTGCTGGCCACTGGCGCCGGCGAGACTCAACACGCCGGGCGTGAAGTCCATCGGCCCAGCCAGCATGCGCGTGAACACGAGATTGGCCTCGTGTTCGGGCGGGTTCGGCGGATTCCCCCAGGCGTTGTATTCCATCCCGCGCGCGCCTTCGCGCGCCACCCAATTCGGATAGGTGCGGCGCAGGCCGGTGTCCTTGATCGGCTCGTGTGGATTGACGGCGATGTGCCGGCGCGCCGCTTCCTCGACCACGCGCAGGTGATGGCGCGCCTGCACCTGGCCGTCGTGCCACTCGAAATGAATCTTGCCGTCGCCACCAAGCGCCTGGATGCCGCCGGCATCCGCGACGTACCCCGTCTTCACCGCATCGATGCCGAGCCGCGCATACAGATCGAGCGCGGCGCCCAGCTGCTTCTCGTACACCGCGATGTTGCCCGCGGTCTCGTGGTGACCCACCAGCCGCACGCCCTTCCGCCTCGCATACGCCGCCAGGCCTTCGAGATCGAAATCCGGATATGGCTCGGTGAAGCTGAACGCATCGCCGCGCGCGAACCAGTCCCCGTCCCAGCCCTTGTTCCAGCCTTCGACCAGCACGCCGCGGAAACCATTCTTCGCCGCGAAGTCGATGTAGCGGCGCGTCTCGGCGGTGGTCGCGCCGTGTTTCGGGCCCGACGCCCAGGTGTTCGCACCCAGGTGCATTCCCCACCAGATGCCGACGTACTTGAACGGCTTCACCCAGGACACGTCGCCAAGCTTGTTAGGCTCGTTGAGATTAAGAATGAGGTCGGACATGTACAGCCCGGGCGCGTCCTGCGCTATCTGCAACGTGCGCCACGGCGTCGCGAACGGCGCCGCGCGGCGCACTTTCGGTCCACTCGACGACGGCGACAACACGGCCTTGAAGCGTTCGCCGCCCACGCGCCGCAGCCACATGCCCGCGTAGTCCACCAGCGCGGCCTCGTGAATCGCCACGTGCACGCCACTGCGCAGTTTCAATGTGATCGGTGTGTGCGCCTGCGAGACTTCCGCTATCGGCGTGCGGTTGTAGAGGTACTCGTAACGATTCCACTCACCACCCGGGATCCACCACGCCGTGCCGGGTTCTGCAATTGCGAACTCCGTCAATTCTTCGGCGATGTTCACCTCGCGGAACGCGGCGGGAAATTCATAGCGGAAACCCACACCGTCGTCGAACACGCGGAACAACACGTTGAGTTCACGGTGCGCATCGACCTTCTCGCGCAACGTCACGCGCAACTCGTTGTAGTGATTGCGGGAGTAGCGGCGCTCACCCCAGGGCTGCTCCCAGGTTTCATCGAAGGTTCGTTTCGCAACGGCGCCGATCTCGAAATTGCGCTCGAGCTTGTGCTGATCCGAGAGAATGAACCCCAGCCGCGACCAGTCCACGATGAGCGCCTTTCCGCGCCGGATCGAGTATTCCGGCCGGCCTTCATCGTTCACGCGCACGTTGACGGTAAGCGTTCCACCGGGAGAGCTGGCTTCGGGCGCTCCCTGCGCGCAAGCCGGCCTCGCGCCAATCACGCACAACATCGCGAAAACTGCGGCAATCGAATACACGCGCGCGAACCTCATGGCGTACCGCCCGCGCAGGCGATATAGCCAAGCGCTGGAATTTCCACGCGCAAACTACCGGGCGCGGACACGGTGGCCGCGCACCGGCCCAGCAGCGAGGTCACGTTTTTCATGCCCGGGTCCACTTCCACTTGCGCGACCAGCGGGGTCGTCGACGTATTGAATGCCACCACGATCTCCCGTCCCGTGTTGTCAAAGCGCGATGCGGCGAACAACCCGGGCGTGCGCGACTGCGCGCGCACGACCTGCCGCCCGCGGCGCAACGCGAAATGCTGCTTGCGCAGTGCCGCGAGCTGCGTGATCTGCAGATACAGAGGATGTGTCGCGTCAAAATTGGAGACCGCCGTCGTCTTCGTGGTCCCGAGCAATTCCTGGTCGTTGTAGCTCGGCACCTGACTCGCGAACAGTGTCTGGCGCGCGTCCTGGTCGATGCCATGACCTATGAAGCCCTGCTCGTCGCCGTAATAGACGACCGGCACCCCACGCAGCAGGAACATCATCGCGTTCGACAGTTTCACGCGGGCGAGGACTTCCGCCGTGTCCGCCTGCGGCCGCGCTTTGCGGACCAGGTGCGCGAAGCGCCCGAAGTCGTGGTTGCCGGTGAACGTCGGCAAACGCAGCGCCGCCGGCGCGCCACCGTCATACAACCCGTCATCCGCGTACAGCCGCGCGAGAACTTCGGTGCCCGCGTTGCCGGCGACCGCAAGATTCACGGCACCCGCGAAGCCGAAGTCGAGCACCGAAGGCAAGCGGTCCACGCGTGTGTGGCGCGCGAGCTGCGCCACGTCGACTCCCTCGGCGGCCACCTCGCCGAAGATGTGAAAGTTCGGTATTCCCGCGGCGCGCGCCCGGCGCAGCATGGCCGGAGTAAACGCCTGCCAGAACTCCGGGTTCACATGACGCGCGGTGTCGATCCGGAAGCCGTCCAGGTCGTAGCGCGCGATCCAGTCGCCGAAGATGTCGATGAAACCCTGCACCACGCGCGGATTCTCGGTGAAGAGGTCATCGAGGCCGACGAAATCGCCCATCAGCGAGCTTTCGCCCCAGAAGTCCGAGTTGCCGCGGTTGTGGTAGTAGACAGGCGAGTTCAGCCATGCCGGCACCTTCACGTTCGCTTCGGCGGGCGGCACGAATGGCGTATACGCGAAGTTCACGTCCGTGAGACGCGCGAAGTTCTGCGCGGTGCGCACCTGGTCGCCGAGAAAGCCCGCATTGATCGCGGCGCCCTGCGGCCCTCCCCGGGTCGAATACGGATAGTCGCCGCGCGAACGGTAGGCGCAGGCGCTAGCCGGGCATTCGCGATACTGGATCACGTCAGCGGTGTGATTCGTGATGATGTCGAGGTAGACCTTCATGCCGCGCGCGTGCACCGCGTCGACGAAGGCGCGCATGTCGGCTTCCTCGCCGAAATGTGGATCGACCCGCGTGAAGTCCGTGATCCAGTAACCGTGATAGCCCGCGGACTCCTGACCCGGACCGCCCTGCACCGGCTTGTTCTTGTAGATAGGCCCGAGCCAGATGGCGGTCGCGCCGAGATCCTGGATGTAATCGAGCCGCGCGATCAGACCCTTGAGATCGCCGCCCTGGTAGAAACCCTTGTGCGTGGGATCGAATCCGGTCGCGAGACGGTCGCCGTCGAGTCCGCCTCGATCGTTCGCCGGGTTGCCATTCTCGAAGCGGTCCGGCAACACGAAGTAGACGATTTCGTCCTCGGGAAGCCGCTCCCGGTACGGCGTGGCGGCATGCGCGAAGAAACTCGCGCCGAGCATCAGACAGACGAAGTAAGGCTTCCCGTAGATTGGCCGCATCGATCCCCCACCGTTTCTGGGCACGACTCTACTTCAGGGCGGCCTCCGCGCTCGCTGCATACGTATTCACACGGCAATGCGGATCGTGGGCTTCGAGCGGCGTGAGCGCACGAGCGACCACGGAAGCAGCACGGCGAACACTCCCACGCAGATCCATCCGAGCAGGTCACCGATGCGCGTATAGATGGTCGGAACGCGGGCGCCGACGTTGACCGTCGCGAGGAGGGTCGTGCCGGGCAGCGCCTTGCTGCGCTCGACCGCCAGCATGCGGCCGTAAGAATCCGAGATCGACAGCAAGCCATTGCGCGACGCGCGCACGATGGTGTAGCCGTTTTCCACGCCGCGCAGCTTCGTCATGTTCGCGGCCATCCAGTCGTCGGCGTCGAAGTCCCACGCGGGCACGAACATCACGCCCGCGCCGCGTTCGCCGAATCCACGGCCGAGGCTCGCGAAGTGCATGTCCTTGCAGATCGCGACGCCGTAGTTCACGCCTTCGATCTCGTTGACCGGGAATTCCGTGCCAGACACGAAGTCGCGCTCCGGCGGCGCGAGGAAGTGCTTGAGGTAGTTGGTTACGAGCCGGCCATCCGGTGCGAACACCCAGGCCTCGTTGCGCTTCTCGGTTCCATTGTCGACACCCAGCCCCGCCGTCAACCACACGGCCTGCTCGCGCGCGAGCTGCGCCAGCTGCGTCTTGCGAATCTCGGCATCGGCCGGCGCCAGCACGCCTATCTTCTCGGGCAGCAGCACCTGCTTCGCACCTTTGCCGGCGAGCTCGCGCACCTGCACGTCGTAGCGTTGCCAGACCGCGCGCGAATGTTCGGAAGCCGCATCGCCGATGAAGTCGTCGACCGAGGCGATGCCGAAGGTCACGGCGGTCCCGGTGGCCGGCACCGACAAACGCCAGTAGCCGAAGGCAACCGTGAGCGCCGCGACCAGGCCGATGGAAACGTAGGTAATGGGCGCGCCCCGCCCATGCACTCCATACGTCAGCGCGAACGCCAGCGCCGAATTCGCCAGCATGAGTACGAACAGGATGCCGCCCACGCCGAACACGGCCGCCAGTTGCGCGACGGGCAGCACCTCGGCCTGCGTATACGCAAGGCTTCCCCAGTTTCCGTCGGGCGTGAAATGCGCGAGCAAAGTATCCACCGCGACCGCGACGACCGGCAGCGCCAGGATCGTCCAGCGCGAATCGAACGCCAGCGCGATGCGCCGCGCGGTACCCATTACCAATACCCAGAGCAGCGTCATGAGCGTCATCACGAGCACGAGGATCGGCATCGGCATGAACTGCGCGAACAGCGGCACATTGACCGTGACGCCGATCAACGCCGCCAATGCGACGAGTCCGCGGCCGCGCCAATTTCCGGCCCGCAGCGCCAGCGCAAACAATA
Source organism: Alcaligenaceae bacterium (assembly GCA_036677145.1). Lineage (GTDB taxonomy): Bacteria > Pseudomonadota > Gammaproteobacteria > Steroidobacterales > Steroidobacteraceae > CADEED01. The sequence continues at coordinate 52,058 of JAKFFF010000078.1, forward strand.
GACCCGGTACAAACCAGGCCAGCCACCATACGGGCTCGAGATTCACGACGAAACGCAGCGCCAGACCGATCAGGAACGCCGCGCCAACCTCTATCCACAGCATCTTCTTCACGATCGAGCGTCTCGATAACGGCGGAACTCACTTCCTGCTTTCACGGACACTCCTGACATAAGTAGTTGCAAAGGGGCTTGCGGGCATATGAATCGATTGCCAGCATACCCTCGCCAAGTAGATCCGCGCCGACCCAAAGCATTCTTCAAACGAGACGCGGACAGGGAGAAATCGGATGACGCCGATTCAGGTTCGCGTTCTGATCGCCGTGCTCGCAATTTCGTTCATCACGGCCTGCGGTGGTGGTGGCGGCGGTGGAAGCAGCAGCAGCAGTGGAAGTGGCGGCGGGAACAACACAGCGCCGGGCGAACCCTCCATCGCAATAGACGTCCGCAACTTCAGTGTCAGCGCATCCGCCTGGGATGCCGCGCAACAAAGATCCGCGATCCTCACCGTCACCAACATGCCGGCGGCCGGCGCGTGGGTCGAAATCTACAGCACGAACCGCGGCGTGTCGTATGCGGACCTGGTTGCACCCACGGCGACCAACGCGCAAATCGCCATACAGTTCAGGGCGGGCACTCAAATGCAGCCCGGCACATACCAGGACACGATCACGATCAGTGTCTGCAGGGACGATCAATGCGCTCAACATTTTCGCAATAGCCCCATCGTCATAAACACCACTCTCGTCGTAACGGGCGAATCGTCGATCTCGCCCGAGCCGGGAACGGTTTCAGTGACTGCCAGCAAGCGGACTCCCGGCATCAACGCACCCGTCGCAAACGCCGGCGCAACGATTGGCAGTCCCGGTCCTGTTGCGCCGCATGTCGAACTCGTCGGAACGTCGACCCTGGTCGAGTCAGTCCGATCGGTAGTCGCGTCGGCGAATGGCGTTCGATTCGATCTGGCTTTCAGATCGCCGGTATCGCTGCAGCCCGGCACTCATGAGCAAACGCTGTTGCTGCGGGCTTGCTACGACTCCACCTGCGCGCGCCAACTGACTGGCAGCCCGTTCAGCGTGCCCATCTCCTATATCGTGACCAATGACGCGCCGGCGGAAACGGGGATCGACCCGGTGCCATTCCTGTCGAGGATCGCGCTGCCGCACAACGTGATCGACAGCGAGTTCAGCAAGCAGCTGGGCGCGGTCGTCATGGTTTCCTCGTACCCGAGAAACTCGTTGTACCTGTTTGACGTCGCCACCCAGGCCGAGCTCGAAATCGCGCTCAACAAGCCGCCACACAGCGTGTCGATATCTCCGGACGGATTGCAGGCCGCGGTGGGTCACGATGCGCTCGTGAGCGTCATCGACCTGGCAGAGCTCGCGCAGACGGGCACGGCGACGCCCGTGCTCCTCACGACCACCACCGTTGCATTCGACATCGTGCTCGACGGGAACGGCTTCGTGCACGTATTCCCCGAGAGCGACCAATGGGTAAGAGTGCACTCGATCGAAATCGCGACCAATATCGAGGGGCTGAGCACCGGCAGAAGCATCTACGACAGCGCGCACGCGCGCCTGCATCCTTCCGGCAATTTCATCTACAGCGCCAACAACGGACTTTCGCCCGGCGACATCGAGAAGTTCGACATTTCCGGCGGTGTTGCCAGCTATGTTCGTGACTCGCCCTACCATGGCGACTACGGGATGTGCGGCAACCTGTGGATCAAGGATGACGGCGCGACCATCTACACGCGCTGCGGCAACACCTTCAGGGCGTCGACCGACAGCGCGCAGGACATGCTCTATTCGGGGCGGCTCACGCTTTCGCCATCGACTAACTACGGCTTCGCGATCGAATCGCTGAGTCAATCCTCCATCACGAAGGAAATCGTGCTGATCGAGGCCGACACCTACAACTGCGCCACCGGCATTTACGACGACCCGACGCGTTGCTTCATGCACCTGGCGGTTTACGAAAGCGATTTCCTCAATCGCCTGTCCGTGCATTCGATCGCGCCGATTTCGGTCGCGGGCCGCACCTATGCGCAGCGCGGCCTGTTCGTCTTCCACAGTGCCGATGGCGCGCACCGTTACATGATCAGCCGCCTGGCCGAGATTTCGGACCGCACGGCCGAGTACTACCTGACGATCCTGAACTGAAACGCGCACGCAATAAAAAAGCCCGCGCGGGTCGCCCCGCGCGGGCTTTGATTCCATCAGTCAGCGATCAGACGAAGCGGTTGACCAGGTTCTCGAGGTATTCCTGGCGGCCCGACTGCGGCTTCGGATTGATGTTGGCCGCGAGGGCCGCATCCGAAATAGACGCCAGCGTCGCATCCTTCGCGTAGATCTTCTGGCCGGCCTCGCCCGCCCACTTGGCGTAGCGCTGCTCGACGAACTTGTCGATGCCGCCGTGCTCGATCAGCGCGGCCGCGGACAGCAGCGTGCGCGCCAGCAGGTCGAGACCACCGACGTGGCCGTAGAACATGTCGGCCGGATCGGTGCTCTGGCGACGCACCTTCGCATCGAAGTTGAAACCACCGGTGGTGAAACCGCCGGCCTTCAAAATCCGATACATCGCCAGCGTCATGTCGAGCGGATCGTTGTGGAACTGGTCGGTGTCCCAGCCGTTCTGCGGATCGCCACGGTTGATGTCGATCGAACCGAAGATGCCGAGCGCATCGGCCATCGCGATTTCGTGATCGAAGCTGTGGCCCGCGAGCGTCGCGTGGTTGGCTTCGATGTTCACCTTCACCTCGTTCTCGAGACCGTTCTTCTTGAGGAAGCCGTACACGGTCGCGGTGTCGAAGTCGTACTGGTGCTTGGTCGGCTCGTGCGGCTTCGGCTCGATGAGGATCGTGCCCTTGAAGCCGATCTTGTGCTTGTGATCGACGACGAGCTGCAGGAAGCGGCCGAAGTTGGCCAGTTCATGCTTGAGGCTGGTGTTGAGCAGCGTGTCGTAACCTTCGCGGCCGCCCCAGAGAACGTAGTTGGCGCCACCGAGACGCTTGGTGGCGTCCATGCAATGACGCACCTGTGTCGCGGCGAATGCCCACACATCCGGATCCGGATTCGTCGAGGCGCCGCCCATGTAACGCGGATGCGAGAACAGGTTCGCCGTGCCCCAGAGTAGTTTGATGCCGGTCTCGGCCTGCTTCTTCTCGAGGCGGTCGATGGTCTTGGCGAGGTTCTCGACGTGCTCCTTGATGTTCGCCGCCGTCGGCATCGCGTCCACGTCGTGGAAGCAATAGAACGGCGTGCCGAGGCGCGTGAAGAAATCGAACGCCGCATCCATCTTGGCCCACGCGGCTTCCTGCGTCATGGCACCCGAGTTCCACGGGCGGGCGAACGTGCCCTGGCCGAAGATGTCGTGACCGTCCCAGGCGAAGGAGTGCCAGTAACACACGGCCGGGCGCAGCAGGTCTTCCATGCGCTTGCCGAGCACGATCTGGTCTTTGTTGTAGTAGCGGAAGGCGAGCGGGTTGTCCGACTTCAGGCCTTCAAACTTGATGGGTTCAACGCCGCCGAAATACGACGCCGCCTTTGCGATTGGTGCTGGGCTCGACATGATCAAACTCCTCGGAATCTTGGCTTAAGGTCCTGATAAATCTTTGAGAAGCATTGGCGCTTCGGAGCAAGTTGCTCGATATCGCGGGCGTTGGGTTCGATGACCACTCGCACCGGCGGCGGACGGCACACATCCTCCGCTCGTTCACCCGTTTTGGCTATCCGGGCAAGGCGTGCCGCGCCGAACGCGGGGCCCACCTCGGAACCGTCGCGATAAACCAACGGCCGCTTGAGCGCCGCGGCCAGTACCCCGCCCCACCACATGGAGCGCGCGCCGCCGCCGATGACCGAAATCTTGTCGATGGTCGCGCCGGCTTCGATGAGCGCATCGAGCCCGTCCGCGAACGCGAACGCCACGCCCTCGAGCACCGCCTGGCCAATGGCCGCGGCATCGGAGTCATGGTTGAGGCCGAACAACACGCCGCGCGCTGCGGGGTCGTTGTGCGGCGTGCGTTCGCCCGACAGGTACGGCAGGAAGATCTCCTGACCCGCGAGACTGTTGCGCGCTTCGACCTTGGCGAGCAGTTCCGCCGCGTCCTTGGTTCCGGTGAGTTTCACGGCCCAGTCGACGCAGCTCGCGGCCGAAAGCATCACGCTCATCTGGTGCCAGACACCCGGGAGGCAGTGGCAGAACGCGTGCACGGCCTTGGCCGAGTTGGGCAGGAATTTCGGCGTGACCAGGAACAACACGCCCGAGGTGCCGAGCGACAGGAACGCGTCGCCGGGTTTGATGACGCCGATGCCGGCGGCGCCCGCGGCGTTGTCGCCGCCACCGCCCGCAACCGGGACTTCATCCATGCCCCAGGCCTGCGCCACATCCTTGCGCAGTTTGCCGGTGGCATCCGAGCCTTCCACGAGGCGCGGCATGTGCGATTCATTGAGGCCGGTCGCGGCCAGCATCTCGGGTGACCATTTGCGCTTGGCGACGTCGACCCACAGGGTGCCCGCGGCGTCCGAACAATCGCTGGCCTTCTCGCCGGTCATCAGCAGCCGGACGTAATCCTTGGGCAGCAACACGCAGCGCGTGTCCTTGAACACGGCGGGCTCGTTCTCGCGCACCCACACGAGCTTGGGCGCGGTGAAGCCGGGCATCGCGATGTTGCCGGTGATCTCGCGCGAGCGCGGCTCGGTCTTTTCGAGCGTCGCGCACTGCTTCTCGCTGCGCCCGTCGTTCCAGAGGATGGCGGGACGCAGTGGCTGGTCCTTGGCGTCCAGCAGCGTCGCGCCATGCATCTGGCCGGAAAGGCCAACGGCGCGGACAGCCTTGCGGTGCTTGGCGGGCAGAGCGGCGACGGCGGCGTTGGTGGCCGCCCACCAGTCGGCGGGGTTCTGTTCAGACCACCCGGCCTGCGGGCGGGACACACTCAGAGGCGCGGACGCCTGTTCGACTACGGTGTCTTTGTCGTCGACGATGACGGCTTTGACACTCGACGTGCCGATATCGATGCCTAAATACATCCACCCTCGCTGAAAATTTCGAACATTCGTCGAGGGTTACAGCAGGCACCGCCGGCCCGGCCGGAGCCTTTGGAGGCGGCGGTCGGAGTCGGTCCGCGCCCGGCGGTCCCCTCGATCATCCGGCGCGGCCTCAATCGGACCGCTGAAAAAACGGCGGTAAAGCTATCAGAAATGACCGCCGGAGGGGACCTCCGGTTGTGCGGATGACGCCATATCCAGACCAGCATCCCAGGAGGTCAAAACGGCCCCTCAGGCAGTGCCGTTGACCTGCCCCAGGCGGTCCACCGACTGCCGTTCGAGCATCCACTGCGGGTACTCGCTGGGCAGCGCCGAAGCGTCGCTGATCGACTTGAGCTCGTCGGGACCGAGCGCGAGGCCGGTGGCCGCGATGTTGTCCTGCAGCTGCTGCGAATTCTTGGCGCCGATGATCACGGAGGTCACATGCGGCTGCGCCAGCAACCAGGCCAACGCCACCTGTGCGACCGACACACTCCGGGCCGCGGCGATGGGCCGCAACACATCGAGCACGCGCCACAGGCGCTCGCGCTCGACCGGCGGGAAATCGAACTTGGCGCGGCGCGCACCTTCGGGCTTCTCGTTCTCGCGTGAATACTTTCCGGACAGGAATCCACCAGCCAGCGGACTCCACGGCATGATCGCGAGCTTCTGGTCGTTGGCGAGCGGCACGATCTCACGCTCGATATCGCGGCTGGCCAGCGAGTAATACATCTGCAGGCTTTCGAAACGCGCGAGATTCTTCTTGTCCGAGATCCACAGCGACTTGGTGATCTCCCACGCGGACAGATTGCACAGCCCGAGGTAGCGCACCTTGCCGGCCCGCACGCAATCGTCGAGCGCGTCGAGCGTCTCCTCGAGCGGCGTGAACGGATCACGGCCGTGAATCTGATAGAGGTCGATGTGGTCCAGCTGCAGGCGCTTCAGGCTGGCGTCGACGCCCTGCATGATGTGGGCGCGCGAGAGTCCGATCTGGTTGTGACCGGGCCCCATGCGCAACAGCACCTTGGTCGCGAGGACGTACGAGTCGCGCGGCAGGTTCAGCTGCTTCAGCGACTGGCCGGTGACGACTTCGGAACGGCCGTTGGAATAGAAATCGGCCGTGTCGATGAAATTGATGCCGCGGTCGAACGCGGATTTGATGAGATCGGTGACGCCTTCCTGGCTGACACCGGCCACCGCGGCCCACATCCCCTCGCCGCTGCCAAAGGTCATGGCGCCGAGGCACATTTCAGAAACGATGAGGCCCGTATTGCCGAGCTTGCGGTATCGCATTGCCATACTCCGTCGGGTGAAGCGCGGAGTATGCGCGAGCGGCGGAAGGAAGGGGGCAGCCCCCTTCCCCCGCGCCCTGGTTCAAATCAATGCAGGTTCCAGACGATGCTGAACTGAACCGACGAGAGCTCCGTGTTGCGCAGGCTGAACACGTTTGAGTCGTCATTCGGGTCGTCGGGATCGCCGAGATCGTTGAGCGTGAGATCGCCGATTTCGCTCATCTTGTATTCGAGGCGAACGAGCGCGCCGTCGAGCATCGTCTGCAGTCCGATACCGAACACCGGGTCGAAACCGGTGTCGTCCTTGGAAGCCGTGCCCCGGGTGTCCGGATCGTCATAGATGCCGGCGGACAGGGTTTGCTCGGCCTTCCAGCCCAGCATGCCGACGCGACCGAAGACCGCGAAGCGTTTTCCGATCCAGAACGTACCAACCGCGGAGGCTTCGAGGCCTTTCACGTCGGTGTGGGATTTGATGTATTCGTCGGCGGCCAGCAGCGGCCGGAAGGTGTCGGCGTTGAACTCCGAACCGCTCTGCAGGGCGGCTTCCAGGGCGAACCATTTGTTGAGCGCCCAGCCGCCCATGAGGCCGTAACCAAAGCGATTGTTGTTCAGCGTATCGGTTTCGTCGATCGCGCCTAGATAGAGATCGCTGTCCATCTGCTCCTGACTGAGGTTCAGGCCCAGACGAAAGCCGGAGAATTCATCCGCGGACGCGGGCGATGCAAGCGCTGCCGCAATCCCGAGAACTCCGAGAACCGTTGCCGTACGCATTTAGCCATTCCTCCAGGTTGACATATGTCAAGCATAGCCCATGCCCGGGGGCTGAAACGTGCGCTCGTCACGGTTTCGCGGGGTTAGGACCAAAACCCGGGTAGTCAGACTGGGTTTGGGCGTATTGGACGAAGAAGTCCAGGGACGTGACATTGGCCATGGCCGCCCGGTTAGCCGCCCTTTCCACCGGCACTCCCATGAGGATGCGGCGCACCGGTACTTCCATCTTCTTGCCGGTCAGCGTGTACGGAATTGCATTGACCTGGAAGATGCGGTCCGGCACGTGGCGCGGGGAATATTCATTGCGGATGTGCGCGCGGATACGCGATTCGATGTCTTCGTTCAGCGGCATGTCGCCCTTGAGCTTCACGAACAGCGGCATGAAAAATTTCCCGCCCGGAAGATCCAGGTTCACGATGAGCGAGTCCTCGATCTCGGGCACACCCAGCAACGAGCGATAAACCTCGGCCGTGCCGATGCGCACGCCGTGACGATTCAGCGTCGCGTCCGATCGGCCCAGAACGAAACATCCGCCCCGGGCGTTCACGCGGAAGAAATCGCCGTGGCGCCAGATGCCCGGATACTGGTCGAAATACGATTCGCGATAACGCTCGTTGTTCGTGTCGCCCCAAAAACCCACCGGCATCGATGGCATCGGTTCCGTCAGGACGAGTTCGCCGACCTGATCCACGAGACGATTACCCTGCTCATCGAAGGCATACGCGGCCACGCCCAGCTGGCGGGCCTGGATCTCACCGGCGTAGATAGGCAGGTTCACGACGCCCCCCACGAGCCCCGTGCAGATGTCGGTGCCGCCGCTGCCGGAATGCGCCCAGATGTCTTTCTTCACGTTTTCGTAGAACCAGTTCTGGCACTCAGCCGTCACCGGCGATCCGGCCAGCACGATGGTCTCGAGGTTCTCGAGTTTGAAGCGATCCTTCGGAACAATACCCGCTTTCTCGAGGATGCTCTGGTAGGTAGGGCTGGCGCCGAACAGGTGCGCGCCGGTGTCGTCGGCCATCTTCCACAACAGGTCGGGCGTCGGCCAGGCGGGATTGCCGTCGTACAGCACCGGCACCACGTCCATGAGCAGTGAGCTCGCGAGGAAATTCCACATCATCCAGCCGGTGCTGGTGAAGAAGAACATGCGCTGCCGGGCATGCATGTCCATGTGGAAGTGGAACAGCTTGAGCTGCTCGAGCGTGATGCCTCCGTGGCAATGAATGATGGCCTTCGGCAGCCCGGTGGTGCCGGACGAGAACAGGATCCACATGGGATGCGCGAACGGCACCTGCTCGAACTGGAAAACCTCGCGGCCGGGATCGGGCCCTGCGAGCACGTCGGCCCAGAATATCGCGCGCTCCGTCAGCGGCGTGAGGTCCTGCGGGTCGAGGTACGGTAGATAGACCACGTGCTGCAGCGAGGGCAGCTGGCCGATGATTTCGCGGATGTCACCGCGGCGATCGAAGAGCTTGCCGCCGTAGCTGTAGCCGTCGACGCAGAAGATCAGTTTGGGAGCGAGCTGCGTATATCGATCGAGCACGCCGCGAGTGCCGAAGTCCGGCCCGCAGCTCGACCAGACCGCGCCGATGCTCGCCGTCGCGTACATTGCGATCAGCGCCTCGGGAATGTTCGGCAGATACGCAACCACCCGATCGCCCGGTGCAATGCCGAGCGCCCGCATCTTCGTCGCCAGCACGCGCACCGCGCGCGCGAACTCGGTCCACGACAGGCTCGCCAACGCGCGCCGTTCGGACAGGTACACCAGCGCGTCCTCGCCCGGCCGCTCGTGTGCGAGCGCGTGTTGCGCGTAGTTCAGTTTCGCGCCGGGGAACCACTCGGCGCCCGGCATCGTGCGGTTGCCGAGGGTCCGCGTGGCCGGCGTCGTGAAACGCACGCCGCAGAATTCCACGATGGAACTCCAGAAGGCGTCGATATCCTCGACCGACCAGCGCCACAGCGCTTCGTAGTCGTCGAACTTCCGGCCGCGTTGCGCGAGCCAGTCCATGTAGTGAGTGAGATGCGAACGAGCGAGCCGCTGCGCTGAGGGTTTCCAGAGCAGCGTACCTTCTTGAATCTGGGTCATGCGGGAACGGTGGTTGGTTGAGGGATCTGGGGACGTCGGATGACGAAGAGGATCAACGCGCCGAGGAAACACCACGCCGCGAGGAAGAAGCAAGTGCCGGCGTAGCCATAGCCGTGATCGAACAGGAACCCGGCGATGTAGGGGGCCAGCGCGGACAACGTCGTATTGATCGCGATCGCGATACCGGACAACAGCGCGAACACCTTCAATCCATAGTAGTTGCCGAGCACGGTCATCATGCAGACCACGCCGCCGCCGAAGCCGATCCCCAGGCAGGTCGCGAACGCATTCACCAGGAAAGGCGTGCGCGCATCGACGATGATCACCAGGCCGGCGCCGAAGAACAGCATGAATACCGCCCAAAGGTAGCGGGGATCGACCCGGTCGCCAAACAACATGATCACACCTTTCGCGAGCAGCCCCGTCCACGTGAGCGTCGCCAGCGCGCCGCGCGCGACTTCGAGCGAATGCCCGAGGTCCTGCAGGTGCACGATGCCGTGCGCCAGGAACAGCGTGTAGCCACCGCTGCCACCGACCAGCGCGAACACGATGAGCCAGTAGGCGGGCCGGCGCACCACGTCGCTGAATTCCCATGGGGTGGTTGTGATGTAGCTGGGCCGCGGCTTCGCCGGTGTGTTCGAAAGCGTCCCGCCGCCCTCACCGTCCGCCTGGAGGCCCATCTCCTCGGGACGCTCACGGACGAAGACCAGCGCGAGAACACCCGCCACCGCCGAAAGTGCCACGATGACCCACCAGGCCGCGCGCCATCCTCCACCGGCTTGCATGGCCCACGGCAGGACGAACTTCGTGGCGATGTAGCCGCCGATCGCGCCCGCCGAATACAGGATCGACATCGCCAGCGCGCGGCGCCGCACGAACCAGCGCGACAGCGCGGTCTGGCTGGCGATGGCCGCGCCGGTGCATACACCACCGCCGACGATCAGCCCGAACGCGACATACGCGCCCGCGCCGGAATTCACCACGGTCGCCATCAGCGCCGCGCCGCAGACATTCATCAGGCTGCCGGCGACCAGCGTGCGGCGAACGCCGAAGCGATTGACGGCCATCGCCACCACCGGTCCCGGCAGGCCCGACATGATGATGTAGAAGGACGTGATGAG
>JAKFFF010000079.1:0-80981 GCA_036677145.1 Alcaligenaceae bacterium
CCCGGCTCCGCACGCGCGCCAGCGCCGCGATGACCGACGCATTCGTTGCAAGATGATCCTTCGCGTTCGCCAACGCGTATTGCACGGCGGCACGCGGGATGGGCCATTGGCTCGTTGGATAACGAATGACTTCAGCGTCGTTGAGCAGTTGCAGGTCGAGGCGCAGTTGCACGTCGCCCGACTCGAACCAGCCGGCATCCGCGCGAGCGGGCGCCGGCAATCCCGCGACGCACAGCAACGCCATGGCCGCAGCGATAGTTCCAACGCGTCGGATCATGGCTTCCACCGAGCGAGCCGCGCGAGCAGCGGTTTCAGCATGGGACGAGCCGCGGCCTGTTCTGGATCGCGCACCAGCGGCAGCACTTCCTCGCACATCTTCTTGCCGAGCTCCACGCCCCACTGATCGAATGCATTGATCCCCCACACGACGCTTTGTGTGAACACCTTGTGCTCGTACAACGCGATCAAACTACCGAGCGTGCGTGCGTCGAGTCGCTCGAAGGCGACAATGGACACCGGCCGGTTGCCTGCATGGACCTTGTGCCGTGCGAGGAGTTCGACACGCGCGGCGGAGACTTTTCGTTCCGCGAGCTCGCGCGTCGCCTGCTCGAGCGTGTAGCCGAACGCGAATGCCTCCGCCTGCGCGAGACAATTGCCGATCGCGAGCGTCGCCTGCTCCGGGTTGCCGCAGGATGACGACGCCGGCAGCAGGAAATCGAGCGCCGCGCGCGGCGTACCCTGGTGCAGCATCTGGAAGAAGGAGTGCTGCGCGTTGTTGCCCGGCTCGCCCCAGATCACCGGCGCCGTGCCGAACGCGAGCGGCGATCCATCGAGCGCCACGGACTTGCCGTTGCTCTCCATGTCGAGCTGCTGCAGATAGGCCGAGAACCTTCTCAACCGCCCGTCGTAGGGCAGCACCGCGAGTGTGGGCAGATCGAGGAAGTTGATGTTCCAGACACCGAACAGGCCCATGAGCACCGGCAGATTGCCGTCCCAGGGCGCGCTGCGGAAGTGTTCGTCCATCGCGTGCGCGCCGGCCAGCAGCTCGAGGAAATTGCCGCGGCCGATCGCGATCGCAAGCGATACGCCGATCGACGACCACAGCGAGTACCGGCCGCCGACCCAGTCCCACATCATGAACCGGTAGTTAGTGTTGACGCCGAACGCGTCCATCGCCTGCGCATTGGTCGACACCGCGGCGAAATGCGCCGGCACGGCCGCCTCGCCCAGCTTGCCGGCGAGCCAGGCCCGCGCGGTGCGCGCGTTGGCCAGTGTCTCCTGCGTGCTGAAAGTCTTCGACGCGACGATGAACAACGTGCGCGCGGGCTCCACGTTTTCGAGCGCGTTCGCCAGATCCGTTCCGTCGACGTTGGAGACGAACTTCACGCGCGGAGCACCGGCGGTGAAAGGATGCAGCGCCTCGACCGCCATCGCGGGCCCGAGGTCCGAACCGCCGATGCCGATGTTGATGACGGTGGTGAACGGCGCGCCGCCCGAGCCGCGCACGGCGCCCGAACGCACCCGTTCGGCGAAGTCGAGCATCCGCTCGCGCTCCGCCAGCACCTGACGCGCGATATCCGCGCCGCCCGGCGCGGTATCCGCAACGGCGGGCACACGCAACGCGGTATGCAACACCGCCCGCCCCTCGGTCGTGTTGATCGCGTCGCCGCGCCACATCGCCTCGATTCGCGGGCGCAGGTCGCACGCGTCCGCGAGACTCGTGAGCAGCTTCAGTCCATCGTCATCGATGCGCTGACGCGAGAAGTCGCAGTAGAGGCCGACGGCCTCGCGCGCGAAGCGGGTTGCACGGGTGGGGTCCTGGTCGCGAAGTGCGCGCAGCGTCACACCCCGGGTTTCATCGGCGCGCGCGTGTAGCGCACGCCATACGGCGTTCTTGTTGTCGTGGGGCATTTGCGAGGCGGACTACTTGCGGCGGAACGGTGGCGCGATGGTATCGACAACACCCGGAAGTTGCGACTGCGACAGGTAGGTTGGGCGCGCGCCCGGCCGCTAAATACGCGCGAGTTCGCCCATCACTGCGCGGAGCCGGACACGCCAGTGAACGGGCGCGAGGCTGAAGCGCCGCAGCGTGGCGGACTTGTCGAGCACGCTGTACGCGGGCCGGCGCGCGGGCGTGGGGTAGTCCGAGGTGGCGATCGGCGTGACCTCGACCGGCGCACGCAACAGCCCGGCGGCAACGGCCTCTTCCGCGATGGCCACGGCGAAGTCATACCAGCTCGCCACGCCGGCATCCGTCCAGTGATACGTGCCGCCCGGGGAGTCCGCGGGCTCCGCGGCGATGCGCCAGATGACTTCCGCCAGGGAAGTAGCCGACGTGGGCGTGCCGACCTGGTCCGCGACCACGCGCACGGGACCGCGCGCCATGTGGCGCAGCATCGTACGTACGAAGTTGTTGCCGGTGGCCGAATACACCCAGGCGGTGCGCAGGATGATCGCCTGATCGCCGAGTTCGGCGCGTATCGCCTCCTCGCCGGCTGCCTTGGTCGCGCCGTAAATGCCCAGCGGCGCTGCCGCGGCATCAGGCTCATAGGGTGTCGACGCGCGTCCGTCGAACACGAAATCCGTGGACAAGTGGATCAGGCGCGCGCCCGCGGCTCGGGCGGCGGCCGCGAGATGACGCGGACCCTCGACGTTGCCGCGTTGCGCGCCGCCGATGTCCGTTTCCGCCTTGTCGACCCCGGTGTATGCGGCCGTGTTGATGATCAGGCCAGGTTTGAGTTCATCGACCGTCGCGGCGACTCGCGCGGCATCGGCGATGTCCAGCTCCGCGTGCGAGAGGGCAAGTAGTTCGATGCCGACGGGCGCAAGCGCGCGGCACGCCGTTCCAACCTGGCCCGATGCACCGACCAGCAATATGCGATTCGGCATGATTCAGCGTTGCTTGAAGAGCGCGGCGATGGTGTCGACAACATATTGAAGTTGCGACTCCGCCAGCTCCGGGTAGATGGGCAGCGCGAGCGTTTCCTGTGTCGCGCGCAGCGACTCCGGGAAGTCCTGCGGCTTGTGCCCGAGATAGGAGAAACACTGCTGCATGTGCAGCGCCAGCGGATAGTAGATCTCGCTGCCGATGCCCTGCTCCGCCAGCCAGCTGCGCATTTCGTCGCGGCGCGGCGTGCGGATGCAGTACTGGTTGTAGATGTGGCGCGCGCCGGCCGGGGCCGGTGCGGGCGTGATGATCTTCCCGCCGAGACCCGCATTCCGGAAAGCCGCATCGTAGAACGCCGCGTTGCGCTGGCGCGCGGCGCTCCAGTCGTCGAGCCGTGGCAGCTTCACGTTGAGCACCGCGGCCTGTATTTCATCGAGCCTGAAATTCCCGCCGATGAGCTCGTGGTAATACTTCGGCTCCATGCCATGCACACGCAGCTTCATGAGCTTCGCGGCGAGGCGCTCGTCGTTCGTCACGCACATGCCCGCGTCGCCGAAGGCGCCGAGATTCTTGGTCGGGAAAAACGACAGACAACCGATGTCGCCGATCGAACAGGCGCGGCGTCCCGAGGCATCCTCGGCGCCGATCGCCTGCGCGGCATCTTCGATGACCGACAGCTGGTGACGCTTCGCAATGCCCATGACGCGCGTCATGTCCGCCATCTGACCGTACAGGTGCACCGGCATGAGCGCGCGCACGCGGCCGCCGGTCGCGCGGTTGAACAACACGCCGTTGCGTGTCTCGCACTGCGTATCGATGAATTTTTCGATCGCGGCTGGCGAGATGTTGAATGTCTCGGGATCGATGTCGACGAATACCGGACGCGCGCCGACGCGCGCGATCGTTCCGGCGGTGGCGAAGAACGTGTACGGACTGGTGATGACTTCGTCGCCCGCGCCGATCTCGAGCGCCATGAGCGCGATCAGCAACGCGTCGGTGCCCGAGGAGATGCCGATGCCGTACTTGCACTGCGAATAGGCGGCGGTCGCGGCCTCGAATGACTTCACCTCGGGACCGAGGATGAAGTACTGGGACTCGCTGACGCGCAGGATGGCGGCGTCGAGCTCGGCCTTGAGAGCGCGGTACTGCGGCTTGAGATCGAGGAGCGGGACTTTCACAGGGCGGCAACTTTACCGCATCGGATCAACCGGGGTTGGTCGCCCGCGCGGATTGCGGCGCACCTGTCTTGTAGTACTCGAGGTACCAGTCGACGAAGGCGCGGATTCCCACCTCCACCGGTGTCGCGGGCTTATACCCGACGTCGCGCACGAGGTCTTCGACGTCGGCATAGGTGTCGGGCACGTCGCCGGCCTGCAACGGCAGCATGTTCTTCTGCGCCTTGCGGCCCAGGCAATCTTCGAGGACTTCGATGTAACGGGACAGGTCCACCGGCGCGTTGTTGCCGATGTTGTAGATGCGGAACGGCGCGCTGCTGGTGGCCGGATCGGGCTGGTTACCGCTCCACTCGGCGTTTGGCATCGCAACGCGATCACAGGCGCGCACCACGCCCTCGGCGATGTCGGTGACGAAGGTGAAGTCGCGCTTGTGGTGACCGTTGTTGAACACGTCGATGGGTTTGCCCTCGAGGATGTTCTTGGTGAACAGGAACAGCGCCATGTCCGGCCGGCCCCAGGGACCGTACACCGTGAAGAAACGCAGTCCCGTCACCGGTAGTTTGAACAGCGCGGCGTAGTTGTGCGCCATGAGCTCGTTGGCGCGCTTGGTCGTGGCGTACAGCGAGAGCGGATGGTCGACGCCGCGGTGCGGCGTGAACGGCATGTTGGTGTTGAGTCCGTACACGGAACTCGTCGAGGCGAACACCAGGTGTTCCGCGCCGTTGTAGCGGCAGCCCTCGAGCACGTTCAAGGTGCCGGTCACGTTGCTGTCGATGTACGCCTGCGGATTCTCGAGCGAGTAACGCACGCCGGCTTGCGCGGCGAGATGGATGACGCGCGGAAACTTCTCGCGCGCGAACAGCGCCTTCATGCCGCCCCGGTCGGCCAGGTCCATCTTCACGAAGCGAAACTTCGGCTCGCGCTCGAGGATGGCGAGACGCGCACGCTTGAGGTTCGGATCGTAGTAGTCGTTCAGGTTGTCGAGACCAACCACTTCGTCGCCACGCGCGAGCAGCTTGCGCGCGGTGTGGAAACCGATGAATCCGGCCGCGCCGGTGAGCAGGATTTTCACGCGTGCGCCTTAGAGCCGGCCATCGACCTGGTTCGCGCCGAATACGTATTTGATGTCGTAGACAACATGGTTCTTCTTGCAAGCCTTGCGGACGCTTTCGATTCCCTGATCGCGGAATTCCTTGTGGCCGACGGCCAGCACGGCGGCATCGTAAACCCCGTCACGCACGCGGCTTATAGGACGAATGCCATATTCGTGCTCTGCTTCCTTACGATCGATCCACGGATCGTAAACGTCGACTTTCGCGCCATAGTTGCCGAGCTCGCGCACCACATCGGCCACCTTTGAATTGCGCAGGTCGGGGCAATTCTCCTTGAACGTGAGACCCAGCACCAGCACGCGCGAGCCCTTCGCGAGAATGCGTTTGCCCGCCATGAGTTTCACGACCTGGCCGGCGACGTAGTTAGCCATGCTGTCGTTGAGCCGGCGGCCGGCCAGGATCATCTCTGGATGGAAACCGATCTCCTGCGCCTTGTGAGTCAGGTAGTAAGGATCGACGCCGATGCAATGACCACCGACGAGACCGGGACGGAACGGTAGGAAGTTCCACTTGCTGCCGGCGGCCAACAGCACCTCTTCCGTATCGATGCCGAGCCGGTTGAACAACAATGCGAGTTCGTTGATCAGCGCGATGTTGACGTCACGCTGTGTGTTTTCGATGACCTTCGCGGCCTCGGCGACGCGGATGCTCGAAGCCTTGTGGGTGCCGGCCTTCACCACCGAGCGGTAGAGCTTGTCGACGAATTCCGCGACTTCGGGTGTCGAACCCGACGTGACCTTCTTGATCGACGGCAGGCGATGTTCCTTGTCGCCCGGATTGATGCGCTCGGGACTGTAGCCGGCGAAAAAATCCACGTTGAACTTGAGGCCCGACTCGCGCTCGAGGATCGGAATGCAAACCTCTTCGGTGCAGCCCGGGTAGACCGTGGATTCGTACACCACCACGTCGCCTTTCTTCAGAACCTTGCCCACCGTTTCGCTCGAACGCTCGAGCGGCGTGAGATCGGGTCGATTGTAACGGTCGATCGGTGTTGGCACGGTAACGATGAACACCCGGCACTTGCCGAGGTCCTTGAGGCTCGTCGAGTACTTGATCAGCTTCGCGGCCTTCAACTCGGCCGGCGAACATTCGAGGGTCGAGTCCTTGCCCGCCTTGAGCTCGGCGATACGCGCGGCCTTGATGTCGAAGCCGACCGTGTCGAAGTGCTTGCCAAATTCCACGGCGAGCGGCAGCCCGACGTATCCCAGACCGACCACGCCGATCCGGCACTTTCTCAAGCTCAAATCCATGATTTTTCGTTCTCTCTTAGGCCCTTAGGAGCATGCGCGGCGGCGATCTTGCCGTTTCCGCGCCCCGGAAAGCGAGGCCTTGGGGCGTCCGGACGGTGATTCTGTGCGTTTGATCGCTTTAAGAGGCTTTCAGGGGCCATCCGGACGGTCGGACACACCCGTTTCGCGCCAGACGACCTTCCCGCCGCTGGCCTTCTGGATGACATCCAGCAGTTGCTCGTGCCGGCGCAGCTCATCATCGTCCGGCTGCGGCACCACCAGTGCCACGCCCGGCGTACGCAGCGAGGTGGTCGCGACATTCAGTCGCGCCCGTCCGCCAGCGCCTGCATTGACATCGAGCGCCAGCGCGCTTTGCCCACCCGTCATCGCCAGGTACACATCGACCAGGATCCCGGCGTCGAGCAGCGCGCCGTGCAGATCGCGCTTGCTGTTGTCGACGCTGTAGCGCTTGCAGAGCGCATCGAGACTGTTGCGCTGACCGGGATGCAGGCTGCGCGCGAGCGCGAGCGTATCGAGCACGCGGCAGATGCTCGCGATACTGCTCACCTCGCCGGAGAGCCGTGCGAACTCGGCGTCGAGGAATCCGACGTCGAACGGCGCGTTGTGAATGATGAGCTCCGCGTTCCTGATGAAAGCGATGAGTTCAGGCGCGACCTGCGCGAACTTCGGTGCCTGCGCAAGGCGCGCGAGTTCGATACCGTGCACGGCCAGCGCGCCGGCGTCGATCTCGCGCTCCGGATTCAGATAGCGGTGGAATTTCTGACCGGTCGGCCGGCGATTGACGATCTCGACACAGCCGATTTCGATGATGCGATGGCCGGCGCTCGCTTCGAGGCCGGTGGTTTCGACGTCCAGGACGATTTGGCGCATCGCGTAACTTTAACCGAGCAGCGCGTCGATCGCGCGATTCGCGAGTTCATCGACGCGTTCGTTGCCCGGGTTGCCGGAATGACCTTTCACCCAGTGCCACTCGAGATCGTGTTTCTGCTGAAGCGCGTCGAGCTCCTTCCACAGATCCTGATTCTTGACCGGCTTGCGGTCGGAGGTTTTCCAGCCGCGGGCTTTCCAGTTCGCCAGCCACTCGAGGACACCCTGACGCACGTATTGAGAATCGGTGTAGATGTCGCCGCGCACGGGCCGCTTCAGCGCCTCGAGCGCGCGAATCACCGCGGTGAGTTCCATGCGATTGTTCGTCGTGGCGGGCTCCGCGCCCGAAATCTCGCGCTCGTGTCCGCCCGACTTCAACAACGCCGCCCATCCACCGGGCCCTGGATTGCCGCGGCACGCGCCATCCGTGTAAATCTCGACGTCGCTCATTTCGACAGAAGCTCGACCACTAGTCATACCTCGATGTAATCACTGACCGTACTTCCGGACTAATATCCCGCGCAAGGGGGAATCCACGTTCAAGCGTCGAATCCTGTTCGCTGCAATAGTTAGCACCTCCGCCTCCAGCCTGGAGGCCCATCCGCGCCGACGCGCACCATGATTCTGCGCGAGATCGAGACTTTCCTCGCGCAACACCTGGGCAGGAAGGCGGGAAACTAGTTAGCCACCCCGATGGTTCGATCGATGGCTTGACGCCTAGTCACTCGACCGGGATGTCGGCTTCACGAGTCCACCGATGGTCTGCACGCGTTCGCGTGCGCGCGGGCGGATCGGCGTGAGGGTGTACACGCGCTTGCGTGCCTTGATCAGGTAGGCGCCCGCGGGCCACGGCTTCATCCAACCGCGGCGCACGAGTGCGGATGGCACCCCCGGGCGAGGCGCGATCCCACCCCACGGCGGCGCATGCAGGTAGCGGCGTGTGATCGAGATGTCGTAGCCGAGCAGTTCGAGCCAGTCGCCGATGCGGCCCGAACCCAGCATGCGCTTCAGGCCCGGTGGATAGCCGCCGCTGCTCGCCCGACTGCGAAACCCCCACAGACTGAAGGGCCGGAAGCTCAGCACGATGAGGTGGCCCTCGCCCGCGAGCACCCGGTCGGCCTCGCGCACCACGGCATACGGATCGGTCTCGAACTCCAGGGTGTGCGGCAGCACGACCGCATCGACCGCGCCGTTGGCAATCGGCAATTGTGAAAGCCTTGCGGCGATGTCCGCTGCAGGAAGACCGGCGCGTCCGCTGGCGATAACCGCGTGGCGGCGTGTGCGACAACCGGCCAGCAGCGAGCCGCGAGGGCCCCAAGTTCCGAGCTGAAGCAACTCCCAGCCGAAAACGTCATCCAAGGCCTCGGACATCAGCTCGGATTCGGCCTGTAGTACGGCTTTCCCGAGCGCGGTGTCGAGCCAGGATTCGACCAGGGAAGATGCAGTGGCGTACGTCACAAACTGCGTGAATTACATCACAAAAAAGGTAGCAATCCTGTGAACTTACGGCTTAAATACCGCGCCTCGAACAAGTACCGTGTGGGCTCGGAAAGCGGTCCTCGCCTTATTCCCTCTTGGGGGTGTGAATTGACAGTTGGATTCACGGGATGGCGCGTGATTGCGCCGTTGATTCTCCTATCGGCGGCCCTCGCGGGCTGCGCAACCGCCCCCAGCGGCGAACCTCTCCAGAGCCCCGAGGCCACCACGGCCGCGGTGCCAGCCGACGCGCAGGAGACTTCCCCCAGCCCGACGCCGACAACGGCAACCCCGAAGCACCGACGCAATGTCTCCGCCGCCCGACGGGCGCCCAGCGCCACGAGCGCGGCACCCGTTGGCGCCCCAGAGGCGATCTCCCCGGTCGAAACCGCCGACGTCATTGCTGATCCCCTCGAGCAGGCAGTCGCCGACGCCGCCGCGGAAACGCTGGTCGCCGAGCCGCAGACTCTGGCGGGCCTTACCCCCGAAAAGTATCCGGACGTCTTCGATCGCATCCGTGCCGGCTTCAAGCTGGCCGACATCGATTCGCGCGCGATCGATACCCAGGTCGCCTGGTACGCGAACAACCCGCAGTACCTGGAACGTGTGTTTGGCCGCGCGGGCCTATACCTGCATCACATCGTGCAGGAGATCGAGGCGCGGGGCATGCCGCTCGAGCTCGCCCTGCTGCCAGTCGTCGAGAGCGCTTTCGAGCCCTACGCGCGTTCGTGGGCGACCGCCAATGGCCTGTGGCAGTTCATGCCCGGCACCGGCGAGCGCTTCGGCCTGAAGCAGGACTGGTGGTATGACGGCCGCCGCGACGTGCTCGCGTCGACGCGCGCCGCGCTCGACTACCTGCAGTACATGCACGACGAGTTCTTCAATGACTGGCTGCTCGCCATCGCCGCGTACAACTGCGGCGAGTTCCGCGTGCAGCGCGAAGTGAACAAGAATCGCGCGCTCGGCAAGCCGGTCGATTTCTTCAGCCTGCACCTCCCCTCGGAAACGCGCGCGTACGTGCCGAAACTGCTGGCGATGCGCCGCCTGATGGCGAATCCCGAGGACTACGGCATCGCGTTCAGCCCGATCGCGAACGAGCCCTACTTCGTCAAGGTGGAAACCGGCGGCCAGATCGACCTGACTCTCGCGGCCGAACTCGCGGGCATCACGATCGACGAAGTGTACGAACTCAATCCGGGGTTCCACCGCTGGGCCACGGATCCGGCGGGACCGCATTTCCTGCTGTTGCCGCGCGACACCGCGGATGCCTTCAAGCGCAATCTCGAACTGCTGCCCGCCGATCAGCGCGTGCGGGTTTCGGTGCACAAGGTCCAGCCGGGTGAGACGGTCGCGACGATCGCGAAGAAGTACAAGACGCATCCGACCGTGGTGCGCGACATGAACAACCTGACCGCGTCGAGTCTGCTCGTCGTCGGCGCCGAGCTGAAAGTCCCGTCGGCGGTGATGAATCTGCCGCCGAAGGTGATGCTCGCCGCGGCGCGTGTCGACGGCCGCGATTCGCGCACGGGCCGCCGTCCCGCGGTGCACGTCGTTCGCAGTGGCGATTCGCTGTGGCGCATCGCGAAGAAAAATCGCATGGACGTCGCGACACTCGCACGCCTGAACGGCATGGGCGCCAACGACACACTGCGTGCCGGCCAGAAGCTCGTCCTCAACAAGCGCGGATCGAGTGGCTCGTCGGCATCGTCCGGCAGCTCGCGTCCCGTGAGCTACAAAGTGCGCAGCGGCGACACGTTGTCGCGCATCGCGAAGGTGTTTGGCGTCAGCGTGTCGGACCTGGTCAACTGGAATGGCATCAGCAAACACTCGGTGCTCCGCCCCGGCCAGAAGCTGACGGTCAACGTCCGCCGCCACTAAGCGGTTATTCCTTAACGATAAGTCCCCCTCTCCGGTGTCGAGGCTGGCAAAATGCCGGCCTCGACAAACCACCCAGAGGGGATCTCACATGGGCTTCATGAGCGGTAAGCGCGCGCTGATCGTCGGCGTCGCGTCGGATCGTTCGATTGCCTGGGGCATCGCGCAGGCGATGCACCGCGAAGGCGCCGAGCTCGCGTTCACCTACGTGAACGACAAGTTCAAGGACCGCGTCCAGCCCCTCGCCGAGTCGCTCGGCTCGAAGCTCGTCCTGCCCCTCGATGTCACCAACGACGCCGAAATCGAATCGACATTCGCGTCCCTGAAGCAGTCCTGGGGGCATCTCGACATCGTCGTGCATGCGGTCGCTTACGCACCGCGTGAAGCATTGGCCGGAGGTTTCACGGCGAGCACTTCGCGCGAAGCGTTCCGCGTCGCGCATGATGTTTCGAGCTACAGCCTCACCGCGCTCGCGCGCGCCGCGCAACCGCTGATGGCGGGCCGCGCCGGCGCCATTCTCACGCTGTCGTACCTGGGCGCCATCAAGTCGATCCCGAGCTACAACGTCATGGGACTCGCCAAGGCGAGCCTCGAGGCGAACGTGCGCTTCCTCGCCGCCGATCTCGGTCCGCACAACATCCGCGTGAATGCGATTTCCGCGGGCCCCATCAAGACCCTCGCCGCGGCGGGAATCGCGGGCTTCCGCAAGATGCTCGGCCGGGTGGCCGACGTTGCGCCGCTGCGCCGGAATGTCACGCTCGAGGATGTCGGAAACGCGGCCGCGTTCCTGTGCTCGGATCTCGCCAACGGTGTGACCGGCGAGATCATGTACGTCGATGCGGGGTTCAGTACTGTCGGGATGAGTTTCCCGCAGGAAGCCGGCGAAGGTTAGGCGGCGACGGGCTCGACGGGATCGGCCAGGACAGCCGTTTCACCTTCGAGCCTCGCGACGATCACCGTACATGCCGCATCGGCCAGCACGTTGATGGCCGTGCGGCACATGTCGAGCAGGCGATCGAACACCAGCAGGACGCCGATGGCTTCGGCGGGTAGTCCGACCGCCGCCAGGATGATCGCGATTCCCACCAGCGAAGCCGCGGGGATCCCCGCGATGCCCATCGAAGTGATGAGCGCCAGAATCACCACCGTGAACTGCGTGGCGAACGACAGGTGCAGTCCGTATGCCTGCGCGATGAACATGGCGGCCGCGCATTCGTACAGCGCGCTGCCCGCGTGGTTCATCGACGCGCCCAGTGGCATCACGAAACCCGCGATACGCTCCGACACTTTCGCCCGTTGCTCCAGGCAGGTCAGCGACAGCGGCAGCGTCGCCGAAGAAGACGCGGTCGAAAACGCCGTGAGCAGCGCCGGCGCCATGGCCGGATACAGCCGCCAGGGATTCACGCGCGCCACCACGGCCAGCAGGATGGGCAGCGCGATGAACCCGTAGATCAGCAGGCCGGCGACCACGCAGGCGGCAAACAGCGCCAGGTGCGGGGCGCCCGCGAAACCGGAAATCGCAACCACCTTGGCGATCAGCGCGAACACGCCAATGGGCGCGAGCGTCATCACCCAACCGGTGATGCGCATCATGATCAGGAAGATTCCCTGCCAGAAGCTCATCACCGTGCCCCGATGCGGCTGGTCGATTCGCGCCAGGAAGAATCCGAAGATCACCGAGAAGAACACCAGCGCCAGTAGTTTGGTGTTCGCCGCGGCTTCGACCAGGTTGGACGGCACGATGCCGCGGATGGTGTCGAGCACGCTCGTATCGGCGCGCGCTTTCACGCCCGCGGTGACCTGCGCCGCATCGGCGGTGAGCGCCAGCGTGTCGCCAACGGGCACGCCGTTCGCAATGCCGGGCTCGACGAGATTCACGAGGAACAACGCGATCAACACGGCCAACAGCGTGGTGACGACGTAGAAGGCCAGCGTCTTGCCGCCTAGGCGCCCGAGCTCCGGGCCGGAACCCAGTGCCGCGACCCCCGTGATCACCGAAGCCAGGATCAACGGCACGATGAGCATCTTCAGAAGGTTGATGAACATCGTGCCGACGAGGTCGAACAACGGCACGAGGTCGAAGCCGAGGCTGGCGCCGTAGTTGCGCACCAGCCATCCGGCGAACGCGCCGGCGAACATCGCGATCAGGATCGGGAAGACAGGAGTTGGCTTAGAGTCCGTGCCAGCCGACCCCATGCAGTGTTACTCGAACACCTTCGGATTCTTCACGATTTTCGCCTTGGCCTTGGCGGCGTTGACATAGGCGGCGAGGTCGCCTTGCGCCGAACGCTGCTGGAACATGACGTTCTGTTGCTGGACGAGCTGCGGATTGACGCTCGCATCACCCGTGCGCAAACGCGTCACGACGAACACGGCGGCCGAGCCGTCGTCGAGCGACACCGTTTTCGCGACCGGCGCGTCGCCGGGACGCGGCGCGTCGAAGATGGCGGTGCGCAATGCGGCGGGAATCGACGGGTCCGCGCGGCCCACGAAACGCGCCGGCTCCACCGGCACCTTCCATGACTGCGCGACCGTCTCGAGCTTCTCGCCGGCAGCCAGCTTCGGCAGCGCAGCTTCCGCCGCGGCTTTCGCGGCGGCCGCGCCGCGCTCGTGGCGCAGCAATGCAACCACTTCGTCGCGCACGACCTCGAGCGGTTTCACCTGGGCCTTGCGGTGCTCGGTGACTTTGACGATCACGATACGATCTTCGCCGAGCGCCAGTGGTCCCGCGATCCTGCCCTGGTTGAGCGCCGCGTCGTTGAATACGAGTTGCTGCAGATCCGTGCTCGAACCCAGTGGCGCCGCGCCGCCGCCGCGCAGGAAATCCGGAATCGTGCCGCGGGTAAGTCCGTACTCCTGCGCGAGCTGGTCGAGATTCGTCTCGCCCTTCTCGATGCGCTCGGCAACGGCTTCCTGTCGGTCGCCGAACAGGGAGGCGGCCCGATCCTGGCGATACTGGGAATCGATTTCGGCGCGCACGCTCTCGAAGGGCCGTGCCTCACCCGCCTGAATCTCTTCCAGCTTGATGATGTGATAGCCGAACTGCGACTTCACCGGACCTGCGATGTCGCCAACTTTCATGCCGAACAACGCGTCGCCGAACGGTCCGGGGAACTGGCTGTGTTCGACGAAGCCGAGTTCTCCACCCGAAGAGGCAGTGACGTCGGACGAGTTCTGCTGTGCGAGCGCGGCGAAATCCTTGCCGGCGCGGGCTTCGGCCAGCACGCTCTCGGCCTTCTTGAGCGCGGCGGCTTCTTCGCCTTCGTTCACCGGAATCAGGATGTGACGCGCACGGCGCCGCTCTTCGAGCACGTAGTTGGAGCGGTTGTCGTCGTAGATCTTGCGCAGATCCGCCTCGGATGGCTCAACCTGCGCCGCGAGCGCCTCGAGCCGCAGCTCGGCGTATTCGAGCGCCACCGATTCGGTGGTCATGAAGCGATCGCCGTTCTTTTCGTAGAACGCCTGGACCGTGGCGTCGTCGATGGGCTGGTCGCCCCCGAAACTCTCGGGCGACAACTGCACGTACTGGACTTCGCGCTCTTCGTTTTCGAGATTGAACAGGCGTCGCGCTTCCGCGTCCGTGAGGAAATAGGAGGCGCCGATGCCCTGCTGCAGCTGGTTGATCAGCATCTGGTTGCGAACGTCGTTGAAGAACTCGCGTTCACTCTTGCCGCTCTGCTGCAGATAGAGGCGTGCCTGAGTCGGATCGTATTTTCCGTCGGCGCCCTGGAACGCGGGGATGTTCTGGAATTCGCCGAGGACTGCCTGCTCGCTCACGCGATAGTTGCCGTCACGCAGGCGCGTCTCGATGACCTTGCGCAGCACCAGGTTGTCGATGATGCCTTCCTGGAATCTGACGCGTTGCTCGTCGGTCATGTCGGTGCCGACCTGCGTCGCCCAGCGATTCTGGGTTTCGCTCCAGGCACGCGTGGCCTCGAAGGCGGGAATGTCCTCGCCATCGACCGAAGCCGCGCCTTGAGCGGCACCACCACCGGGATCCAGCGCGCCCGATCCGCCCCAGAACACGAAGGTCAGGCCGATGGCACCGAGAATGATCCAGGCCAGCCATTTCTGGCCCTGCAGGCCATCACGAATACGTTGCAGCATCCTAGGCGAGGCTCCTGGTCCTCAAAGATTGGCGGAGCGGACGGGACTCGAACCCGCGACCCCCGGCGTGACAGGCCGGTATTCTAACCAACTGAACTACCGCTCCAATTTTTGGTGGGTGCTGAGGGTTTCGAACCCCCGACCCTCGCCTTGTAAGGGCGATGCTCTACCGCTGAGCTAAGCACCCGATTGGCCGCCCGCGAAAGGCCGCGCAGTCTAGCGGATCGTATCCGGAGACGGAAGCCATAAAAAAAGAGGGCCCCTGACGGAGCCCTTTTATTATTCACGGACCCGGCGCAGCCGGGACTGAATCCCGGGCGCAGCCCGAATCAATGCGCTTGCACTTCCTTGTTCGAACGACGTCCGGTACGGCGAGTGCGTTTTTCACCCGCCGGCGGCGGCGTCGCGAGACGCGGCGTCGGCCGCCCCGCCAGCGCGATTTCGAACACCTCGTCGATCCATTTGACGGGGCGGATGTCGAGCTTGCCCTTGATGTTCTCCGGGATCTCGGTCAGGTCCTTCTCGTTGTCGACCGGGATGAGCACCGTGGTGATACCGCCGCGATGCGCCGCAAGCAGTTTCTCCTTGAGCCCACCGATCGGCAGTACCTCGCCGCGCAGGGTGATTTCACCCGTCATCGCGACATCGGAACGGACCGGGATCTTCGTGAGAGCCGACACGAGCGCGGTGCACATGCCGATACCCGCGGACGGACCATCCTTCGGCGTCGCGCCTTCCGGCATGTGCAGATGCACGTCGTGCTTCTGATAGAAGTCCGGATCGATGCCGAGTACGTTGGCGCGCGAGCGCACCACCGTCATCGCGGCCTGGATCGACTCCTGCATCACTTCGCCAAGCTGACCGGTGTGCTGCAACTTGCCTTTGCCAGGCACCACCGCCGCTTCGATCGTGAGCAACTCGCCACCGACTTCCGTCCAGGCGAGGCCTGTCACGTGACCGATGCGGTTCTCTTCTTCCGCCTTGCCGTAGCGGTAGCGACGCACGCCGAGGAACTTGTCGAGATTCTTCGCGGTGACGCTGACCGCCTTCTCGGCGCCCTTCTCCGACTTTTCGGACTTCTCGGATTTCTTCGCCGAAAGCAGCAGTTGCTTCACCGCCTTGCGGCAGATGCGCGCGAGCTCGCGCTCGAGATTTCGCACGCCCGCTTCCCGCGTGTAGTAGCGAATGATGTCGAGAATGACTTCGTCGTGGACCTTGATCTCTTCGGGCTTCAGGCCGTTCTGCTTCACCTGCTTCGGCAGCAGGTACTTCTTCGCGATGTTGAGCTTCTCGTCTTCCGTGTAGCCAGGCAGACGAATGACTTCCATGCGATCGAGCAGCGGCGCAGGAATGTTCAACGTGTTCGCGGTGCAAACGAACATCACCTGCGACAGATCGAGATCGACCTCGAGATAGTGGTCGGCGAAGGTGGAATTCTGTTCTGGATCGAGCACTTCGAGCAGCGCCGAGGACGGATCGCCGCGGAAATCCATCGACATCTTGTCGATCTCGTCGAGCAGGAACAGCGGATTGTGCACGGCGGTCTTCGCCATGTTCTGCACGATCTTGCCGGGCATCGAGCCGATGTATGTGCGCCGATGTCCGCGGATCTCGGCCTCGTCACGCACGCCGCCGAGCGACATGCGCACGAACTTGCGATTCGTCGCGCGCGCGATGCTCTGACCCAGCGAGGTCTTGCCGACGCCCGGAGGACCAACGAGACACAGGATCGGACCCTTGATCTTGTCCACGCGTTGCTGGACGGCCAGGTATTCGACGATGCGTTCCTTGACCTTCTCCAGCCCGAAGTGATCTTCCTCGAGCACCTTCTCGGCTTTCGCGATGTCCTTGAGGATCTTGGTGCGCTTCTTCCACGGCACCCGCACCAGCCAGTCGATGTAATTGCGCACGACGGTGGCTTCGGCCGACATCGGCGACATCATCTTGAGCTTGTTGAGTTCCGCGTTGGCTTTCTCGAGCGCCTCTTTCGGCATGCCCGCTTTCTTGATGCGGTTCTCGAGATCGGTGAGTTCGTTGCCGCCCTCTTCCATCTCGCCAAGTTCCTTCTGAATGGCCTTCATCTGCTCATTCAGGTAGTACTCGCGCTGCGACTTCTCCATCTGCGCCTTGACGCGGCCGCGGATGCGCTTCTCGATCTGCAATACGTCCATCTCGCCTTCGATGGCGACGAGCACGTGCTCGAGGCGCTTGCGCACATCGAGGATTTCCAGAACCTTCTGTTTCTCGGGCAGCTTGAGCGCCATGTGCGCCGCGACGGTGTCCGCCAGACGCCCGGGCTGCTCGATGCCGGCCAGCGCGGTCAGCACTTCGGGCGGTACTTTCTTGTTGAGCTTCACGTACTGCTCGAACTGCGAGATCACGGAGCGCGCGAGAACGTCGAGCTCCTTTTCGTCGTAGGTATCCGCGTCGGGCTCGGTGACCACGTCGGCGGTGTAGTGCTCGCCGGTGTGCATCGCTTCGATGCGCGCGCGGTCGACGCCTTCGACCAGCACCTTGACGGTGCCGTCGGGTAGTTTGAGCAACTGGAGAATCGTGGCGACGGTGCCGATGCGATACAGATCGTCGGCTTTCGGATCGTCGACATCCGGCTGCTTCTGCGCGATCAGCATGATGCGCTTGTCGGCTTTCATCGCGACGTCGAGCGCGTGAATGGATTTTTCGCGTCCCACGAACAGCGGGATAACCATGTGCGGGTACACCACCACATCGCGTAGTGGCAGGACCGGCAATCCCTGGATGGCAACTGATTTGGCGGAAGTCGAGGCGGTTTCGGTCACGCGCTGGGCCCTCGCAGTCCGCGAGACGCTGCGAAATGCAGCTTCCCGAGGCTGTATTTAGTCAAAGTGTAGCGCGGGAAGTGGGGATACGCCGGGGCGTTTCAACGCTTGCGACGCAGTTCCGATCCGCTGGCAGAGTTGCACCGCCGCGAGAATCGCGGCGATGCCGTAGGGAATTGTCGGTCAGCCAAACTCTTTTCAGCTCAGACCCGAGCCGGAAACGCGGCGTGGCGCAGCATCGTCGCTGGCAGCCGTGTCGGACTTGTAGACGATGTAAGGCGCCTGATGGCCTTCGATCACCGTATCGTCGACTACGACCTTCGACACGTTCTTCATCGACGGCAGCTCGTACATGGTGTCGAGCAGCACATTCTCGAGAATCGTGCGCAGGCCGCGGGCGCCCGTCTTGCGCTGCATTGCCTTTTGCGCGACGGCCGAGAGCGCTTCGTCGCGGAACTCGAGCTCGGCGCCTTCCATGTCGAACAGGCGGCGGTATTGCTTGGTCAGCGCGTTCTTGGGCTCGGTGAGAATGCTGATCAGCGCCTTCTCGTCGAGCTCCTCGAGAGTCGCGACCACCGGCAGGCGGCCGACGAATTCGGGAATCAGGCCGTACTTGATCAGATCCTCGGGCTCGACTTCCTTGAAGATGTCGGTGCCGTGCGGTCGGGTGTTCACGTCGCGCACTTCGGAGGTGAATCCGATGCCGCTCTTCTGCGTGCGGTTCAGCACGATCTTCTCGAGACCGGCGAATGCGCCGCCGCAGATGAAGAGGATGTTCGAGGTGTCGACCTGCAGGAATTCCTGCTGCGGGTGCTTGCGGCCGCCCTGCGGAGGAACGGACGCGATAGTGCCTTCGATGAGCTTGAGCAGCGCCTGCTGCACGCCCTCACCCGACACATCACGCGTGATCGACGGGTTGTCCGACTTGCGAGAAATCTTGTCGATTTCGTCGATGTAGACGATGCCCGTCTGCGCCTTCTCGACGTCGTAGTCGCACTTCTGCAGCAACTTCTGAATGATGTTTTCGACGTCCTCGCCGACGTAACCGGCTTCGGTCAATGTCGTGGCGTCGGCGATCGTGAACGGCACATTGAGCAGGCGCGCCAGCGTCTCGGCTAACAGAGTCTTGCCGCAGCCCGTGGGGCCGATCAGCAGGATGTTGCTCTTGGAGATCTCGACATCGTCCTTGCCACGGCCGGCTGTGCCACCACGCGTCTGCAGGCGCTTGTAGTGGTTGTACACGGCGACCGAGAGCGTTTTCTTGGCGCGCTCCTGGCCGATGACGTATTCGTCGAGAACCTTCTTGATTTCGGAGGGTTTCGGTAGTTTGTCGCGCGCGCGTTCGGCGCGATCTTCGAGCTCTTCACGGATGATGTCGTTGCAGAGCTCGACGCATTCGTCGCAAACAAAAACCGACGGACCGGCAATCAGCTTGCGTACTTCGTGCTGACTCTTGCCGCAGAAGGAGCAGTACAACAACTTGCCGTCGTCGTGCCGTCCGCGAGTGTCCTCAGTCATCGTTGCTCCGCGTGACGCCAAGAGGGCAATACGCCCTTTCAGCTATGGGTTCTATATATCATGGGTCCGGACTCCGACAAAGCCAGACCCAAATGGAACCCGTTGTTTATACGGGATTTGTCGAGAACTGCGAGTCGCTTCGCAGTTGACCCCCCGCGCTTGCAGGAGCCCGGGAATCTTTACGGCGTCGGCGCTGTCGGAGGCGCCACACGCTTGTCGAGTAACTTATCTACAAGCCCGTAAGCGACCGCCTCAGTCGGGCTCATGAAATTGTCACGTTCGGAGTCGGCCTTGATCTTGTCGACCGTCTGCCCCGTGTGTCGCGCCAGGATCTCATTGAGACGCTCGCGAATCTTGAGAATTTCCTGCGCCTGGATGTGAATGTCGCTGGCCTGGCCCTGATAACCGCCGGAAGGCTGGTGAATCATTGCGCGGGAATTGGGCAACATGAATCGCTTGCCCTTGGCGCCGCCGGCGAGGAGTACGGCACCCATCGAAGCCGCCATACCGATGCAGATCGTGCTCACGTCGGGCTTGATGAATTGCATGGTGTCGTAAATCGCGAGGCCCGAGCTCACCGAGCCGCCGGGCGAATTGATGTATAGCGCGATGTCCTTGTCGGGATTTTCCGATTCGAGGAACAACAGCTGCGCGACGATGACATTCGCCATGTAGTCCTCGACCGGACCGACCGCGAATACCACTCGCTCCTTGAGCAGGCGCGAATAGATGTCGTATGAGCGCTCACCGCGCGCGGTTTGCTCGACAACAATCGGGATCAGGTTCAGGGCGCGCTCGTTCATCGAATATCTCCTAAATTCTTCAGGCCTAATTCTTCAGCTCTCGTTCTTGCCGAACTGCGTGAGGTCCGAAAAGCTTGCCGCCTTGTCGCTGACCTTGGCCTGTCCCATCACCCAGTCAATCGCCTGGGCCTCGAGAACCTGCGACTCTATTTGTCGCATCATGTCGGGGTTTTGCAAGTAGGCGCGTCGCACTTCGTCCGGTTTGGAATACGCACCGGCGACTTCGTTCAGTTTCTCCTGCACGGATTCGCGGCTGACCTTGAGATTGGCGCTGCGCACCACCTCGCCCATGAGCAGGCTCAACGCCACTCTACGGCGCGCGGCTTCTTCGAACGGCTCGCGGGGCGGCAACTGCTTGGCATCCTTGACGCCGGCACGCCGCAGCATCTCGACCTGCAATTCCTGCACGCGTTCATCGACGAGCTGGCGCGGCAGTTCGATCGGATTGTTCTTGTACAGCGCTTCGAGGACCTGGCCACGCACGTTCTGGCGAATCGCCTCGCTGAGCTCGCGCTCCATGTTCGCGCGCACTTCGTTGCGCAGACTCTCGATGTTGCCGTCGGCGATGCCGAAGCTCTTCGCGAATTCCTCATCGAGCGGCGCCGCTACTTGCTCTTCGACCTTGCCGACCTGGATCGAGAAATGCGCGGTCTTGCCGGCAAGCTCCTTGTTGGGATGGTCCGCGGCGAACGTCGCGTCCGCTTCGCGCGAATCGCCCGCGCTCGCGCCGATGATTGCGTCTTCGAACTCTTTCATCACCTGGCCGCTGCCCAGGCCAATGTGGACGTCCTTGCCACTGCCACCCTGGAATTCCACGCCGTCGATGGTGCCCGTGAAGCTCACCGTCACACGATCGTTCACGGCCGCGGCCCGCGCGACTTCGTTGAAAGCGGGGCGCTGCTTGCGCAGCGTGTTGATCATCGCGTCGAGATCGGCATCACCGACACTCGCGACGGGTTTTTCGATCTTGATGTCCGTGACTGGCTGCAGCTTCACTTCGGGCAGCACTTCGAACACCGCGGCGTACTTGAGGTCGGTGCCCGGCCCCATGGCGATGGGTTCGATGCGCGGCCCGCCGGCGGGATTCAGATTCTCGCGCTGCACCGCCTCGGAGAACGAGGAGCGCATGAGATCGTTCACGACCTCACCGTGCACCTGATCGCCGTATTGCTGGCGAATGACGGCGAGCGGCGCCTTGCCGGGGCGAAAGCCCTTGAGCCGCGCCGTGCGCGAAATCTTGTTCAAACGCTGGGCGACTTCTCCATCGACCTGCGCGGCGGGGATTGCCACCTCGAGACGACGCTCAAGTCCGCCCGTGGCGGTCACTGAAACCTGCATAACAATTCCTCAACTCGTTTAAAACGCTGCGCGATTGGTGCGAAAGGAGAGACTCGAACTCTCACGGGTTGCCCCACTGGAACCTAAATCCAGCGCGTCTACCAGTTCCGCCACTCTCGCCCCCAGGCGCGAGGGGCGCGGATTATATGCCAATACCGCACCGCGAACCCGTACCGTGCGGATCCATCACCGGCCAACGCCGCCCACTCCGTTTTGGCTATGCTTCGGCGCCATCAGGAGAGGGACATAAGATGGGCCAATTTGGCAATTTCGTCGTGGTCGGGCTGCTGACCGTAGCCTCGGGCCTGCTCGACGCGCGCGGCTTCGTTTATGCCTCCCGGGCCTGGCCGGGCGGCCAGCTGGACGTGAAAGTCGCCCTGGCATCGCTGGCTGCGTTCGCCGGCGGCGTCTCGCTGTACATCATCGCGGTGAAATTCATGCAGAACGCCGGGCTGCATGGCGTCGCGCTGCAAAGCGGCATCTGGTTCGTCGTCACCGCCGTGGGGATAGCGGCGATGGACGGAACTCTGCTGCAATGGACTCGTACCCAGCAGGTGGTTGGAGTTGCCGTGGCCGTGGCACTCTGTTGGCTCATCTCGACGACCCGCTCGGCCGCCGGCTGATAAACAGGAAAACCATGGATCCCAGACTGATCGAAATGCTCGCCTGCCCAGTATCGAAGGCCCCGGTGTTCTTCTCCGAGTCGCGCCAGCTGATCGTCTGCCCCACCAGCAAACTCGCCTATCCCATCAAAGACGGGATTCCGGCGATGCTGCCCGAGGACGCGATCAAGCTGGAAGACAACGACCCGCTGCTCGCGAAACCGGCTGGCTGAAGACCCACCCTCAGGCGGTCGACGTGCTCGATTCCTTGTAGAACTTGAGCAGCTTGCGTTCGACACGGTCGAAATTGCGGAAGCACGCGAGCTTGCGCAGGTCGCGCGACTCGCGACCTAACAACCCCAGCTTGAGCGCGAGCCCGACGAACGGATTCTGCGGCCGCTCGGTGAACGGAATCTGGTTGAAGTCGAACAGCTTCGGCCCCCCGGCGTGGCGGTCCACCATCACGTTCATCGCGTGCAGGTCGATGTCGTAGAGACGTGCTTCGTGGCTCAGTGTCACGAGTTCGGCGAGATCATCCATGAACCGCGGCGAAATGAAATCGGCGTGATCGCGCTGCGCGAAGTAATACACCTCGCCATCCAGGCACTCCTGCAGCGACATCTGGAAACCCGGTTCGACGACGAATCCGAGCGGTTCGGCCACGTACTTCGACATCCCGCGCGCTTCGAAAAATGCCCGGTTGCGCCGGTTCTCGAACTCGGCCAGCGGCAGTTTGTGTTTGCGCGCGTGGCGCGCGATCGCCGCGGGCTTGTAGACCTTCAGCCCCACGTCCCGGCCGCGCCACTTCGCGCGATACACGATCGAACGTTTGCCCTCGCCCAATTTCTCGGTGACTTCCAGGTCCTTGTATTCGGTGCCCGCGAGTTTGCGCTTGATGCTCGCGGGGTCCAGGTGACTGGTCTCCGCGAGCACGACCCACTTGTCCGAAAGCCAGCGGCGGACCGGGATGATCTTCGCGACACGCAGGCCCGCGTCCTCGAATTCCGCGGTCATGCTCTTCACGGACACGCGCTCGAACGGTCGACGCGTGAGACCGAGCAAACGCGAAACCTTCCACACGCCATAACGAAACGAATACTTGTGCCGGTAGTCCGCGATGACCCAGCGGCGCGACACGCGCCCGAACTCGCGCAACATTCGACGCCGCGTTTCCGGGTCGACGTGAAACAGAAAACGGATGCTCATCAGGCAATCGACCGACTTCGCGGCGAACGGCAGCGCTTCGGCATCGGCGCGCACATAACCTGCGATGTTCGCGTGCTTCACGGATTCGAGGCCCGCGGCCTGGTGCATCATTTCGAGCGAGATATCGCTGCCGACCACTTTGTATCCGGCGCGAGCGAGATGCCCGGTGAATCGTCCGGTGCCGCACGGCAGGTCGACGATGGACTTGATGTCGCCCGTCAGCGCTAGCGCCTTGCTGATCGCATTCCACTTGCGGACGTTGCGACGTTGCCGTTTCGGCGTGCGGAAGCGATGCTCGTCGTAGTCGGCCGCGACTTCGCTGCTCTTGTAGAACTGCTTCTTGTACGCGTAGCCGTGCGCCTTCGGCTTGGAGGGATCGTCGCGAGAGGGCTTCGCCATGCGCACACTGTATCCGTGGGCGTTGAAAGTGGTGGGCCGTGTAGGGGTCGAACCTACGACCTACTGATTAAGAGTCAGCTGCTCTACCAACTGAGCTAACGGCCCACTTTCAGAGGGCGCGCACTGTACCAGAGGAAAAGCGAAAAACCACGCGCCGTGAAAATGGGTTCGCGGTCGCGGGACATAGGAAGTGGATCGGGCCAAGGACCGCGGCGCTGGCGCAAATCGCTCAACTACGATAAAAAGCGATCAAACTCAATCGAATAGCGCGGCATTGGGGGACCGAAATGGGCGCGCATCCAATTCTTCCAGCTCGACGCGTCCACGCCGGGGGGCGATCGACATGAATCACGCGTTTCGCATGAAACTCAAGCCCGGCGCCGTCGCGGAATACCGGAAACGCCACGACGAAATCTGGCCCGAGCTCGCACAGCTGCTGCGCGATGCGGGCATTCACGATTACTCGATCTTCCTCGATGAAGAAACGCTGCACTTGTTCGCGGTGCTCAAGCTGCGCGACGGCAACCAGCGCGAATCGCTGCCCGAACATCCGCTGATGCGTCGCTGGTGGGACTCCATGAAAGGTCTCATGCATACGCATCCCGACGGCCGCCCCGAGGAATGGCCGCTTTCACGCGTGTTCCATCTCGATTGATGCAAGTCGACCGAGCCGAGGAGTTTCTGATAGTGCCCCAAGCGTTTCACGGCATCGAAGCGGCCGACATCGACCGCACCATCAACCTGCTGATCCGCAACCTCGTCGAGATCAAGGACACCTCCGGCGAATTCCTGCTGCGACTCGAGGACGGCCGGGTCATCGACACCAAGGGCTGGAACGACTGGGAGTGGACGCACGGCATCGGCCTGTACGGCATCTGGAAGTACTACCAGCAGACGAAGGACGCGCGCTGCCGGCAGATCATGCTCGACTGGTTCCGCGCTCGTCTTGCGGCCGGCCCGCCGAGCAAGAACATCAACACGGTCGCGCCATTCCTCACTCTCGCCTATCTATACGAGGAGACTCCTGAACCCGCCTGGCTGCCGTACTTGGACGAGTGGGCGGAATGGCTGATGGACGGACTGCCGCGCACCGAGGAGCGGGGCTTCCAGCACATCGTGTTCAACTCGGAGAACCGCCAGCAGCTCTGGGACGACACGCTGATGATGAGCGTGCTGCCGCTTGCAAAGATCGGCACGTTGTTAGGCCGGCCGCGATACGTGGAGGAAGCGCGCCGCCAGTTCATGCTGCACGTCAAATACCTGGCCGATCGCCGGAGCGGACTGTGGTTCCACGGCTGGACGTTCGACGGCCGGCACCACTTCGCGAACG
Source organism: Alcaligenaceae bacterium (assembly GCA_036677145.1). Classification (GTDB taxonomy): domain Bacteria; phylum Pseudomonadota; class Gammaproteobacteria; order Steroidobacterales; family Steroidobacteraceae; genus CADEED01. The sequence continues at coordinate 24,744 of JAKFFF010000079.1, forward strand.
CGCTGTGGGCGCGCGGCAATTGCTGGGTCACGATCGCGATTCCCGAATTCATCGAGCTGCTGGATCTTCCCGCCGGCGACGGGCTGCGCGAATTCCTGCTCGAGACACACCTGCAGCAGATCAGCGCGCTCGTGAAACACCAGGACGAAAGCGGGTTATGGCACACCCTCCTCGACGACCCGGGCTCGTATCTCGAGGCCTCGGCCACCGCCGGCTTTGCGTACGGCATTCTCAAGTCCGTCCGCAAGGGTTACATCGCAAGGGAATTCGAAGCCGCGGGCATCCGCGCGGTGAAGGCGGTGCTCGCGAACATCGATGCCGCCGGTGAACTGCGCAACGTTTCATTCGGCACGCCGGTGTTCAGCGATCTCGAGGGTTATCGCAAGATCCCGTTGACCTCCATGCCCTACGGCCAGGCGATGGCCATTCTCGCGCTCGGCGAATTCAAACGCGCGTTCGCCTGAGAAACACGATGGCGCCGAGACAAGTCCGGTTCGGTCACTACCTCGCCTACGGCAGCAACGACTTCCTGGGCGCCGGAGCGATGTCGATCATCGGCTTCTGGATCCTGTTCTTCTACACCACGTTCTGCGGACTCACGGCGGCGCAGGCCGGCATCATCTTCGTCGTCGCGCGCCTGCTCGATGCATTTTTCTCGCCGGTCATCGGCTACATCTCGGATCACTTCCATCGCACGCGCGCGGGAAAACGTTTCGGCCGGCGCCGCTTCTTCATCCTGCTCGCCATACCGCTGCTGCCCTCCTTCGCGCTCATGTGGGTCGAGGGTCACTCATTCTGGTACTACCTGATCACTTACTGTTTCTTCGAGCTGGTGTACGCGATGCAGATCATCCCGTACGAAACGCTGGCCGCGGAGATGTCGCCCGACTACAAGACGAAGGCGAAGTTCGCCGGCGCGCGCATCGTATGCGGACAGATCGCCAACATCGCCGCGATGTGGCTGCCGGGTGTGATCATCGCCCAGCTCGGCGGCAAGGAATCCGGCGCCACGTTCCTGTATCTGGGCATCCTGTTCTCGGTGTTCTTCGTGTTCGTCGCGCTGTCGGTCTATCTATTCACGTGGGAGCGACCGCTCTCCGAGATTCCGGCCGCCGACCAGGGGCCGATGAAATCCCCGTTCACGAATCTCAACCAGCTGTTCGAGGATCTGGCCGCGACGCTGCGCGTCCGTGCATTCCGGCTGCACCTCGGCATGTACCTCGGCGGCTACATCAGCCAGGACATCCTGAACGGAGTTTTGTCGTACATCCTCGCATTCGTGTTCCTCGGTTCGGTCGCGACCACCTCACACCTCACCACGTGGATGGCGATCGCGCAGCTGTTCTCGGTGGGCGCGACGATCTGGCTCGCGCTGCGTATTCATGCCGCGCCGTCGTACCGCATCGCGCTCATCCTGTTCGCCGGCGGCGTCATCGGTATCGCCGCGCTCTATGTATCCGGCGTGACGGATCTCGGCGCATATCTGGCGATCATGGTCGTCGCGGGCCTCGGGCGCGGCGCGCTCAACTACATTCCGTGGAGCGTCTACAACTACATGCCCGACGTCGATGAACTCGTCACCGGCCGGCGGCGCGAAGGCGCTTTCGCGGGCGTCATGACTTTCGTGCGCAAGCTGATGCAATCGGCGGCGATCTTCATCGTGAGCCAGATCCTCAACTTCGCGGGACTGGTGCCGGGTGTGAAAATCCAGCCGGTGAGCGTGGTGAACACGGCGGTCACGATCATGCTGGTCGGCGCGCTGGGAGTGATGTTGTTTGGTTTCATCGTCTCGCTGCGCTTCAACCTGCGCCGCGACACACACGCGGTGCTCATGGCCGAGATCGAACGCTTCAAGACGCAGGCGGGGACAACGCCGACCGCCGAGAACCGGCGCATCGTCGAGGATCTTTCGGGCTGGAATTACGAGCAGCTGTGGGGTCGCGCGAAGCGCTGACCCGGCAGCAGTACTGCGTCAAAAAATGGGGTGGACGATGGGACTCGAACCCACGACAGCCGAGATCACAACCCGGGGCTCTACCAGCTGAGCTACGCCCACCATTGAACAAAAAACCCTATCGCCAGATGGCGCGCCCGGCAGGAGTCGAACCTGCGACCACCGGCTTAGAAGGCCGGTGCTCTATCCAACTGAGCTACGGGCGCACAGCCGGAATGGAGCCTACCTGACTCGCGCCTGGTCCTCATCGGTTGGTCGGGGCAGCAGGATTCGAACCTGCGACCCTCTGCTCCCAAAGCAGATGCGCTACCAGACTGCGCCATGCCCCGTCGCCGATGCCACCCATCCGGGGTACCCCGCGGAGGGCCCGGCGGACGGGGCGCGCATCATACCCGAGCGCCCCGCCAATGCGTCAATTCGAACGGAATTTGACCGTTGCGTGGCCTCAGGCCCGGCGCCAGGTAGTCACGCCGCCTGCCTTGTCCTCGAGGATCACCTTGGCAGCGGCGAGTTCGTCGCGGATCCGGTCCGATTCCGCCCAGTTCTTCGCCTTGCGGGCGGCAAGCCGCGCCGCGATGCGCGCGTCGATGTCTGCGTCGCTCAATGCGCCTTCCGCCGCGCCGCCGCGAAACCACTGCTCCGCCGGCACACGCAGGATGCCGAGCACCCCCGCGAGCGCGCGCAACTCCCCCGCGGTGTTGGCCAGCGCGGCGTTTCCCGCGCCTGATGATTTGGCGGTGTTGAGTTCGCGCGCCAGTCCCTGCAACACCGCAATCGCCTCCGGCGTGTTGAAGTCGTCGTCCATGGATTCGTTAAAGGCCGTGGTCGCACTGCCCGGCGTCAGCTGCACGCCGGCCGGCATTTCCTCGGGGACTCCACGCAACGCGGTGTACAGCCGCGTGAGACCCGCCTCTGCCTGCTCGAGCTGATCGGGCGAGTAGTTCATCGGTCCGCGGTAGTGGCTCGAGAGCAGGAAGAAGCGCAGCACCTCGGGATGTTTGATCTTCGCGAGCACTTCGCGCGTCGTGAAGAAATTTCCCAGCGACTTCGACATCTTTTCGTTGTCGATGTTGAGGAAACCGTTGTGCATCCAGATCTCGGCGAACTTTCCGCCGGTGGCGCCGCAGGTCTGCGCGATTTCGTTTTCGTGGTGCGGAAACTTGAGGTCGAGTCCGCCGCCGTGGATGTCGAAGTGCTCGCCGAGTTCCTTGGTCGACATGGCGGAGCACTCGATGTGCCAGCCGGGGCGGCCATCGCCCCAGCGAGAGGGCCACGCGGGCTCGCCGGGCTTGGCCGATTTCCACAACACGAAGTCGAGCGGATCTCGCTTCGCGGTATCCACTTCCACGCGCGCGCCCGCGCGCAGGTCGTCGAGCTTTTTCCCGGAGAGCTTCCCGTACGGCGCGAACTTGTGCACGTCGTACATCACATCGCCGTTCGATGCCTGGTATGCGTAGCCATTGTCGATGAGCTGACCGATCATCGTCAGCATCTCGTCGATGTATTCGGAAGCCTTCGGTTCCTTCTCGGGCGGCAGGCAACCGAGCGCGGCGAGATCCTCGTGCATCGCGTCGGTGAACTTCTTCGCGTGCGCGCGCCAGTCGATGCCCGCCTCGCGCGCGCGGTTGATGATCTTGTCGTCGACGTCGGTGATGTTGCGCACGTAGGTCACGCGATAGCCGCGATGCCGCAGGTAGCGGCTGACCATGTCGAACACGACCAGCATGCGTGCGTTGCCGACGTGGAAATAGTCGTAGACGGTGATGCCGCAGCTGTACATGCGCACGTGGCCGGGCTCGACGGGCTTCAGTTCCTGCTTCTGGCCCGTCAGGGAGTTGTGAATTCGGATCATGCGGCGAAGCGGCTCAGACGGTCGTGGATGGTCGAATCGGGCATGGCCTTGAGCAGCGGCGCGAGTTCGGGGCCTTCGGCCGCGCCGGTGAGCGCGAGCCGCAGCGGCTTCCAGAGCGCCTGCCCTTTCGCGCCGGTCGCGGACTTCACCGCGCTGACGATGGCGTCGAGATCGCCGCCCTTGTCGCGCGCGGCATCGGCCGCGGCGCGAAAAAATTGCGCGCCCGCCTCGCGCACGCGCGCGAGCGAGGGTTCATCCAGCGCCGGCGCGCCGCCGAACACGACCTCGCGCCAGCGCGCGACGTCCTTCGGCAGCAGGACGTTCGGCCGGATCGCGGCGATGAATGCGCGGCGGCGGGCGGCGTCAATGTCCTGCGGTGTTTCGTCCGCGAGCCAGCGCTCGCTGTCTTCGAGCGGCATGTGGTGCGCGACTTCGCGCTGCCAGACATTGAGTTGCGATTCCTCGAAACGCGCGGGCGCGCGGCCGAGATGTTTGACGGTGAAGTGTTTCGCCATGCCGTCGAGCGACAACACGCCGTTCTCGCCGCTCGAATGCCCGAGCCGGAACAGGTGGTTGTTCAACGCTGCTGGTAGATAGCCACGCTCGCGGAACTCGCGCAGCGTGGTCGCGCCGTGGCGTTTGGACAGCGGCGACCCGTCGGCGCCCACCAGCAATGACAGGTGGCCATAGGTCGGCGCGCGTAATTCCAGCGCCGCGAGCACCAGCAACTGGCGCGGCGTGTTCGTGAGATGGTCCTCGCCGCGCAGTACGTGCGTGATGCCCATTTCGGCATCGTCGATCGCATTGCTGAAAAAGAACGCGGCGCTGCCGTCGGCGCGCCGCAGGATGAAATCGCCGATGTCGTCGGTGGCGAAACGCTGCGCGCCGTGCACCATGTCGACGAACTCGACGAACTGGCCCGTGGGCACGCGAAAACGCGTCGTCGGCGAGATGCCCTGCGCGCTCTTGCGCACCCGCGCCTCGGCGCTCAATTCGCGGCAGGTTCCGGCATAACGCGGCGGCCGCCCTGCCGCGAGCTGCGCCTTGCGAGACAGGTCGAGCTCGAGCGGCGTGCAGTAACAGGGATAGGTGAGACCGCGCGCATCGAGCGCGGCGGAATGGCGCGCATAAATGGCGCCGCGGCGCGACTGCCGGTATTCCTCGCCCCCGTCCGACCGGCCGGGTCCCTTGTCCCACACGAGCCCCATCCACTCGAGGTCGGCCATCAGGGCGCCGGTATACGCCTCCTTGCTGCGCTCGGTGTCCGTGTCCTCGATGCGCAGCACGAAGCGTCCGCCGTGATGGCGCGCGAACAGCCAGCTGAACAGCGCCGTACGCGCATTGCCGAGATGCAGCTCACCCGTGGGGCTGGGAGCGAAGCGGGTCGTGATGGGTCCGTGAGACACCGCCGAATTTTACGGGAAACCGCCCGGCACGGCGCGAGGTAGAATCGCTGCCCATGAAAATCTCACGTTCCCTGATCGCCCTGGCCGCCTGCCTCGTGACGTTCGCGGCCCAGGCCGCTGGCCCCGAGCGCGTGCGCGTATCCACGAATTTCGGCTCTTTCGTGATCGAACTGCAGCGCGACCGCGCGCCGCTCACGGTCGAAAATTTCTTGAATTATGTGCGCAGCGGGCATTACACGAACACGCTGTTTCACCGCGTGATCTCGGGATTCCTGATCCAGGGCGGCGGAGTCGGCACCGATTACAAGGCCAAACCCGCGCTGAAGTCGGTCGTGAACGAAGCGGGCAATGGCCTGAAGAACTTTCGCGGCGCCGTGGGACTCGCGCGCGCCTCCGGCCCGCACACCGGCGATGCCCAGTTCTTCATCAACGTGGCCGACAACGCCGACCTCGACCCTCTGCCAACCCGCTGGGGATATGCCGTGTTTGGCAAGGTGGTCGAAGGCATGGAAGTGGTCGACCGCATCAGCGTTTCGCCGACCGGGGCCCAGGGCCCGTACAAACAGGACGCGCCGTTGCAGGCGGTCGTGATCCAGAAGGTCGAAATACTCTCCGAAAACGCTGCTCCGGCAGCGGCGAAGGCCGCCCCGCCGGCCACATCGCCGGCTGCTGAAGGCGCCCCGCCTGGCGGCGACAAGGCGGCGGCTCCGCCGGCGCAGGACTCGCCCGCAGAAGGTTCGTCGCCGCCGAAGTGAGCGGATCCGGCCAAAGCCTGTTTGCGTCCGATCTGCACCTCGACAGCGAGGCTCCCTGGGCCATCGATGCGTTCCTGAAATTCCTCCAAGGGCCCGCGCGCATGGCGGACTCGCTCTATCTGCTCGGCGACCTGTTCGAAGCCTGGGTTGGCGACGACGACGACAATCCGGACAATGCACGCGCCTGTGACGGGCTCGCCGCGCTCAGCGCGAACGGCGTCGCCGTATTCGCCCTGCACGGCAATCGCGATTTCCTGCTGGGCGAGGGTTTCGAGCAGCGCACCGGCGTCAAACTACTGCCGGATCCCGTGATGGTGGACCTGTACGGGGTACCGACCCTGCTGAGTCACGGCGATGTGTTCTGCACCGAGGACCTGCCGTACCAGGAGCTGCGCAGCATCGTGCGCCGCCCGCGCTGGCAGCGGCGCTTTCTCGCCCTGCCTCTCGCCGCGCGCCGCACGCTGGCGAGCGCCGCCCGCACGGGCAGCCGCGAGCACACGCAACGGCAGATTCCGGTTCTCATGGACGTGAATCCCGACGCGGTGACGCGCGCCCTGCGCGCCACGGGCGCACGCCGCCTCATCCATGGCCATACCCATCGGCCGGCGGTGCATCACTTCGACGTGGACGGAACCGCGGCCGAACGAGTGGTCCTCGCGCCCTGGTACGAATCGGCGAGCTGCGTCGCCATCGACGCGCACGGAGTGCACGAGATTCCGCTGCCGCGCTAGCGACTGAGGTCCCCCGCTACTGCGGCGGGCCCGAGTGGAAACGCAATTCGGTATCCGGTGAAGTCGCGAGCTCGGCTTCGCGCGCCGCGATGAGCGCGAGCCGCTCGTCGATCTCCACCGCATCGTATTCGCGCTGTGCGAATTCCAGGTACAACTCGAAATGGCGCGCTTCGGAGCGCTCCAGCTGCGCATACAGATCGGCGACAGCTTCGGGCAGGTGATCGGCGAGCAGCCGGAACCGTTCGCACGAGCGCGCTTCGATCAACGCGTGAACGAGCATGAGATCGAGCTTGCGCTTGGGTTCATGCGTGCGCACCAGCTTGCGCAGTTCGGCGGCGTAGCGCCCGGGCTTCATGCGCACGTGCGGTACGTCGAGTTTCTTCATCAGCCGCTCGACCTGTTCGAAGTGCTTGAGCTCCTCGCGCGCGAGCCGCGACAACGCCACGGCGAGCGAGCGGTCCTCCGGATACGCGAAGATCAGCGCCATCGCCGTCGAGGCGGCCTTCTTCTCGCAGTTCGCGTGATCGACCAGCAGCGCCGGCAGATCCGCGACGGCCGCATCGACCCACGCACGCGGCGTCGGCGCCGCGAGAATCGTGTGATCCGTGGCGCGCGCGAAACGGGCGGCCGCGGCTGCCTCGCGCCCGCTCATGGCTGTGGCTCGGGCGCGAGCATTCCCGACAGTGCGAACTCGATGAGCCGCGCCGCCTCATTCGCATCGGCGGGTCGGGCGGCGGGATCCTTCGCCATCAGCGTATCGATGAGCGGCTGCAGATGCGCGATGCGGTCGGGCAGCTTCGGGATCGGCGCCTTCGCGTGATGCACGAGAATCGCCATGTGGTTGTCGGCATCGAACGGTTTCTTGCCGGTCAGCATTTCGTACAACATGATGCCGAGCGCGTAGATGTCGCTGCGCGCATCGATCGGTTTGCCGTGCCCCTGCTCGGGACTCATGTAGTGAGGCGTGCCGAAGATGAGTCCCTTGTCGGTGACTTCCATCTTGAGCGCCACGTGTTTTGCGAGGCCGAAATCGATGAGCGCGATGCTGTCGTCGTCGCGCAGCATCACGTTGCCGGGCTTCAGGTCGCGATGAAAAATGCCGACCTCGTGGATCGCCTGCAGCGCCTGCGCGAGGTCACGCGAGTATTCGAGCGACTGGCGCGCGGTTAGTCCCTCGGACATGCGCTTGCGCAGATCGCCCAGTGCGAAATGTTCCATCGCGAGGTAGAGGTGATCGTCGGTGACGCCGAGGTCGTAGATCTTCACGATGTTGGGATGCTGGATCTCGCGCAGGATTTCGAATTCCTGCAGGAAGCGCTCCATCGACTGATCGACGCCGGTCTCCTTGCGGATGGCGGGGGTCACCTTCAGAACCACGACACCGCCGATGTCCGCGCTCTCCGCGAGGAACAGATCCGACACCGATCCTTTCGCGATGTGATCGATGCGCCGATACGCCTTGAGCCGCGCGCCCGCGAAGTCCTGCGCCATCTTCGCGCCCGCGGACATGCGCCAGCGGCTCTGCGCCTTGGCCTGCTCGTCGGCGGCGCGCCGGATCGCGTCGTTGAGCACCGTGTGCCGGATCTTTTTCTTGCCGATGACGGCATACGCGCCGGCGGCACGTGCTTCCACGGCGTCCGGTGATTCATCGTCGGCCGACAGGAACAACACGGGCGCGAATCCTTCGCGGGCCGCGAAATCCTTGAGCCAGTCGAGTCCAGCGCCGCCCTTCCATTCGTGATCGAGCAGGACGGCGCCATACCCTTGTGCGAGAAAGCCGGGCGTGAGCGGACCGCGGACGCGCGGGTTGTAGCTGACGATTTCCACGTCAGGCCAGTCGCACGAAATGTGATGCCGCAGCAGCGTGCGGTAACGCGGATCGTCGTCGATCAGGAGCAAGCGCATGAGGGGGCGGATTAGAGCACGCGGGTCGGACTAAGACCACGAACCCGCGTCGCAGAACCCTTGATGCCTATCAGGATATCCCCGACGTTCGTGCCGGTCGGCCCCGTGTACACCAGGTCCTCCGCGGCCTCGAGCGCCGTGCCCGAATCGAAGTCCGCGAGCGCGCGCTCCACATCGACACCGGCGATCTCCGCTCGCTCGCATGTCTGCGAATCGACGGCCGCACCCGCGTCGCTGGTTGGTCCATCGGTGCCGTCGGTGCCCGCGGCGAGAATCTGCAACGACTCACCCGCGCGCAGCAGTTTCGCGGCGTGCAGCGCGACATGGGTGTTGCGACCACCACGTCCGTGCTGCTCCGGCAAAGTGACGGTCGATTCGCCGCCCCACACGAGTCCATCGGCATCGGTCGCACGCAACGCCTCGACGAAGTCCTTCGCAACTTGCGCGGCGTCGATGTCGAAGCGTCTCTTCCCCGCCTCGAGTATCAGCCCGCGCGCCGCGCCGGCTGCAACGGCCGCACGCACGGCCACGTCGACATTCGCGACCACGACGCGCACCACGCGGTCTTCCATGCCGGCGCGGCTACCTAACAATCCGGAACCGATGATGTCCGGATGGTCGCCGGGGACATCGGAGATGAACAACGCGGTGGCGGGACGGCCGGCGAGCTGCGCGGCGATGCCGCCACCCTTCAGTCGCGAGAGTTTTGCGCGCTCGGCATTGAACGAAGCGATGTCCCAGCCCACGCGCAGTCCGCGCTGGTTCAGCTCCCGCAGGTCCGCGAGCGCGACACCCTCGCGCAGACTCTCGATCAGGCTCGAGCTTCCGCCCGAAACAAGGAACAGTGGATAGACGTCGTCGCGCAGCATCGCGATGCGTCTCATCAGTTCGTCGCCAGCAGCGAGACTGCGCGCATCCGGAACGGGGTGCGCGCTTTCGATGACTCGAGCGCGGGAGATTTTCGCGAGCTCCGGATCGACGTGCCCGTCCTTGGTGATCACGAGCATGTTCTCGATGGCGGATTCGAGCGCATCGAGCGCGCCCAGCGTCATGGCGCTCGCGGCCTTGCCGATGGCGAACACTTCGACCGGATTCGGAATGCGCGCCGTGAGCGCCATGCGGACAGTGACCCGGCCATCCACCGCGCGCAGCGCGGCGTCGAACAATTCGAGGAGGATGCGGCGCGTATTCAATTGCGGACGCGCCGCCCGAGGATCAACTCTTGACGACCTTGAGTCCGGCCGCGTCGCGGCGCGTCGCCTTCGCCAGGTCCGAGCGCTCCAGCTGCAACCGCGCGAGATATTCGGGCGTCACGTCGCCGGTCACGTAACTGCCGGAGAAACACGACGTATCGAATTCCTTGATGCTCGAATGATCATGCACGCAGGCCTGGATGAGATCTTCGATGTCCTGGTAGATCAGCCAGTCGGCGCCGATGACGCGCGCGACTTCCTCGTCAGTACGATTGCTGGCCACGAGTTCGCTCGCGGCCGGCATGTCGATGCCGTAGACGTTCGGGAATTTCACCGGCGGCGCGGCGGACGCGAAAAAGACCTTGCGCGCGCCGGCTTCACGCGCGAGATCGATGATCTGCGCGGAAGTCGTGCCGCGCACGATCGAGTCGTCGACCAGCAGCACGTTCTTGTTGCGGAACTCGAGGTCGATTGCATTGAGCTTGCTGCGTACCGACTTCGAGCGCTGCTCCTGCCCGGGCATGATGAACGTGCGGCCCACGTAGCGGTTCTTCACGAACCCTTCGCGATACTTCACGTTCAGGTGCTGGGCCACCTGCATCGCGCTCGTGCGGCTGGTGTCGGGAATCGGAATGACGACGTCGATATCGTGATTGGGGCGCTCGCGCAGGATCTTCTCCGCGAGACGATCGCCCATGCGCATGCGCGCACGGTGCACGGAGATGTTGTCGATCAGTGAGTCCGGACGCGCGAAATACACATATTCGAAAATGCACGGCGCATGACGCGTCGTGGACACGCAGATCTGCGAATGCAGGCGGCCGAGCACGTCGATGTAGACCACTTCGCCCGGCGCCACATCGCGCACGAGTTTGAAGCCGAGCATGTCGAGCGCCACGCTTTCGGATGCGAGCATCCACTCGGCGCCCTTCGGGGTTTCGCGCTGACCGAGCACGAGCGGGCGGATGCCGTTCGGGTCGCGGAACGCGAGCAGTCCATGACCGATGACCATCGCGACGACGGCATAACCACCGCGACAGCGTCGATACACCGCGCTCACGGCGGCGAAGATGTCGGCGGGTGTGACGCGCGGCGTTCCGACGCGCTGCAGTTCGGAGGCCAGGACGTTCAGGAGCACTTCCGAATCGGAGCTGGTGTTGAGATGGCGGCGGTCTTCGCGCTCGAGCACGTCGCCGAGTTCGCGCGCGTTCGTCAGATTGCCGTTGTGCGCGAGGCAGATTCCGTACGGTGCGTTCACGTAGAACGGTTGCGCTTCCGCCGCGTTGTCACAGCCGGCCGTCGGGTAGCGCACATGGCCCATGCCGACGTTGCCCTTGAGATCCTGCATGGCGTGCTGATCGAAGACGTCGCGCACGAGGCCCTGCCCCTTACGGACGAACAATTCGCCGTCGGCGACGGTCGCGATGCCCGCGGCGTCCTGGCCGCGGTGCTGCAGCACCGTCAAGGCGTCATAGATCCGCTGATTGACTCCGCTCGTTCCGACGATTCCGGCTATGCCGCACATTCGGTGGGGTTCCTTCGGATCAGATTAATGAGGTTCAGATGGGGGGTTTGTCCAGATCGAGCCGCTCGAGGTTCTCGCCGACCACACTGCGTAGCGCATCGGCGACACTGCTGGCGTAAGGCATGAGCCGCGAACGTTTCCAACTGGGGTCGGTATCCATCTGCAGGGCCTGGACCGCGATCGTGAACGCGCCGACGACCACCACACCGCGTATGAGGCCGAAGACGAAGCCCAGGAACTTGTCCATTCCCGAGAACATGGAGACGCGAACGAAATGTCCAAGTATCACGGCCACCGCGCTGCCAATGAGCAGCACGCCGACGAAAATGATCACGCGGGCGGCCCAGATGCGACTCGGGGATCCCACCAGGATTCCGCCCAGGTGCGGCTCGAGCGTGCTGGCGAAACTCCAGGCGAGCACGATTGCGAGAAACCAGGTGACGACGGCGATGGCTTCGCGGAGCAGGCCGCGGACGAGGCCCATGATGGCGGAAACAACGAGAATGGCGATGATGATGTAGTCGACTGCAATCATTCGCTGAGTTTTACCGCGACGCTCTCGGGACGGGCGCGGCATTGTACTCGACCGCTGCTGCTCGTTGCAGCGCCACAACTGGCATGCGTCACGAAATCGGCACGATGCTGCCGGATTGACCCGCGCGCTTGAGGTCGGCCGCCAGGGCCTCGGCCGAGGCTCGATCGCGCGTCGGGCCGACACGAACGCGATACAGCTCGCGGCCGCCGCTCTTGATGGGCGCAACGAAAGCCTTGAATCCTTTTGCAGACATATCGCGGACCAATCGATCCGCATTGTCGCGGCTGCCGAAGCTGCCGAGCTGGACGACGAAACTGCCGCGTGGAGCTGGCGACGGCGCTGACTGAGCCGGCACGACGGGTTTCGTGACCGCGCTCGGGACGGACGTGCTCGCCTGTGGTGCGCTCGGGGAAGCAGGCGCCGTGCTTTGCGATGAATCGGCGGCGCGTGCACCGGACTCCGCGGTGGGTACAGGCGTGGTGTCGGGTGAGGCCTCAGCGACCCGCGGCGCAGGAACCGGAGCCGGCTGAGTGGGTGCTGCAGCGCTGGCGCCGGAATCGTCGGGCTTGGCAACCGTTGCTGGAACGGGATTCGTCGCGGGCGTCGCGGCCGGAGTCTTGCCGTCGATATCGATGGTGTAGCTGCGCAGGCCCTCTTCTTCCGCCGGCGCCACCGGTGCGCTGGCGGACTTGGGTCCGGTGAGTAGTTCGGGCACCAGCAGCACGAACAGTGCCGCCAGAATGACGGCACCGGTCAGGCGTTGCTTGGCGCGCGAATCCATGGGCGAACTATATCCCAAGGAATTCGAGAGCCGGTCCCACCGTGAGGAATGATCCGAAGACCACGATGCGATCGCCCGGCGCGGCGGCGGCGAGCGCGGCTTGGCAACCGCTCACGACGTCCGCGGCGCACCGCTCGATTGACGCGGCCGGCGGCAGTTGCTCGGCCAGCGCCTGCGCAGTGACCGTGCGCGGACCGGACAATGTCACCGGAATCCATTTGTCCACGCACGCGGACAGCGTTGCGAGAATGCCGCCGATGTCCTTGTCGCCGAGGATCCCGCACACCGCGAACGTGCGGCGCGCGGGTAACGTCCGCAGATTCTGCGCGAGCACGCGCGCCGCGGGGACGTTGTGCGCGACATCGAATATCCACTCGACTTCGCCCGGAACGATCTGAAAACGCCCGGCCAGTCGCGTGGTGCGTAGCGCCTGGCCCACGTCCGCGTGCGCCAGGTCGATTCCCAGGTCACCCACGGCCAGCGCCGCGAGCGCGGTGGCGGCGTTGTCGATCTGATGCGAGCCAGCGAGCGCCGGCAGCGGCAGATTGCGCAGCCGCAACGCGTTGCATTCGAAATCCCAGCCATTGGCGTGCGGCAGCGCTCGGAAATCGCGGCCGCAAACGACCGGGAACGCGCCGACGGTATCGATTACCTGCAGGACGGAATCCGGCATGTCCGCGCTGCCCAGCACGGCCGGGCGCGCAGGCCGGAAGATTCCGGCTTTTTCGCGTCCGATTTGCTCGAGCGTGCCGCCCAGCCAATCAATGTGATCGAGGCCGATCGAACAGACCACCGAGACGTCGGCGTCGATGATGTTGGTGGCGTCGAGCCGGCCGCCGAGACCGACCTCGAGAACCGCGGTATCGACGCGCGCGCGCCGGAACTGGTCGAGCGCGGCGAGCGCGCTGTATTCGAAAAACGTCAGCGTGATTTCGCCGCGCGCGTCATCGATACGCTGAAACGATTCGATGAGTTCCGCGTCGGTGGCCTCGCTGCCGTCGACGCAGATGCGCTCGTTGTAACGCGTGAGGTGCGGCGACGTGAAGCGGCCGCTCGACTGGCCCGCAGTGCGTAGCAGTGCGTCCAGGTAGGCGACCGTCGATCCCTTGCCGTTGGTGCCGCCGACCGTGATCACGCGATACGCGGGCGTCAGCAGGTCGAGCCGGCGCGCGACTTCGCGCACGCGTTCGAGCGTCAGGTCGATCGCGCTCGGATGGGATTTCTGCTGCTGCTCGAGCCAGTCGGCGAGCGAGCGCATGCGCTCAGGAGACCGGAGTCGTGGGAACGGCCGGCGACTGGCGCAGGAGCAGGCGCAACAGCGCGCCGAGTTTTTCTCGCATGTCGCGCCGATCGATGATCAGGTCGAGTGCGCCGTGATCGAGCAGGAATTCGCTGCGCTGGAATCCTTCGGGCAACGTCTCCCGTACCGTCTGCTGGATCACGCGCGGGCCGGCGAAACCGATGAGCGCGCGCGGCTCCGCGACGTTCAGGTCGCCGAGCATTGCAAGACTGGCCGACACACCACCGGTGGTCGGGTCCGTCATGACCGAAATGAATGGCAGCCGCGCCTGCGCGAGCCGCGCGAGCGCGGCGCTGGTTTTCGCCATCTGCAGCAACGAGAACAGCGCCTCCTGCATGCGCGCGCCGCCACTCGCCGAGAAACACACGAGCGGCGCGCGGGTCTCGATGCAACGATCGACGGCGCGCTTGAAACGCTCGCCGACCACCGAACCCATGGAGCCGCCGAGGAACTTGAATTCGAAGGCGCATGCGACGATGGGCAGACCCTCGAGAGTGCCGCTGATCGCAATCAGCGCATCCCGTTCGCCGGTCGCCTTCTGCGCCGCGGCGATACGGTCGCGGTAACGCTTGCTGTCACGGAACTTGAGCGGATCCTCCGGCGAGACGCCGGCGCCGATTTCCACCTGGTTGCCTTCGTCGAGGAAACGCGCGAGCCGCTCTCGCCCGCCGATGCGCATGTGGTGACTGCATTTCGGGCAGACATTGAGATTGCGTTCGAGCTCAGCGCGATAAAGCACGGCGTCGCAGGCCGAGCACTTGATCCACAGGCCTTCGGGGACCGAACGCGTACGGCGTTCCGTCTTGATCCGCGACGGCATGATTTTCTCGAACCAGGACATGGTCAGGGCGTTCCCTTGTCGAATGGGGGGGCGAAATTGCGGGCGATGATAGCGGATTGCGGCCCAATGCCAGCATCCCCGGCCCCGGCTGGCTCGGGCAGCCCGAACTCGCCCGGGTAACGCACCGCCGCGAGGTAAAGGCCATCCGGCGGCGCGGTCGCGGCATTGGCCTTGCGGTCACGGCCCGCGAGCACCGCGGCGACTCGCTCCGGCGGCGAATCCCCGCTGCCCACGCTCATGAGCAACCCCGCGAGATTGCGCACCATGTGATGCAGGAAGGCATTCGCGGTCACCTCGATGGTGAGCCATTCACCGCTGCGTACGACCCGCAGTTGTTCGACGTTGCGCACCGGCGATTTCGCCTGGCATTCGATCGCGCGAAAGGCGCTGAAGTCGTGTTCGCCCACCAGCACCTGCGCGGCCGCGTGCATGCGTTCCGCATCCAGCGGCCGACGCTCCCAGGTGGCGCGGCCCGCGGCGAGGCCGGGGCGCGAATCGCGATTGAGGATGACATAGCGGTAGCTGCGCGCGCTGGCCGCGAAACGCGCGTGAAAGTGCGGCGGCATCTCGCGCACCCAGATCACGCTGACGTCGGAGGGTAGATAGGTGTTGGCGCCGAGACGCCAGCTGCGTTCGGTGCGCACCGCGTCGGTATCGAAGTGAACTACCTGCGCGAGAGCATGGACGCCCGCGTCGGTGCGTCCCGCGCAGACGCATTCGACCGGCGTGTCGGCGACACGCGAGAGCGCGCGCTGCAGCGCGCCCTGGACGGTGTTGAGACCGGGCTGGAACTGCCAGCCCGCGTAAGCGCGGCCGTCATATTCGAGGCCGGCCGCGAATCGAGGCATTCAGGATGCCGTCGCGTGCGCGGATCGACTAACCGGGAAGCGACTCGATCAGACGCTGCGCTTCCGTCTTCTGCGAAGCCGAACCCTCGCTCAACACCTCGTTGAGGATGTTGCGCGCGCCGTCCGGATCGCCCATGTCCACGTATGCGCGGGCCAGATCGAGCTTCGTGCCGACTTCCGAGAGCGTTACCGGCTCGAGATCGGGCACGGCAAGTTCTTCGGTCGCGCTGCCGGGCAGATCGTACTTGCCGCTGGCGGAGCCGAGATCGAGATCCACGCCGCGGGTCATCGACGGCTGCTGCTGCGTCGGCTCGACCGGAAAATCGAGATTGTTGCTATCGATCGCCGCCAGGCGCGAGGTCGACGAAATGTCGAAGCCCTCGTCGGGCATTTCGAATTTCGCCAGTGACGCCGTGCTGCCCGGATCGATGGCGCGGCCCTTCGTGAGGTCCATGTCGCCGCCGAGCTCTTTCTCCGTGAGGAACCACGTGCCGCTCGCACCGTGCTCGGTGAGCTGCGAATCGTCGCCGTTGCCCACGTGGCGGGCGGCCGCCGCGCGCAGCAGGCGCTGTGAATTTTCGTCGAGGCCCGCGACCATCGTCGGGGCGTCCGCACCCTGGCCCGGGCCCTGGATCGGCTTCAGACCGATATGCGAATCCGTCTGTTCGAGCGAACCCAGATCGAGGCCGAGGTCGTCGAGCGCCAGTTCCGCGGTCTGATCGGTCGAAAGCTTGCGGCGCATGGCGCCTTCCACTTTCTCGCGGATGGTCGGTTCATCGAGCGGACGCAACGCAGGCTGTTCCACCGTGGGAGCTTCGGAACCGGCCTGGGTCATCTTGACGGTCATTTCGCGGGTCGTCTGGCCGCCATCGCGATCCGGAAGCGCAATACCTTCGCCCGTCGCGTCGGGATCGCGCAGCGCGTTGCCCAGGTCGAGATCGACCGCGTCCGGCGTACCGCCGCCCGTCACGTCGAGGCGCGAGCTGACGTCGAACGGATCGAAGTCCACGCCGCCGGCGCCACCGCCGTCGAGATTCAGATCGACGCCCACCGAACCACCGCCCCCGGCGGAGCCATCGGAGAACATCGAATCTTCAGGGGCGATCTGCCTGCCCATGATGACGATCTTTTCCCACTCGCCCGGTTCGGCGTTGCCGCGCGACTCACCGAGCTCACGCGCCATCGTCAGGAATTGCTCTTTGTTGCCCCAGACGAAGAACACTTCGAGGAGCTTGAGCTTGAGGTCGCGGCGCTGCGGCTCGCGCTGGATCGCGATGCGGACCAGGTCCGCCGCCTGGTCGTACAGACCATAGGCCATGTGGAAATCGGCTTCGGCGAGCGGATCGCCCTGGTCGAGATTGACCGCGGTCTCGCTGCTGATCGTTTCATCCGTGCGCACCGTCGGTGCGAGCGGGATGTCCTGCGTTTCCTGCAACGCGCGATGCGTGCCGGATTCTTCGACCAGGATGTCGTCGGGAACGGTCGAGGTCGGAGCGCGCATGCGCCCGGTGTCGGAGATCGAACCTGCGGGTTCCGCGAGCATGTCTTCGCTGCGCTCGGCGAGCCGGCCGAGATTGTCATCGAACTCCGCAGTCTTGCGCTTGGTGCGCGACTTGGCGACCACAGCCACGAGGCCGAGCACCACCAGGGCCGCGAGCACCCACCAATATTCGAGAATCTTGTCGACCAGCGACGGTTCGGAGGAAATTTCTTCCGCCACGGTGGTCGTCGGCTTCGCGGCCGGCTTGGCAGGAGTCGCAGGCTCCGGAGTCGGTTCCGGCGCCACGGCAGTTTCCGGCGTCGTCGTTTCGGGCTGCTCGGTCACGGGCGGCGGCGTCGCCGCGGGCGTCTCGGCTTCGGGCTGCGCGGCCGGCGCCTGCTGCTGTGAGGCTGCGAGCTTGGCCTGCAGGTCGGCGAGTTCCGTATTGCGCAACTCGAGCAATCGCTTGGATTCGTTGAGCTGGCCTTCGAGATCGTTGACTCGATTGCGCAGCGCGCTCACTTCGGCCGGATCCGCGCCGGACGAACCGGCAGCGGTGGCGGCGTCGGTCGGCGCCACGAGACGCAGACGACCAGCACCGGCGCCAGCGGATGAGGCCCAGGAGCCCGCGAGACGGCGCACTTCGCCCGAAGCCTCGGCGGGCGACACAGCGGCAACTTCTTCGCCGGACGGGATGCGCAACACGGCACCCGCGCGCAGACGGTTCATGTCACCTTCGAACGCACCGCTGTTCGCGCGGTAGATAGACACCATGAGCTGCGAGGTCGCGGCGCCAGTGCCCGAGGACAAGCGGCGCGCGATGGCCGAGAGGCTGTCGCCGCGCTGCACTTCATAACTGTCGCCACCGCCGGCGGGCGCGGTCGCCATCGGCGCCGGCTCGTTCTGCGCGGGCGCCGGACGCGCGATCTGTCCGCTGTTCTGGCTCGTCGCGGTGGATGGCGCGGTCATCGGCGCCGCGGCCACGCTGTTAGGCGCAAACACGGGCGGATCGAGCAGCACGGTGTATTCACGCACCAGTCGGCCGCGCGCCCACGTCGCTTCGATGAGCAGCGTGAGGAAGGGTTCGGTGACGGTTTCCGTCGACTTGATGCGCAGGATGTTTGCGCCGTTCGCCGCGCGATCGCGAGTGACGGTCACGGACGCCATGAACGGCGGCCAGTCGAGGCCGTAGCGCGCGAACGTTTCTTTCGATGCGAGCTGCGCGTCGAGCGTCGCGAGATCTTCGGTGGTCGCGTTGACCAGCTCGATTTCCGCATCGAGCGGCGCATTGAGCGGCGAGTTCAGACGAACGTCGCCCAGGCCCAGTGCATGGGAGATTCCGGGTAACAGCAATAACGCCAGCAAAACCCGGGCGAGACCATTACGCATCATTCGCGTCTCCACATCCACCGTCGGCTATGAGAATTCTTTATCTAAACATGAGCTTAGAGGCGAAACTTGCGGCCCTAAGCTGAGACCGCCCGCAATATAACTTAAATCTGCTCGCGCACCAAAGCCTCGGGCGCGGTGTCCGTCAAGATTCATAAGTTAAGTCCATGCTCCCGGCTTATCTTCCCTAATGCGTCGAACATAAAACGTGTCCCGTTTCGCGTTCGATGCGCTAACACCTCGCTTAACAGTCGTAAGCCGTGGAATTCGTGCGGCCCGTCAATCGCGAGGCCTTCAGGGTTTCCATGTAAGCGGGGTGGACTTGGCCCGGTGAATCCGCGGTCTCGCTCGATGTTTTCAGGCGATGACGGGAGTCGTGGACTGAACGTCGGCGTTCTGGCCCCGGTGACGCAGGAAATGATCCATGAGCACGATCGCGAGCATCGCCTCGCAGATCGGTGTGGCGCGCAGGCCAACGCAGGGATCGTGCCGCCCGGTGGTGATGACTTCGACCGGATTGCCCGCCACGTCGATGCTCCTGCCCGGCACCTGGATGCTCGAGGTGGGCTTCAAAGTCACGTGTACGACCACATCCTGGCCCGAGGAAATTCCGCCGAGAATCCCGCCGGCGTTGTTGCTGAGGAATCCCTGCGGCGTGAGTTCGTCACGGTGTTCGCTGCCGCGCTGCGCAGCCGCCGCGACCCCCGCCCCGATCTCCACGGCCTTCACCGCATTGATGCTCATCATCGCGTGCGCAAGGTCGGCGTCGAGCCGGTCGAATACGGGTTCACCCAATCCCGGCGGGACTCCTTTCGCGATGACCGTGACTTTCGCGCCGAGCGAATCGCCCTCCCCGCGAATCTTCCACATCAGATCCTCGAGCTCCTGGACTCGCGCGGGATCGGGGCAGAAGAACGGATTGTCATAGGCGCTCTCGGGCTTCACCGGATCGATCACCAGCGAACCGATCTGCGATAGATAGCCGCTGATCTCCACGCCGAGCTTTTCCCGCAGGTACTTGCGCGCGATCGCGCCGGCGGCCACGCGCATGACGGTCTCGCGCGCAGAGGAGCGCCCGCCGCCGCGATAGTCGCGAAAGCCGTATTTCTGCTGGTAGGTGTAGTCGGCGTGGCCGGGACGAAAGCGATCCTTGATCTTCTCGTAGTCGCGCGAGCGTGCGTCGGTGTTCTCGATGAGGATGCCGATCGACGTGCCGGTGGTGCGGCCCTCGAACACGCCGGAAAGAATCTTCACGACGTCGCCTTCCTTGCGCTGGCTGACGAACTGCGAGGTGCCCGTTCGGCGCCGGTCAACTTCGGGCTGCATGTCCGCTTCGCTGAGAGGAAGACCCGGCGGACAGCCGTCGACGATGCATCCGAGCGCGGGCCCGTGGCTCTCGCCGAAGGTCGTGACCGTGAACAATCTGCCTATCGAGTTACCCGACATACCCTCGTGCCTTATCCAATTGCTCGCGCGTGAGCAGGAATACTCCGCCGCCGCCGCGCTCGAAATCCAGCCACGTGAATGGCACACGCGGATACGTGCGCGCCAGCGCCCGCTCGGTGTTGCCGACCTCGACCACCAGCAACCCGCGCGGCCGCAGGTGGCGATGCGCTTCGCGCAGGATGATCGCGACCGAGTCGAGACCCTCGCGACCGGATGCGAGCGCATGGCGCGGCTCGTGCCGGTATTCGCGCGGTAAACCGCGCATTTCTCGAGCACCCACGTAGGGCGGATTGCTCACGATGATATCGTACGAAGCGTCCGAAAGCGCCGCGAAATGGTCGGATTCGATGAGTCGCACGCGGCGTGTTAGGCGCAGGCGCCGGCGATTGATCGTGGCGACGGCGAGCGCACCGGCATCGATGTCCGTTGCGTCCACGCGCGCGCGCGGAAAGGCCTGCGCACAGGCGAGCGCGATGCATCCCGAACCCGTGCCCATGTCGAGTACGTTGCGAACACGCGCGGTGTCGATCCAGGGTGCGAATCCCCTTTCGATGAGCTCGGCGAGCGGCGAACGCGGTATCAGCACCCGCTCGTCGACGTAGTAAGGCGAGCCCGCGAACCAGGCCTCGTGCAACAGGTAAGGCAGCGGGACGCGTTCGTGGATGCGCCGCTCGAGCAATGTCTCGATGGCGGCACGCTGCGCTGGACCTACGCGCCGCGCGAGCAGACGCGCCGGCCCGCCGTGCGGCAACTTCATGACGTGATAGACGAGTGAGGCGGCTTCGTCGCGCGCATTGTCGGTGCCGTGGCCGAAGAAGACGCGCGCGCGCGCCAGGCGTCGCGCGACGCTCGCGATCATCGCCCCAACCGTCGTTTGGCGCCGTTGTCCAGCAGTCGTGTGGGATAATCGCGGCATGAAAAAGCGTTACTTCTGGTCCATTGCCGCGATCGCACTGGCCGCAGGACTTGCCGGGGTATTCGTCGGCCGCAACGTGGGGCGATCCATCGCGCCGCCGCCGCCCGCGCTCGCCAGCGGCACCGCATTCCCGGCGCCACGCGCACTCGCCGACTTCACGTTGGTAGACACTCTTGGCGCCCCGGCGACACCCGCGTCGCTGCGCGGCCATCCGACGCTCGTATTCTTCGGTTTCACGAATTGCCCGGACGTCTGCCCCACCACACTCGCGGTGCTGGCAAGCACGCAGAAGAAGGTGGCGGTGCCCGGACTCAAGATCGCACTGATCACGGTTGACCCGGAGCGCGACACTCCCGAACAGCTCGGCAGATACGTGGCCTCATTCGGCAGCGAGTCTATCGGCCTCACCGGCAGCCCGCCCGAGATTGTGAAAGTCATGCGCGCCTTCGGTGTTGCTTCGAGCCGCGTCGATCTGCCCGGAGGTGGATACACGATGGACCATTCCGCGACGGTGTTCGTGCTCGACAAGGACGCGCGCATCGTCGCCGTGTTCACGCCGCCGCTGCGCGCCGACGCGCTGGCACGTGACCTCGAGACGCTCAAACCCTACCTCGCCGGCCCCGCATGATCGACGAATCTCCGGGCGCGGGCGGCCGGGCGTTCGTCGCGCTCCAGCACCTGCTGCCGCAACATGGCATTTCGCGCGTGGTGCTGGCGGCCACTCGTTCCCGCTCACCGGCATTCAAGAACGCGCTCATCCGCCTGTTCGTGCGCGGTTTCAATCCCGACATGAGCGACGCGGTGGAGCGCGATCCTACCGCCTACGCCAGTTTCAACGAGTTCTTCACGCGCGCGCTGCGCCCGGACGCGCGCCCCGTGGACGCGGATGAGCGCGCCATCGTTTCGCCGGTCGACGGCACAGTAAGCGAAGCGGGCCAGATCACCGACCGGCGCCTGCTGCAGGCCAAGGGCCACGAATACACGCTGCGCGCATTGCTGGCCGGCAACTCCGCGTGGGAGCGCACGTTTGCCGGCGGCAGTTTCGCGACTATCTACCTGGCGCCTTACAACTATCACCGCATCCACATGGCGCTGCCCGGGGAACTGCGCGAGAGCCTTTACGTGCCCGGCCGGCTGTTCAGCGTCAACCGCACCACCGCGCAGCTCGTGCCCGGACTGTTCTCGCGCAACGAGCGCGTTTTCTGCGGCTTCGACGCGGGCGGCATGCCGTGGGCGATCATCCTGGTCGGCGCGCTCAACGTGGGCAGCATGGCCACCGTCTGGCACGGCGACATCACGCCGCGCAAACATCGGGAAGTCACGCGATTGCCGGTGACCGACGTGCTCGCGCCCACGGAACTGCCGAAGGGCGCGGAAATGGCGCGTTTCAACATGGGCTCGACCATCATCCTGCTGCTACCGCCCGGCGCCGCGGATTGGTCCGCCACCCTGACCGCGGGCCGCACGGTGCGCATGGGCGAATGCATCGGCACGCTCAGGACCTGGGGCTGAAAGTGGGCGATCCGGATGCCTGGCGGCCGACGGCAACGATCGCCACGCTGCGGCGACGGGCGGAAAGCCTGCGCGCCGTGCGCGAGTTCTTCCGCGCACGCGACGTGCTCGAAGTCGAAACACCGGCGCTCGTCAATGCGCCCGTGTCCGATGTGAATCTCTCGAGCGCGCGAGTTACGCTCGCCGGACGCGAAGACGCGCCTCACTACCTGCATACCTCGCCGGAATACGCCATGAAGCGGCTGCTGGCCGCGGGTAGCGGCGACATCTACCAGGTCTGCCGAGTGTACCGGGGCGCCGAACGCGGCCGGCACCACAATCCCGAATTCACGATGATCGAGTGGTACCGGCTCGGCTTTTCGCTCGAAGATCTCATGCGCGAAGTTGCCGACCTCGTGCGCGAGTTGTTAGGACGCGGAGACGAGTTGTCCACCGAGTTCGTGGACTATCGGGAAGCGCTGCAACGCCACGCCGGGCTCGACCCCCTGGCAGACGACATCGAAGCGTTACGGCGCGTGGCGCGCGAACTCGGACTCGGCGAATCTCACGCGGCGGCGGCTGGCCGCGACGAACTGCTCGATCTGATCGTCGGCGCGCGCGTCGGACCGGCGCTCGGCGCCAATACACTCACCTTCGTGCATCGCTACCCGGCATCACAGGCGGCGCTCGCGCGGCTCGATGCCGCGGACCCGCGCGTCGCGCTGCGCTTCGAGCTTTATCATCGCGGCGTCGAACTCGCGAACGGCTATCACGAACTCGCCAGCGGCGCGGAACAACGCCTGCGATTCGCGGCGGACCAGGCAATTCGCGGCTCGCGAGGCCTGCCGGCCGTCACGCTCGATGAACATCTGCTCGCAGCGCTCGATGCCGGCCTGCCCGACTGCGCCGGCGTTGCGCTCGGCTTCGATCGAGTCATGATGCTGGCGACGGGTGCGACCCGCATCGACGATGTGCTGGCATTTCCCACGGAGCGCGCCTGAATGAGCCATGTTGCCAAGGCCTACGATTTCAGCGACCGCGACGCTGCCTACCGCGACCTCGCCCGCGACCTGACGGCGCTGCTCAGCGGCGAGCGCGACTTGATCGCCAACGCGGCCAATACGGCGGCGCTCATCTACGACGCGTTGCCGGATCTCAACTGGGCGGGCTTCTACTTATATAAGGATGGCGAGTTGGTCCTGGGACCCTTCCAGGGCAAGCCCGCCTGCGTACGCATCGCCATCGGCCGCGGCGTGTGTGGTACGGCGGCGGAGCGCCGAGCGACTGTACTCGTGGAAGACGTGCACGCTTTCCCCGGCCACATCGCCTGCGATTCGGCCTCGAATTCCGAGATTGTCGTACCGCTGCTGCGCGGCGCCGAGTTGTTAGGCGTGCTCGATATCGACAGCCCGAAACTGCGCCGCTTCGACGGCGTCGATCAGCGCGGTATCGAAACGCTTGCCAGGATCTTCATCGAGTCTCTTCAGGAGCTGCGCTCCACTTCGGAAAACGCCGGCGAAGCGCCGGCGTCCGTTGAGTTGAAGAACCGGAGATAGGAGCTGCGTTTAGCCCTTGCCGCGCGAAATGTATTCACCCGAGCGCGTGTCGATGCGCAGCACTTCGCCTTCGTTGATGAACAGCGGTACGCGCACGACCGCGCCGGTCTCGAGCTTGGCGGGCTTGCTGCCGCCGGTGGCGGTGTCACCTTTCAATCCCGGATCGGTCTCGATTACCTTGAGTTCGATGTGCGGCGGCGGCGTCACCACCAGCGGCACGCCGTTCCACAGCGTGATGATGCAGACGATGCCGTCCTTGAGCCACTGCGCCGCGTCACCCACCGCCGACTCGCCGGCCTGGAGCTGCTCGTAGTTCTCGGGATTCATGAACGTCCAGAAATCGCCGTCCTTGTAGAGATACTGCATCTCCGTGTCCATGACGTCGGCAGCTTCGATGGATTCGCCCGAGCGATAGCTCTTTTCCACCGTCCGGCCCGTGCGCAGGTTGCGTACGCGGATACGGTTGAAGGCCTGGCCCTTGCCGGGCTTCACATACTCGTTGTCGATGACGGCATAGGGGTCGCCGTCGATCAGCAACTTCATTCCACCGCGGATTTCATTGGTCGTATAGCTGGACATTGGGATTCCGGATTGGCCCTGCATTTGGGCCTGCAAAAAAGACCGCGCATGATACCCACCCGGGTGGGGCACCGCCATAAGCGCGCGACGGCGCCGAATGTGAGGCTGATCTCAGTCGATTTCGCATGACCGTCCTTCCAGGGGGCCGGTGCTAAACTCGCAACGCTTGTTTGACCGCGGCGCTCACGCATGACCGCCGCCCTCCGGGGAGTTCCATTGACGGACAATTCTGCAGTTCCGCTCATCGTCTTTTCGCCGCAACGCGAACCATCCGAGTTCATCAACGGTTTGATGCGCAAGGCCGGCGAGCCCGTCCATTGCACGTGGATTCCGGCGGTCCGCGATCTCGGCGAAGCACTCGAACAGCTCAACCCGGAGTTGCTGGTCTGCGCGTATGTCTCCGAAGCGGACACCCGGCAGGCCGTGACAATTCGCGACCAGGTCGCGCCCCAGGTGCCGATGATCCTGGTGCGGCCGCAGATCTCCGAAGGCGATATCGCAATGGGAATGCGCCTGGGCGCGCGCGATGTCGTTTCCCTTTCCGCTTCCGAGCGAGTGCAGGCGGTCATCGCGCGCGAGCTGCGATCCTTCCGGCTCGAACGCGCGCTCAATACGACACTGCAGTCCGCCAGCGATTACCGCCGGCAGCTTCAATCGGTATTGCAGCGTTCGAACGACGCGATCCTGCAAGTGCAGGAAGGCATCGTGGTCGATGCCAATCAGACCTGGCTCGAACTTTTCGGATACGCCGATCCGGGCGCGGTCGTCGATCAGCCACTCATGGATTTGTTCGATGACCGCTCACACGCCGCGCTCAAGGGCGCGCTCGTGGCCTGCGGCCAAGGCAAGTGGACCGATCATCCGCTGAAGGTCACCGCGCTGCTCGGTGATGGCACGCAGCTGCAACTCGACCTCGTGCTCACTCCGGGTGAGTTCGAGAACGAGCCTTGCGTGCGCATCATGGTGCCGGCGAAGAAACGCGACGATCGCCAGCTCACGACGGACCTCACCGACGCCGTGAAGCGCGATTCCACCACGGGGTTGTTGTTGCGCCGTCCACTGCTCGACGCCATCGAGGCACGCATCGGAGCGCCGCCCGCGGGCGGCGTGCGCTTCATGGTGCTCGTGCGTCCCGACAAATTCGCCGAACTCGAGAAAGATGTCGGCGTGCGCAATTCCGACCAGCTCGTCGGCGAATACGCGACGACACTCAAGTCCTACCTGGGCCCGAACGACATCGCGGGCCGTTTCGCCGGCGTCTCGTTCCTTGCATTGCTCGAGCGCGGGAATCCGCACGACGTGGAGGCCTGGGCCGAGGCCGTACTGGCGCGGTTCGCCGAAAGCACATCGACAGTGGGTCAAAGAACAGTGCAGACGAGCTGCACGATCGGACTCACGGCCGTGCCCACCGCGAGCACCAATTTCGACGCCGTGGTCGCCGACGTCGTCGAAGCCGTGCGCCGCGGCCGTTCGCAGGGCGGCAACCAGATCTATCACCTCGATCGTGCGGACACCGACACGCGTGTGCAGGCCTACGATCGCATCTGGGTCAAACACATCAAGTCGGCGCTGATGGAAAACCGGTTTCGACTCGTGCAGCAGCCGGTGGCGAGCCTGCAGGGCGAAGACCCCAACATGTTCGACGTGCTCGTGCGCATGCTCGACAACCAGGGCAAGGAAGTGCTGCCCGCGGAATTCATGGCGGCCGCCGAACGCAATGACCTGCTCAAGAACATCGATCGCTGGGTGGTGGGCGCATCGCTGTCGTTCGCCGCGCAGCGCAAGCCCGGCTGCCTGTTCGTGCGCCTGTCCAAGGACAGCGTCGTCGACAGCAGCTTCCTCGAGTGGCTCAAGACCCAGCTCGGCACGGGCACACACGACCCGAAACGCCTCTGCTTCCAGATCACCGAAAGCATCGCCGAGCAATACATGAGCCCTGCGATCACGCAGCTCGGCGCGCTCAAGAAGCTCGGCTTCCGGATCGCGATCGAGCGGTTCGGAGCGGGACGCGATCCGGCCAAACTACTCACCGCGGTGCCGCTGGATTTCATCAAGATCGACGGCGCGCTCGTGCAGGATCTCGCGTCCAACTTCGAAACGCAGACCATGGTGAAGAAGCTGGTCGAGCAGGCCAACAAGGCGAAGGTGGAAACCATCGCCGAGCGCGTCGAAGACGCGAACACCATGGCGGTGTTGTGGCAGCTCGGCGTGCAGTTCATCCAGGGGTATTTCATCAACGCGCCCGAGGAAGTGGTCATGTCCGAAGGACAGGGCCAGGGGCGGCGTTGAGTTTGCGGATGCGTACGCTCCTGCTGGCGCTCGCTCTATCTACCGGCGCCCTTGCCGCCGCGCCGGCCGCGCCCCCGGGCGAACGCAATGTCGTCTACGGCATGGTTTCGGGCACGGCGCTGTTGCTCGACGTGCACCGGCCGGCGAAATCCAACGGTCTCGGTATCGTGTTCGTCTCCGGCAGCGGCTGGCAAGCGTCGACGGAATACGGAGCCGCACCGCTCAAGGAGCAGCAGATCGGACTCTGGGGCCCACCGCTCACGGCGGCGGGTTATACCGTCTTTGCGCTCAATCATCGCGCGGCGCCGCGCTTCCACTTTCCGGCGCCGGTCGAAGACGTGCAGCGCGCGATCCGTTTCGTGCGTCATCATGCAAAGGACTACGGCATCGACCCCGCGCACATAGGCGGCGTTGGCGGCTCCTCGGGCGGACACCTCATCGGTCTCGCCGCGATGCTCGCTTCACCCGGAAACGTGAACGACCCCGATCCGGTCAATCGCGAGTCGGCCGCATTGCAGGCCGTGGCGTTGCGCGCACCGGTGCTCGACCTGCGCAATGTCGATACGATCGATGGCACCGCCTACGTCGTTTCGTTCATGGAGGCGCCGCCGTCGCAGGAATCCGCGCGCTCCGCCTATGATCTCGCTTCGCCCATCAGACACGTAAGTGCGAAGTCGCCTCCCGTGCTGTTGCTGCACGGTGACAGCGACAAGATCATCCCCTACTCGCAGTCGGTCGCCATGAAGGCGGCACTGGAAGCGGCGCAGGTCCCGGTCGACCTGGTGACGATCCCGGGCGGCGCACACGCTCCCGACTTCGGGTCACCGCAGGGACGGCCGGATTGGCCGAACTACTTCGGTGCGATGGTTTCCTGGCTCGACCGGCACCTGAAAACCACGTCAAAATAGCCGCCCATCCACTCGGCGGCTTCTCTCATGTCGTTCTACGGTCTGCTCACGTTCTGCGCTGTCTACGCGCTCGCGGTCGCCACTCCCGGCCCCGGCATCGCCGCGATCGTCGCGCGCTCGCTGGCGCATGGATTCAGAGGCGCACCCGCGTTCGTCGCGGGATTCATCGTAGGGGACCTCGTGTGGTTCACCGTCGCCGCGACGGGCCTCGCCGCCATTGCGAAGTCCGCGGCCGTGGTATTCGTCGCGATCAAGTGGGCCGGCGTCGCCTATCTACTCTACCTGGCGTGGAGACTCTGGACGGCGCCCGCGGAGCGCGTCGCGGTCCCGGCCGATGAAGACGGTCGCCAGCACGGCTGGCGCGCGTTCGCCGCGAGTTTCATGCTCACGCTCGGCAACCCGAAGGCGATCCTGTTCTTCCTCGCGCTGCTGCCCACGGTGATCGACCTGGCGTCGATGAATGCCCTGCGCTTCGTCGAGATCTCGCTCGCCATCGTCATCGTGCTGCCAGCGGTGTTGTTCTCGTACGTGTTCCTCGCGGCGCGTGCGCGCGAGATGTTCACGACGCCAAAGGCGGTGCGCCGATTGAACAGGAGTTCCGGCGCCGCCATGGCCGGCGCGGCCGCAGTAATCGCCGCCCGTTGAAATGGGGACATTCCCCGTTTCCTGGAAACGGTGACACACCTCAAGTATTCGGCGCGTCCAAACGCCAAGCTACTACTACTCGGTCTCGAGTGCGTCCACATTGCGCGAGCCGCGCGGGAGCACCGTGCCCTTTGTAAAGTAGTATCCGCACCCTTCTCGACACTGGATCAGCTCCATGACTTATTTCGCCCAGCCTGCACGGGGCAACACCCTCGACGTCGACTTCGGCGTTGACAAGAGCAGCAAGCAAGGCGGCCGGAGCCGCGAGGCTGAATGAGCACCCCTCCAGTTCTGATTGCGGGCGCCGGCATCGGCGGTCTCAGTACCGCGCTCACCCTGCACCAGATCGGCGTGCCATGCCGCATCTATGAAAGCGTCGCCGACATCAAACCACTGGGTGTCGGCATCAACCTGCAACCCAATGCCGTGCGCGAGCTCTACGAGTTGGGCCTTGGCCCGGCATCGCTCGCGACCATCGGCATCGAGACTCAGGAATGGGCACTGGTAGGGCTCAACGGCCACGATGTCTACAGCGAGCCGCGCGGTTTGCGTGCTGGCTACAACTGGCCGCAGTACTCCGTGCATCGCGGCAAGCTCCAGATGCTGCTGTATCGCGCGGTACTGGAACGGCTCGGACCGCGCGCAATCAGCACCGGCATGAAGGTCACCGGTTATCGGAACCATGCTGATGGCAGCGGCGTCAGCGCCCTATTGCAGGACCGCGCGGGTGCTCGTTCGGAGGTGGCGGGAAGCTTGCTTGTCGCCGCCGATGGCCTGCATTCGGCTGTGCGCCAGCAAATGCATCACGCGCAGCCGCCAATTCAATGGGGCGGCGCGATCATGTGGCGCGGCGTCACCCGGGGTAAACCGATTCGTTCTGGCGCCTCGTTCGTGGGGCTGGGTACACATCGTCATCGCGTGGTGTTCTACCCGATTTCGGCACCGGATCCGGACACCGGACTCGCCGATATCAACTGGATCGCAGAAGTCACCGTCGACAACAAAGGCGGCTGGCCCGATGGCAACTGGAACAAACCGGTGAAGCACGAAGATTTCATCCATCACTTCACGCAGTGGAATTACGACTGGATCGACATTCCCGCCATGATTCTCGGCTCACGCGAAGTGTTCGAGTATCCGATGATCGATCGTGAACCCGTGGACACCTGGCGCGATGGCAATGCCGTGCTGCTCGGCGACGCCGCGCACGTGATGTATCCGACCGGCTCAAACGGCGCGAGCCAGGCGATCGTCGACGCACGCGTGCTCGGCGCCGCGCTGCTCGAACATGGTGTCGATGCCGCGGCACTCGCGGCTTACGACGAGAAGCTTCGCCCGGAAATTTCCCCCTTGATCCTGCGCAATCGCGGGGCGGGTCCTTTCGGCTTGCTCAATCTGCTCGACGACCGTTGCGGCGGCGTGTTCGACAATATCGACGACGTGATCCCCAAGCCTGAGCGCGACGAATTCATGCACCGTTACAAGGTGGCTGCAGGCTTTGCGGCGGAGAAGCTCAATAATGCTGCGTCGCTCATCCCCACCGGCACGCAAGTACGCCGACCTGTCCCGAGCGAAGTGGCATGCTGAGACACTTCGTGTTCATCAAGTACAGGCAGGGCACGAGCGATGCGCATATCGACGAGTTCCTCCGAAGGACGCGCGCCTTGCCCGAGAGCATTCCCGTGGTGCGAGATCTAGAGGTCGGCCGCGACGTGCTGCACAGTCCGCGCAGTTGGGACGTCATGCTCGCGATGCGTTTCAATTCGCTCGAAGAACTGCGGGAATACCAGACTCATCCAGCGCATCAGGCCTTGATGGCCTTCAATAATCCGCAGGTGGCCGACGTGGGCACGGTGGATTTTCCAGAGAACTAGAAATGCCGTTCGATCATTCTGTTTCCAGTGAATCGACCGTGCGCCAGCCGCGCGGCAGCACCGTGCCGCGCTGGGCGCGTGAGCCGCGGTAATCCTTGAGCTCCGGCCACGGGATCGTCATCTTGCGATCGCCGGAACGCACGATGAGCGACTTGTCCTTGCCGATGACGGTCATGCCTGTGAGGTAGTCCTCGCGGCTGGCGAACTTCTTCGACGGGACGTCGAACAACTTGTTGCCTTTGCCGCGCGGCAACTCGGGCACGTCCTTGACCGGGAACACGAGTAGTTTGCCGTCCTTGGATGACACAGCGACCAGGGCGTCGTCGCCCGGCACTGGCGCGGGCGGCAATACGAGGGCGCCATCCGGCAGGTTCAACAGGCCCTTGCCCGCCTTCTTCGACGCCCAGGTTTCCTTGAGCCGAACCGTGAAGCCGTAGCCGGCATCGCTCGCGACCAGCCACAGGTCCTCGGGATCACCGATCATCACACCACGCCACTTGGCGCCGTCGGGCGGATCCACGCGTGAAGACAGAGGCTCGCCCAAGCTGCGCGCCGACGGCAGCGAATGCGCCACCAGGCTATAGGCGCGTCCGGTCGAATCCAGGAACACCGCCTGCTGCACGCTGCGGCCTTTCGCCGAATGCTGGTATTCATCGCCCGACTTGTATTGCAGCGTGCGCGCGTCGATCTCGTGACCCTTCGCGGAACGCACGAAACCGCCCTTCGACAGGATGATCGTCGCAGGCTCGTTCGGGATGAGCTGAGACTCATCGATCGCCACCGCGGCTTCACGCTCGACAATCTTGGTCCGTCGATCGTCGCCATATTTCTCGGCGTCGGCCTCGATCTCGCTGGCGATGAGCTTCTTGAGCTTCGCCTTCGACTTGAGAATGCCCTCGAGTTCTTCACGCTCCTCGGCGAGCTTCTTCTGCTCGTCGCGGATCTTCATCTCTTCGAGCTTCGCCAGGTGGCGCAGCTTGGTTTCGAGAATCGCCTCGGCCTGGATCTCGGAGAGCTTGAAGCGCTTCATGAGCACGGGCTTGGGCTCGTCCTCGCGACGGATGATACGAATCACCTCGTCGAGGTTGAGATAGGCCGCCAGCAATCCATCGAGGATGTGCAGCCGCTTCGCGACCTTGTCGAGCCGGAATTCCAGCCGCCGGGTCACCGTCTTCGTGCGGAACACGAGCCACTCGTTGAGCAGGTCGCGCAGGCCCATCACCTTGGGCTTGCCCTCGAGCGTGATCACGTTGATGTTCACGCGATAATTGCGCTCGAGATCGGTGGTCGCGAACAGGTGCGCCATCAACTGCGCGACGTCGGCCCGCTTCTTGGGCTCGATGACGATGCGGATTCTTTCCTCGTGGTCCGACTCGTCGCGGATGTCCTCGACCATCGGCAGCTTCTTTTCGCGCATCTGCGCGGCGATCTGCTCGATGATCTTGTTGCCCGACACCTGGTACGGCAACTCGCTGATCACGATGTTGTCGTCTTCCTCTTTGTACACCGCGCGCGCCTTGAAGCTGCCGTTGCCGGTGTTGTAGATGTCGAGCAGCTCGGAGCGCGGCGAAACGATCTCGCCGCCCGTGGGAAGGTCGGGGCCCTTCACGTACTTCATGAGCGTACGTGTCATCGCCTCCGGCTCATCCAGCAGGTGAATGCACGCCTGCGCGATCTCGCGCAGGTTGTGAGGCGGGATATCCGTCGACATGCCCACCGCGATGCCCTGCGTGCCGTTGAGCAGCACGTTGGGCAGGCGCGCCGGCAGAAATGCCGGTTCCTCCAGCGTGCCGTCGAAGTTCGGCTGCCAGTCGACCGTGCCATCCGACAGTTCCGACAGCAGCACTTCGGCGTAACGCGTGAGCTTCGACTCCGTGTAACGCATCGCCGCGAAGGACTTCGGATCGTCGGGCGAGCCCCAGTTGCCCTGCCCATCGACGATGGGATAGCGATAAGAGAAGTCCTGCGCCATGAGCACCATGGCTTCGTAGCAGGCCGAATCGCCGTGCGGATGGAACTTGCCGATCACGTCACCAACAGTGCGCGCGGACTTCTTGTGCTTCTGGCCAGAGGACAGGCCGAGCTCGCTCATCGCGTAGATGATGCGGCGCTGCACGGGCTTGAGGCCGTCCGACAACGCCGGCAGCGCGCGATCGAGGATCACGTACATCGAATAGTCGAGGTACGCCTTCTCGGTGAAGGTGCGTAGAGGTTGTTTCTCCACGCCTTCGAAATTCAGTTCGTCTTGCATGTGTTATCCGGTTTTCTGGCCCGGGATCAGGGAACGACTTCGGCGAGATTGCCCTTCTCTTCCAGCCACTCCCGACGGTCGGAGGCGCGCTTCTTGGCGAGCAACATGTCCATGAGCTGGTCGCTGTCGTCTTTCGCGGAGATGGTGAGCTGCACCAGCCGGCGCGTGCGCGGATCCATCGTGGTTTCGCGCAGCTGCGAAGGATTCATTTCGCCGAGGCCCTTGAAACGCGTGACCGACGGCTTGGCCTTCGTCTTGCCTTCGCTCTCGATCTTCTTGAGCAACGCGTCGCGCTCCTGCTCGTCGAGCGCGTAGTAGATGTTCTTGCCCGCGTCGATGCGGAACAGCGGCGGCATCGCGACGAACACGTGGCCATTGGCCACGAGCGGCCGGAAGTGCCGCAGGAACAGCGCGCACAGCAGCGTCGCGATGTGCAGTCCGTCGGAGTCGGCGTCCGCGAGGATGCAGATCTTGTGGTAGCGCAGTCCTGACAGATCGCTGGTGCCCGGGTCGATGCCCATGGCGACCGAGATGTCGTGCACTTCCTGCGAGCTGTTGATCTCGCCCACCGACACTTCCCAGGTGTTCAGGATCTTTCCACGCAACGGCATGATGGCCTGCGTCTCGCGATCACGCGCCTGTTTGGCGGATCCGCCGGCCGAATCACCTTCGACGAGGAACAGCTCGGAATGCTTCGGATCCTGGTTGGTGCAGTCGGCTAACTTCCCGGGCAATGCGGGACCCGCGGTGACGCGTTTGCGTTTGACCTGCGCGGCCGCCTTGGTGCGCTCCTGCGCGTTCTCGATGGCGAACTGCGCGATGCGCTCACCGGCATCCGGATGCTGGTTGAGCCACAACGACAGGGAGTCGTGCACGAAATTCTCGACCAGCGCGGCGGCATCGCGCGTGGCGAGGCGCTCCTTCATCTGGCCGGCGAACTGCGGCTCCTGGATCTTGATCGACAACACGAAGCACGCCTTGTCGAAGATGTCCTCGGGCGAAAGCTTCAGCCCGCGCGGAACGAGATTGCGGAATTCGCAGAACTCTCGCACGGCGCCCGCGACACCGGCGCGCAATCCGTTGACGTGCGTGCCGCCTTCAGCCGTGGGAATCAAGTTGACGTAGCTCTCGCCCATCGCGCGCTCGGCGTTCGGCGTCCACACCAGCGCGTATTCGACGACGTTGATCTTTTCCTGGTCGTTCTTCGCGAAGATGGGATCGGCCGGCAGCGCGTCTTCCTTGCCGATTTCTTCCTTGAGGTACGCGGCGAGATCACCGGTGAAGAACCACTCGTCCTTCTCCTTGGTCGCCTCGTTCTCGAATGTGATCTTGAGACCCGGACAGAGCACGGCCTTTGCTTTCAGCACGTGCTTCAGCTGCGGCACGGAGAACTTGTCGGAGTCGAAGAATTTCGGGTCCGGCCAGAAGCGCACCGTGGTGCCGGTGTTGCGCTGGCCGACGGCGCCGACCACTTCCAGCTTCGAGGAGACTTTGCCGTCCTTGAAGCCGATGTTGTATTCCTTGCCGTTGCGCTTGATCCAGCACTCGAGCTGCTTCGACAGCGCGTTCACGACGGACACGCCGACGCCATGCAGTCCGCCGGAAACTTCGTAGGTCTTGTCGTTGAATTTGCCGCCAGCGTGCAGGCGCGTGAGGATCAGCTCGACGCCCGAGACTTTTTCCTTCGGGTGAATATCGACCGGCATGCCACGGCCGTCGTCCGCCACCGACAGGGAGTTGTCCTTGTGCAGGGTGACGTTGATCTCTTTGGCGTGCCCCGCCAACGCCTCGTCGACCGAGTTGTCGACGACTTCATGCGCGAGATGGTTGGGCCGGGTGGTGTCGGTGTACATGCCCGGGCGGCGGCGCACGGGCTCGAGACCGGAAAGGACTTCGATATCGGATGCGGTGTAGGACATTCTCTTCCGCGGCAGAAAAACTTGCGCGCGGACTCCATGCCGCGCGGCGCGGAGTGTACCAGCGATTCGCCGTGCGGCGAGAGGCGAGTTCCTGGCGCGAACCTCAGGGAAACGAGGCGCGCAGGCGCCGGCCGAATCCCGTAAGCGAAAGCGCGAATGCGAGAACCGCGATTGCGACGACGTAGCCACCGCCGATGATCGCGTCATTCACGAAGGCTTCGGGAATCGTCAAGACCGACTCCTGCACTCTCACACCCGCATCCACCACTTCATCCGACATCTCGCCCAGGCCGAAATAGACCAGCAACATCAATGTCATTAGTCCACCAACTAAATTGCTGATCATCAGCCAGCGGGACGCGAAAGAACTCCGCGTGGTCTCGACCGGATTGGCTGCGAGGGATTCGTCGGCGGCGATACGCGCCCACACGCCGGCATCGAATCGCCCGTCCAGCCTTGGGACC
Source organism: Alcaligenaceae bacterium (assembly GCA_036677145.1). Taxonomy (GTDB): domain Bacteria; phylum Pseudomonadota; class Gammaproteobacteria; order Steroidobacterales; family Steroidobacteraceae; genus CADEED01. The sequence continues at coordinate 59,577 of JAKFFF010000079.1, forward strand.
TTGATGTGTTTTTCCAGAGCGCGATCGAGCCGCGCCTCGACTTGCTGTTTGGCATTCATGATTCGGTCTCCGACTTGCCCGCGAGGACCGCGAGGCGCTTTCGTCCACGATGCAACAGTGCCTTTACAGTACCCGTGGGCATGGATAACAGGGCACCGACTTCCTCACAGCTGCGATCTTCCAGATAAAAAAGGACTACCACCCGCCGATAGGGTTCCGGCAGTTGCCCGAGTAGCTTGCCGACGTCGTATTCCGCCGACGCCTGGCCCGACCCTTCTGCGTCCGCCGAGCCGTCCCTGCCGAATAGCAGTGGATCGTCGTCATCGTCGGAAATGTTCGAAAAATCCTCGAGCGGCACTATGCGCCGCTCCCGCGTGACGGCCGTCAGGCAGGTATTGCGCACGATGGTGTAAAGCCAGGTGGACAGTGCCGCGCGGCCGTCGAATCGGGGCAATGCCTGCCACGCCTTCATGAATGAAGTCTGGGCCAGGTCCTCGGCCAGCGCCGGGTCCCGCACGATGGAGATGGCCAGGTGCAGGGCCTTCTGGCGATAGCGTTGCATCAGCCCTTCGAGCACCACGCGCCGCTCGCCACGGTTCAGGGCCGCGACCAGATCCGCGTCCCGCGCCATGGCCTCCGACGGGATCGGGGCGCCCGGATTCATTTTTACGGCTGCCTGCACGTGCCTGATACTGCGCAGGCGTATAGCGGGTTGCAGCGGGTGGCTGCAACCGGAACGGGGGGTGCCGGGTAACAAGGGCGTCCCTGAGCTCTACCTGGAGTACTTGAATATGGATCACGCAATCATGGGAATGCTGATTCCCATCACGGCCATCATCTTCGGCGTCGGCATCGGCTCGCTAACGATCTGGGCCGAGCACAAGCGCAAGTCGCAGCTGCTCGACCAGCTCCACCGCGAGCGCATGTTGGCCCTCGAGAAAGGTGTCGAACCACCCGCCATCGCGCCCGGCCTCGTGGGCTTTCTGAGCAACAAGCCGAAGGTCGCGCCCAGGTACCTGTGGCCGAAGGCGATGCGAAACGGGATGTGGATGTTGTTGAGCGGCCTGGTGCTCTACTTCGCCATCGACAACGCGGGCGGCGAAGAAGGTTCACTCTTTGCGCTGATCCCCGCCGCCATCGGCGTCGCCAACCTGATCTACGCCGCGGTCCTGTGGCAGCAGGAAAAGGATGAGCCGCCGCGCCGCCCCGGCGTCGACAACGAACTACTCTAGGTCAGCCGCGAGCGCGGCGCGGATGTTTTCCGGGATCGGCGCCAGTTCGTGTGAATAGTTAGGGTGGTCGACGCCCGCATTGAGGGCGGCGCCACCCTTGCACTTCGCGGCCATTGCCTCGCTGAGCTCGAAACGCAGGAAGTGCACGGCCGAGGTCTTGGTCTCGTTCTCGCGCTCCAGGTCCTCGTCCGCGATCGCGAACACCCGGTCGAAACCTGCCACCTGGACCCAGCAGCGATCCTCGACACCACGCAGCTTCTCGAGCTGCACGCGCCGGACTTCCGGATCGGTGTATTCGATGAGCAAGGTCACTTTCCAGTTGCGTCCGTCCGGGATCAGCGGGTTATAGGCAGAGAGCTCCTCGTCGATGCCCTCCGCTTCGAAGATGCGTTCCGTGCGCAGCATTTCCTGCACTTGGTACTGCACCGTCACCCGATCCTCGAACAGCCACATCGTGTTGCCGCCAACGTTGAGCTGACGATTCTTCTTGTGCGCGATGACGCGCGCGCGGAATTCCGGGCGCTCGCGCGAGTAACGCTCGAGCGGCAGCAGATCCGATGCGACCAGTTTCTTCATGTCACAAACCGTAGGCTTTTCGCACGAGCGTCATTGGATGTTCAGGCTTGCGCGTCTCGCCCGGATTGGACGACTGGCCGGCCGACAATCCGCTTTCGATCTGGTGTCCTGCCATCGGGCAATCACTCGAATAGTGATCGGCCTTTGCCTGCGCGACGCGGTTGACCACCGGTTTGCCGATCTTCACCGAAGCCGCGCGATATTCCTTCTTCACGGCGTAAGTCCCGTTGTGCCCCGAACAGCGTTCGATCACGTCGACCGTGGTATCGGGCACGAGCTTGAGCACGTCGCGCGTCTTGAGTCCGATGTTCTGCACCCGCAGGTGGCAGGGCACGTGATAACTCACTTTGCCGAGCTTTTCGGCGAAATCCGTGCGTAACAGGCCGGCCTTGTGCCGCAACATCAGGTACTCGAAAGGATCGAAGATGTGTTCCTTAACGAGCTGCACGTCGGCATCCTCGGGAAACATCAAAGGCAGCTCCTGCTTGAACATCAGCACGCAGGAGGGAATCGGCGCGACGATGTCGTAACCATCGTCCACGAGCTTCTTGAGCATCGGCACGTTGAAGTTCTTGTACTTCTCCACCGTGTCGAGATCCCCGAGCTCGAGCTTGGGCATGCCGCAGCACTTTTCCTTTTCGACGACCGTCACTGGAATGCCGTTGTGCTGGAAGACGACCGTCAGGTCCTCCGGCAAGTGCGGCTCATTGCGATCGCCGTAACAGGTGACGAACAGCGCGACCTTGCCGCGGGTTTCCTCGCTGGGCTTCACATCGGTCGTCGCGACGGCAACGGCGCGGGCACGCTTCGATCCGGTCTTCGAATGAAACTTCGGGATCGGCGCCGTGGCGTCGACCCCGAGCGTGGCTTCGAGCAGTTTGCGGCCAGCCTTCGTGCCGTTCACGGCGTTGACGACTTCGGCGATGACGGGAATGCCCGCGATGCTGCCGAGTCCGCGCGTGTTCGAGAGTAGTTTGTCGCGAAAGGTGTGCTCGCCCTTGCGGTGTTGCACGTGTTTCGCGCGCAGCATCAGGTGCGGGAAATCGATGTTCCAGGGATGCGGCGGAACGTAGGGACATTTCGTCATGAAACACATGTCACACAGGTAACAGTGATCCACGACGTCCCAGTAGACCTTCTTGTCGACCCCGTCGAGCTCGAGAGTCTCGGAGGCGTCGATCGCGTCGAACAAGGTCGGGAAAGAATTGCAGAGGCTGAAACAGCGGCGACAGCCATGACAGATGTCGAAGACGCGCTCGAGTTCTTTCTCGAGCGCGGTCTCATCGATGAACTCAGGTTTGCGCCAGTCGAGCGGATGGCGCGAGGGAGCCTGGAGGCTACCCTCGCGCGCGCCGGTTTCTGAAGCGCTCACTGTGTGCGACCGGATCGGGAGATCAGATCGAGTCGAGGGCCTTCTGGAAACGGTTCGCATGCGAACGCTCGGCCTTCGCCAGCGTCTCGAACCAGTCGGCGATTTCCGAGAAGCCTTCTTCGCGCGCCTGCTTCGCCATGCCCGGGTACATGTCGCTGTACTCGTGCGTCTCACCGGCGATGGCGGCCTTGAGGTTCGCCTTCGTTTCGCCAATCGGCAGTCCGGTCGCCGGATCGCCTACCGCTTCGAGGTATTCGAGATGTCCGTGCGCATGGCCCGTCTCGCCTTCGGCGGTGGAACGGAACACGGTGGATACGTCGTTGTATCCCTCGACGTCGGCCTTGGCTGCGAAATAGAGGTAACGACGATTCGCCTGTGACTCACCGGCGAAAGCGTCCTTCAGATTCTTTTCAGTCTTGCTGCCCTTCAGGTTCACGGCACTCTCCTTATCTCAGTTATCGAGTCGAGAATTAATCTCATTTAGACTTGTTCTAAGAGCGGGCGGCACTGTACGGCCGCGTCCGCGAGGGAGTCAACCCACAGCGGCGACGAATCACGATGAGCGTTCGTCGTTGACCCTGCCGCATTGCGACGTTTAACGTCGCGCGCGTGACATCAAAACCAAAATTACCCGACTTCGAACGCTCACTCAGCGAACTCGAAACCCTCGTTGCCAAGCTCGAGCAAGGCGACGTCCCCCTCGAAGAGGCGCTGAAGACTTTCGAGCGCGGCGTTGCCCTCACCCGGCAATGCCAGACAGCCCTGCGCACCGCGCAACAGAAGGTGGAAGTGTTGCTGGCACGCAATGGCGAAGAGGCACTGACGCGATTCGCCGCAGGCGACGACGAAAACGAGGTCGACGCCGATGAAGACGGGCGCTGAGCCGAGCCACACATTGCCGCAGGGATTTCTGGCCGCGCGAGTTCCGCTCTATCAGCAACGCATCGAAGGCGTGCTCGCGCGTGCGCTCGATATCCAGGGCGGCGCAACCGAAAGGCTGCTGCGGGCGATGCGTTACAGCACGCTCGAAGGCGGCAAGCGAGTGCGGCCCGTGCTGGTCTATGCGACCGGAGAGGCGCTCGGCGCGCCGCTCGAACAGCTCGATACCGCCGCCGCCGCGGTCGAACTCATCCACGTCTACAGTCTCGTGCACGACGATCTGCCCGCGATGGACAACGACGATCTGCGTCGCGGACGGCCGACCTGTCATCGCGCATTCGACGAAGCAACCGCGATCCTCACGGGCGATGCGCTGCAGGCGCGCGCCTTCGAACTGCTGACGCAGTCACCGGCATCCGTCGCGCCCGCCGCGCGCCTCGAGATGTTGCGAGTGCTCGCGGATGCCATCGGTACGCGCGGCATGGCGGGCGGTCAGGCCATCGACCTCGAATCCGTGAAAATATCTCTCGACGAAGCCGCGCTCGAACACATGCACCGGCAGAAGACCGGCGCCCTCATCCAGGCGAGCGTGCTGCTCGGCGCCATTTCTGCCGGGCTGCAAGGCGTACCGGAGCGCGCTGCACTGGCGGAGTTCGGCGCGGAAATCGGTCTCGCCTTCCAGATCCAGGACGACATCCTCGACGTCGAGGGAACCACCACCGCACTCGGCAAACGCGCCGGCGCGGACGCCGATCGCGTCAAGCCGACATATCCTTCTGTGCTCGGCCTCGATCGGGCGCGCGCCCAGGCCATCGCGCGCCGCGACCGGGCGCTCGCGGCGCTTGTGCCGCTGGGCCCCCGCTTCGCGCACCTGAGCGAATTCGCACACTTCCTCGTCGCGCGCGTGAATTGAGCGCGTGTAAACTCCCGCGGCAATGCCCAATGCCTCCGACGCTTTCCCGCTGCTGCGCACGCTGAACTCGCCCGCGGATCTGCGCGCGCAATCCGAAAGCAAGCTCGGTGAAATCTGCAAAGAACTGCGGGAATTCCTGATCCGCAGCGTGGCGACGCGCGGCGGCCATTTCGCCGCCGGCCTCGGCACCGTCGAGCTCACCGTCGCCCTGCACTACGTCTTCGACACGCCGAACGACCGACTGGTCTGGGACGTGGGTCACCAGGCCTATCCGCACAAGGTGTTGACGGGACGGCGCGACCAGCTCGACACAATCAAGCAGAGCGGCGGTCTTGCGCCCTTCCCGGCGCGCTCCGAAAGCGAATACGACACTTTCGGCGTCGGGCATTCGAGCACGTCTATCAGTGCGGCGCTTGGCATGGCGGTGGCCGCGGAGCTCATGAAGGATCCGCGCAAGGTCGTCGCGATCATCGGTGATGGCGCGATCACCGCGGGCATGGCCTGGGAGGCGCTGCTCAATGCCGGCGCCCGCAAGACCAACCTGCTCGTCGTGCTCAACGACAACGACATGTCGATCTCCGAGAACGTCGGTGCGTTGTCAAACTACTTCGCGAAGGTGCTGTCGGGCCGCATGTATTCGACGCTGCGTTCGGGCGGCAAGAAGATGCTGAAGCAGATGCCCACGATGTGGGAACTCGCGCGCCGCTCCGAGGAAATGATGAAGGGCATGGTGTTGCCCGGCACGATCTTCGAGGAGCTGGGCTTCAATTACATCGGGCCGATGGACGGGCACGACATCAAGGAACTCGTGACCACGTTGCGCAACATGCGCAACCTCAACGGCCCGCAGCTGCTGCACGTCGTCACGCGCAAGGGCAAGGGATACGCGCCCGCCGAAGCCGATCCGATCAAGTGGCACGGACCCGGCCCGTTCGATCCGGCCAGCGGCACCATCTTCAAGGAAAAGGCGCAGGGCCCGTCCTACTCGCAGGTATTCGGACAGTGGCTGTGCGACATGGCCGCGCTCGACGAGCGCATCGTCGCCATCACGCCCGCGATGCGCGAAGGCTCGGGGCTGGTCGAATACTCGAAGAAATTCCCGCAGCGATATTTCGACGTCGCGATCGCCGAACAACATGCGGTCACGTTCGCGGCCGGCCTCGCCTGCGAGGGCTTGCGGCCGGTCGTGGCTATCTACTCGACCTTCCTGCAGCGCGCCTACGACCAGCTCATCCACGACGTCGTGCTGCAGAACCTGCCGGTGATTTTCGCGCTCGATCGCGCCGGCCTCGTCGGCGGTGACGGCGCCACCCACCAGGGCAGCTACGATCACTCCTTCCTGCGCTGCATTCCGAATCTCGTGGTGATGGCGCCAGCCGACGAAAACGAATGCCGGCAGATGTTGTTCACCGCGACCACCCTGCCGGGACCTTCCGCGGTACGTTACCCGCGCGGCCAGGGCCCGGGCGTCGCACCCGTCGCCGAAATGACGGCGCTGCCCGTGGGCAAGGCGCAGATACGCCGCGAAGGCCGTAGCGGCCTGCTGATCCTGGCATTCGGCGCGCTCGTGAGATCGGCCGAAATTATCGGCGAGCGTCTCGACGCCACCGTGGTAAACATGCGCTTCGTGAAGCCGCTCGACGAGGAACTCGTGTTGCGCCTCGCCGAGAAACACACCGCATTGATCACGATCGAAGAAAACGCCGTGGCCGGCGGCGCCGGTTCCGCCGTGCTCGAAGTGCTCGCGAACTGCGCCTCGCAACTGCCCACGCTCACGCTCGGCATTCCCGACCAGTTCATCGAACACGGCTCGCGCGAGGATTGCCTCGTCCAGGCGGAACTCGATCTGCCGAGCCTCGAAACCGCCGTTCGACGCTGGTGGGACCAGCAGTCGCTCGCCAAAATGAAGGCATCCGGGACATAAATCCCCCGTCGAAAGGCTGATTCGGGCCTCCGCCCGCTCAATTCGCCCTCCTTCACCCCTTCGAGGGGTTGATCGGCCCACGAAAGCCCGCAAACTGTGCGGGTAATTCCCAGCTCAGACTTTCAAATGAATACAGCCGCTTCACCGCAGGCCCGGGTCATCTCCGTCGAAGACGTGCAGAACCGCGCCGACACCCGCCAGATCCCGATCAACCAGGTCGGCATCAAGGACATCAATCATCCGGTGAAGGTGAAGGACCGCTCGGCCGGCGAGCAGCACACGGTCGCCAACTTCAACATGTACGTGAACCTGCCTCACAATTTCAAAGGCACGCACATGTCCCGTTTCGTGGAGATCCTGCACCGCGAGCGCGAGATCTCGGTCGAGTCGTTCGGTAGTTTGCTCGCCGAGATGACCGAACGCCTGGAAGCGGATTCGGGGCACATCGAAATGACGTTCCCCTACTTCGTCATGAAGAAAGCGCCGATCTCCGGCGTCGAAAGCTACATGGACTATCACGCGACGCTTACCGGCAAGCGCGTGAAGGGCGTCACCGAGATGTGGGTGAAGGTCATCGTGCCGGTCACCAGCCTGTGTCCCTGCTCCAAGAAGATCTCGGAACGCGGCGCGCACAACCAGCGTTCACACGTCACGATCTCGGCGAAGCTGCGCGAACACATGTGGATCGAGGAACTCATCGAGATCGCCGAAAGCGAAGCTTCGTGCGAGCTGTACGGCATCCTGAAGCGTCCCGATGAAAAATACGTGACCGAACGCGCCTACGACAATCCGAAATTCGTCGAAGACATGGTGCGCGACGTGGCGGTCCGGCTCAACGATGAACCGCGCATCGGCGCGTACGTCGTCGAATCCGAAAACTTCGAGTCCATCCACAACCATTCCGCCTACGCGCTGATCGAGCGCGACAAGGACGCGGATACCCGCGAAGCCTGATTGGCGCACGACGGCGCGCGAGCTCCGTCACAGTCTGATCGCCGGTGACGGACGTATTTGCGCATGAGATCAACACGCAGGTTGTTGGCCGCGATGTTCGCGGGAGCTTGCGCGACGATGAGCCTCGCGCCGTCGGCGCGCGCTGCAGATAACGAAGAACCCGTTCTCCTGGTTTTCGCGGCCGCCTCGCTCACGAACGTGCTGGACGAACTGTCGGTGACCTGGGAAAGATCCACCGGCGTTCCCGTCAAACTATCCTTCGCATCGAGCTCGGTGCTGGCGCGGCAGATCGAGGCCGGCGGCCGCGCCGATGTATTCATCTCCGCGGACCAGGAGTGGATGGACTACCTACAGGCCCGCAATCTCATCGACAAGAATTCACGCCGCAACCTGGTTGGCAATCAACTGGTGTTGATCGCCCCGGCCGACAGCAAGCTCGATCTCACGATCGCGCCGGGATTCAAGCTGGCCGCCGCGCTCGGTGGCGGACGCCTCTCGACCGGCGATCCCGACACGGTTCCGGTGGGTCGTTACGCGCGCTCCGCGCTCAGGTCGCTCGGGGTGTGGGATGAAGTCGCCGAGCGGCTGGTGCGCGCCGACAACGTGCGCGGCGCGATGATGTTCGTCGCCCGCGGAGAAGCACCGCTCGGTATCGTCTACACGACCGATGCGCTGATCGACCCGAAAGTGCGCATCATTGACACGTTTCCCGTCAACACACATGCGCCCATCACCTACCCGGCCGCGTCGCTGAACGATGCCCGTGCCGAATCGGCGGCCTATCTTGCGTTTCTCGGGAGCACCGCCGCGGCGGCTACCTGGAAGAAGTTCGGATTCCAGGAGATCGAGCGCTGAATTGCCCTGGCGCGGGTCCGCGCCGCGGACAGGCCTTCTAGGGAAGGGTCGTCTGACCCGTGGCGTCCGGCGACGCGTCGTTGCCCTGCAGGCGCGAAATCAACGCCCGCAGGAACACGCGGTTGAAGCGCAGCTGGCAGGCGGTGGACACCTGCTCGAGCAGCGTCGAACTCACCCGCAATACGGAAACGGCCGTCTCCGCCTTGATCGTCGCGGTGCGGCGCGCGCCGCGCACGTAACTGGTCTCACCGAAACAGTCACCCGAGTCGATCGAACCCAGCGTCTTGCCGTGTCGTTCCACGAGGCATTTGCCGTTGACGAGAATGTAGAAGCGATCGTCCATCTCGCCTTCTTTCACGATCTCCTCGCCTGCCGGGTAGTCGGTCATGGTGCTGGCGCGCAGCACCTCCCAGATCTCCGCGTGCGAGAACTCGTGGAAGAAACGCAGCCGGCGCAACACGTCGAACTGCTCCTGCTGGTCGATACGCGCATTCTGCTCGCGCAGCCGCTGGTGGACACGCGTGAGTTCGGCGGCGAAATCCGCGCCCGATTTCTGGCGCTTGTCCGGCGATTTCATCATCGCCGTCGTGACGATCTGCTCGAGCTCCTCGGGAACGTCCTTGCGCTGCGTGTGGATCGGCGGCGGCGTCGCGTACACGATCTGGTGCAGTAGTTTGACCAGATTGCCGGCACGGAACGGCCGGATGCCCGTCAGCAGCTCGTACATCACGGCGCCGAGTGAATACAGATCGGAGTGATGCGTGAGATCGAGGCTCTGCACCTGTTCGGGCGACATGTACGACGGCGAACCGGCAATGCCCTCGATACGCGAGATCTCGGAATCGGCGACCAGCGCGATGCCGAAGTCGATGATGCGCACGTCGGAATCATGCGTGAGCATGATGTTCGACGGCTTGATGTCGCGGTGGATCACGCCGCGCGTATGCGCGTAGTGCAGCGCCTTGGCGCACTTGAACATGATCTCGACCACGTCATCGATGCGCAGCAGGTTGTCCGGCCGGCAATAGGCGGACAGCGTCCGCGCGCCGTGGACGTGTTCGGTGACTATGTAGCAGCGGCCGTTTTCTTCGCCCGCGTCGTAGATGGGCATGATGTGCGGGTGCTGCAGCATGCCGACCATGTGCGCTTCCGACAGGAACATCTTGCGGGCGATCTTGGCGCGCTCGTCGCTCTGATCCGGGTCCATGTTGTAGACCTTGATCGCGACGTCGCGTCCGTAATACGAATCGTGAGATAGATAGACGGTGCCGGTGGAACCCCGGCCTACCTCGTTGATGATTACATATTTACCGATCCGGTCCGGAACGCGGTTTTCCAGGATTTTTTGCGCCTGCGCTTCGGTGCCAGTACCGGTAGTTGTGGCTTGCAGCGGCATCTTTGTCGACGTAAGCAATGCGCGGCGCGAGCTTCCCCGTGCCTTCGCAGTCCCATGTAGAGGTGCCGGCAGAATACGGCCGTGCGCCGCGAGGGGGTGTGACCCGCTTCAAGGGATCACGGAGGGGAATGGACGAAGTCGCGGCGAGTCAGCGCGCGAAATGATCGAATCCGGCGCCCGAGAACTGCATCACACCCGCTCTCGAGAAAACCCTGACGCCTTTTCCTGAGACGAGACTGCCGATGCGTGTCACCGGACCGAGCCCCTGGGCAATCGCGTGCGTCATCGCGCCGAGCCGCGCGAGCGGCACGCTGAACAGCAGTTCGTAGTCGTCGCCGCCGGTGAGTGCGTACTCGCGCGCGAGTTCGCGGCCCACCGCGCTGCCCAGCGCATCCGAGATCGGCAGTGAGGCGACTTCCACCTCGGCGCCACAACCGCTCGCGGCGCACAGCTTTTCGAGGTCGCCACCGAGGCCGTCGGAGATGTCGATGCAGGCGCTTGCGAGTCCCCGCAGCGCCACGCCGACTTCACAACGCGGTGTCGGGAACAGGAAGCGGTCGCGCAGGATCTGCGCCGACATCGGATCCGCGACGTGCAGCCGGCCCTGCTCGAGCGCGAGACCGGCAGCCGCATCACCCGGCGAACCGGAAACGAAAATCGCGTCGCCCGCCTGACCGCCACCGCGTTCGAGCGCGACGCCGATCGGCACGATTCCCATCAGGGTCACGGTGATGGTCAGCGGACCCCGGGTCGTATCGCCGCCCACCAGCGCGACGCCGTGACGTCGGCACAGGTCGCCCGCGGCGCGCGCGAAATGCGCGAGCCACTCGTCGTCGCGCTGCGGCATCGTCAGAGCGAGCAAGCCCCAGGCAGGCTCCGCGCCCATCGCGGCGAGATCGGAAAGATTGACGGCGAAGGCGCGATGACCGATCGAGGCCGGCGCGCTGCCCACCGGAAAGTGCACACCCTCGACCAGCGAGTCCGTGACCACCACCAGCTCGCGCGATGCGGGCGGCATGATCACCGCGCCGTCGTCACCGACACCGAGGCGCACGTCGGTGCGTTCCGCGCCGAGCCGCGCGAAGTATTTTCCAATGAGTTCGAATTCCGACTGTGGCATGGGAAACGCCAGCCCCGTCGCGCTGGTCAGTGTTCCAGCGGACGCAACTCGCGTGCGGCGGCGTCCAGTACGGCGTTCACGAACTTGTGGCCGTCGGTCGCGCCGAAACGCTTCGCGAGGCCAACCGCTTCATTGATCACCACGCGGTACGGCACGTCGAGCGAGGACTTGAGCTCATGCGCACCCACCCACAACACCGCGTGCTCCACCGGGTCGAGTTCCGTGGGCTTGCGATCCATCCACGTGGCCAGCGACGCGTCGAGCGCCTCACTACCCGTGCAGATGTCGGTGATCAGCTTGTTGAAATAGCCGCGATCGGCCTTGCGCATGTCCTCGTCGGCGGCGAATTCGCTCACCACGTCCTGCCAGGGACTCGAGTTGATCTGCCAGCGATACAGCGCCTGGATCGCGAGCTTGCGGGCGACGGCGCGGCGCGCCGACGCGGGATTGATGCCATTGCCGCGCGACATCAGCGCCGCCCCTTGCGAGGTTTGGATTTGCGCGGCTTCGCTTTCGCCTTCGCTCCGGGCGCCACGCCGAAAGGCGTCAGCAGTTCGATCATCTCGAGCGCGGCTTCCATCGACTCGCCGCCCTTGTTCATGCGATCGAGGGCGGCGCGCTCCTGCGCCTGCGTTTCGGTCTCGGTGGTGAGCACGCCGAAGATCACGGGAATACCGGTCGCGAGGCTTGCATCCATGATGCCGCGCGCGCACTCGCCCGCGACGAATTCGAAATGCGGCGTGTCGCCGCGGATCACGCAGCCGAGCGCGATGACCGCCTGGTATTCACCGCTGGCGGCGAACTTGATCGCGGCCAGCGGCAGCTCGAAGGCGCCGGGCACGCGCTCGACGATGAGTTCGTCGGCGCGGCCGCCGTGCGCGTGCCACGCGCGCGTCGCGCCCTCGATGAGCTGATCGACCAGCGGCGCGTTGAAACGCGCCGCCACGACCGCCACGCGCCAGGCACTGGCGTCGAACGAAGTCTCATTGGGGCGGGAGCCGGTCATGGGCGCGGGAGTATAGCGGGGCTCACTCGGCCACGTAGCCCACGATCTCGAGGCCGAAGGCGGAGATGCCCTGGAGCTGTTTGGGCGTCGATAACACCTGCATGCGCGTGACGCCCAGGTCCTTGAGGATCTGCGCGCCGATTCCATAGGTGCGCAGCACCTGCGGCTGCGCGTCGGCCGTCGGGGCCACAGGTTCGAGGCGCTCTCCCAGCGTGGCGACCGTGTCCGCGAGCTCGCGCGGACTGGTTTGGTCGCGCAGCACGATCACGATGCCGTATTCGGATTCCGCGACGCGTTGCATCGCGGCGCGCAACGTCCACGTGCGTCCAAGCCCGAGCACACCGACGAGATCCGACAGAGTATCGATCGGATGCACACGCACCAGCGGCGGCCGTGCCGGGTCGAGCTCGCCGCGCACCAACGCAAGGTGCACGTCGCGATGCACATGATCTTCGTAGGCAAACAACTTGAACTCGCCGAACTCCGTGCTCACGGTTTGTTCGGCGATACGCTCGACGGAGCGCTCCTGGCGCAATCGGTAGCGGATCAGGTCCGCGATCGTGCCGATCTTGAGTTGGTGTTTGTCCGCGAATGCTTCGAGATCCGGACGGCGCGCCATGGTGCCGTCGTCGTTCATGATTTCGACGATCATCGCCGACGGATCGAGCCCCGCGAGCCTTGCAAGGTCGCAGCCCGCCTCCGTGTGTCCGGCGCGGGTCAACACGCCGCCGGGCTGCGCCATCACCGGAAAGATGTGCCCGGGCTGGCGCAGGTCTTCGGGTTTCGCATCGGGCTTCACGGCCGTGATGATCGTGTGCGCACGGTCATGCGCCGAGATACCCGTCGTGACGCCTTCGGCGGCCTCGATCGACAATGTGAAATTCGTGCGGTGTTCGCGATGTGTCTCGCTCACCATGAGCGGCAGCCGCAGCTGCCGGCAGCGATCCGCCGTGAGCGTGAGGCAGATGAGCCCGCGGCCGAAACGCGCCATGAAGTTGACGTCCTCGGCGCGCACATTTTGCGCGGCCATCACGAGATCGCCTTCGTTCTCGCGGTCCTCGTCGTCCATGATCACGACCATGCGCCCCGCGGCGATGTCGGCGAGGATCTCTTCGATGCTGTTGAGCGGTCTCATGAAACTCCGGACGAGAGGCGCTCGGCATAACGCGCGAGCAGATCGATCTCGAGATTGAGTTTCGCCCCGGGCGCGAGCGCGCCGAGCGTGGTCACTTCGAGCGTATGCGGAATGAGATTGATCGAAAACGCGCTGCCGTTCACGTCGTTCACGGTGAGACTGACGCCGTCGAGCGTCACGGATCCCTTGCGCGCGATGTAACGCGCAAACTCGCGCGGCGCGAGCAACTCCACGCGCAGCGAGCGCGCGTCGCGGCTCGTGCCCGTGACTTCCGCCAGGCCGTCAACGTGACCGGAAACCCAATGGCCTCCAAGCGCGTCCCCGGCGCGCAGCGCCGGCTCCAGGTTCACGCGCGATCCGGCCTGTCTGGAACCGAGCGTGGTAACGCGTAATGTCTCGGCGGATACGTCAGCGATGAAGGTGGTGGAACCGAGGGTCGCGACCGTCAGGCAGACTCCATCGACGCTCACACTTGCGCCGGGCTGCAGCCGTTCGGCTGGCAGCGAACCGAACTCGACCTCGAGGCGCTGATCTCCGCCTTGAATGGTGGCAGCACGAATGCGGCCGACCTCCTGGACCAGGCCGGTGAACACGATGCGGGAACCTCGATGACTGGACGCGCCGGAATTCTAGCTTAGTGGCGGCCAATCGACGGCAAGGTTCCCGGCCCGCCCCCGAGAGGCGGACCGCGGATCGTGAAAAAGCCCCGGAAAAAATAGCTAGAAACGCCAGGTGTACCCGAGCCGGAACTGGTCGAATTGCGGCGTGCTGCTGGCGTTGTCCAGGTCGATCCAGTGCATTTCCCAGGAGGCGCGCAATGAGCCGGGGCCGGTGTCCCAGCGGACGCCGAGACCGCCGCTATAGCGGAAGCCGTCGACCGATTTCGTGTTCTGGTAGGGCGCGCAGACCTGACCCCACCAGGGATCCCACCAGCAGCCGACCTGGACGGACCCTGTCGGAATGTTCGTGTCGATCCAACTCCAGCCCGCTCCCACTGCGATGAACGGCGTCAGTGGGCCATCCACGAAGTTGTAGACGCCCTTCGCCATGAGCGAAAAGGTTTCCATTTCCCCACTCACCCCCAGCTCCAAGCCCGGGGTCAGAGAGGAAACGAGATTCGCGTCGTAGTCGATGGTCGACCAGTCGAGCGTGCCCTGGATCTCGAAACGCGAGTTCACCCGGTACCCGAACGTTGCGCCAATGCCGAAGTCATCTTCGACGTCGACCGTCGAGCCGCCATCGAAGTCCACGTTCTTTCCCAGCAGCCAGTTGATGTCGAATCCGAACTCGAAGCCCGGATCGCGCGATCCACTCTGGGCAAACGCGGGAGCGGCCAGGCATGCGCCCAGCAACGCGATAGTTAGAAAGGAACTCGTTCGAGTACGCATCACAGCCTCCTTGGCACGGGATGAAGCGCGGTGTTGCTCGCTCACAACCCGCAATGCGCATTCTTGTTTGCCCTGCGTGGGCATCAAATGGGACCAAGGTTGGATGCGAAAGGCGCGCGCCGCCGGGCGCGTGCGGCGCGCACGTTCACTCGCCTATGGGCGCAAGTGGCGCAGACGTAGGCGGATGTCAGGACCGATTTGCGCGGATTCGTACAACTCGAAGCGCTGGGCCGCGGAGATGCGGGTGATTGGCGGCAACGCAGCAAGCGGCCGCGCGTGCGGTCCCAACAACACCGGCGCGAAATACACCAACCACTCGTCGATGAGCCCGGCCTTCAGCAATCCGCCCGCCAGGCGCGGACCCGCTTCGACGAGCACATCGTTGATTTCCAGCTCGGCGAGCCGCGCGAAGACGCGTTCGAGATCGAGATGCCCGCGCGCGAGGCGCACGTGTTCGATGCGCGCCTCGCCAAACTTCTCCGGAGTTCCACGCTTCGATTTCTTCGCGGCCGCACCGGCAAACAACAGCACTTCTCCCGGCGGCGCGAGAATGCGCGCCGCCTTGCGCACCTGGCGCCGGCGATCGAGCACCACGCGCAGCGGCTGGCGCGGCGTTTCGATGCGCACGTCGAGCCGCGGATCGTCGGCGAGCACGGTGGCCGCGCTCGTGAGAATCGCGCCGCTTTGCGCACGCCAGCGCTGCACGTCCGCCCGCGATTCCTCGCTCGTGATCCACTGACTCTTGCCGTTCGCGAGCGCCGTGCGCCCATCGAGACTCGCGCCGGATTTCAGCCGCACGAAGGGCCGTCCCGCGCGCATGCGCATCATGAATCCCGCGTTGAGCTCTTCCGCTTCGCGCTCGAGCAGTCCCGCTTCGACGGTCACGCCGGCATCCCTGAGGCGCGCCGCGCCCGCACCGTTCACGCGCGGATTCGGATCGCCTGCCGCATACACGACGCGACGCACGCCAGCCGCGAGTAACGCATCGACGCAGGGCGGCGTGCGGCCGAAATGATTGCAGGGTTCCAGCGTGACGTAGGCCGTCGCGCCGCGCGCGCGTGCGCCGGCGTCACGGATGGCATTCGGTTCGGCGTGCGGCTGGCCCGGGCGTTCGTGCCAGCCTTCACCGACGATTTCCTGGTCGAGCGCGAGCACCGCCCCGACGCGCGGATTCGGCGCGGTGCTATACAGGCCGCGCGCGGCGAGTTCGAGCGCACGGCGCATCGCGGCCTCGTCGAATGCGCTGAAGCTCACTTGCGTTCCTTCTTCTTCGACGGCGCCCCGCCCGGGATCAGCTCGAGCTGATCCTCGCTCGCGCTGCGGCCGCGGCGATGGCGCATGCGTTCGATCTCTTCACGAAATGCCTCGACGTCCTGGAAGTGCCGGTACACCGACGCGTAACGCACGTAAGCGACCTCGTCGAGCTTGTGCAGCTCCTCCATGACGATCTCGCCGATCTGCCGCGAGGTCACTTCGCGCTCGCCGAGCGCGCGCAGTTTGCGTGTGATGTGGCCGACGGCCTCTTCGAGAGATTCGCGGCTCACGGGGCGCTTCTCGAGCGCCTTCGCGAGGCCGCCGCGCAATTTGCTTTCATCGAAGGGAACGCGGCGGTGGTCGCTCTTCACGACCAGCGGCATCACGAGTTCGGCGGTTTCGAACGTCGTGAACCGCTCGCCGCACGCCAGGCATTCGCGGCGGCGGCGGATCTGCGCGCCTTCAGCCGCGAGGCGCGAATCGTTCACCTTCGTTTCTTCGTGCCCGCAGAACGGACAGTACATGGCCCGTCCTCAGGTATGAGCGCAGCCCGGCTTCAGGGTCCGTACACAGGATAACGCCGGCACAGTTCCGAAACCGCGGCGCGTGTTTTCTCGATCACCGCCTCGCTGCCGTTGGCATCGAGCACGTCCGCGATCCAGTCGGCGATCTGTTCGAATTCGCGTTCCTTGAAGCCACGCGTCGTGCCGGCCGGGGTACCGATGCGGATGCCGCTGGTGACCATCGGCGGGCGCGGGTCGTTCGGCACCGCGTTCTTGTTCACTGTTATGTGCGTCTTGCCGAGCGCCGCATCCGCTTCCTTGCCGGTGATCTCCTTGTTGGAGAGATCGAGCAGGAAGAGATGATTGTCGGTGCCGCCGCAGACGATCTTGTAGTTGCGCTGTTGCAGGCGTGCGCACATCGCCTTGGCATTCACGACCACCTGCTTCTGGTAGTCCTTGAACTCCGGCTGCAGCGCCTCGAGGAAGGCCACGGCCTTCGCGGCGATGACGTGCATGAGCGGTCCGCCCTGCGTTCCGGGGAACACGAGCGAGTTGAGTTTCTTGGTGATCGCCTCGTTCGCGCGCGCGAGGATCAAACCACCGCGCGGACCGCGCAGCGTCTTGTGCGTGGTGCTGGTGACGACGTCGGCGTAAGGAATCGGGTTGGGATACTGCCCCGCGGCCACGAGGCCCGCGACGTGCGCCATGTCGACCAGGAGGTACGCGCCGACCGAATCCGCGATTTCGCGGAAGCGCTTGAAATCGAGGATGCGCGAGTAGGCGGAGAAGCCGGCGATGATCATTTTGGGCTTTTCAGCCAGCGCCTGCGCGGCGAGCGCGTCGTAATCGATCTCGCCGTTGTCCGGGCGGATGCCGTACTGCACCGCGCGGAAAATCTTGCCCGAGAAATTCACCTTCGCGCCGTGCGTGAGATGGCCGCCGTGATCGAGGCTCATGCCGAGGATCGTGTCACCCGGGTTGATCAACGCGAGGTAGGCCGCGGCGTTGGCTTGCGAACCGGAGTGTGGCTGCACGTTGGCGTAGTCGGCGCCGAAAAGTTTCTTGGCGCGATCGATCGCAAGCTGCTCGGCGACGTCGACGAACTCACAACCGCCGTAGTAACGCTTGCCCGGATAACCTTCCGCGTACTTGTTCGTGAGCACCGAACCCTGCGCTTCCAGCACACGGGGGCTCGCATAGTTTTCCGAGGCGATCAGCTCGATGTGATCTTCCTGGCGCTGGCGTTCGTTCTTGAGGGCGGTCTCGAGCTCGGGGTCAAAGCCACCGATCGTCATCGCGGTTCGAAACATTTAGGGACCTCGGAAGGGTCATCACGGGGGCCGCGAATTGTACTTGGTCGGTGCCGGGTGAGAAATCGCTGAGTTAGCCGAAGCGCAGGGATTGGTCGCAACCGCGCAGCTAACTCAGCGATTTCTCACCCGGCACCGACAACAACAGGCCTTCAACCACCCCGGACCAGGCCTGGGCGAGGTTGATGCGGTTATAACCGCCGCCGCCGGTCGCCAGCACGCGACCATGGCCAAGCTCATCGGCGAGCCGGGCCAGGTCGCGCGCCGCGCGCGCGTGGTTCTCGGCCGAGAAGCGCAGATGGGTGATCGGGTCCCCGTCGACGCTGTCCGCCCCGGCCTGCAGCAAAATGAATTCGGGCTGGTATTTGCGCAGATGCGCCAGCACGCGGGCCCATGCCTTGTCGAAGGCGCTGTCGTCGGCGCCCGGAGGCACGGGAATGTTGAGCTTGGTTCCCACCGCGGCGCCGGAACCGGTTTCGTCCGCGCGCCCCGTGCCCGGATAAAGGTAATGACCATCCTCGTGGATGTCCGCGAAGATCAGGTCCGGGTCGCTCTCGAATCCGTAATAGACGCCATCGCCGTGATGCGCATCGATGTCGACATAAGCTATGCGTTTGACGCCCTTCCGGCGCAGCATCTCCACCGCGACCCCGCAGTCATTGAACACGCAGAATCCCGCCGCCCCATCTCGCCTGGCATGGTGCAACCCGGCGATAGGTATGAATGCCCGGCGCGCCCGTCCCGCCATGATTTCCTCGACCGCGAGCAGCGTGCCCCCGACGACATCGGCGGCCGCCTCGTAGACACCGCGCCAGGCCGGCGTGTCGCCGGCATCGAGAAACCCCTCGCCCGTCATCGAGCGCTGCGCGACGAACTCGACGTATTTCGGAGTGTGGAAAGATTCGAGCTCGGCGCGTGTGGCGCTGCGCGGTTCGCGCAGGCGCACGCGCTTGTCGAGCCCGCGCGCCGTGAACTCGGCGAAAAAGGCCGCATGCCGATCCGGGCCAAAGGGATGCCCGTCGCCGAATCCGTAGCGCGCCAGGCGTTCGCCGGCCACCACCAGAACAGAAGAATCCCCAGTTGCCAGAAGCTCTGCTCCCTGCGAAACCTCGGCAAACGTAGCACAGGCACGCTGCGGGTGGATGTAGAATTCCGCGCCTTCCCCGTCCCTGAAACCGGTCAAGAAATCCGCGCAATACATGGCTCAATACATTTACACGATGAATCGCGTCAGCAAGGTTGTCCCGCCGAAGCGGGTCATCCTGCGTGACATCAGTCTCTCGTTTTTCCCCGGCGCCAAGATCGGCGTGCTCGGCCTCAATGGCTCGGGCAAATCCACGCTGCTCAAGATCATGGGCGGGATCGACACCAACTTCGAAGGCGAGGCGCGCGCGCAGTCCGGCATCAATGTCGGCTACCTGCCGCAGGAACCGCAGCTCGATCCCGACAAGGACGTGCGCAGCGTCGTGATGGAAGGTCTCGGCGGCGCGTTCGCGCAGGTGGCCCGTTTCAACGAAATATCCGACAAGTTCGCCGATCCGGAGCTCGATCCGGATGAAATGAACAAGCTGCTCGAGGAACAGGCGAAGCTGCAGGACGCGATCGACGCCGTCAGCGGCTGGGAGCTGGAGCGCAAGCTGGAAATCGCCGCCGATGCGCTGCGCCTGCCGCCCTGGGACTCAATCATCAACAAGCTCTCGGGTGGCGAGAAGCGCCGCGTGGCGCTGTGCCGCCTGCTGCTGTCGGCGCCCGACATGTTGCTGCTGGACGAACCGACTAACCACCTGGACGCCGAGTCCATCGCGTGGCTCGAGAAATACCTCGAAGCGTATCCGTCCACGGTCATCGCCGTTACGCACGATCGCTACTTCCTCGACAACGTCGCCGAGTGGATCCTCGAGCTCGATCGCGGTCACGGCATTCCCTACAAGGGCAACTACTCAACCTGGCTCGAGCAGAAAGAGGCACGACTGGCCACGGAAGAAAAGACGCAGGAAGGTCTGCGCAAGCAACTCGCGAAGGAACTCGAGTGGGTGCGCCAGAATCCGAAGGCGCGCCAGGCCAAGAGCAAGGCGCGCGTCGCGCGTTACGAAGAACTGGCGTCGCGCGAATTCCAGGAGCGCAACGAGACCAACGAGATCTACATTCCGCCGGGCGAGCGTCTCGGCGACCTGGTCATCGAGGCGAAAAACCTCAGCAAGTCCTATGGCGACCGGCTGCTCATCGACAACCTCAACTTCCGTCTGCCCGCGGGCGGCATCGTCGGCATCATCGGGCCGAACGGCGCCGGCAAGACCACGCTGTTCCGCATGATGTCGGGGCTCGAGCAACCCGACTCGGGCGAGATCCGCATCGGACCCTCGGTCAAGCTGGCGTACGTCGATCAGTCGCGCCAGTCGCTCAACGACAAGAACACGGTGTGGCAGGAAATTTCCGGCGGCCTCGACATGATCAAGGTCGGGAACTACGAGACGCCCTCGCGCGGCTACGTCGGCCGATTCAATTTCAAGGGCACTGGTCAGCAGCAGATCATCGGCGAGCTTTCGGGCGGTGAGCGCAACCGCGTGCACCTCGCGAAGGTGCTCAAGTCCGGCGGCAACGTGCTGATGCTCGACGAGCCCACCAACGATCTCGACGTGGAAACTCTGCGGGCGCTGGAAGAGGCGTTGCTCGCCTATCCCGGCTGCGCCGTGGTGATTTCCCACGATCGCTGGTTCCTCGACCGGATCGCGACCCACATCCTTGCCTTCGAAGGCAACTCCGAAGTCGTGTGGTTCGAAGGCAATTTTCAGGACTACATGGAAGATCTCAAGCGACGCAAGGGCGAAGAAGCCGCGCAACCGCATCGCATCAAGTACAAACCACTGACTCGTTGACCCGCACGCGGGTCGCGAAGGGCGCGGCTAACATGAACGTGTTCATCGACTCGACGGGCGCGATGCATTTCGGCGAAGAGCGCGAAACCGCGCGCAACTGTCCGCACTGCAATGCGTTCTCGCGCATGAGTCCCAGCGCGCTGCCCACGTTCGACGAGCTGCTGCTGCAGAAGCCGCGATCAGTAGGCATCGTGCTGCGCTGTCACGCCTGCAACGCGCCCGTGTTCCTGCGTTTCGCCGCGCGCGTTTATGCCAGCAATCGCGTCGAACTCGCGCCGCAGGCCTTCGACGTCGAACGGCCGATCGAAAAGTTCGCGTTCAACTACGTGCCCGAGGACGTCGAGATCTTCTTCCGCGAGGCGCTGACCTGTTACTCGCACAACCAGTTCCAGGCGTTCGCCTCGATGTGCCGGCGCAGTGCGGCGACGACATTCGCCGACCTGGGCAATCCCACGAAGCTGCGCCTGTTCGATTCGCTGTCCGACGTGCGCGAGATGGCGCAGATCGACGAGGAGACTTTCGCCGTCGTGCTGCGCGTGATCTTCGTCGGCACCGCCGATACGCTCGTCGACCTGCCGGTCATCAACGCCTACCAGGCCGCGGTGCTGCTCGAGGTCATGAAGGATTTCCTCTACCAGGCCTACGTGCGCAAGGGCCGTCTGCAGCACGCGATGAAAGTGCGGCGCTTCTTCGTCGAGGAATCCGCCGCCCG
>JAKFFF010000080.1:0-47295 GCA_036677145.1 Alcaligenaceae bacterium
CCCAGCGGGTTCTCATCCTTGGCGAACAGCTGGTCCTTGACGCGCATGCCGATCATCACGACTTTGCGGCGTTCCCGCTCGTCGAGTTCGTTGAAGGGGCGTCCGGCCACGACGCGCAATGCGTTGAAGTCCTGGATTCCCGCGAAGCCGCCCTGGATGCTGAAGGCCCCGTTCTTCGACTTGCGCACGGTGTACGGCGGAGTGCCGCCCCAGACGCCGACGGAGTTCTGGCCCTTGATGAAGCCGACGCTTGCGACATTCTTCGCGATGGCCTCGACATCTCCGGGCTTGAGCTGGATCTGGCGGCCGATGGGCATGCCCTGGAAGGGAATCTGTGTCGCGCCCTGCGACCATATGTACACCGTGTTCGTGACACGGGGGAAACTGTCGTTCGCTCCGTTTTCGAGCCCCTTGCCCGCGCCTAACAACACCGTGAGCATGAAGATGCCCCAGAACACGCCAAACGCGGTGAGCGCGGTGCGCAGCTTGTGCCGGCGCAGCGTGCTGAAGATCTCCTGCCATTTTTCGATGTCGATCATGGTCACCCGGCGCGCATGGCTTCGGTGGGCGTGATCTTGGCGGCGCGCAACGCGGGCATGAGCCCCGCGAGGATGCCGACACCGACGAGCAGCAGGATGGCCGTGACGGCCACCTGGAAATCGACACTGGGATTGAGGAAATACGGCAGCTTCGCGCCGGAGCTGCGCAATCCGAACGCCACGAGTTCGAGCAGGCCCACGCCGAACACCAGCCCCAGATAGCCCGCGAATGCGGTGACCAGCGTCGACTCCAGCAGCAAGGTGCTGACGATCTGGAAAGGTGTCGCGCCCAGCGCCTTGCGGATGCCGATCTCCTTCGTCCGCTCCTTCACCGTGATGATCATGATGTTGCTGATGCCGACGATGCCGGCCATCAACGTGCCCAGGCCCACGAACCAGATGAACACGTTGATGCCGATGAACAGGCCGGTGATGTTCCGCGCGGGCATGGCCATGTTGAAGGAATTGACGCCGCGCTTGTCGTCCGGAGAAACGTCATGCCGCCGCTTCACCAGCTCGACGATTTTCTTCTCGACCTCGAAGCCGTCGGCGCCCGCTTCAGGCCGCACCCAGATGGTGTCGGCGATTCTTCCACCACCGTATATCGCCTGCATCGTCGTCAGTGGCATGAGCACGCGTTCGGAGTTCTGCCCGCGGCCACCCTTGTCGTAGAACACGCCTACGACCTTCATCACCACATCCTTGACGCGCACGTACTTGCCCACCGGCTCCTCGCCCTTGGCGAACAAGCGATCGGCAACGGCGGAGCCGATCACGACCACCTTGCGGGTCTCGTTCTGATCCAGTGGATTGGGCTTGCGTCCGAAGTTGAACGGCACGTCATCCTTCACTTTGAAATATTCGTCGGGGATGCCGAGGATCTGGCCGTTGCTGTTCTTGCGTTCGTAGTTGATGGTGCCGTTGGGAACGTATCGTTCGCCGGCGACCAAGCGGACGCCGGGAATCTGCTTCCGGACAGCCTCGATGTCGGCGATCTGGAGCTGGATCCTGCGTCCCGGCGCCATTCCGTTGTACGCGACGGTGGTGTCGCCGGACCAGACGATGATGAAGTCCAGCACGTCGGAGCCGAAATCATCGTAGATGCCGTTCTGCATGCCGCGGCCCGCGCCCAGCAGCAACACCAGCATGAATATGCCCCAGAACACGCCGAAGGCGGTCAACACCGTGCGCAGCTTGTTCTGCCGCAGCGTGAACAGGATTTCCTGCAGGCCGTCCAGCATGATTAGTTAGCCACGGCGAGCGGCGGACTCGATGAATGCGACGTGCTGACCACGCCGTCCTTCAGGATGATCTGCCGTTCGGTCTGCCTGGCGATGTCCTGCTCATGGGTCACGATGACCATGGTGTTGCCGCGCCGGTGGATGTCCCTGAGGAGCGAGACGATGTCCTGGGTGGACTGGCTGTCGAGCTGGCCCGTGGGTTCGTCGGCCAGGATCACCTTCGGATCGGCGACCAGCGCGCGGGCGATGGCCACGCGTTGCTTCTGTCCGCCCGACAACTGGTTGGGCATGAAGTCCTTGCGATCGGCCAGCCCAACCATGTCCAGAAACTGCTCCGCGCGATAGTTGCGCTCCTTGCGGCCGACGCCCTGGTAATACAGCGGCAACGCCACGTTTTCGGCGGCGTTCTTGAACGGCAGCAGGTTGAAGGACTGGAACACGAATCCCAGTAGTTTGTTGCGCAGCCGCGCGGCGTCGGTTTCCTTCAGATTGTTGACCGGGTGGCCCGCGAGGCTGTAGCTGCCGCGGTCGTATCCATCGAGAACCCCGAGGATATTCAACAGCGTGGACTTGCCCGAGCCGGACGAGCCCATGATGGAAACCAGCTCCCCTTCCCGGATGTGCAGATCGACGCCCTTGAGGACGTGCAGGGATTGCTCCCCGGTGCGGTAATACTTATGGATGTCGTGCAGCTTGATCATGGTTCGGACTTTCTCATGCACGCCCCCCTCATTGTCAGATTCTGCCGGCCCGCAGGCATATGTGACGTCGCGAGCGCGGATCCGGTTGCACCCGGGCAAAAATCTTTTGCACCGCACTCTACGACAGATGTCGTAGCGTAGACAATCCGTCCCTTGCAGCGCCCCGTATAACGCGCGACGTGGCACCCATACCGGAATCCAGATGCCAACCCGGCAAGGCGCCACGAACCAGAGTTTTCCTACACCCCCATCCAGGGTGTAACGCCGCCCTATCTCTTTTGATAGGACGAGCCCCTCCCGGACGCGGATAGAGCCGCGCGACGCGTTTCTTCAAGAATATCTCGCATGAATCTTCGGCATGCGGCAGTCGGTTTTCTTGCGTTGCTCGCGTTCGTCGCGGCGCCCGCCGCGGCGGCGGAATTTTATGGACCGCTGAGTGCGCGCGACCTGTCGCCCTTCGGATTCCTGCGTCTCGACATGCGGCCGGCCCACGCGGTGGCGATCGAGCCGGGCGGATGGACGGTTGAGACCGAGTTCGCCTCGCAGAATACCTGGGCGATGAGCCCGGAGGTCGAACGCTATCTCACCGGGCTCGAGTCGAGCGGCCGGCGCGCGCTCGGTGATGCTGAAGTGGCGGCCATCCGGGATCTGCCCGGAGAGAACTACCTGGTGGATTTCGAGATGACCCTGGTCGATGTGACACTGCATCATCAGTTCACACCTCATCTGTCGGGCTATCTGATCACGGGCGCCGTCTCGTACGAGGGCGGATACCTCGATGGCACCGTCGAGAAATTTCACCGCACGTTCGGACTCAGCACCTTCGGCCGCCCGGCGGTCAGGCGGGACGACGTCAATGTGATTTATGACCTGAAGTCGACTTCCTTCGCGCAACTCGGCCGCGCACCCAGCAGCGGTGGGTTGCTCGATCCCACGGTGGGATTGCGTTATTCCGGCATTCCGTTGGGTGGCGCGTGGCAGATGTCACTGGAAGCGGCGATCAAGATGCCGCTCGCCGGCGAGCGGCGGATGCTTTCGACCGGCCGCACCGACTACGGATTCCAGGCGGCCGCGCAGTGGCAAGGCGCACGCCAGGCCTTCTACGCGAATGCCAGCGCGGTGTATTTCGCCGGCGGCGACTTCCTGGTCAATCACGAACGGCAGATCGTGCCGACGCTGGTGGTCGCTTACGAATACGCGCTGACCGCGAACACGAATCTGAACCTGCAGGGTTACGCGAGCAGCAGCGTGTATTCGCGCCGCGAAACCGATCTCGAGGAGTTGTTAGGCAACAAGTATCAGCTCACGGCGGGCATCCGGCACCGCCGCGACAACCTCCTGCTCTCTTTCGGCATCACGGAAAACGTGCAGAACATCAACAACACGCCGGATGTCGCGTTTCAACTCGGCTTCGTCTGGATGCCCTGATCGATTCCGTGCCCGGAATTGGCGATTTTTAAGGCCAGCAATTGCCGGCCGATGAGCGCACACTGGGAGATCGCAATCACAGGAGCAGCGAAAATGAGTAAAGGCCTCAACCAGAAGAAAAACACCAAGAAAAAACCCGCGAAGAACCTCATGGAAAAACGGGCCGCGAAAGCCGAGAAGCGTGGCCAGAAGAAGTGGCCGTCCGCCTGAGGCCGGAGTCCGCGCGCAGCGCGCGCGGTTTCAATTGCCGGGCTGTTTCGCGACGAGCTCGCCGCGGAGTTCCCGCAATTTGTCCTTGATGACCTTGGCGTTTTCGCTGCCCATGCGAATCAACGCCTTCTGACCCGCGGATCGCGACTCGAGTTTCGGGTCGTCGAACTCATACAGCACGTTCGGCCGTGAGAGCGCGATCGGGCCTTGCAGGTCCGGCGTCTCGAGCAGGTGGTCGATCACTTCGATCACGCGGTCGTTGAAGTACTCCGGCGGGTGCCCGAGGTTTTCGTACGCTTCCTGGAACAGTGGGTAATAACGCGTGTAGATAGCCACCAGCTGCTGCGTGTCGGTAGAACCGACCATGCGCACCAGCGGCTGGTAACGCGAGTAGTTGGCCGGATCCAGCACGGGCGCCTCTTCCGTGCCCGCGACCGCGAATGTGCCGGGCGTGGGTTTCACCGGGCGGATCCGCTCCGCCACCTTTTCGGTCGACAGATTGTCGATGCTCACAACGATGTGGCGGACCAGGTCCTTGGGGACGACGAACCGCTCCACGGACTCCTTGCCAACCACGCCGCCGAGCTCACCCAGCATCGAAGCATCACTGCCATCGAGCGCGGGAAGCGCCTGATCCGACTCCGCGGTGGGCAGCGGATGTTTGACGGCCGGCTCCGCGGGCACCGCTTCGACGGGCGGTGCCGCCACGGGTGCTGGCGCCACCGGTTCCTCGGGCGCTGGCTCCCGGTCGGTCCACCATTTGTCGCGGTAGACCACCGCGCCGATCGACAATCCGACCACCGCGACCGCGGCAGCAATCCACTTGACGTTTTCGTTCATGAGACACCGGCTGAGACGGGACAGTCACTATATGAGCGCCGTCGCGCGCTTCGGTTCAACCACCATATCAGGTAACACCCCGTTCGCGGCCCGGCCAGTGCGGCTCCCGCAGGCGACCGAAATCGATTGTTGTTAGTTGGCCTTGCCCCCCCCCGGAACATGAAATGAGGAACATGAAATGGGCCATCAGAATTGGCAATACAAAACAAGAAAGCCCGGTTTGCCCGGGGGGAATCACTGGTCGCGTGGCATCGCCGCCCGGGGGCGAATTCCGGACGGATTCCGCGCGAAACAGGCGTCCCCGCGCGGCGCGTAGGAATGAAGTGACGGCAATTGGCCCCGTCGTGGGCTGTCGCCAGCAGGCGCGGCCGCGCCTAATCGTCCCCATGCAACGCGGCACCCTGGAGACCGTCTCCGTCTGGCAGGCGACCACCTCCCCCTACTCCACCGGGCAGCAGGCGCAGACGCAATGCGACGTCTGTGTCGTGGGCGCCGGCATCGCGGGTTTGACCACCGCCTATCTACTGCAGCGTGACGGGCGCGATGTGCAGCTCATCGACGCTTTCGAGATCGGCGCCGGTGAAACCGGGCGCACCACGGCGCACCTGACCGCCGTGCTGGACGATCGCTTCGTGACGCTGGAGAAGCTGTTCGGCGAGGCCGGCGCGCGCCTGGCGGCGCAGAGTCACGCGGCCGCCATCGACCTGATCGAACGCATCGTGCGCGAGTCGGAAATCGACTGCGATTTCGAACGCCTCGACGGTGTGTTGTTCGCCTCGAGTCCGGAGCAGGTGGACGTGCTGAATCGCGAAGCCGAGGCCGCGCTGCGGGCGGGATTCGCGCACATCGTCCCCATCGAAACCCAGATCCTGCGCAATCTGCCCTTCAATGCGCCCGCGCTGCGTTTCCCGCGGCAGGCGATGTTTCACGCCGGCAAATATCTGCATGGCCTGGCGCGTGCCTTCATCGCACACGGCGGACGCATCGAGACCGGTGTGCGCGCGGTGGCCGTCGAGGAAGGCGAGATCGCACAGGTGGTGCTCGAAGGCGGCCGCGAAATTCGCGCGCCACATGTCGTGGTGGCCACCAACACGCCCTTCATCGACCGCGTGAAGATGCATACCAAGCAGGCCGCGTACCGCACGTACGTGGTCGGCTTCGACATCCCCGCCGGGGCCTTCCCGTCCGTGCTGCTGTGGGACATGGACGATCCGTATCACTACGTGCGCGTGGTGCGGAACATTGGCGCCGGTGACGTGCTGATCGTCGGCGGCGAGGATCACAAGACCGGCCAGGAAGTGGATCCGGCCGAACGCTTCACCCGGCTCGCCAACTGGGCGCGGGAACATTTCTATGGCCTCGGCGACCCGAAATACCGCTGGTCGGGACAGGTGATGGAACCCATCGACGGTCTCGCCTTCATCGGCCGCAATCCGGGCGACCGGAACATTTATGTCGTCACCGGCGACTCCGGCAATGGCATGACGCATGGCACGCTGGGCGGCATGATCATCAGCGACCTGATCGCGGGCCGCGTGAATCCCTGGACCGATCTCTATGATCCGGCGCGCAAGACTCTGCAGGCCGCGGCATCGTTCATCGACGAAAACGCCAACGTGCTCGGCCATCTCGTGACGGACTGGATCGGGCGCGGCAAGGTCAGGGATCGCAACACCATTCCGCCAGGTTCGGGCGCGCTGGTGCGCGAAGGCCTTGCGCTACTGGCCGTCTACCGCGACCCGGACGGAAATTTCCACGAGCTCTCCGCGGCCTGCACGCACCTTGGCTGCGTAGTGCAATGGAACAGCGTCGAAAAGAGTTGGGACTGCCCGTGCCACGGCTCACGTTTCGCGCCTGATGGCATCGTGCTCAATGGCCCGGCCGCAAGCCCCCTCGAGCGGCACGCCGGCGACGATGAAATCATTCCCGCGCGTTCCAGGGGCGCGCGGCGCGGTGACAGTTCATCAATCCGGAAGTGATGGGCGCAACGCGCGCGCGGGCAGCCTGGGACGTGCTCATCGTCGGGGCCGGGCCGGCCGGTCTTTCGGCCGCGCTGATCCTGGGTCGTGCGCGGCGGCGCGTGCTGTTGTGTGATACGGGAACGCCGCGCAGCTGGGCCTCGAAGGAAATGCATGCCTATCTATCGCGCGACGGCATCGTGCCGCAGGAATTCCTGTCGATAGGTCGCCGCGAATTGCGTAGATATCCCGCGGTGCATTTCCTGCCGCAGGAAGTGACGGCCGCGCGGCGCGCGGGCGGCGGATTCGCGGCCCGCCTCGCGGATGGCCGGCGAGTGCGCAGCCGCAAACTACTCATCGCCACCGGCGTATTCGACAACGTGCCGCGTATCGCCGGCATCGACGAGTTGTTCGGCCGCAGCGTATTCCAGTGCCCCTACTGCGACGGCTGGGAGATGCGCGACCGCCGCGTGCTCGCCTATGGACGCGGCCGGCGCGGTTTCGAGATGACGCGCGCTCTCACCGCATGGAGCGACGATATCGTGTTGTGCACCGATGGAGCCGCGCGATATTCCACCGCCGACCGCCGGACGCTGGCGCGCAAGGGCATCCGCCTCGTCGAGAAACACATCTCGAATCTCGAGGGCCGCCGCGGCCGGCTGCGCGCGGTGCATTTCTCCGGCGGAGAACGGTTGATCCGCGATGCGATGTTTTTCGATACACCTTCGCGCGAACAATCGCGACTGGCCGCGTCGCTGGGTTGCCGCTTTGGGCGCAACGGCGGCGTCGTGTGCGGCGAGTACGAAGCCACGAGCGTTCCCGGCGTGTTCGTCGCGGGCAACATCATCCGCGACGTGCAGCTTTCCATCGTCGCGGCGGCCGAGGGCGCCCGCGCCGCGTTCGGCATCAATCGCGCACTGACCCGCGAGGATTTCGAAAATCAATGACTGGAGGACCCGTGACCAAACGACATCGAAAGAATCCGACCACCCCACCTGCTCCGCCGGAGCGCGGCCCCGCACGCCCGGAGTCCGGTGAACAAAGCGGCTCGACCGGCCGCGATCCCGGTGCGCCGTCCAACAACCCCGGAGAGGATGGCAAGCCCGGCACGGGCGCCAACACCGGGCAGGGAAACTACGGGCAATCGGGCTTCGGCCAGGGCGGTTTCGGCAAAGGGGACGGCGCGGCGCCTAACTATCAGAAAGACGTACCGGGCCGCCATGATCCGCGCTCCCATGAGAGCAATCGCGGATCCGGCACATCCGGGCCGAAGGAAGGAAAGGACAGCGAAAAGAAGTCGACTCCCGACTCCTGATCAATCAGGGTCCGCGCACGACCAGCGCATCACAGGGCAGCGTCGACAGGATGCTCTTGGCGCCGCTGCCGAGCAGTGCTTCGAGCACCGGGCCGCGCCCGTGAGTACCGAGCACCACCAGGTCGGCGCCGTGCATCTGCACGTATTCACGGATGAGTTGCCGGGGCGGGCCGGGCTCGATCACCGGGATGATGCGTTTCCGGTCGCCCTCGGGCAGGTAGATAGATGACAGGAACTTCTCGAGATCCGCGGCGCGTATTTCCAGGAAGCTCTCCGCATGCCGATTCGCATCGGACGCGAGAGTTTCATAAGGCGCCTCGGATGCGTGCAGGAGATACAGGCTTTCAACCGGGAAGAAACGCACCGCCAGCTGCAATGCGCAGGCGGATGGTTCCGAGAAATCGGTCGTCACGACGATGCGCTCATAGGCCGAGCGGACCCGGTTCCTGACGATGAGCACGGGCACGGGCAGGCGGCGCAGCAGTTGTTCCACCGTCCGGCCGAGAATCACGGGGCGGGTCGCGAACACGCCTTCGCGCGCGATGCCGGTGATGACGAGGTCGACTCGTTCGGAGATCGCGACTCCTTCGATGACTTCCGCCGGATTCCCTCCTTCGAGCAGGATCGTGGCCTTCGCGACCGCGGCCCCCAGATCGGCCCGCAATCCCTGGCCGATTCTCTCCTTCATCAGCGCCACCGCGTCGGGGGGTTGGCGCCAGGACGGCGCGGCGCGCCGGCCATAAGTAAGGGTCGATTCGTCGAGCTCTTCGTAAGCATGGACGATCAGGAGTTGCGCGTCGTGGCGCTGGGCGATCGCAATGGCGCGTTCCAGCGCGCGATCACCCCGGGCGCTCAGGTCGGTCGCAAGCAGCACCTTGCGCGGAGCTCCTCCGTTCTGGACAGGGTCGATCATGGCAACACCTCTTATATGTATCCCCAGTGTCTACCGGCGGCGATACTTGTCCATCAGGCGCCCGCCCTGAGTGCGAATGGGAGACTGATTGTGTTCGAAAACGGCATCGCTTTTCTCGACTGGCTCGGCATCGTCGCGTTCACGATGACGGGCGCCCTGGTCGCCTCGCGAAACCAGATGGACGCCGTCGGCTTCGTGCTGCTCGGAACCGTGACCGGCATCGGCGGCGGCACCATCCGCGACCTGCTGCTGAATGCACATCCAGTGCTGTGGATAGGACAACCCATGTACCTCGCGGTGTGCATCGGCGTGTCGCTCATCGTCTTCTTCACCGCCCATCGCATTCACTCCCGCATTCGACTGCTGCTGTGGGTCGACGCCCTCGGACTCGCCTTGTTCGCCACGGTGGGCGCCGAGCGCGCAATCAGTGCCGGCACATCGGCGCTGGTGGCGATCGTCATGGGTGTGATCACCGCGAGTTTCGGCGGCATAATCCGCGACCTGCTCGGCGAGACGCGATCCATCATCTTTTCCTACGAGATCTATCTCACCGCCGCGATGGGCGCCGCTGCTATTTTCGTCGGCCTCAACTATCTTGGATGTCCGCGCGAGATCTCGATCATCGCGGGAGTCGTGGTGGGTTTCATCTTGCGTGCAGGAGCATTGTTGTGGGGATGGTCGCTGCCCCGTCACCACCCCCGGCCACCCGGTAACGCCACATGACGACACTTCCATCACTTTTCATCGGGCACGGCAGCCCGATGAACACGCTGGAAAGCAACGCTTACACCCTGGCGTGGCGTCAGCTGGGCAAGTCCCTGCCGCGTCCGCGCGGCATCCTCGTGGTCTCCGCGCACTGGTTCATCGGCGCCACCGCGGTAACCGCGATGCAGCGCCCGCGCACCATTCACGACTTCTACGGCTTTCCCGATGAGTTGTTCCAGTTCAACTATCCGGCGCCCGGCTTGCCGGAACTGGCGGCCGAGGTGGTCGAACTCGCGAAGCCCGACTGGATAGGCCTCGATCAGGACGAGTGGGGCCTGGATCACGGCACGTGGAGCGTCCTCGCGCACCTGTACCCCGAGGCGGACATTCCTGTGGTTCAGCTTTCGCTGAATTCAAGCAAGCCGATGGAATACCACGTCGAGCTGGGAGCCCGGCTCGCGGCGCTGCGCGAGCGGGGCGTGCTGATCCTCGGCAGCGGCAACGTCGTGCACAACCTTCGCCGGCTCGATTGGCGGAATCAAGAGAGCGGCGAAGACTGGGCGTACCGCTTCGACGCGGCGGCCGAAGCGCTGATGACCGAAAACCCGCGCGATATCGCCAGCCTCCAGAGTCATCCTGATTACGCGTTGGCGGTGCCAACGACGGATCATTTCCTGCCGCTGCTCTACATTGCAGGAGTCGCGGCGGCTTCCGGCGCGGGCGCCGCGACACTGGTCAGAGGCTGCACACTCGGATCGATATCGATGACTTGTTACGGCGTCGGGATCGAAGGCCTTGAACCCACCGACGGCGCCGCCGCGGGCGTGCCGCGCGACGTGCCGCCGGATCAGACCAACCTGTAACGTCAGGAGCGGCGCAGCGGTTTCATGCGGCGCCGCTCCAGCGCGCGCCGCACCGAGCGCTCCACGCCCGGCAAGGCCTTGTCGAAGGCGCCGCTCAGCGTCGCGTCGCGGCTTTCGAACACCACGCTCGGCAGCGCGCGCAGCACGACCTTGATGCGGCAGGATTGATCGACGCCACCGCGCGGCCCGTTCACATCTTCCGTGCGGACGCTGATGCGCTCGATGGAGCGCGCATGTTTGCCGAGTTTGCCGTCGAGCTTGCGCCGCATGTATTCGCGCTCGATGCGTCCGAGATCCTGGAGCGCGCGAATGTGAATGGGTAACTGCGCACCCGCGCCATCCTGTCGCCCTTTCGAGAGCAGGCGCCGTCGCGGCAGGCTTCCGACCAGGCGATCGCGCCTGGGCCTGGCTGCGCGACGAGCCGCGGACGTCGACTTCACACTTGCGGTGCTGGCGTTCATGAGAAATGGTGCCTCCGGATGATCATCGTTACACAAGGCGCGCGCGGAATAAGTCAGCGCGCGCTTACTCCACCCATTGCCGCCCACGGATGTTCTGCAATTGCCACGGGCTGTCGACGTCGAGTTTCTCGGGGAACAGTTCGCCGCGGCCCTGCAGCGGCGTCCAGTCCGTGAACGCGCCGGTCAACTTTCCGAGGTAAGGCGCGGCGACGGCCAGGCATTCCTCGTGATTCATCTGGTCGGGCTCGACCAGTCCGCTGCGCGGATGCCGGATGGCCCAGGTCGCCGCGGCCAATGCGCCAGCGACCACCTGCAGGGTGGTCGCATTCGCGAATTCCAGGTGACGGCGCGCGTCCTGGATCGACAGCTGCGATCCGAACCAGTAAGCGTTCTTCGCGTGACCGGCGAGCAGCACGCCCAGCTCATCCATGCCATCCGCGATGTCGTGGCTCAGGCGCCGGCTCGAGGGCTGCATCTTCCAGCCGCGTCCCTCGAGTTCGAGCGCGGACAACATCCCGTCGTCGCAGGGGTGATAAACAAACATCACCGTGGGGCGATAAACCTGTCGCTCTCCTTCGCGCAGCGATAGATAGTCCGAGATCGAGAACACCTCGTCGTGTGTGACGAGCAAGCCCTGATATCCGCCCACCGACGGCGTCCAGCTGCGGGCGAAAGTCCCACCGCCGGGGCGGGGCATGTAGATAGTCCCGGAGCCCGCGCGGTGTTGCCGCGCCCGCCGCGGCAGGTTCAATTCGTGCATACCGATCGCGATCTCGCTCGGCTGCATCAGCTCGTCGACGAAGCCCTCGATCGACCAGGTGTTGACGAACTCCCCGTGACGTTTCGCGTTGTCGCTGACCTGGGTATCCCGTTCGGCGATCTGGATGACGGTGACGTCGAGATCGCGCGCCAGCGTCGCCCAGTCCTCGCGCACGACAGGCCGCGCGGCGCCGTCTCGCAGCAGCCGATCCAGGTCGAGCAGCGCGCGTTTGACGAAATGCGAAACCATTCCCGGATTCGCGCCGTGATCGACCACGGCGGTTGGCGCCTCCGGGCCGAGTTCCGCGGCCAGCCGCAGCGCCTTCTCGCGAATGACGAAGTTGGTCCGGTCCAGCATCTTCAGCATCGGATTCGCGTACACGCCCGGCCAGGGCTCGATCGAAGTATCGACGTACAAGGCCTGCTGCTCGGCGCAGAAGCGGATCAGGTCGAGGCTGGAAACGTTGACCGAAAGATTCAGCACGAGGTCGCCGGCGCTGACGTGTTTGCCGAGAATACGGCGATGATTGCCGGGAGTCAGATGCGCATGCTCGAAGCGCGCGCCGCATTTCCGCGCGATTC
Source organism: Alcaligenaceae bacterium (assembly GCA_036677145.1). Lineage (GTDB taxonomy): Bacteria > Pseudomonadota > Gammaproteobacteria > Steroidobacterales > Steroidobacteraceae > CADEED01. The sequence continues at coordinate 12,516 of JAKFFF010000080.1, forward strand.
CCCGCCCCTGCTCGTCGGCCGACAGGACCAGGAGCCGCCCATCACCTTCGAGCGGAATGTGCCGCCTGATGAGCGGCAGGATGCCCTGGCCGATGCTGCCGCAGCCGATGATGATGACGCGGCCGGTGAATTGTAGTTCGCTCATCCGCAACCTCCGTGCAACTCAATTCCGCGCACGCAGGCGCAAGGCATTGAAGACCACCGAGGCCGAGCTCAGGCTCATCGCCAACGCCGCGAACATCGGCGACAGCAACCACCCGGTGAGTGGATAGAGCAGTCCCGCCGCCAGCGGCACCCCCAGCGCGTTGTAGACGAACGCGAAGCCCAGGTTCTGCTTCATGTTGGCGACGGTGGCGGCCGAGATCTCCCGCGCGTGCGCGATCCCGCGCAGGTCGCCCTTCACGAGTGTCACCTGCGCGCTGCTCATGGCCACGTCCGTTCCATTGCCCATGGCGATGCCGACATCGGCCTGCGCCAGCGCCGGGGCATCATTGATGCCATCGCCGGCCATCGCGACGACCCGGCCTTCGCGTTGCAGCTTCTCCACGAGCAATAGTTTGTCGACGGGCTGCACCTCTGCGTGCACCTCGTCGATCCCGAGCCGGCCGGCGATCACGCGCGCCGTGGTGTGGCCGTCGCCGGTGGCCATCACGATGCGCAGACCTGTGCTTTTCAGCAGCCGCAGCGCCTCGGGCGTACTTGCCTTGACGGGATCGGAGACGGCCAGGATGCCCCGCAGCCGGTCATCGACGGCGAGATACATCACGCTCGCGCCCTCCGCCCGCAGGGTTTCCGCCTGAGAGCTCAGGCTATCTACCACGACGCCGAGCTGTTTCATCAATACGGTGTTGCCGAGCGCGAGACTGTGGCCCGAAACCTTGCCGCGGACCCCGATGCCCGAGTCCGACTCGAAATCTTCGGGTTTCTCGAGCGCCAGTCCCTGCTCGCGGGCGGCGCGCACGATGGCATCGGCCAGCGGATGTTCGCTGCCCTGGTCGAGACTCGCCGCGAGGCGCAGCACCTCGCCGGCCTGCGTGCCCTCGACGGGAATGGCGCGATCGAACGCGGGTTTGCCTTCGGTGAGCGTGCCGGTCTTGTCCACGATCAGGGTGTCGACGGTACGCAGGCGTTCGATGACCGCCGCATCGCGAAACAGGATGCCCTGCGTCGCGGCCTTGCCCATGGCCACCATGATCGACATCGGCGTTGCCAGCCCGAGTGCGCACGGGCACGCGATGATGAGCACCGCGACGGCGTTCACCAGTCCGTACACCCAGCCCTTCTCCGGAACGAATATTCCCCAGGCGAAAAACGTCGCGAGCGCGATGGCGACGACCACCAGCACGAATCCGCCGGCGACGCGGTCCGCCATGCTTTGCATCGGGGCACGCGAGCGCTGCGCCTGCGCCACGAGTTGCACGATCTGCGCGAGCATGGTCTGCGAACCCACGCGCTCGGAACGCATGACCAGCGCGCCGCTGGTATTGAGCGTGGCGCCGATGAGTTTGTCGCCGGGGCGCTTGCTCACCGGAAGGGGTTCTCCCGTGAGCATCGATTCATCCACGGCGCTCGCGCCCTCCAGCACCACGCCGTCCACCGGAACCTTCTCGCCCGGCCGCACGCGCAATGCATCTCCCACGTGAACGTGGGTGAGCGGAACGTCTTCCTCGGTGCCGTCGCGCCTGATCCGGCGCGCGGTCTTCGGCGCGAGGCCCAGCAACGCCTTGATCGCGGCGGAGGTTTGCGAGCGCGCCTTGAGCTCGAGCAGCTGGCCAAGCAGCGTCAACGAGATGATCACGACAGCGGCTTCGAAATAGACAGCGGCCCGGCCCATCGAAGTGAACGACTCGGGAAAGATTCCGGGCGCCACGGTCGCGACGACGCTGTACAGAAATGCGGCGCCGGTGCCTGTGCCTATCAACGTCCACATGTTGGGACTCTTGTTGGCGATGGACTGCGCCCAGCGTTCGAAGAACGGATATCCCGCCCACAGAACCACCGGCGCAGAGAGCGCGAGCTCTATCCACGATTGCGTCGCCATCCCGAACCACCCGAGGCGATGACCGAACATCGCAAGCAACGTGACCACGATGGTCAGTGGCAACGTCCACCAGAACCGCCGCCGGAAGTCGACGAGCTCGGGATTTTCACCTTCTTCGAGACTGGGCAGCTCGGGCTCGAGCGCCATCCCGCACTTCGGGCAATTCCCCGGATGATCCTGGCGAATCTCCGGATGCATCGGACACACGTAGATAGTCCCCGGCGCCTGGGCGCCCACGGACGTCGCGACGCTCATCGGATCTACCCTGGCGGCAGGCGCGCGAGGGTATCCGTGACGCGCCGCAGGCATTCCGCGTTCGCGCCCGCTTTCGCGTCGGAACGCAGCATGCTTTCGTCGTCGGCGATGAGCAATTTCTCCAGCTGGTCTTTCCACTGCAGGAGGATTGCGTGTTTCTGCACCACCGAGAATTCCGTCGACGTCTCGATCGCCTCCGGAGAGGCAAACGCGAGGTTCGGATTCTTCATCGCCTGCTGAATGTTCATGAATCGCGCTCCACTACTTGTCATTGATCCGGTATTGCCCCGGCCCCATCAGAACGAGCGCGATCGCCGCGAACAGAAACATGCCCTGCAGCTCGAGCGCCCATCCGCCGCTCTGGTTGAGAGTGAAGAACTCCGCGCCGTGCACCAGGCCGATCGCAAACAACATGTTGATCGCGATCACGCCCGCGCCGATTCGCGAGTACCAGCCGGCAATCAGCAACAACGGTGCTACCACTTCGCCGATGTATACACCATAGGCGAAGAACGCAGGCAATCCAGCGCCGGCGACGGTATCGGTGATGAACCCGATGCCGCCGGTCAATTTGCTGATGCCATGCGCGAGTACCAGGCCGCCGAGGGCAACCCGCAGAATCAATTTACCGATAGCTTCGTTCATGTCGTGAACTCCCAGGTTTCGGGTTTTTGTAGTTAGCAGGGGAGCACCCGCGCGGGTGCGCGAGTGCTCCGCCGAACATCACCTTACGCCGCCTTGCGAATCCACGCCGGGGCAATCGCCGTCCCGTGACCGGCGCCGTAGCCGAGGTAGATGTTGAATGCCGCCAGCGGCTCGAGGTACCGCGCGTTTTTGAGCGGACCCGCATCCACCGGCTTGAAACCGATGCTCTTCACGAGCTCGGTCGCCGTCTGCTTCGCGCGTTCGCTGTCGCTGGCGATGAACACGGGCGCCGTCTGGCCGTTAGCGAAGCCGGCGCCATCCGCCAGGACCTGTGCGAACACCGTATTGAACGCCTTCACGACTTCGGCTCCCGGCACGGCCTTGGCGATTTCTTCCGCGGCCGAGGTCGTGTGGCCGACGGTGAGTCCCGAAAAGTCGGCGCTGAGCGGGTTGGTGATGTCGATGATCACTTTGCCCGCGAGAGAGCCCAGCGAATACAAGGCGGGAACCGCGTCGGCGTAGCCGGTGGCGACGATGACGATGCTCGAATCGGCGAGCGCCTCGCCCATCGGGGCCGCAACCGCGTCCGGGTTCGCGGCCGCGACCGACTTGGCCTTGTCCGCGCTGCGGGCGGCAATCCGCACCTTGTGACCGGCGCGCGTGAGCTGTTTTGCGAATGCCGCGCCCATGTTGCCGGCGCCGAGAATCGTGATCTTCATGTGTCGCTCCTCATTCCTATTAAATGTGTGAGACGACTGTATTAGGTTTATCTGGTGTGATAAACACACGCTCATGAGACAGATCGTCTCGTATATCGAGACAATATGAGCAAGATCCAGGAAATGAGCAGCTTCGTGGCTGTCGTGGACGCTGGCAGCTTCGTTGGCGCCGCTCGGGCAACGGGACTTTCCAAGGCGGCCATTTCCCGCCACGTCGGCGAGCTCGAGCGGCGTCTCAATGTGCGATTGCTGCAGAGAACCACTCGGCGCCTCTCGCTCACCGAAGAGGGCCGGATGTTTTTCGAGCGGGCGAAAGAACTGCTGGAGTCCATCGAAGAAGCCGAGTCGCAGCTCACGCGCCGCGCCGGCGAAGCCCGCGGCGTCATCCGCGTGAATGCGCCGCTGACCTTCGGCGCCCTGCACCTGGCGTCGCTGTGGGGTCCGTTCGCGGACGCGAATCCGGACGTGTCGCTCGACATCACGCTGGGTGATCGCATCGTCGACCTCGTGGACGAGGGTTATGACCTCGCGATCAGGATCACCCGCATTCCCGATTCGACGCTGGTGACACGCAAGCTCGCCAGCACCCGCATGGTGCTGTGCGCGTCGCCCGCGTACCTGCAGCGGCGCGGCGCACCCGCTCACCCGCATGAGCTCGGGCAACATGCCGTGATCTCCTATACCTACTGGTCCACGCGCGATGAATGGCATTTCACCGGTCCCGACGGACCGGTCGATGTCCGCATCGTTCCGCGGATTCACACCAACAACGGCGACACCTGCCGGCGCGCGGCGCTGATGCATCAGGGCATCATCCTGCAACCCGACTTCATCGTCGGCGAGGACCTGCGGCGCGGCGACCTGGTGGAAATCCTGCCGGCCTATCGCTCCATCGAGATCGGCATCTATGCCGTTTACGCCAGCCGCAAACATCTGCCGTTGAAGACACGGCGGCTGATCGATTTCCTCGCGGATGCGTTGCGCACGCCCGCGTGGAAAACCGGCGGCTGATCCCGCTCAGTGGCCGGGGTCATCCTTCTTCGTGTGATGCACCGTCCCGTCGGCGTGTTCGGGCGGGCTATATAAAGTGTAGAGGCGCAACGGCGTGTCCGGCGATGTGTTGATCACGTTGTGCCGCACTCCCGCCGGGATCACGACCGCAATACCATCGGCGAGTGTGTGCTGCTCCGCATCCAGCACGACGGTGCCCGTGCCGGCCTCGACGCGAATGAATTGATCGTGTCCGTCATGTGTTTCGGCACCGATCTCGTCACCCGGAGCGAGGGTCATGAGAACGAGCTGCGTCTTGGGGCCGGTGAATAGCACGCGCCGGTAGTCACTGTTCCGGAGCGTGGCGCTTTCGATGTCGGTGACAAAACCTTTCATCCTGCTTCTCCTGCTGCTGGCGCCGTCACGCGCCAGATGGTGTTCGAAAGATCATCGGCGACGATCAGCGCGCCGCGTGGATCCACGGTCACGCCAACCGGACGGCCGAGCGTCAGCCCATCTACCTGGAACCCCGTCACGAAGTCGATGGGATCGCCGGTTGGCCGTCCGTCGCGAAATGGAATGAATACCACCTTGTAGCCCACGGGCACGCGGCGGTTCCAACTACCGTGTTCTCCGACGAATGCGCCGTCGGCGAACTGCGCGCCCATGGCGGGCGCCGAAAACGCGACTCCGAGCGCCGCGACATGCGAACCCAGGCTGTAATCGGGGCGGATCGCGGCCGCGACCTTCTGCGGATCCTGGTGCCGCACGCGGCTATCTACATGGCTGCCCCAGTAACTGTATGGCCAGCCGTAGAAGCCGCCCTCACGCACCGAAGTCAGGTAGTCGGGCACGAGATTCGGACCGATTTCGTCACGCTCGTTGACCACCGCCCAGAGCTCACCCGTGCCCGGCAGGAAGGCGAGCGCAGTGGGATTACGCAACCCGGTGGCGAAGGGCCGGTGCGCGCCCGTTTGCGCGTCGACCTGCCACACCCGTGCGCGATCGGCTTCGGCCGTCATGCCGCGTTCGGTGATGTTGCTGTTGGAACCGATGCCCACGTACAGGAATCGTCCGTCGGGGCTGGCGGCCAGCGACTTGGTCCAATGATGATTGATCGATGCGGGTAGTTCGGTCACCGTGACCGGCGGACCGCGCGCCTCGAGCTGCCCGTCTTCGTAATCGAAGCGCACCAGCGCGTCCTGGTTGGCGACGAACAACTGGTCTCCCACGAGCGCCAGGCCATACGGCGCATTGAGATTCGCGGCGAAGGTCCGCCGCATTTCGTAGACGCCATCACCATCGGCATCCCGCAACAAGGTCAGACGATTTCCGCCTTTGACCGGGCTCGTCCCCTGCGCCTTGATGCGGGCGGCGATCACGTCCTTCGGCGTCAGTTTGGGTGCGTTTCCACCACGGCCCTCGGCGATCAGGATGTCACCGTTTGGAAGAACCAGGGTCTGGCGCGGAATGGCGAGACCGGTGGCGATCGCCGAGATCGCATACCCGTCGGGCACCGCGGGTTTCCGGTCGCCCCAATTCGCCGGCCTCGCGATACTCATGGTCGGCAACAGTTGCGACTCGGGTTCCGGCAACTGCGGATCCGGACCATATTGAGACGCGCCGGGATCTCTGCCGCAGGCGGACAGGACCGGCAGCATCGCAAGCAGAATCCATGCGGGCCGGATCATTCCGCACTCACCGGGCGAGAGTTGAACAATCCCGACCACGTTGCCGCGAGCACCAGCAGGACGACGATCGCGGAAAGAATGAGGCCTCTGGGCATGCTCGCCCACGCATCGGCCGCGTGCACCAGCGCATTGACGAAACCCAGGATCCAGATCGCGAGCAGCAGGAAGAAATAGATCGCCCCCGGCATTCGCCAGCCGACCCGGAAAAGCCCCACGAGCGCCCACACCAAAGCCACGCCGCATAACAACAATCCACCCACGAGGAGCCAGGAAGCGAAGTTCTTCCACTGCACTTCGGCGGTCTGGAAGTACGCGATGTCGGCTAGCAACACGCCGATGAAAAGAGGGATCGTGCCCGCGAGCAACACTGCGTGCAGGGGGTGTAAGGGCCTTTGCATCCGGCGAATTGTCGGCCGGATGTGGCCAGCCTGCCTCCATTTGACGCTGGTAGTGATGTGGGAATCGGCAGCTATCGAGGGTTCATCACTCTTGCGCGACGCCGCGTAATGGATGATTGCGCGCCGGCAATGTGCGGCGTACACAAACTACCCACTCGCGCCCGGGCGCCACCTCGGATCCGGAGATCAACATGCGGCTACCCATGCTTTCGGCGTTTGCGACGCTGACCCTCGCGGCTTCACTCGTCTGCGCTCAAACCGGTGAGCCGCGCAGCGGTAGCGCCGCGTTGTCGGGCTGGAAATCCGATGCGCCCGGTGTGCGGCGCCACATCAGGATTGCGGACTTGCCGGCGTCACCGAAGGCCACGGAACCTGAAACGTCCACGGGCACCAACATAAAGATCGTCGCGCGGCCAAAAGGCGCGCTGCCCAAAGTGCCCGAAGGCTTCGCGGTGCAGGTGTTCGCCGATGGATTCAAACAACCTCGCACTCTGCGGGCCGCGCCGAATGGCGATATCTTTCTCTCGGAAAGTGGCACCGGACGCGTGCTCGTATTCCGCGCAGGTGCGAGTGGCCCCGCGAAGCCGGAAGTGTTCGTGCAGAACCTGGAGAAACCCTACGGCATCGCGTTTCATCCGGCCGTGAACCCGCAACACGTGTACGTGGCGGCGGCCAACCAGGTGGTTCGTTATCCGTACCGCGACGGCGACATCAAGGCGGCCGGTCCCGCGCAAGTGATCATCCGCGATATCCCGACGAAGCGGCACTGGACGCGCGACCTCGCGGTGTCACGCGACGGCAAACGCATGTTTGTTTCCATCGGCTCGGCCTCCAACCTTGGCATCAACGGCATGCCGGAAATGACACCGGAGAAGCTGCGCGAATTCGAGAAGACCCACGGCCGCGGTGCCGCCTGGGGTGAGGAAGAGAATCGCGCGGTGGTGCGTGTGTTCGATCCGGAGGGAAAGGAGATCCGCAACTACTCCACCGGACTGCGCAACTGCTCGGGACTCGCGCTGCAACCCGGCACCGACGCGGTCTGGTGCGTGGTAAACGAACGCGACCACCTCGGTCCCGACCTCGTTCCGGATTTCATGGCGCGGCTGGAGGATGGCGCGTTCTTCGGCTGGCCCTGGTTCTATCTCGGCGGCCGCGAGGATCCGGCGTTGAAGGGAAAACGCCCCGATCTCGCCAGCCACGTGCGTGCACCCGAAGTGTTGTTCCAGGCGCATTCCTCGGCGCTTGCCGTGGCGTTTTACGATCGCGACAAATTCCCGGCTGACTATCGAGGCGATGCGTTCGTTACGTTGCACGGCTCGCATACGCGGCCGGAACGGACGGGTTACAAGGTAGTCCGCGTGCGAATGAAGGGCGGAAAACCGATCGGCGAGTACGAGGACTTCATGACCGGGTTCCTCGTCGACAACGACACCGCGTGGGGCCGGCCCGCGGGAGTTGCCGTTACACGCGACGGCGCCCTGCTCGTGAGCGACGATGCGAACGGCACGATCTTCCGCGTCACTCACCGGTGAATACGCAGCGTTGGCTGACTATCTCGGCCTGCCTGATATCGGCGGCGGCCGGCGCGAGCGACGAGCTCGACGTCTACGGCCGCATCAACGTCACGCTGCAGAATTCCGACGAGGCTTCCGAAGAACATGTGGAACTGCAGAGCAATGCCTCACGCATTGGCGTGAAGGGAGAGAAGGACCTCGGCGCGGGTCTCACGGCTATCTACCAGCTCGAATGGGGCGTGAACATCGACAGCGAGGCGAATGACGACAACATCACGCCGCGCAACCAGTTCGTCGGCCTGGAAGGCGCCTTCGGCACGATCAAGGTCGGGCGCCACGACACCGCGCTCAAGGAAGCACAGGGCGACTTCGACCTGTTCGACGATCTCGAGGGCGACATCACCAGGGTGCTCAACGGCGAAAACCGCCTCAAGGATTACATCGGCTACACCACGCCGACGATCGGAAAGGCGTTCCGCGCCGTCGTGAATTTCATTCCGGGCGAAGATCCCGAGGCCGGCAACGACGGTGTCGCGGACGGCACCTCATTCGCTCTCGAATACGAAACGGATTTCGTCTATGCGGCCATCGCACATGACAGCGACATCGATGGCACTGACGTCGACACGACACGCGTGGTCGGCGGTTACACGTTCGGAGCCGCGCGGGTCATGCTGCTGTTTCAGCGCACTGAAGCGGGCGCCATCGAAGAAGACGGCTACGGCGCATCGTTCGCCTGGACTCACGGCAAGTACGTCGCGAAGTTCCAGTACCTGGACGCGGACATCTGGCGCACACAGCCCGCGATCGATCCGCTCGACAACCGGTTCGAGTCGATGTTGTCGGTGGGGCTCGATCGCAAACTCGGCGACGACACGCGGTTGTTCGCGTTCTACACGTCCGGGGACATCGGCGGCACGAACGAGCGCAATCGTTATGCCGCCATCGGCATCGAGCACAACTTCTGATCGGCGCCACGCATCACTTCGGAATCCAGACGCTGAACTCGCTGCCCTTGCCGACGCCGGCGCTCGCCGCTTCGACGCGGCCGCCATGACTCTCCACGAGATTGCGCACCAGCGGCAGACCCAAACCCAGGCCGCCCTGCCGCGTGGACTGGTTGGCCTGCACGTAACGTTCGAACACACGCGGGAGCACGTCGGGTGAGATTCCGATTCCGTTATCGCGGACCCGGACGACAATTTCATGTTCGAGTGGCTCGGCCAGCACGCTGACTTCGCCGCCCACGTCCGTGTACTTCGCCGCGTTCACCAGCAGGTTCACGAACACCTGCTCCAGCCGCGCGGCGTCGCCATTCAGCCAGATCGGCGCCGGCGGGGCGCAAACCTTCAGGCTGTGTCGCCGCTGCTTCATCAGGAACTGCACGGCTTCGGCGGCGTTGTCCAGCACGGCGCGCAGATCGATACGCGCGCGGTCGAGCCGGAAGCGCCCACTGCTGACCAGCGAGGCGTCGAGAAGATCGTCGACGAGACGAGTCATCTGATCGAGCTGGCGCCCAATCAGCTTTCGCGTCTTCTTGCGATACGCAAGCTCCAGGTCGCGGATCTCGAGGACCCGCATCGCACTGCGGGCGGTACCGAGGCAATTGCGCAGCTCATGAGAGAACTGCGCCATGGCCTGATGGCCGCGCATGTCGGCATTGGACAACATGATGTTGTGGCCTCCTCTTCAAGTGACGCCCGTTCTACAGGCGTTGTTCTATTTGATCAATTTGAAATACTCGATACGACACTCAGGTTTTCCCGAACTAACAACATCACGCCTGCGGGACCGCCGCCGCGAGATTCTGGTTCGCGAAGTCCCAATTGACGAGGTGGCTCAGGAACGCGGCGATGTAGTCGAGCCTGCGGTGCTGGTAATCCAGGTAATACGCGTGTTCCCACACGTCGATCGTCAGCAGGGGCACCTGCTGCGTGGTGAGCGGGGTTTCCGCGTTGGACGTCGCGACGATTTTCAGCTTCCCGTTCTCGAGCACCAGCCACGCCCAGCCGCTGCCGAATTGATCGCCGGCCGCCGTGACGAACTGCTGATTGAAAGCGCGCTGGCCCCCGAAAGTATTTTCGATCGCCGCTGCGATGGCGCCGGTCGCTTCGCCGCCACCGCCGGGCCGCATGCTGTTCCATAGAAACGCATGGTTCCAGGCTTGCGCCGACGCGTTGAACAGCGCCTTGTTCTGCGTGGCGCTCGAACGCACGACATCCTCGAGCACGGCCTGGTCCGGCGACTCGCGGATCAGCGCGCGCGTCTTCGCCACATAAGCCGCGTGATGGCTGCCATGATGTGCGGACAATGTGCGTCGCGAGATGTAAGGCTCCAACGCGTCGAGGTTGTAGGGAAGCGCAGGCAGGGTAATGTTCATCGGATCTCCGCGGTGACCACGATGACCCTAACTTCGCCGCGTCCTTTTGCAAGCGATTAAAATTGAGGCTATATATCGAACAACCCGATGGATACCGAACTCGCACGGACTTTCCTCGTCGTCGTCGCTACCGGCAGCTTTGTCGAAGCGGCGCAGCGCCTGCACGTCACGCAATCGACCGTGAGCACGCGCATTCAACGGCTCGAGGAAACCCTCGGCGCCGAACTGTTCGTGCGCAACAAGTCCGGAACCACGCTCACCCTCGCCGGGCAGCAATTCCAGAAACACGCGGCGCTGCTCACGCGCACGGTTGAACAGGCGCGCCAGGAGATCGGCGTCATCACCGGATTCCGCGCGACGCTCACGATCGGCGGAAGGTTCGGACTGTGGGAAGACCTGCTGCTGCGCTGGTTGCCGGTCTACGCGGCGCTGGCGCCCGACGTCGCCGTGCGGGCGATGATCGGATTCGAAGACGAGCTCATGCAAACGCTGATCGACGGGCGCGCCGACATCGGCGTGATGTACACGCCGCAGGCACGCCCGGGGCTCGTCGTCGAACCATTACTCGAGGAAGAGCTGGTGATGGCCTCGTCGCGTGTGAATCCCTCGCCCGATCCGGGCAGCGATTACATCTACGTGGATTGGGGCGCGGAGTTCTACGCGCAGCACTCGCTCGCCTTTCCCAATTTCTCGGGCGCCGGTCTCAGCGTCAACAACGGCTGGCTTGGACTGCAGAGCCTGCTCACGTACGGCGGCACGGGCTATTTTCCGAAACGCATGCTGCGCGAACACGAGTTGAGCGGAAAGATTCACCGTGTCGCGGGCGCCGCCGGTTTCCGCCTGCCGGCCTACCTGTGTTACGCCGCGAAAGTGGATTCCGGGCCCATTTCGCTCGCATTGGAGACCATCCGGCGCATCGCCGCCGAGGCGGCCTGAGTGCTAACTACGCGCGGGGCCGCGCCTGAACATCGGGAAAGCCGATAGCAGGAGTCGATATTTATCGTTTGTCCAAGGCCCTGAGCGTGCCTACGCTTCTGATGTGTCCAGCAAATTGGAGACATCATGAAACCCACCCGAAAAATCCACCACGCGGTCACGAGAATCGAAGCCGCGAAACACACTGACCCGGAGCCACTAGGTCCGCTGTGGGTGATCACGATCTGCATGGGGCTGTTTTTCGCCGTCGCCGCGCTCGCGATGATGGTCGGATGAGGGTCCGGCAATGTTCGGGCGCAGCTCGACATGATTCGCATCAAGCGAGCATATGAACCGCGAGCTCGTGGAGACGGGCGACGCATTCTCGTCGAACGTCTCTGGCCGCGAGGCATGAAGAAAGAGGCGCTGCAGTTGCACGCGTGGATGAAGGAAGTCGCGCCCAGCACTCAGCTCCGCAAGTGGTTTGATCATCGGCCAGAACGCTGGCAGGAATTCCGGAGGCGCTACCGGAAAGAGTTGCGCGAGAACGCTGCCTGGCCACCCCTCCTCGACGCCAGCAGACGCGGCAACGTGACTCTCATCTACAGCGCTCACGACGCCGCGCACAACGGCGCCGTGATTCTCCGCGAGTTCCTCATGGAACACACTGATTGAAAATTGCCGCACAGAGGCTAGGCTTGTCCGTGGCGGCTCCCTTGTGAACGAAGGTGCATGATGGCCCACGAAACCAAGCTCAGCGGACCCGATCTGGCAGTGGGCATCGAGTTGTCCGAACTACAGGAGAATGTGCCGCTGTTAGGGCACGCACACGGCGCAGGGATCGTGCTGGTGCGCAAGGGCGCCGACATTCACGCCGTCGGCGCGAAATGCACTCACTATGGCGGCCCCCTCGCGCAAGGCCTCGTCGTCGGCGAGACGATCCGCTGCCCCTGGCACCACGCGTGTTTTCACCTGCGCACGGGCGATGCGCTCGCCGCGCCCGCGCTGGATCCGATTGCGTGTTACGACGTCGTGCGGCGCGGTTCGCGCGTGATCATCGGGCCGGAGAAGTCGCGCGCGCGGCCGCGGCCGCCGCCGAAGTCTCCTGAAAAGATCGTACTCGTCGGCGCGGGCGCCGCCGGCGCGGCCGCGGCCGAACGGCTCCGTCATCTGGGCTACGAAGGCTCCATCACGCTCATCGGCAATGAAGCGCCCGGGCCGGTCGATCGCCCGAACTTGAGCAAGGACTTCCTCGCCGGCAGCGCGCCGATGGAATGGGTCACGCTGCGATCGGACGATTTCTACGACAAGCTCGGGATCAATCTCATCAAGGACGAAACCGTCATCGACCTCGATGCAGCCAACAAGTCGTTGATGCTGGAGAGCGGTCCGGTCCTTTCCTACGACGCGCTGCTGCTGGCAACCGGCGCGGAGCCATTGCGCCCGCCGATCGAGGGTGCGCACCTCAAACACGTGCTGACACTGCGCACACTGACGGACGCGCAGAACATCATCGCGGCGTCCGCCGCGGGCCGCCGGGTCGTCATCGTCGGGTCGGGCTTCATCGGACTCGAAGTCGCCGCGTCGCTGCGGGAGCGGAATCTCGACGTGCAGGTAGTGAGCCGTGACGAGATTCCCCTCGCCAACGTGCTGGGCGATCAGCTGGGACGTTTCGTGCAGCAATTGCACGAAGGGCGCGGAGTGATCTTTCATCTCGGCGCCGCCGTGAAGGCGATTCGGCCGCAGGGAGTCGAGCTCGGTGATGGCCGCACACTCGAAGCCGATCTCGTCGTGCTCGGAGTCGGAGTGCGTCCGCGCGTCGCGCTCGCGGAGAAGGCGGGGCTCGAAGTCGACAATGGCATCGTCGTGGATTCATCGCTGCGCACCAGCGCGCCCGGTATCTGGGCCGCGGGTGATGTGGCGCGTTACCCGGAGCTGCGCCTCGGAAAGAAGGTCCGCATCGAACACTGGGTGGTCGCGGAACGCCAGGGGCAGGCCGTTGCGGCGGACATGCTCGGCCTGGGCGCACCCTTTGGTGACGTGCCCTTCTTCTGGAGCCAGCACTACGACGTGACACTCAACTATGTCGGCCACGCCGACAAGGACGCCGCAGTCGAGCTCACGGGCAGTCTCGAAAAGCGGGATGCGATGGCAATCTATCGCCAGGGAAATCCCCTGCGGGTAGCCGCCGTGGTCACCATCGGCCGCGATGGGCAGAGCCTCGCGGTCGAGGCGGCGCTGCAGCGGAATGATGAATCCGCCCTGGCGAATCTGTTGCGCGGCGCCACGGCGGCCACTAGTTAGTCCGGATGGTATTGCTCGATACTGGCGCGCCATTCCATCTGGAAGCCACGGTGCGCGTATTGCAGCGGCGGCCAACGAATGCGGTCGACGTGTGGGATGACGGCCGGTACCTGCGCCTGTTCAAGCTTCCGCAAGGCCTGGCGCTGGCCGAAGTGCGCGATCGGGGCACGGTTGGAAAACCTCGCGTCGGCCTGTCGATCAAGGCCGGGAACACATCCGCCGCGGCGCGCGCGGCAGCCCGCACGCTGCTGCGCAGGATATTGGGCCTCGATATCGACCCCGCGCCTTTGCAGCGCAGCGCGGAAGCCGAGCCCGCGAGTTACATCACCTGCCGTGCGCTGCGTGGCATGCGGCCGCCCCGCTTCGCCACACTGTTCGAGGCTTTCGCGAGCGTCGTACCGTTCCAGCAATTGAGCCTGGATGCCGGTACTGCGATCGTGGCCCGGCTCGTGACGCGATTCGGCGCGTATCTCGAGCACGAAGGCCGCCGCTTCCATGCATTCCCGACGGCCCGGCAGGTGGCGCACGCGCGTCTCGATTCGCTGCGTGCCTGCGGGTTGAGCCGGCAGAAGGCGCTGACGCTTCGCGAGGTTGCCCGCGTCATCGAATCGGGCGCGTTGCGCGAAACCGAAGTCGACTCCTTGAGTACCCCGGCCGCACTGGCGAAGTTGTCGGAACTGCCGGGAATCGGTCCGTGGAGCGCGGGGCTGATCTTGCTGCGCGGCCTCGGCCGGCTCGAGGTGTTTCCGTCCGGTGACGTCGGCGCGGCCCGCGGTCTGCGCAAGCTGATGCGCCTGGACTCCCGCGCGGCGCTCGCGCCCATCATCGAGCGATTCGGGAAATACCGCGGCTATCTGTATTTCTGCGGACTGGGTGGCTCATTGCTGGAAAAGGGGCTCATCCACCCGGCCCCGGGCCGAACGTCAAAGCGTTGATGCTCTCACAGGTTGGCGCGCACCCGCTCCAGCAGCCAATCGGCGATCTTTTCGTAGTCGAGAGCCTGATTCTTGCGACTCCACTGCTCGACTAGATAGATGCCCCTGAACCCGGCGCTCTTGCATAGTTTCATGCAACGATCGAAATCGTAGCTTATGTGAGCGCCCTGCTCGTTGAAGTCCACCGCCTTCGCTGAAACCACGTAGGCGTACGGCAGGATTTTCTCGAGCGATTCCCACATCGTCTCGACGGGATAATTCCCGAAGTCCGGCAGCGTGTAGATGTTCCTGGGGCCGGCGGCCGCTCGTATGTGCAGGTGCACGTCGGGATTCATCTCGATGCCGAAATGGTTCTCCGTCAGCAGCGGCAGCTTCTTTGAAAGGCAGTACCGGTTCACGTCCTTCATCGAACTGATGCTCTGCTCCATGGAACCGCCGGCCTTTCCGGGATTGATGCGCACCGCGCGGCTGCCGAGCAGCGCCGCGGCGTCTATCCACTTGCGCACCGTCTCGAGGCTGCGCTGACGTACATCTTCATCCGTGCTCGCGAGATCGTAGTCCGCATCCACTTGAACATTGATGAGACTGGCGCCGGCGGCTTTCACGCGGGCTTTCAATTCCTTCAGGTAAGTGCTGTCGAGCGACTCGAAGTGATGGCTCCAGAATTCCAGGTTGTGGACGCCGAAACGCTCTCGGTAGTACGCCGGAACGGTCAGCAATGTCAGCGGGGCTTCGATCGCGGCAATCCCTTTGGGTTTGGTCTGCTCGAAGCGGTTGCGGAATATCACCGTCCCCATGCCGATCCGGCCGGTGGCGGAACGCGCCGCACGAGCGGCGCCCGAGCCCACCGCGACGGAAATCATCAAGCCGCTGCCGCGGACCAGGAACGTTCGTCGTTGCATATCTGCCATTGTAGGGGCAGCCCCGGATTCAAGCACTTGCGGACGGATGGGGGCTCTCCTCCCGCGGGATTACACCGCACCCTGCACGGCTCGTTCACACTAGGGGCCAATGAATCGCAGCGAATCGGAATCACAGCACGCGACGCAGCCCTCGGCGCTGTCGCCGCTGAATTATCCGGTGTTCCGGAATGTCTGGGCCGCCAGCACGCTCAGCAGCCTCGGCGGACTCATTCAGTCGGTCGGCGCGTCCTGGCTGATGATTTCGATCGCCCAGTCCGCCGACATGGTCGCGCTCGTTCAGGCCTCGCTCACGTTGCCGGTCGTGTTGTTGTCCCTGATCGCGGGAGCGATGGCGGACAACCATGACCGCCGCAAGGTGATGTTAGGGGCACAGATCTTCATGTTCCTGGTGTCGGTAACGTTGATGGCGTGCGCGTGGACCGGGCTGATCACGCCTTGGTTGCTGTTGATGTTCACGTTTGCGATCGGCTGCGGCGCGGCCTTCAACGCGCCGGCCTGGCAAGCCTCCGTGGGCGACATGGTGCCGCGCGCGGAGTTGCCCGGCGCCGTGGCGCTCAACAGCATGGGCTTCAACATCGCGCGCAGTCTCGGGCCCGCCATCGGCGGCCTGATCGTCGCGGCCGCGGGAGCGGCCGCCGCGTTCGCGGTGAACGCCTGCAGCTATATCGCGCTGATCACCGTGCTCTCGCGCTGGCGCCCGGTGCGCCCGCCCCAGTTGCTGCCGCGCGAGACGCTGGGCCTCGCGGTCGCGGCCGGCGTGCGTTACGTCGCGATGTCGCCCGCCATCAGTACTGTATTGCTGCGCAGCGCCTGCTTCGGCATCGCGGCCAGCGCGGTCATGGCGCTGATGCCCGTCGTGGCGAAAGTCCTGCTCGATGGCGGGCCGCTGACCTACGGATTGTTGTTAGGCGCGTTCGGCCTCGGCGCCGTGGCCGGGGCGCTTGGCAACGCGCGGCTGCGCGATGCGATGTCGACCGAGGCGATCGTGCGCTGGGCCAGCGTCGCGTTTGCCGGCGCCGCGGCTATCGTTGGTTTGAGCAATCACCTGCTGGCGACCATGGTGGGTTTGTTCGTGGCGGGCGCGGGCTGGCTGCTGGCGCTCGCGACATTCAACGTCGCGGTGCAGATGTCAGCGCCTCGCTGGGTGGTTGCGCGCGCGCTGTCTCTCTACCAGATGGCCGCGTTCAGCGGACTCGCCGCGGGAAGCTGGCTGTGGGGTGAAATCGCGGCGGACACGAGCACCGGCACGGCATTGATCATCGCATCGGCCGTGATGCTGGCGAGCGCGGCGCTCGGCCGCTGGTTGCCGCTGGAACAAACGACCGAGCTCAACCTGGATCTGCTGCAGAGATGGAAAGAGCCGAGCACGGTCGTGCCCGTCGATGCCCGGACGGGCCCGGTGGTGATCACGATCGAGTACCGCATCCAGGAGACGGACATCGATGAATTTCTGGCCGCGATGACCGAGCGGCGGCGCATCCGGCGCCGCGACGGCGCGCGCAACTGGCGTTTGCTGCGCGATCTGGCAGATCCCGAGATATGGATAGAGCGTTACGAGACGCCGACGTGGCTGGACTACATTCGTCAAAACAGCCGCATCACTCACAACGACGCGATGATTCCCGCGCGCCTGCGCGCGTTACATCGCGGACCGGAGTCGCCGCGCGTGCGGCGCATGATCGAGCGTCAGAGCACCCATTCACCGTCGCAGCCGGCGCCAGAAAGACCGACCGATCCGCCGCCGTTGTCGTAGGGCCTTGCGAGTCCTGTCAGTGAGCGGCGATGCGCGAACTCGTATCGCGCCGGGTGTGATGTCATATCGCTGAGCCCAGCCATTGGCAGCGCCCATCTACACGCGAACACATCACGACGCCGCGCGCCATCATTCGACACGTTGTGCATCGCGATTTCGCGATTCACTCTCGGGAAGCCGCATCTCCCTGCGTGAACTACCTACGGAACGAGCCTTGACACTGCATTGCGGGGTTCGCCACATTGGCTGCGCTTTCGCGGCGCGGCGTGACTAGTTAGTCGGCCGTGAACCGCTGGTACAAAACCAAGGAGACCATCGAAATGGACGCGAACGAAACCAGAAATGACGGGAGGATCCTCGAGTTGGCCAGGCCAGTCTCGAGAATTTTCACCGGGGCAATTGCACTCGCCGCCTTGTTGCTGGGCGGCTTCGTGATGGACGCCAGCGCGCAAAGCGGCTCCAGCACGATCGTCGTGCGCGCGCGCGGCGCCGCCGGCGGCGAATCGATCACGCTGCGGGTCGACAACAGCAACGTGGCGACGTGGACGCTTTCGACGAGTTACCAGACATTCAGCGCGACGACCAACCTGTCGGGCGGCGTCACGGTGGCGTTCACCAATGACGGCGGCAGCCGCGATGCCCAGGTGGATTACATCATCGTCAACGGGGAAACCCGCCAGTCGGAGAACCAGAGCTTCAACAGCGGCTTCTACGCCAACGGAAGTTGCGGCGGCGGTTCCAACAGCGAATGGATGCATTGCAATGGCGCCATTGGATATGGCCCGGTCTCCAATTCGGCCAACAGCATCGTGGTGCGCGCGCGTGGCACGGCGGGCACCGAGTCCGTCACCTTGCGGATCGACAACGTCAATGTCGCGACCTGGACGCTGACGACGTCGCTGCAG
The DNA here is from genome assembly GCA_036677145.1 of Alcaligenaceae bacterium. Taxonomy (GTDB): domain Bacteria; phylum Pseudomonadota; class Gammaproteobacteria; order Steroidobacterales; family Steroidobacteraceae; genus CADEED01. The sequence goes on from JAKFFF010000080.1 coordinate 30,884, forward strand.
AATTACAGCGCATCGACGAACCTCACCGGCTCCATCACATTGGCGTTCACGAATGACGCCACGGGCCGCGACGTCCAGGTGGACTACATCGTCGTCAACGGGCAGACGCGCCAGGCCGAGGCGCAAAGCTTCAACAGCGGCCTGTACGCCAACGGTAGTTGCGGCGGCGGTTCATTGAGCGAGTGGATGCACTGCAACGGCAACATTGGTTTCGGAACCGTCAGCGGCGGTGGCAATCCTGGCGAGTTGCCGCCGTTTTTCGTGGGCAACATCACGACCAATGGCAATGTCCGCTCCGACTTCCTGCAGTACTGGAATCAGCTCACGCCGGAAAACGAGGGCAAGTGGGCGTCGGTCGAAGGGACGCGCGACGTGTACAACTGGAGCGGCCTGGACCGGGCCTACAACTTCGCGAAGCAGAACAACATCCCCTTCAAGCACCACACCTTCATCTGGGGTAACCAGTCGCCGAGCTGGATCAACGGCCTGAGCGCATCCGAACAGGCCGCGGAGATCGAGGAGTGGATCCGCGACTACTGCGCGCGGTATCCGGATACGGAAATGATCGACGTGGTGAACGAAGCCACGCCGGGCCACGCACCGGCCGGTTACGCGCAGAACGCGTTCGGCAGCAACTGGATCATCCGGTCATTCCAGCTGGCGCGGCAGTACTGCCCCAACTCGATCCTGATCCTCAACGACTACAACGTGCTGAGCTGGGACACCAACGCGTTCATCCAGATGGCGACCCCGGCCGTCAACGCCGGCGTCGTCGATGCGCTGGGCGCGCAGGCCCACGGCCTGGAGGGTCAGTCGCTGAGCAGCATCCAGAGCAAGCTGAACCAGGTCGCGGCGCTCGGACTGCCTATCTACATCTCGGAGTACGACGTCGCCAGGACCAACGACCAGGAGCAGCTGGCCATCATGCAGCAGCAGTTCCCGCTGTTCTACAACCATGACTCCGTGGCCGGTATCACGCTGTGGGGATACGTGGTCGGGAGCACCTGGGTGAATGGCAGCGGATTGATTCAATCCAACGGCACGCCGCGTCCGGCGATGACGTGGTTGATGAATTATCTGGGACGGTGAGTCTGCCTGTACGGCGCCCCTACCGAGGGGCGCCGTCTTTCATGGCCGACACTTCTTTGAGATAACCGGCACACAGCGCCGTGAGATGTTGTTTCAGCCTTTCGAACGTCGCGCGATTACCGCCACTTTCGATGACCGCCTTCGTAGGCCCCACTATGGATGCGATCAGCATCCCGCTCACCATTCGAGCCTGCGCAAACTTCGCGTCACTGGCCGTTATCAGCATGTCGTGTACCGCCTGGGCGCAACGATTCGCCTCCTCCTTGACGATGGCATCGGCGTTGACGGCCGCGGACGGCAGATAAAGCGCGCGCGAGACTTCCGGCCGGCGAGTCTTGGCATCGACAAAGGCGTTCATCATAGTCGCGCACATTTCGCGGATCGTTTTTCCATGCGCCGATTCGCAGGCGACGATCGTCGCATCGACAACCTCGCCCACGTGCCGCTTGACGACCGCCGCGAGCAGTGCGCGCTTGTTCGGAAAGTACTGGTACAGAGAGCCGACGGAAACCCCGGCGCGTTCGGCGATCTGGATCGTCGTGATCCGGTCCAGACCATTGGCGAGCAAAACCTGAATGGCCGCTTCGAAAATCGCGTCGATGGTGACGCGCGAGCGGCGCTGCTGCGGCTTTTTTCTGGGACTCAGCGATTCGGCTCGGTTCTTCTTCATATGCGAATAGTGTCGCGATGAGGATGTGCGCAAGATACCCCGCATGCGCACCTTCCATTACCGATTTCATTTCGCCCTGGCGCTCGCCGGTTTGCTGTTCGGTGGCGAGGCCAGCCCATGTGAGCCGCCACCCGGATTCGTCAATCCACCGCGTCCCGACATCGCGCCACTCGATGGGTTGTTGAGCCATACGGAAGTGATTGAGGTTGCCCGTCCCCTCGCGACCGCGGCGCAGTCCGGAAATCGCCCGCTGGAGGAAGCCATTCGGCCGACGAAGGACCTGCCCGGGGTCAGCGGCACGTTCAGGTTGTCGAATGGACCTTATGGCAGCGTCGGGGCGCGCAGATTTGTCTGTCTCACCGATGGAAACTTTTCGGTCGAAGAAGTGTTGCTGACGGAGTCGAATGACCACGGCAGCCGGTTCAGGTACGTGGTCTGGAACTACACCAGCCCGAAGTTTCGTGACGTCGAATATGCGGTGGGCGAAATCGTCCGTACGGCGCCCGCGCCTGACAAGACTCTTGTCAACTGGACGTATCGGTTCGCCCTCAGGAGCGGGCTCGGCGCCGGGGATAGATCCCGTTTCCGGAAAGATTTCCTCGAGCAACAGTTCGCCGAGTGGATGCGCAGCCAATTGGAAAGGGGGCGCGCAAGAGCCGAGGCATTGCCGTAAGGAGCGCTCAGCTCGACCGCGCATTCTCCGCGGGCAACGTGTACTTGCGTTCGATGAGCTCGCGTACCGCCTTGCGTGACGCGTTCGCGTCGTCGTGCACTTCCTTCTCCAGCGCCTTCACCTGGTCCGTGAGTTCTTCGTCCTTCACGCAACGTCGCAACCAGTCGGACACATCACCCCGCTGCCAGTGATGCAGCCACGTTTCCGCGTCCACGCCATCGGCCAGGTCCGTGAACACGATGAGATTCTGCGCCCGTAGATTCAGCTTCTTGTCGGGCCCGCGGAAATAGAAGGAGCGTTCCTCCGGCAGCGCGCCCTCCGCATACTTGCGCACGTGGCGCCGCCGCTCCGTCTTGCTGGGCTCGATCACGAAATGCCGCGGAGAATCCGCCGACGCCTTGTGCCAGATCAACGCCTCGCCTTTCGGAATCTTGTCGAGAGGTGAAGCCGGCGCCGGCTTCCCGTTCGCGGCCGCGAATTCGCGCAGCATCTGCGCCGGCTTCTCGCCGATCACGATGACGCTTTCGACGAGCGTGAGCGCCGTTGCGGATACAGCGGTCGGGCTGACGCTGATCATGAGCACTCCGTCGAGCTCCTGCGGCAGGTTCAGCTCCGCTGGTTTCCAGTCCGCGGGCAGCACGTGGTGGACTTCGTCGACGATCAGCCAGTGCGGGCGTCCCGTCTTGGCGCGCAGGTCGCGAATGCGGGCGAACAGCGTCATGAAAAATTCTGGCCGGTCGCTGAAGTCCAGCCCGACCAGGTTGATCACGGCGTTTTGTCTGGGCTTGGAGAGCAGCTGCATGCATTCATCGACCGAAGGCGCACGGTCGGGACTGCCCAACACCGCGGCATCTTCGAGCACGTCGTAATCTCCTTCCGGATCGATGACGCAGAAGCCGTAGCCCATGGCGCTCAGGCGCTCGATGAGTCCGGTAGTCAGCGTGGACTTGCCGCCGCCGGAAGTGCCCACCACGAGAGTGCTGACTCCATAAGATGGCAAGGTCAGCGCCGCGCCCTGCTCGTCTTTGCCCAGAAGAATTTCGTGCCGGCGCAACAGGCTGGCGCGACCGGCGAGGTCATCGGTCAGTATTTCGCGGATCAATTCGGTGACGCCCGCGCCATGGTCCGTTGCGAGCACGATATCCGCCGTCTCCTTGACCGCGGGCAGCGCATTGGCCACGGCCGCCGAACATTCGCAGATCTTGAGGAAGGCGTGATCGTTTTCGGCATCGCCGACTCCCACGGTGTTGTGCACCGAGATGTCCAGCGCTTCCAGGGCTGCCTGCAGGCCAACCGCCTTGTTCATGCCGCTGGGCAACACCATCACGGCGCCCTTGTTGAAGATGACTTGCAGCTCGAGCCCGAGATCGCGGATGGTTTCGAGCACTGCTTTTTCGTGCGGTTGCCAGGTGGCCACGATGCAGCGGCCCACGGACATGCGCTCCACACCACGGCGTTTCAGTTCCTGCACGAATCGTTCGGACGGCGCCTCGGCCAGCATCCGTTCTTCGCGCGACGCGGGCCAGTACAGGAGCGCACCGTTCTCGGCCACGACGAGATCGAACAGATCCAGCCGGTCGAATACCGCTTGGAGATCGGCGATTTCCCGCCCGGTCACGAGCACGAGCTTGCGTCCGGACGCGCGCCACTCCTCGAGCGCGGCCAGGGTGAGTTTGTCGACTCGCCCGTGGGCGGCAAGGGTGCCGTCGTAGTCAGTGCACAGTGCGAGGTAGCGCATGGCCGGTAGCGTGCTGTCTGACGGCACGCGGTGTTGTCCGACGCTGGGGCGGGTTCATGCGGGAATTGAGGCTCTCTTGCGGTGGGGCGGTGTGCCATATGCTGGGGAGTGCGGCGATCCCATCACTCATCGAGCAATCAGGACGACCTCATGAACGCCAATCTCGCGCCACTGGCGGCGCTCATACGACAGCGGCGCGAGCAGGTTTTGTCGCGGTGGAGAAAAGTGGTGCGCGAGTTGCCATCCGCCAGGACTCTCGATAACCCGACGCTCAACGACCATATGCCCGGGTTGCTCGACGACCTGGTGCGCGCGCTCGAAAGCAATCCCGCCCAGACAATACCGGACGCACTCGCGCAAGACAGCCCTGCTTCCCATGGCCTGCAGCGCATCGAAGACGCGTTTGACATCGAAGAAGTGGTCGCCGAATACAACATCCTGCGCGGCTGCATCCATGACCTGGCCGACGAGAATGGGCTGAGTCTGCAAGGCGCGGGCTTTCACACGATCAACCGTGTGTTCGATCAGGCGATTGGTCTGGCGGTACAGACATATGCGACCCGGCGCGCCCTGGATGTGCGGCGACGTCGCGAAGACTATCTGGCGTTCGTCGCGCACGACCTGCGCACGCCGTTGAATGCGATATCGTTGGCGGGCCGCGTGCTCGAACGGACGATGCCCGCCGATGGAACCGCGCCCGAAGTGGCGCGCATGCTCAAGACCCTGCGCCGCAACGTATCGCACCTCGAGAAACTCGTCGGCAAGGTGATCGAGGAAAACGCCAATCTCAAGACCGAGGTCGGAGTGAAGCTCGAGCGCCGCCACACTGATTTGTGGCCTCTCGTCGAAGGGCTGATTCACGACCTGGCACCGATCGCTGGAACCGCGAGCACTCAACTCGTGAATCGCGTTCCGGATGAGTTGGTCGTGTATGCGGATGCAAGTCTGTTGTCGCGCATCGTCCAGAACCTGATCGCCAATGCGATCAAGCACACGCCGCGCGGAGAAATAGTCATTGCAGCGCGCGAGCTCGATGACAACGGCGGCGTCGAATGCACGGTGTCCGATACCGGCACGGGAATATCCGCGGAATTCCTCGAGAAGATCTTCGAGAAAGGCGAGACGGGGAGCCCCGACAACACGGGGATGGGACTGGGGCTGGCGATCGTCAAGACTTTTGTCGAAGCGCACGGCGGTCAGATCAGCGTAGAGAGTGCGCCAGGCCAGGGCTCGACGTTTCGGTTTTCGTTACCCGCGAGGAATTGAGACGATCACTCGTGCCGCAACGCGTCGATGGGCGCGAGGTTGGCGGCGCGGCGTGCCGGCAGGATGCCAAACAACATCCCGACCAGGGCGGAGAAGCCCGTGGCGCCGACGATGGCCCACCACGGCACTGCCGGCGGCGGGAAATTCGGAATCAACTTCGCCGCGAGCACACCTAGCAGCCAGCCGAATCCGATGCCGATGATGCCGCCGATGACCGCGAGCACCATCGCTTCGATCAGGAACTGCATGAGGATGTAACTGCGCGGCGCCCCGAGCGCCTTTGCGATGCCGATCTCGCGGGTTCGCTCGGTGACCGACACCAGCATGATGTTCATGATGCCCACGCCGCCCACCAGCAGCGAGATGCCGACCACCGCCGAGATGACCAGTGTGATGGTGCTCGAGACTCGCTCGATGGTTTGCGTGATCGACTGCGACGTCTCGACCTTGAAGTCGTCGCTGTCTTTGGGTCCGATTTTGTGCGCGCGGCGCAGCAGCGCGGTGAGGCGGCTGGTGACGTCGTTGACCGCGTCCATGTCGTCGACGGTGAGCAGGATCGACATGTCCTGCTCGCGCGCCGGCCCCGCCAGCGCGCGGCCGGTTTCGAACGGGATCACCACGTAGTTGTCGAGGCTCTGCCCCAGAAGTTCGCCGCGCGCCTCCATGACACCGACGATCTTGAACCACTCGCCGCCGACCTGGATGAACGTGCCGAGCGGATCCGACGGTAGTTTGAGGTCGGTACGCGCCTTTTCGCCGAGCACGACGACGCGGCGGCGCGAGTCGTTGTCGCTGTCGGTGATGAACCGCCCGAGGCGTGGATAGGACTGGTTGGCGAGCTGGAACCAGCTCGTCGTGGCGAACACCTGCGCACCGGAGGTGTTGCTGCCGAAACGCACGCCGCCCGGCAGATTGAGCCCGGACATGGGAGTTACATTGCTGATGCCGGCGACGCGATACTTCACGAGCTCGAGATCGGCCGGCCGCAGCCGGTTCCACTTGCCGATCAGCCAGTCCTCGCGCGAAGTCTCGGAGCGGATCTGCAGCGCGTTGCCGCCAAAGCCCTGGAATTCATTCATCACCGAACGCGTCAGGCCCTGCAGCAGCGACACGATGCAGATGACCGATGCCACACCGATGATGACGCCGAGCATGGTGAGAAAGCTGCGCATGCGGTGCGAGCGGATGCTGTTGAGCGCGGAGCGCAGGCACTCCTGCACGGCGTAGAAAAACGCCTGCAGGCGGTTTACGTCATCGATGGGCGCGCCTTCCGGCGCGACGTCCATTGGCGTGACGTCGTTCATGCAGCAGCCACCTGCTCGCGATCTTCCGCGATGCGGCCGTCGTGCAGGCGCACCACGCGCCGGCTGTAGGCGGCGACCGCGGCATCGTGCGTCACGATGATGATGGTCATGCCGTCGCGATGCAGATCGCCGAACAGCCCCATGATCTCGCGCGCCGTCTTGCTGTCGAGGTTGCCCGTCGGCTCATCGGCCAGCAGTACTTCCGGGCGGCCGACGAGCGCGCGTGCAATCGCGACACGCTGGCGCTGACCACCAGAGAGTTCATTGGGTTTGTGCAGGGTTCGCGCTTCGAGCCCGACCCGGGCGAGTGCCGCGACCGCGCGTTCCCGCCGCACCGCCGGCGCGAGGCCGCGATACACCAACGGCTGTGCGACGTTGTCGGCGAGGCTGGTGCGCGGCATCAGGTAGTAACTCTGGAATATGAAGCCGATCTTGCGATTGCGCACGCGCGCGAGCTGGTCTTCACTCATCCCCGCGACCGCCTCGCCGTCGAGCGTATAAGTGCCGGTAGTTGGAAGATCCAGGCACCCCAGAACATTCATCATCGTCGACTTGCCGGATCCCGACGGACCAACGAGCGACACGTACTCGTTGCGCTCGATCCGCAGATTGATGTCGGCCAGCGCGACGAGTTGCGTGCTGCCCATCTGGTAAGTCTTGCCGATCCCGCGCAACTCGATCATGACTGACTACTTCTTCGCAGTCAGATCGATCAGGTTCGTGCCGACCTTTTCGCCATCCAGCAGGAACAGCAATGTCTTCGCGGGACCGACGATGACCTTTTCACCTTCCTTCAAACCCGCCGTGATGGCGATGTAGCTGTCGTCGGCGGTGCCCGTCGAGACGGCGCGCTTGACGGCACGGCCCGCCTCGAAAATGAAGACGCTGGCGATCGACTTCTCCGCCTTCCCCGATTTGTCCGGGTTGTCTTCGTAGCGCAGCGCCTGCACCGGCACCGCGAGTACCTTCGCATCGGTCTGCCCGCCGGTCAGGACCTCCGCTCGGCAGCTCATCCCGGGGTGGAAGATCACTCCGTCGGTGTTCGTCAGACGGATCCGCACCGGGTAACTCTTGTTCTGTCCGGCTTGTTGCCGCGGCGCGATCGCAACCTGCTTCACGGTGCCCAGCAAAGTCTTGTCGGGAAAGGCCGCGGGCACCACACGGGCCTCGGAACCCACCCTGACGCGCGCGATGTCGGTTTCATCGACGTTGATCTCCGCGTCGATGCTGGCCGTGTCGGCAACATCGAGCAGTGTCGAGCCGGAGATGCCGGAGAAACTGGGCACCGCGGTCTGGCCTACCTTGACGTAGATAGCCGTCACCTTGCCGTCGAGCGGCGAGCGGATCTCGGTTTTCGCGAGTTGCTCCTGGGCCTGCCGCAATTGTGCTTGCGCCTGCGAGAGCTGCTCACGGCTGGTGCGCAGGTCGACCTCGGCGAGATTGCGTGACGACACCAGCTCCTCGAGGCTGTTGATGTCGACCATGCCCTGCGCGCGCAGCGACTCGAACCGCTTCACCTTCGCAACCTGCGTATCGAAGTCCACCTGCCCGCGGTCGATGCGCAGCCGCGCCTGGCGTACCTGCGCCTCGCTCTGCTCCACGGCCGCGCGAGGCGCCGCGGGATCGAGCCGCATGAGCAATTGGCCGCGTTTCACCTGGTTGCCCTCTTCCACCAGGATTTCCGTCACCCGGCCCGTGACCTCCGGCGCCAGGGTGACCAGACTTTCGTAGGTCAGCGATCCGGATGCGAGCACGGTCGGCGTCAGCGCGCGCAATGTGACTTGCTCGACGTCGACTGCCTTGTTGGTGTCGTCGCGTGACAGCTTCAGCGCGACCGGTATGACGATCAGCGCCGCGATGACACCCACGGCGATCCATTGATTTCTTTTCATGGCACCTGCTAGCGGAAGGCGAAGATTGCCCAGATACCGTAGACGATGAAAATCTGCAGCCCGACTATGCCCGCGCTGAACGCCCAGGATCGCTGACTCCAGACCCGTATCCCGATGGTCATGAGAATCCAGCTCAACACGCCGGGGATGCTCAGCGATGCGAACATCGAATACCCCGGACTGCCCACCGGCCGGTGAAGCGCGAGCTCATTCAACGACAACGGCTGCAGCACCGACGGGCTCACCTGCGAGTTGTCGCTGAGGATCAGCAGGATGGCGGACACGACGGCACTCAGGACCACCGGCAGCGCCGTCCAGCAGCTCAACGAAAACCAGTGTTTGAAGCCCTGCGGCAGCTTGGTGACTTTCGCGGCCAGCAACAGGTAGGTCGACTGCAGCAGGAAGGCGAACGGCACGAAAAACAGGGTGCCTATCACCGATCCCCACAACAGGGTGTTCCGGCTCATCATGGTCATCGCGGCCGCGCGCTCGGCTTCCGGAAGCTTCTGCATGTTCGGGTCGTTGCCGAACATCGCATCCTTGAGCCACTCGATGTCCACGGCGCTGTAGTACCAGTAGACGATGGCGGCGGAAGTCAGCACCACGACCAGAAAAGGAAACCAGATTCTTGGACGCTGCCGCAGCTCCTCGAAGGCGCCGGAAGGCGCGGTGGCCAGGCTCATGGAAAGTTCGAGGTTGTTCATGAGTGACCTAATACCACAGAAGTTAGTTGGAGTCGTCGTTCACGCATGCCGGGCGCGGTTCAGCGCCCAGGGCGCCAGGGCGCCGAGGGTCACGATCAACGCGGCCGGCCACAACACCCCGAGGACGTTCTTCGAAGAGAACCCCACCAGCAGCGCCGCCGCGAATACCACCGAGATCGCGAGCACGCCGCCCGCGTAGCGGCGTGTCAGCATGCGCTCCGTCAATCCCCTTCGGAGGAGGTAGATAGCCGAAAACACCAGCGCTGCCCCGGAGACCCAGACTGACGCCTTCAAGAATACGTTCGCGACGAACTCCGGCACGATTTCGTTGGTTGCCACCACCACGATCAGCATGGCCGCGATACTCCAGGCGACCGGCACCCATTGCACGGTGCTCACCAGGCGCGGGTGGCGTACCCGGAGCGCCTCGGCCGCCGCGCGCCAGGCGACCTGTCCGGCGACGGCGATGGTCGCGACGAGGGTCCATGCGGCGCACGCGTACCACGTCAATCCCCCGATGGTGTCGGCCAGTTTCTGGCGCGCATTCAGCCAGCCGGGGAGCGCATCTCCGTCTCCCATGGGAAAACTCCCCCATGCGCTCAGCAGCGGACCTGTAGACCACAGACTCAGACCGAGCGCGATCAGCGCAATGAGCACGCAGGCCGTGCGCACCAGCAATTTCAGCGCGGACATTTGCGCGGTGCCGTACGCCTGCGTCATCTCGAATGCGCTGGCGTAAATGCGCGCCTGTTTGCGACGAATGCCGAATGCATTGGCGCCGAGGGTGAACACCATGATCGGCACGGCAAGCACTGACAACGCGACGGCAACGACCCGGAATGGCGCAAACGGGATACCGAGCGCATGCAGCAGGACGATCAGGATGGCCAGCGTCAAACCGATCGTCAGTATGGGCAATGCACTGGACCTGAGTTCGAACCACACCTGCGCCCTCGCCGCCGACGAAGTGGGACACGGAAACCGGAAGACGTTGATCAACCACTCGGGGAACCCGATCGATTCCGTCTTCGGCTGAGGCACGACTTCGACGGAATCCCCGCGGCGCTGGCGTGCGACGCCGGCGACCGTGAGAACGATCGACACGACGCCGATCGCGGCAAACAACGCGTTCTCGGCCGGCGAGAACTCGACTTGCAGCGGCTGCTTTACATTGTCGATGAGCATCAGAAGCAGCGGCACGCTGAACGCGAACGAGCCGGCCCATTGGACGATCCGGTTGCGGGTCGACCATTGGCAGCAGGTATACGCAAGATGATAGGCGACGAAACACAGCGTCATGGAGAACAGCGGGAGCGGTTGGCCGAATACCAGCCCCAACGCGGCCGCGGAAACCAGGTACAACGCGAAACAGGAAAGCGCGTCGTATGCCATCGCGGCGCCGACGATCGTTGCCGTCGAGACGGGTTGCCGGAACAGTAGATAGAGAGGGAAGCCGGGCTTGTAACCGTCCGCGAAACGGCCGCCGTTCAGCTTCGCAATGGAAAACCAGATCATCGAGTGGATGGCGATCAGCATCCAGAACGCCGCGGTCGCTCCCTTGGTTCCGAGCAGCAACATCGCGAACGAGCCCGCGACCAGCCCCAGCGCCAGACGCCCGGCGGCCTCGACGCGCGTCAGGCGCCAGCTCTCCCACAACATGGCGACGATGGGCGCGGCGCGGTTCATGCGGCCTCCGCCTGCGGGCGGCCGCGGCCGGCGCGCGCCAGGAAGATCTCTTCGAGCGTGGCGTCGCGCGATTCGACTACTTCGCCGCCCCGATCGCGTACCGATTTCAGGAACTGCTCGGGCGATCCGCTGTGGATCACGCTCCACGAACGGCCTCCTCCCTCCATGGCGAGCGCGGTATCGATGACGGGCGGCCGTTCGAAGTGTTCGGTGAAGCGTACGCGGCTGCGCTGATAGTCGCGGCGCACGTCGTCGAGCGCGCCGCTCAGCGTCACCCGGCCCTGCTGGATCATCGTCACGTGATCCGACATCCGCTCAACCTCGTCCAACAGATGCGAGGAGAAAATCACGGTGCGTCCATCGTCGGCCACGGCGCGCACGATGGCGTCGAGGATGTCGCGACGGACCACCGCATCGAGGCCCGATGAAGGCTCGTCCAGGATCAGGAGCTCGGGACGATAGGCCACCGCCGCGATCAGGCCGGCCTGCGCACGCATCCCCTTCGAGAGGTCCTTGATCTTCTTCGCCGGATCGAGCGCGAATGTCTCGAGCAACTCACGCGCGTAGGACGCATCCCAGTTCGGATGGTAGGCCTGCGTGTAGCGCAAGAGCTCGTCGATGCTCATCCACTCCGGCAATTCGCGTTCCTCGGATAGATAGCCCACGCGGCTCAGCACACCGACCGGATCGCGAACCGGGTCGAGGCCGAACACGCGCACCGATCCTTCCGTCGCGCGCAACAGGCCGAGCAGATGTTTGAGCAGCGTGGTCTTGCCCGCGCCGTTGGAACCCACGAGTCCGTAGACCTGGCCCGCGGTCGCGCGGAATGACACACCGTCGAGGGCTTTCTTGTGTGCGAACGATCGTGAGAGGCCGTTGACGTCGACTACTGGCTGATCCATTTCTTCTCTCCCTTTTCCTGCCCGGTTGCCTATCTATTTGTTCTCTTCGCTTCCGCCGGTTCAGCGCCGGTCTCGTCCATCGCCGCTTTGCGTTCCCGGACCATCCTCAGGACGTCTTCCGTCGTGAAGTTCAACTGGTGCGCCTCCGCCAGCAGCGTGTCGATGCGCTGCTCGATCAACCGGCGCCGTTCCCGGAGCGCCACTTGCTGCGGACGCCCTTCCGAAACGAACGTTCCTGAGCCGCGAAGCTTCTGGACGACACCCGCGATTTCCAGGTCGCCGTACGCCTTCACGATGGTGTTAGGCGTGACCTTGAGCTGCAGCGCCAGGGTGCGGATGGGCGGCAGTTCTTCGCCGGGCTGAAGCAGCCCGGAAGCGACTAAGTACTTGACCTGGTTGACGATCTGGCGATAGATCGGCACGCCGTCGGTCAGGCTGATGGTGATGTCCACTGGGTGTTGGCTGCGGTCCGTATCAGTTCAAGTGTATGGGTACACTGATACAATTTTCGGAGACCGTCAAGCGCTGCGAGGAGCGACCCGGGCGGGTCCAGGAGAGATGCCCGCGGCGCGAACGCACCGCGGGCTGATTCACCAGATTGTTAGTCGTGCCGATGCTTGTGATCGGGACCCCACTGCGGGGCACCCTTCACAGTCATCCTGATGGCCGTCACCTTGTCCGCGGGACCGGTGATGAACAATGTCTTGCCATCCCGTCCGGCGAACGTGTTGTTGGTTGCGCCACCGCCGGTGGGGATCGTCAGGACGTGGTTGCCGTTCTTGTCGAACGCCATCACACCGACGCCATTGCTGATGTAGACGTTGCCGCGTTCGTCCATCGACATTCCATCGCCACCCCATTCGGAGAACTTCCGCATGTTGGTGAGCGTGCCGTCACGCTTGATATCGAAGACCCAGGTTCCGCCCTTGTTGTCGTAGTACCACTTGTTGACGTAGAGCTTTTTGCCGTCGGGCGTGCCGACGACTCCATTCGGCCAGGCATCGGACTCCCAACCCAGCGCATCGGAAGTCACCCTAACTAGCTTCTTTCCGCCGGCGGGCAGGTAGTAGACATGGCCACCTTTGCCCTGTGGCGACTGCTCCGAGCGGGTCGGCTCCCAGGGCTGCTGGCGCGGATCACCGGCTTCCCAATAACCTCTCGGGAAAATCGGATCCGTGATGTAGAGGCCGCCGTTGGTCGGATTGATCCACACGTCATTCGGGCCGTTCAACAACTTGCCCTGATAGTTGTCGATCAGCACCTTGTGGCTGCCGTCCGGGCGGATCTTCCACAACTCTCCATACATGTCCGCGGCGGCGATGAGGTTTCCATCAAGGTCGAAGATCATGCCGTTGGCGCGGCCGGTGCCTTCGAGAAACAGTTTGACCTTGCCGGTGCCGGCATCCCATCGCCAGATCCGGTCGTTTGGCTGGTCGGTGAAGTACACGTTGCCATGCCGATCGGCCGCGGGACCTTCCGTGAAACTGAAGCCATCCTCGATGAGGACGAGTTGCCCATGGCGACTCACCAGGCCAAGGGGATCGTAGATATCGACTGGAATGACTTCGCCGGGAAGGTGCGGATTGGGCGCGGGATGCTTGTGCGGCCCCTTGTGGTCGGAAGCGGCGGCGGTAGTCGCCAGGGAGAACCATGCAAGAGAGCTCAGCACTGCCACGAGAACGCGTGACTGTATCTTCATTTCATTGACCCTCGTTGTTGTCGGCCAGGGGCGTCATTGCCCGAAGCGCTGTTTTCGTCGGAAAGTCGATGGGGAGCCGGTTCTGAACCGCGACTCCATCCTATGGAAGTTATGGCGACGACCAAGGCGAGAACGCCTTCCCTTCGGCCTTCACCACTAACTAGCTATCCCCTCTCGACTGCGATCATCAGTTCGCCCGCGGAAGCTAGCAGCGTGGTTTTGCCAAGGCAATCTACTTGCCGTATTGGCGGCACGCGATGTGAATTCGGGTATCGCGCTCCGCTCAGGCTCGCCCGGCGGCTGTGGCGCGTCCGCCCTTTCCGTGGGGCGTGAACAACAGGCTCAGTGCGCCGGTCGCGACGCCCGCGAGCACCGCGACCATCCAGTCATCGAGATGCAGCGGACTCAGATGCGCAAGCCGGGCGAGCGCGGGGATTTGCACCAGCGCCACGAGCGAGACCACGGCGGCGGCGATGATGATTCTCCCGGCCCAGCTGCTGAAGCCGGAGAGGCCCGCCGTGATCGTGACGCTGGCAAGGATGAGCACGGCGATCGCGAGCGCGCGCGCATGATCCACGTCCCCGCTCATTCCGAGGGCATGTTGGTAGCTCAGCACGATGGCGATGGTGACGCTCACTCCGACGAGCACGATCAGGGCCCAGCCCCAGCCGTCATAAAAGCGCGTATTGCGATCGCGTACGAGCCGCGCGATTCGCTTCGTTGCCGGACGGTCCTGGAACACGAGCATCGCCGTCGGATGAATCAGCAACTCCAGCCAGACGATGTGAATCGGCAGGAACAACAGTGGATAGCCGGCTAGCGGCACGATCGCCGCGCTCAGCACCAGCGGGATGTGCACCATGAGCAGATAGGCGAAACACAGCTGCAGGTTGCGGAACAGCTGCCGGCCCTCGGCAATGGCGCCGACTATGGTGCGGAAGTTGTCGTCGAGGAGCACGATCGCGGCGACTTCGCGCGCGCTGCGCGTACCACGCTCGCCCATCGCGATGCCGATGTCGGCGGCCTGGAGCGCAGGCACGTCGTTCACGCCGTCGCCCGTTACCGCCACGATTTCGCCTTGACCCTGAAGTGTCTGCACGAGCTGCAGTTTCTGCGCCGGCACCGCCCGTGCGACGACGTCCACCTCCGCGAGCCGCTCGGCGGACAGCGCTCCTTCATGTGCGAGCTCGTCCATCCCCATCACGCGGGGCTGGCCGCCGCCAAGACCCACTTCGCGCGCGATCGCGCCCGCGGTGCCCGGATGATCGCCCGTGATCATGATCACCCTGATTCCCGCGTCGATGCAGGATTGCACCGCCTCGCGCACGCCTTCGCGCACGGGATCTTCGAACGCGAGCAGCCCCGCGAAGGTGAATCCGTCCTGAGGTTCTTCGTCACCCGGCGCAGCGTCGAAGCGGCGGCTCGCGCATGCGATCACTTTGTGCCCGTCGGCCGCGTACTGCGCGACTTTGGAAAGCCAGTCGGCGCGCACTGCCTCGGGCAGCGTCACACGGGCGAGCACGGTTTCGGGCGCGCCTTTGACCACCGCAAGGAAATCATCCGGGCCGCGTTTCCAGAGCGCGGATTCGCAGCGCCGCGCTTCCGTGAAGGGAAAAGTCCGCATGCGCTCGCCGGCATTCGCGGGAATGCCTCCTGCCGACTCCATCAGCGCCGCATCCATCGGATCGGCGCTGTCGGCACGCGACGCGAGCACCGCCGTTTGGAGCAGCGTGGCTTCCGAAGTTCCGGGAGCGAAGTCGCGGTGCTCGAGCAGCAAGCGCCCTTCCGTCATCGTCCCCGTCTTGTCGGAACAGATGCAGGTGACGCGGCCGATGTTCTCGACCGCCACCGCGCGGCGGACCAGCGCCTGACGCTTGGCGAGGCGATAGACGCCGGCGCCGAGGAAGAAGGTGAAGACCACTGGAAACTCTTCCGGAAGTGCGGCGACCGCGAGCGTAACCGCGCTCAACAAGGCATCGACGATCCCATAACCCTGGTAGAGCCGGATGATCGCGAGCGCCACGCAGGCGAGCAACGCGGCAATCAGCAAAACGGACACCAGCCGTCCGACCGCCGCCTGCAGCGGCGTGCGCGCATGACTGCCCTGCAGGGCGAGCCGCACGATTTCTCCGTACAGGGTTTCCGCGCCGGTGTACGCGATGCGCACACGAGCGCGTCCGGTGAGAAGGCGTGTGCCGGCGGAACCCCAATGGACCTCATCCGCGGCTGGCTCCCGCTCGTCCGCCGGTAGATAGACCTGCTTGCGCACCGGAAGGGACTCGCCCGTCAGCGCGGACTCGTCGACCTGGACGTTCTCGGCTTCGACGATCAAACCATCCGCGGGGAATGCCTCGCCGCTCCGGACCTCCACCAGATCGCCCGGCACGAGTTCGCGCGCCGGCAGCTCGACGATGACGCCATCACGCAGGACATTCGCGGTGACCGCCAGGCGGGTCGAGAGTCCGCGAGTCGATGCCTGGGTCCGGCGGTGCAGATAGGCATCCATGCCGATGATCGGCACCACCGCGATCGCGAGAATGATCGCTTCGACGTGATCACCCAGGAACGCAAACAGGGCCGACGTGCCCACGAGGAACCACAACATCGGATCGCGCAAAGTATCCCGCGCCAGCTCCCGCCACGCGCCGGGAGGGACGTCGACGATGTCGTTCGCGCCGTAACGCCCGCTCCTCTCGGCGGCCTGAGCCGACGTGAGGCCATTGCCCGTATCGAGCAGACCTTCAAGGCGGTCGATTGGCAGCTGGCGTCGCATTCACCCTTCGCTGGTC
>JAKFFF010000081.1:0-15895 GCA_036677145.1 Alcaligenaceae bacterium
TAGAAACCATCGTGTGCGACGACCGCGCTCGCGCCCGGGAGGCGCAACTGCTGCGGAAACGCGAAGGTGAACCAGTCGCCCGACGCGATGCCGATGAGCAGCAGCAGGAACGGCAGCAGGACGAAGAGATTCAGCAGCGTGCCGGCGAGAATGCTCGCACCCAGCGTCCAGCCCGAGAGACCCGGGCCGCTGATGAGATAACGCCCGTGCGCCCGCAGCCAGTCGAGCACCGTGCCCGTGCCGCTGGCCAGGGGTATCGCGCCCAGCCGCTGCACGGAACTGGCCGGAACGTGCGCGCGCAGCCAGGTGAGACAGGATGCGATGTAGCCACCGCCGGAAACCGACGACACGTAGTCGAACCGTTCGAGCAGACCGCGCCGCGCGAGCGCCTGGAGCACGCCCATGTTGAAAGCGGCCGAACGGATTCCGCCGCCCGAAAGTGCCAGGCCCGCGAGCGGCGCGTCGGCATGCACCAGGCCCGTTACCGCGCGGCGGCGCCGTATCCATTCGAGCTCGGCCTGTTCGACCGCGGCGAAATCGTCAGTGAAATCCGGAGCGTCGCCGCTCACAAGGTTTCTCCCGACAACTTGCACTGCGGCGGCTGGTAGTCAGGAGGCGTCGGCGGGTCGCGATGGACTTTCAGGTACTCGATGATCGCGAATCGCTCGTCATCGGTGAATTCGGGTCCGATCACTCCGTGCGGAAGTGGATTCTCTTTCGGGTCCGACAGATGTTTCCGCCAGGTCGCCGCATCGGCCGCGAAGGCATGGCCGATGTTGTAGTTGCCCTTGATGCTGGTATCGAGCCAGAAGCCGTCGTCTTCGCCCTCCGCGTCAGGTTCGATCACGTAGCCAACATGCTTGGGATCAAAGTCGCGGCGCCCGACGAAGAATCGCTTGGTGCGTTTGTCGGGCGGAAGCAGCATCTGGTAGAGCGAGGGCACCGAGCCGTTGTGCAGGAATGGCGGCGTCGCCCATACACCTTCGAGCGGCCGGGGCTTGTAGCCGCGGATTTCCTGCGGCAGATCGAGCGCGCCGAAACCTTCGAGGCATTGCTGCGTCGCGTAGTCGATTCCGTTGTCGGCGTAGAAGCGGTTCTTGATCATGATGCCGACGAGGTTGAGCGCGAAGCCTTCGGAGAGACTCCTGGGGTCGAGTTTCGCGAGCGTGCGTTTGATGCCTTCTTCTCCATTGCGCACATCCCAAAGCAGATGCACGACGTGACAGTCGACGTCGCATTCCAGCCAGTCCTCGGGCCGCGAGGCTGCGTCCGGGATTTGCGGCGCGATGCCGAGCGAGACGATCGCCGCGTCGATCGCCCGGAAAGAGTCCGCGGGAATGACGGATGTTGCGGAAGCGTCCGGGTCCGGATAGGCGCTCAGCAGCGGCGCGAGCGAATCCACGGGCGCTTTGGCTTCGGTTCGCAGACGCACAACTTCGGTCAGTCGGAAGCGTACGTCGCGTGCGAGATCGCGGTTCAGCAGCGGCCGCAGCGCATCGGCGAGATCCGCGTTCGCAAGACCGGTGGCGGAAATGTCGTAGCGGCGCTCGATGAATCCCTGCGCCGCCGACGGGTCGGTGCCGATGTGCTCGAGCGGGATCACCTCGATGCGCCAGACGAGATCGTTCGAAGGCTTGAGCGGCGCGCTGGCGCGCGCCCGCGCTGGCTCCGCGATGTGCGGCCCGTGACATTCCCGGCAACGCTGCTCGAACAGCTTCTCGCCGCGCGCGGCCTTTTCCTGATCGACGGCGCCGAGGATTTCCTCCGGCCAGCGTGGCGGCTTCAGCATCTGCAGCGTGTGTTCGATACGTGTGAGACCGGCAATATCAACCGAGCTGCGGTAACGCTCGGCGGCGGGCAGCGGCGCGCCCATCGCGGTGCGCAGCGGCGCGATGGCGCCGACGCCCAGTGCCTCGCCCACGTTGCGCGCCAGCGGCTGGGAAACCGAGCCATTGTATTGCACCCAGTCGAACTTCCAGATGTTCCACACGTACGGATAACTCACCGGCGCATCGCCGACCTGGTAGTTAGCCTTGGACAGGTGATCGCCGAACGCCGTGTTGCCGATGCGGCCGAGCGCGTCGGTGCGCCCGAAGCCCTCGTGCACGGGATACAGTTTGCGCAACGGGTTGTTCTGGCCGCTGCCCAGCATGGCCTTGATCGTCGCGCGCATCGCCGCCTTTAGCTGCGGCTTGCCTTCCGGATAACGCTCGCCCAGCACCTTCCGCGCGAAGCGATCGAACTTCCAGGGGTTCGCGGACGTGCCGATGAGCGAGGCGGCGAGCACGGGTGCGAAGCTGCCGCGCGACATGTCGGTGAAGGCATGCATGGCCTGTCCGCCATCGATACGGATCGCGCGCGTCTTGCCGTCTTTCGTGAAATGAATTTCACCCGTGTGGCAGGCCGCGCAGGTGATGTCGAGGACGTACTCGCCGATGCGCGCATCGAAGTGACGCGTGAACCCGATGGGTAGCTGGTCGGGATTCGCCGGGCTCGGCGCCGGGTCGACCAGGAACCGGTATTTGCGCATGTGTTCGGGGTCCGCGAATCGCTGGCGCGACAGTGGCAGCTCCAGGTTGACGAACCAGGCGTATCGCACGGCGCCCTCGGAGGCGCCCTGCGGCATCGAGGTTCCCTGCGCGGTGTAGTAGTAGCGCTGCCGCAGCGGCGCGTCCTGACCCTCGCCCCATCCCTGGTCCAGCCAGACGTATTCGTCCACCGGTTCGAGCGCCGGCATGGTGTGTACTGGCCACAACACGAACCAGGCGTACAGTCCGAAGGCGCCCAATCCAACGGCCAAGGCCGCGCCCAAGATCCATCTCAGTATCAGTCGCATCGCGTTACTCCCTGTCCGATCTGACGCATACTTCGCGAACTAACAAATTCGTCGAAGGACCGCGATTGTGTACAGGCAGGGGAAAGTTTCAATTGCATGGTTGACAGGCCTGCCGCTGGTTGTTTGTTTGGTGACGGGCTTCGCATTTGGCGCACCGCACACCACCACCATTCCCGCACAAGGATTGCGCGTCGAGCGCTTCAGCGGCGACGTCGAACTACTCGAGGATCCCGGCGGCAAGCTGGACATCGATGATGTGAGCGCGGGCCCGCCGGCCGCGGAATTCAAGCGCGCGACGCTCGCCAGCGCGAACGTGGGATTCACCTCGTCGGCCTGGTGGGTCAGGTTCACCCTGCGCAATCCGGCGCCTGAGCCGCGCCAGATCTTCCTGCGTCAGGGCTATCCACTCATCGACTACGTCACCCTTTTCAGCGCCGATCCCCGCGGCGGCTGGCATGAACTTGCGACCGGCGATCGCCGCAACTTCGACACGCGCGCCGTGGCGCATCGTGATTTCCTTTTTCCGCTCGACGTTCCGGCGGGCGCGGACAGCACGTTCTACCTGCGATTCGCATCCCAGGGACCGATCGACATCAACCTGTCGCTGCTCGATCCGATCGAACTCGCGGAGACGTTGAGCCGCGAGCAGATCGCCTACGGCCTGTACTTCGGCTGCGTGCTGATGTTGCTCGTGTGGAGCGGCCTGGTGTTCGTCGCGGTGCGCGACAACGCGTTCCTGGCGTATTTCGCCTACGTGGCCGCTTTTGGTTTGTACATGAGCGTGAACACGGGCTTCGCATTCCAGTACCTCTGGCCCGACAGTCCGCGCTGGGCCAACACCTGCCTGCTGGTGTTGCTGAATGTCTCGCTGATCGCGGCGCTGCAGTTTTCAATCACGATCCTGCGCTCGCGCGACTACACACCGCGACTGTTCTTCGTCGCGCGCCTGCTGCAGTTCGCCGCCGCCATCGCGGTGGCGCTGGTTCCCGTGCTCGCGTACTCGGTGCTCGTCAAACCCGTCACGTTCCTGATCCTGATCTCAGTGCTCTTCCTGATCACGCTGGGAGTAGTCAGCCTGCTGGCCGGTTCGCGCCCGGCGCGCTTCTTCGTCGTCGCGTGGAGTGCATTCCTCGCCGGTTCGATCATTTTCCTGCTGAAAAACTTCGGCGTGCTTCCGCACACCTTCATGACCCAGCACAGTTGGCAGGTCGGCTCGCTGCTCGAGATGATTTTGCTGTCGATGACGCTGTCCAGCCGCATGAGCGAGCTGCAACAGCAGAGCCGCACCGATCCACTCACCTTGTTGGGGAACCGGCGGCTGTTCAATGACAAGCTGCCGGCCGAGTTCAATGCCGCCCGCCAGTCCGGCCAGCCGCTTTCGCTGCTGGTGCTCGACATCGATCACTTCAAGCAATACAACGACCGCCACGGACATTCGCAGGGTGACGAAGCGATCAAGTTGTTAGGCGTGGCGCTGCGAAAACATGCCCGCAAGCCGTTTGTCGCCTGCCGCTACGGCGGCGAGGAGTTCTGCGTGATCCTGCCCGGCACGGACGCCTCCGCCGCGGCTCTGGTGGCGGAGCGTCTGCGCGCCGCCGTGCAGGCATCGCTCGCTGGCGAACTCGCGATCACGATCTCCGTGGGTCATGCGAGCCTGACGCTCGACGAATTCGCGAGCCCGGAGAAATTTTTCGAGGCCGCGGATGCCGCGATGTATGCCGCAAAACTGGCCGGCCGCAATCGCGTATCGGAGTTTCGCGGTCGGCGAAATGGGGATCCGCAGGCGCCGCAGTCCGTGGCCGAAGCCGGCTCCTAGTCCTCGGCGTTCGACCCGTATCCAAGATTGCGGCGGCCTGCTTGCATTCACTCCTACACATGTCATAGATTAAGCCCCAGTTGTAGTAGAGCGGAATCGAAAGGATTTCCTGGGCAACGCATGCTCGCACGCCTCGTTGACCATCTCTGGCAATCCATCGCCTTCTACTTCGTCGCCTGGCTGCTCGCGGCGATGTTGCAAGGGAATTCCGCGCTCCTGCGGACCTGGCTCTGGCGAGTTGCCGCACTCAAGTTCGTGGTGCCGTTCGCGCTGCTGTATGCACTCGGCGAGTGGTACGGATTTCCGGTGCGGCACAGTGCGATTCCGCCGCCGGCTGCACTCACGAACGCGTCGGCCCAGCTGCTGCAACTAGCAGCGCCCGCGCGGACTTTTTCAGCGCCGAACTACATCCTGCTCGTCGCCCTGTTTGCGGGGCTGGTCATCTCGGCGTTTTGCCTTTTGCAAATTCGCCGTGCATTGCGTCGTGCGCGGTATCAACGGCTGGCGGAAGAGGCCCGCTCCGCCGTCAACTGGGAAGACAGGCCGGCGGCGCCCGGATTCTTCAAGACCGTTGCACTGACGGCAGCGGCCGCCCTCTCGTTGTCGATGCCGTTCCTGGCGGGTGCACTGGACGATCGCCAACAGCGCCAGGCCGCGTTGGAGATCGACACTCGTGCACTGCACTTCGCGGACATCGTGATGCGCGAATCCAGCCGCGAGTCCGGATCCGTCCGCGTGGATGCGAGCGGCGATCACGTCGAGATTCACCGCATCAACATCAAGGATCTCGTGGCGCTGATCTACGGTGTGGATCAGTTCGAAATATTCGGTGGCGCGATGCCCTGGATGTCTTCGCCCTACTACGACGTGAGAGTTGCCGGCCCGATACATGCGCCGCGGATATTCGATCCGTACTCGCTGCGCGAGCCCGTCACGAAATATCTATACGAGCAGTACGGAGTCTCGATCCGCATCAACGGCGCGTGCCAGGAGCCTTGCGGCGACCACGAATCCATCGTCGTCGAACGGCTGGCGCGATGCGCGAACCCGCTCGGACCCCATCTCTGCCGGCAATAGATTCGAATTACGTGCGCTCAGTTGGCGTCCCGGCCGCCGATGAGGTCGAGCTGCCCGCGCCGCGCGACTCTCCGGTCGAACAATCCCCACGCGCCTTCGTGACCGTGCCAGGCGCCGCCGGTGGCGGCTTTCGCGTACTCCGTCGCGCGCGTCTCGAAGAAGTTGGCGTGCTCGACTCCGTTCAGCATCGCGGTGAGCCAGGGCAGCGGATGCTCCTTGACACCGAAGAGCTGCGGCAGGCCTAACTGCTTCAGGCGCCAGTCGGCGATGTAGCGGATGTACTGTTTCACTTCCGCCGCGGCCAGTCCTTCCACCGGACCCATTTCGAACGCGAGATCGACGAAGCGATCCTCGAGTTTCACCACCGTGCGCGCGCACTCGACGATGTCGTCCTTGACGGTCTGCGACAACGCGCCGGTCTCCTGCGCGAACGTGTGGAACAGTCGGATGATGCCTTCGCAGTGCAGCGTTTCGTCGCGCACGCTCCACGACACCACCTGCCCCATGCCGCGCATCTTGTTGTGCCGCGGGAAGTTCAGCAGGATCGCGAAACTCGCGAACAACTGCAGGCCTTCGGTGAACCCGCCGAACATCGCGAGCGTACGCAGCACATCGGCGTCGGTCTCGACGCCGAAGCCCTGTAGATAGTCGTGTTTGTCGCGCATGGCCGAGTAGTCCATGAACGCGGTGAACTCGGAGTCTGGCATGCCGAGCGTCTCGAGCAGCAGCGCGTAGGCGGCGATGTGCACGGTCTCCATGTTCGCGAACGCCGCGAGCATCATCTTGATCTCGGTGGGACGGAACACGCGCGCATAACGCTCCATGTAGTTGTCCTGCACCTCGACGTCCGACTGCGTGAAGAAGCGGAACACCTGGGTAAGCAGGTTGCGCTCAGCGTCGGTGATGCGGTTCGCCCAGTCCTTGCAGTCCTCGCCGAGCGGAATCTCCTCCGGCATCCAGTGGATCTGCTGCTGACGGCGCCAGTATTCGATCGCCCAGGGATAACGAAACGGCTTGTACGACTTCGACGGCGTGAGCAATCCGGGTTTGTTGATGAGCTCGATTTGCATGTGTTGGTGCCGGGTGGGGGAAGTGGGGGAAGACGCGATGTCGGTACTGAGGTCGGTCAGGGTCGTTTCCCCCACTTCCCCCACCCGGCACCAACCATTTACTGGCATGACAGGCACTCGTCGTATTTGGCTTCATCGGTTTCAGAGGCGAGCGGCTTCTGCGGCCACGCACGCGTGTTGTCGGCCTCGACGCCCGCAAAGCCGGCGCGCTGCACGCTCTTCGAACGGCAGTAGTACAGGCTCTTCACGCCACGTTCCCACGCGGTCCAGTGCAGCATCAGCAGGTCCCATTTGTGGATGTCGCTGCGCAGATAGAGATTCAGCGACTGGCCCTGGCAGATGAGCGGCGCGCGATCGGCCGCGAGCTCGACCACCCAGCGCTGGTCGATCTCGAACGCCGTGCGGAACACGGCCTTCTCGTCCTCGCTGAGCTCATCGATGTGCTGCACCGAACCCTCGTGCGCGAGAATCGATTGCCAGGTGTCTTCGGTGTTGATGCCTTTGCCCGCGAGCACCTTCGTGAGCGCGGGATTGCGCACGCTGAACGAGCCCGAGAGCGTCTTGTGCGTGTACACGTTCGCGGGAATCGGCTCGATGCAGGCGCTGGTGCCGCCGCAGATGACGGAGATGCTCGCGGTCGGCGCGATCGCCAGCTTGTGGCTGAATCGCTCCTGCACTCCGCGCTCCGCCGCATCGGGGCAGGCGCCGCGTTCACCGGCAAGCACCTGCGAGGCGGCGTCCGCCGCGCGACGCAAATGCTTGAACATGCGCAGGTTCGCGGCCCGCGCCAGCGCGCTCTCGAACGGGATGCCGCTGTTCTGCAGGTACGAATGAAAGCCCATCGCACCGAGCCCCACCGAACGCTCCCGCATCGCCGAGTACCGCGCGGTGTTCATGGAATCCGGCGCGTTGTCGATGAAATCCTGCAGGACGTTGTCCAGCATGCGCAACACGTCTTCGATGAAACGCGAATCGCCGCTCCATTCATCCCAGGTCTCGAAATTCACCGACGAAAGGCAACACACCGCGGTGCGCGCCTCGCCCCGATGGTCGCGGCCCGTCGCCAGCAGGATCTCGCTGCACAGGTTCGACTGGCGCACCTTGAGGCCCAGCTCCTTCTGATGCGGCGCGAGCTGGTTGTTCGCCGTGTCGCTGAACAGTAGATAGGGCTCGCCGGTCTGCAGACGTGTCTCCAGGATCTTCTGCCACAGCTGACGCGCATTGACCGTTCTCAGCACCTTGCCGTCCTTCGGGCTGCGCAGCGCGAATGGCAGATCGTCGCGCACCGCCTGCATGAATTCGTCGGTGATGCTGATGCCGTGGTGCAGGTTCAGGCTCTTGCGGTTGAAGTCCCCCGAAGGCTTGCGGATCTCGATGAACTCCTCGATCTCCGGGTGGTGCACGTCGAGGTACACCGCCGCCGAGCCGCGCCGCAGCGAGCCCTGCGAGATCGCGAGCGTCAGTGAATCCATCACGCGTACGAACGGAATGATTCCCGAGGTCTGGCCACAGCCCTTCACCGTCTCGCCGATCGAACGCACACCGCCCCAGTACGTGCCGATGCCGCCGCCATTCGAGGCCAGCCACACGTTTTCAGTCCAGGTGTCGACGATGCCATCGAGATTGTCCTCGACCGCATTCAGAAAGCAGGAAATGGGCAGGCCGCGCTCGGTGCCGCCGTTGGAAAGGATCGGCGTCGCGGGCATGAACCACAGCTTCGACATGTAATCGTAGAGCCGCTGCGCGTGCGCCGCGTCGTCGGCGTAGGCGCGCGCGACGCGCGCAAACAGGTCCTGGGTGGTTTCGCCGGGCAGTAGATAGCGATCGACCAGCGTCGCGCGGCCGAAATTCGTGAGCAGCGACTCGCGCGCCGGATCGATCTCGACCTTGATGGCCGCGCGCGCGGCCTTCGGAGAATCCACGCCCGGGGTAACCGGCGCCGCATTCAAGATCTGCTTGGCTTGTTGCTGAGCATCGCGTGCGAGCTTGGCGCGTGCCGCCGAGACCGTTTGACTTGCCATTCCGCTACTCCATTTGTGGGGCGGCGGAAGCGGCGCGGCTCTGCGGAAGGCAGAACACCAACGCTGCTGCCGGAACACCCCGTCCGATCAGAAGATCAAAGTGTGCCCGGCAGGTCTCCTGGCTCACCGCTCAGTCGCGTTTCGTCCGGCCTTCCCGAAGGCATGAGCCTTCAGTGGCGTACAGATGACGAATCGCTCGCGGCCTACAGTTGCGGGGGCAGCTGCGGTTTTGGACCGCATTCCCTTTTCATCGCGCTTTCGCGCGAACCGATGCACGACTAGATGTTGTGTTCTGTGACGGCTGGATGTCAACAGCTTGTGTTTTTGGGAATCGCCGTTCCAGATCGAAATCAGTCAGCCGGGCCGCGGGGTGCGGCGAGAACCAGGCCGACGCAGACCGCCGCGATGAATATCCACGCGACGGACGAGCCGCTGGTGAGCAACACGAGGCCGGGCCCGGGGCAGATGCCGCTCAGTCCCCAACCGACGCCGAAGATGCCGGCGCCCAGCAGCAGCCGCGTGTTGATTCGCGTGCGATCGGGCAGGGAAACGGACTCACCCAGCAGGCTGCGTTGCTTGCGGCGCACGTAGAAAAACGCCGGCGCCGCCGCGAGCGCCGCTCCGCCCATCACGAACGCGAGCTCTGGCCGCCAGTTTCCAAAGATGTCGAGAAAGCCGAGCACGTTGGCCGGGTTCGTCATGCCGGAGATCAGGAGCCCGGCGCCGAACAGCGCACCGGCGATGAGTGCCGTCAGGAATTTCATGGCGAGACTCCGTGCCGCGCGATGAACACCGTCGCGACCGCGGTCGACATGAAGACGAGTGTGGCCGCGAGCGAACGCGGTGAAAGATTCGCGAGGCCGCAGACACCGTGCCCGCTCGTGCATCCACTGCCGAGGCGGGTCCCGATCCCGACTAACAATCCCGAGATGAGCGCGAGAACCCAGTTCGCGGGCAGCTGCGGATTGCCTACACCCAAGGCGAGGGCGGGGAGCGCGAGACCGGCGATGAAAGCAATTCGCCAGCCCTGCTCGCCCGCGTGCCGCTCGACGACATTCGCGAGAATTCCGCTGACGCCCGCGATTTTTCCGTTGAGCAGCAGCAATGCGGCCGCGCCGGCTCCGATCAGGAGTCCGCCGCCGAGCGCGTGTAATGCGGAGACGAGCGTCATCGCGGGCCATCCTAACTCGTTGCCGCGGGCGCGGCGGCAATGTCACTGGCAGGCGTCCCGGACTGCGCCTTTGGTGCCATGGCAGCCGGTCTCGACAAGCAGATAGTCTCGGACGGTCGACCAGAGGAAAGCCTCCGATGACGATCACGCGATCCCTGCTCGCGCTAGCCCGGGCGTCCCGGCAACGAGGGGTGGCCTATCCACCCGGCGCCCCTGGGGTGAACCTGGATCCCGTGTATTCGCTCGGCGTGCGGCTGGTTTTCGAGTGGCGGCGCTATTACTGAATGCCGGGCCCGAGAGAATGTGAGCTGGCGCAAACTACCGGTGATCCCGAACCCCTATGCTTCGCGAGCATTTCTGCCGCCATCATTCAGGGATTCGAACATGCGCAAACTGTCGCGATGCCTTTCCGTACTCTCCGTGCTGCTTTTCGCCACTGCCCCGGCCGCTTTCGCCGGCGGAACCATCGGCACATTGGCGCTGCAGAACAAGGGCAAATCGATCGCGGTCGTGTCCGTATCCGCTAACAACTACGGCGGCTCGCTGCAGGGCTGGAACACCGCCAACGCGTCGGAGCTGATGGGCACCCGGCTCAATCAGATGGTCGGCGGAATCGAAACACTGCTGGCGAAGGACTGGACCGTCGTGAACGCGGGAACGTTTGCCGGCAAGGACGAATTTCAGGTTCTCGCCGGCGAGCGGCGCGAAGTCGGCCTGCCGGTGTTCGACGGAAAGACCATGCCGCTGTTTTCCAAGGACCGCAAACAACTCATCAAAGCGGAAGTGGACCAGGATGTCGCGCAGAAGCTGGCGCAGATCGCCGGCACCGACTTCATCCTGATTGCCTATTCGGAATGGGCGGTGGCCACGGGGCGCTTCGTCCCGACGAGCAAGGCGCTGGCGAAAAACGTCGTCAGCATCTACAACGCGGAAGGCAAGCAGGTGTTCTCCGATCGCGCGGATACGCAGGGCGACCGGACGCTGGGCGCCATGGGCTCCGTGGTCGTCGATCAGAATTCGATTGGCGAATGGGTGCTCGCATACGACAAGGGCATTCACACGTTGTACGGTGCGCCGCGCAACTAGCGCAGCGAGGCGAGCGCAGGCATGAAGCGCGGCGCGATCGCCAACATTCTGCTGCAGGCATGCGGCGCTCTCTTCGCATCCGATGCGTTGAGCCAGGTCGAGCGCGATGACCGCCCCGATCTGATCGTCAGCGATCTGCGCGATGAGGGCGACCTGGTGGTGCTGGAGATCCAGAACCAGGGCCAGGGCCGCGCGTACGGCACGATCACCGTGAACGTACACGCCAAGGCGATGGGCAAGACTCGCACCGATCGCGGCAAGGAAATCCAGATCGAGGCGCCGCGTGATTTTCGCGCCACGATTGAACGGCGCATTCCGCTCGCGGACTTCGGCATCACCGATCTCGCGGAGTTCTCCGCGATGTTCTCGGTCACGCTCGATACCGCAAACACCGTGAACGAATCTCGCGAGGACAACAACTCTTATTGGCGCCAGCTCGACCGCTATCGCAATGGGAGAAAAGTGCTGCCTCCGCGTGCGAGTCACACGGATGGAGGGCCACTCCCGGATCTGGTCATCACCGACATCGTGCACGACGGTCCGTATCTGAAGGTGAAATATCGGAATGCCTCCACCGGCGCGACGGGCGCCGACTTCCTGATTCGCGTGGAGTCGGATGGCAAGAAGTTCGATGGCAACAGTTACTACCGATTCTCGATTCCGCCCGGCAACACAGAGCAGTCGACCGGCGGATTCACGCTGGGATTGATCGGACTCGGGCACGGCGCGGAAGCCACCGTCACCGCGACGATCGATTGGGAAAATCGCGTGCGCGAGAGCAACGAGAACAACAACAGCTTCACCAAGCGGGTGCGGATCTCGCCGGAAGGAACGCCCGAGTACGGCTCGGCGGCGAATTCAGCTCCCATCCGGGCCACGGCATCGACGTCGCCGCCACCGCCGCCAGTACGCACTGTCACAACAGTTAGTCGTGTCAGCAAGGACGTGACCCTTTTCGCGCCTGCCGATGGCGTGACACTCTTGCTGCCCAATTCGGACGTCGGAAACCGGGATATCAGGGGCGGCAGCCGCCATGAATACTTTCGCCGCACGCTCGCGCCGAATGAAGTCACCGTCATGGACGGATGCCGCGTCCAGGTATTCGTCAAGGAAATGCTCGAACATGAGACGTCCCCGGACTATCGCAAGGAACACTATTTCATTTCGCAGTATCTCGGCACGACGCCTTCGAATGACATGTGCCAGCGGTTCAACTACGTCCGCCGGATCGATGCGCAAAAGCTGCTGCAACTGTTCGGATTGACACTCAAGGACGTCGGCGCCAATCCGAACGGGCCCAACATGGCGTTCGTATCGAACCGCCCGAGGTCGCCAAACGATCCAGTTCACGTGAACATCGGCCGCGCGCGCCTCGAGGTCACGGTGGTGGACGAGCCGAAGATCGTGGTCAATCTGCTGGGCGTGGATCCGGCGAGGAAGTGAGAAGCGTTGTGGACCTAGGTCCCGGCGTTCCGCAGCTTGCCGTCTTTCAACTCGAGAACCCTGCGGGCTGACGCGATCGTCTGCGGACGGTGCGCGACGACGATACGCGTGATTCCCATTGCGGCGATTGCGTCGTTGATCTGCTGCTCGCGGACGACATCGATGTGCGAAGTCCCTTCGTCGATCACCAGCAACCGCGGCCGGCGATACAGGGCTCGCGCCAGCAATATGCGCTGCTTCTGACCCCCCGATAGCGCCGAACCCATCTCTCCGACCAGCGAGTCGTACCCCATCGGCATCTTCGAAATGTCGTCGTGGATCGCCGCCGTGGTTGCCGCGGCTTCGATCCTCTCCATGTCGGGACCGTCTTCGAACAATGCGATGTTGTCCGCGATGGATCCGGCGAACAGGTGATCGTCCTGCAGCACCGCCCCTACCTGCTGACGATAGTTTGCGTATCCGAAATTGCGGGCAGGCGTGCCGTCGATGAGCAGATCACCGCTATCGGGTTCGAGCAAGCCGAGGATGATTTTCAACAGCGTCGATTTTCCTTCTCCGGATGGTCCGGCGATCGCGACGTAGTCGCCCGGGTCCACGACGAGGTTCACCGCGCTCAACACGCTCGGCTCGCCTTCCCCGTACCGGAAAGAAACATCGCGCAGTTCGATCCGGCCGGTGAGTGGCTTCGAATGGGCGCCGGCCTGCTCGAACGACGGGTCCTGCGGCGTCAGCGCTATGTCGGAGAGCCTTTCGAGGTGCAGACCCAGCATCCTGAAGGCGATGATCTGATCGAGAAGCGAGGACGCTCGCGACAGGAATTGCGATTTGTAGGCGGCGAAGGCGAACAACATTCCGACGCTGAATCCGCCTTCCATCACGAATCCGACCGCGAGCCAGGTCGAGATGATCGTTTCGAGCCCGAAGATCGTGCCGTTGGCGACGGACTGCCAGATGCCGATGCGGGCAAGCCCGATGCCGGCGTTCATGGACGCGGTAAGTGTCGATTGCCAGACCGCGTGCCGCTCCGTTTCCTTGTTGAACAAGCGCAGCGTCACGATGCCGCGCAGCGTTTCGATGATCGTCGACTGTTCTTTTGACGCGGCGACGATCGATGCCTCCTGGGCTTCGCGCTGCAGCGGAAAGGTGATGAGGCGCACCAGCAGGTAAAGCGCGCAGGCCAGGATCGCGAGCATCGCCAGGGGCACGCTGTAGACGAAGAGTACCGCGACGGTAAAGACGGCGAAGGTGCCGTCGATCAGCGCGCCGATCATTCCCTGCGTCAGGGCTTGTTGTATCGGACCGACCGCCTGGAAGCGCGAGAGGATGTCGCCCACGTGGCGCTTCTCGAACCAGGAGACGGGCAGACGGAACAACCGGCGGGCGATATTCGTGGCGATTCCGAAACTCAGGGTCGTGCCCGCGGAGAGCAGCACGAAGGATCTGAGCAGTGACGAAATGACATTCACGAGGGTGAAGAGACCGAAGCCGAGTGCGAGCACGGTCAGCAGATCGTGGTCCCCTGCCGGCAACACGCTGTCGAGCGCGATCTGCATGTAATACGGCGACGCGAGTACGAAGCCTTGCATGAGCAATGTGAGCACGACGATCTGCAGCACCGCCCGCTTCATTCCCGTGAGGCGGCGCCACAGCTGGCGCAGCTTCAGCCGTTCGCGGAATTTTCCCGTCTCGAAATTCTCGGCGGGCCGCAGCTCCAGAGCGACGCCGGTGAAATGCTTCGATACCTCCGCTATGGGCAACCATCGGGAAGTTCCTGCCGGATCGTGAACCAGGGCGCGCCGCGAGTTCGCTACTTCCAGCACGACGTAGTGATCCATGTCCCAGTGAAGGACCGCCGGCAGAGCCAGGTGCCGCAGGTCCTCCAGCGGTAGTTTGACGGCGCGAGCGGAAAGGCCCAGCTGCTCCGCCATGCGGATCAACAGGCGCAGAGGCGCGCCACGCAAAGAGATTGCGAACTTGCGGCGCAAAGTGCCCAGATCCACGTGCAGACCGTGAAAGCCCGCGGTCATCGCCAGGCACGCGAGGCCGCATTCTGCCGCTTCCGTTTGCCGTTCGAGTTTTACTCGACCGCGGCGAAAGAAGCCGAGCTGCAGATCGGCGCTCATCGCCGATTCACTGCGAACAGCGGCTCGAAGAGCCATTCCATCAGCGTTTGCTGGCGAGTGACGATCCGCGCGGAAAGCGTCATTCCGGCCAGCAAGGACTGCTTGTGGCCGAATCCCATTATCCAGGGTTTTGGCAGGGAGACGGTGACGATGTAGATAGGCATGGCCTTTCCGTCCGGCATCGTCCTGAGCGCTGCCGCTGACGCAATCGACTCTATGCGGCCTTCCACGACACCGAATCGCTCATATGGAAATGCGTCGATGCCGAGACGCACATCCTGGCCGACGGCGAGAAATCCGATGGCGCTGCTCGGCACATGGAGCTCGGCGAGCGGCCGGGCGTCGTGCGGCACGACGAGCATGGCCGGCGTCGTCGACGAAACCGGCTGGCCGACACGCGCAGCGAGGGCGGTCACTGTTCCGACCACCGGCGAAGTCAGCGCATATCCCTGTGCCGATCGCGCCTGCGCGACCTGTTGCGCCACCTGCGCGCGACTGGAAGACAAGCTGGCGATTTGCGCTTCCGCGTTGGTTGCGGATTGCGACATCGCGTTGCGTGCGGCCAGCAGCTCAGCCGCCTTCGCCGCGCGGCCCTGCTGCAACTGGTAGAGCTGCTGCCGCTTTGCGAGCATGTCCGCCTCGCTCGAGTCACGGTCGTGTTTGCTGATGTATCCCTGGGTTGCGACTTCCTGCGCTCGCCGGAACAGGTTCCCGGAGAGTTCGATGAGGCGCTGCTGCACGGCTATCTGCTCGTCCAGGCGTCTGAGTTCGTCGGCCATTCCTCGAACCTGCTCGGTGATTCGCCCCTGATCGGCCGCTGCGGCGTTCGTGAGCAGCTCCGCCTGCAATTCAAACGACCGGTCTTGTGCTTCCAGCGCGGTGAGGATGCGCTCCGGCGCCGTATCACCACGCTCGAGATTTTCCTCGGAGCGAATCGTCAGCAGGGGATCTCCCGTGCTCACCGGCATTCCTTCGCGCACCAGCAGTTGCGTCACGATTCCGGGGCGTGTGGGCACGATCGAAATGACGCCTTTGTCGAGCGCGATGGCGCCGGAAACCGCTTCAACCCGCGCGTAGGAAGCGGTCGAAAGGAATATCAACGCGACGATGAGTATCGCGAACAGGAAATAGCCGATGAGTTGCCATGACACCGGCACGGCGAGACTGATTTCGCCATGTAACCGCTGGGCGAGGTGCTGCAATTGCTCTTTGCGAAAGAGCGGTGTCTTCCGGGACGCGTCCATGCGTTCGG
>JAKFFF010000082.1:0-9963 GCA_036677145.1 Alcaligenaceae bacterium
CGCTACACCGTCGCCGATGAGTTCACCTACGCGCTCATCTGCCATTGCTCGCAATGCCGCCGCGCCACCGGCTCGGCGTTCAAACCTTTCGGCGGCATCGAGCGCGCGAAACTCAAAGTGATCCGCGGAAACATCCGCATCTACGGCGACGTGATGACCCACGATGCCCACTGCAAGAACTGCGGCTCGCTGCTGTATTCGATCGTGCAGCAAGGGACCATGGCGCACGTCACCTACGGGACGCTGGTCGAAACGCCGTCGCTCGCACCGCAGGCGCACATTTTCGCGGCGTCAAAGGCACCGTGGTACGAGATCCGTGATCTGTTGCCGCAATACCCGGAGTTTCCACCCAAGGGCTGACTCAACTCGCGCAGGCGTTGAAGAACCGCGCGTTGGATCGTTCGAAATTGCGCACCGCGTCGGCGATGTTCCAGCTCCGCTCGGCGAGCGTCTCCGGATCCCACTCGCTGCGATGCACGCCGAAGAAGTCACCGCCGTATACGTGAATCGCCCCCGTCAACTTTTCGATCGGGTTGTTCACCGAATGGATCACGTCGCTTGGCAGCGGCACCACGCCACCCGCCGAGATGGCCGACGCGCCGATGGCGGTCAACCCCGCGCCGTCGCGCTTCCAGAAGATGTTGTCCTCGCGGCCGGAGTAGATGCCGATCAAGGCCCACATGTTGTGATCGTGCGGCAGAAGTTGCATGAGCGGCGACCACACGATGTTGAGGATAGTTAGTTCGGGCGAGCGATACAGCGCCTTGAGACCACCGCGAGTGGGTGGCCCCAGTCCCGCCAGCACCGCATCGCGATCGGTCAGCTCCTTCTTGAGCAATTCCTGGATGCGGGCTTGCGCTTCAACTCCGCTCGCCATGGCGGCGCGGCACTCTTCAATGAAACGCTGCGAGTCGAACTGACGCGCGGTGCGCGGCCGAGGCGCGTTCCCACCGGCCGCCTGCTGATGCACCGTGGCCACGGCGCAACCACCCAGCAACAGCGCGCGTCGCGACACGCGGGAGGGGTTTTCATGCGGCATGACGGACCTCCTGAATGGCTTCCGGGACGCGAGTTTCCACTCCCCGGCGCGGCCGCCGCTAGTCACGAATCTGGACCGTCGCCCGCCTTGCGGCCCGCCTCGCGCGGCGCAATGCTCCGCGCCATGCACAAGGACTTCGGCCAGTTCTGTCCTGTCGCATTGTCGTCCGAGGTGCTCGCGGAACGCTGGACGTTGCTCGTCGTGCGCGAGTTGCTGGCCGGCGCGCGCCGCTTCAATGAAATCCGCCGCGGTGTGCCGCGCCTGTCACCCACACTATTGAAGGAACGCCTGCGCACGCTCGAACGCGCCGGCATCGTCGAACGCGTCCCGACCACCCACACCCGCGGCTCCGACTATCAACTCACGCAGGCCGGCGAAGAATTGCGCGCGGTCGTCGCGGCGATCGGCCAGTGGGGCCAGCGCTGGGCGCGCGACATCCGGCCCGCGGATCTCGATCCCGGCTGGCTGGTGTGGGCGATGCATCGGCGCTTGAACACCGC
Organism: Alcaligenaceae bacterium; assembly: GCA_036677145.1. GTDB lineage: Bacteria > Pseudomonadota > Gammaproteobacteria > Steroidobacterales > Steroidobacteraceae > CADEED01. Next base: position 1,540 of record JAKFFF010000082.1, read on the forward strand.
AGCCATGCCCGCTGGCCGCACCGTCATCGAGATCGAGTTCAGCGATTCACCGAAGCAACGCCGCTTCTGGCTCGTGCATCAACGCGGGCACGTGGATGTATGTCTCAAGGATCCCGGCTTCGAGCCCACCGTCCGCGTACTGACCCGTGTGCGCACGCTCGCCGAAGTCTGGCGCGGCCTCCGTCCCATCCGCGAGGAAATCCGCAGCGGCCGGCTGCAGGTGCGCGGCGCATCGACGATGCGCCGCGCGTTTCCAGGCTGGCTGATGCTCAGCGTCTTCGCGCCGATCAAGCGGATGCGGCAATGACGGCACGGCCGCGCACAGTTTTCTACGGAGCGGACTGAAGACTCGCCGTGTAGCTCAGTGACGCGACGCCGTGTTTCCCCAGCGTCATCGACCAACTTCCGTATTCGGCGCCAAACGTGAAATCGTCTTCTTTCGAGATGTCGTTTTCGAGCCGGTATTCGAATGAAAACGCGAGGGTCGTCTGCGGAATTGCCTGTCGCACCGAGAAGCGCAGGTCGCGATCCTCGAGCACCGCGGCCGAGTCGCGATCGCGCCGCACGTATCCGGCACCGACGTTCATGGCCAGCCGTTCGTAAGGGCGAAAGGTGATGTTGAGATGCGCGGACTGCTCGAAGTATTTTTCCCAGCGCTTGGTTAGCTGAGCCTGGCCTTCGAACGCCCAGCCCGACGCGAACGAAGCAAACGTGTTGCGGTATCGAAGCTTGCCCTGGTGGAACGGTCCATCCGTGCCATCGGGATCGACGTGGTTGTAGCTGATCAGGTACTGATCAGATTTGTTGCCCTCGCGCTTCTTCTTGCCCTTCAGATCGAAGCCGATGACACCAGCGCTGTCCGAATGCACGATGCCGGGCACCGCGGACCACTCGCGCGTGAATTCCTCCACCCGTCGACCTGTGGTGACGATCTCGTCGAAGGGTTGCTCGCCTTCTTCGGGTGGTGGCGGGGCAGGCGGCTCACCCGGCCGTGCGCGCACCGGCGTGTCTTCGATGATGCTGCTCGCGGCTCCCGAGCCGAAATCGGGAATCTCCTGCGCTTGCGCCGGCAGCGTCATCCAGCCGAGCACGAGGCACACGATCACGGCGCGGGCGAATGCCGCGGACATATTCTTATAGTTAGACATCGACACTCCCCGCGGCCTGTTGTGTCTTTTGTTAGCCGCCGTCTTCATAGTGTCGCCACCTCGGAATTTGCCTCACCTCGCGCGCATTCGCCCCGCAATGGGGCGGAAAATCAGCGTGAAATGCGGCTTAGGGGCTCCCTGGGGCCGCCCCGCAAGGGCTTTTTGACATTCCGGCCGGCGCCCCTAAACTGCGCGCCATCCAGCCCCTGGCAGTAGGCCCGACCGAAAGGACGGCCGAGCCCGGGGGTGCCTGAATCAGGCGAGTCATGGTGTTGGCCGGCGTAAGTTCCGGCGCGAATCGAGCCCCTGGCATGCACGTCCCGTGCGGCCACATGGCGCGACTCCAACTCCATTCCCGCCACGGAGTTGTCAGATGTCCGCCGCCGCCAAAGATCTTTTCTCCTATCGCAAGTACTGGGCCTCACGCTTCGGCGTCGCGCCGTTCCTGCCCATGTCGCGCGCGGAGATGGAGCAGTTAGGCTGGGATTCCTGCGACGTCATCATCGTCACCGGCGATGCGTATGTGGACCACCCGAGTTTCGGCATGGCCATCATGGGCCGGCTGCTCGAGGCGCAGGGCTTTCGCGTCGGCATCATCGCGCAACCGGACTGGCAGAGCGCCGAGCCCTTCAAGCAGTTAGGCAAACCGAACCTGTTCTTCGGCATCACCGCCGGCAACATGGACTCGATGGTGAATCGCTACACGTCCGACAAGCGGATTCGAAGCGATGATGCGTATACGCCGGGCGGCATGGGCGGCAAGCGGCCGGATCGTTCCGTCGTCGTGTATGCGCAGCGCGCGCGCGAGGCGTTCAAGGATGTGCCCATCGTCATCGGTGGCATCGAAGCGTCGCTGCGGCGCATCGCGCACTTCGACTACTGGAGCGAGAAGATCCGCCGGTCGATCCTGCTGGACGCCAAGGCCGATCTGCTGGTCTTCGGCAACGCCGAGCGGCAGATCTGCGAGATCGCGCACCGGATCGCGGCCGGCGAGAAGATAGGCGACATCAATGACTTGCGCGGCACCGCGTTCGTGCGCAAGTCGCATGACTTCATCGAGATCGATTCGACGCATCTGGATACGCCCGGGAAGCTGAACCCGCCCATCGATCCGTATGCAATGGAGCCGGAGATCCGCAAGGCGAACGAGCAGGCGGCGGCTGTCGACGCGGGCGAGGCGCCACCGTCAAACGAAGTCGTCGTGAAGTTCGCGCGCCGCGTGAAGTCCGAAGACCGCGAGCGCAGCGTCATTCGTATGCCGTCGTTCGAAGCCGTGACCGCCGATCCCGTGCTCTACGCCCACGCCAGCCGCATCCTGCATCTCGAAGCGAACCCCGGCAACGCACGCGCGCTCGTGCAGCGTCACGGTGATCTGGATGTGTGGCTGAACCCGCCACCGATTCCGCTGACTACACGCGACATGGATTACGTGTACGAGCTGCCGTATGCGCGCGTCCCGCATCCGAGCTACGGTCAGCAGGAAATTCCCGCGTACAAGATGATCAAGTTCTCGATCTCGATCCAGCGCGGATGTTTCGGCGGCTGCACGTTCTGCAGCATCACCGAACACGAGGGCCGGATCATCCAGAGCCGCTCCGAGCAGAGCGTGCTCAAGGAAATCGAGAAGGTGCGCGACAGCGTGCCCGGCTTCACCGGCGTCATCTCCGATCTCGGCGGTCCGACCGCGAACATGTATCGCATCGCGTGCAAGAGCCGCGACATCGAGAAGGCCTGCCGCAAGCCGAGCTGCGTGTATCCCGGCATCTGCCCGAATCTCAACACCGATCACAGCGCGCTGATCCAGCTCTATCGAAAAGCCCGCGCGCTGCCGGGCGTGAAGAAGATCCTGATCGCGAGCGGCGTGCGCTACGACCTCGCGGTCGAGTCGCCCGAGTACGTGAAGGAGCTGGCCCAGCATCACGTCGGCGGCTATCTCAAGATCGCGCCCGAGGCGATCGGCGAAGGCCCGCTGTCGAAGATGATGAAACCCGGCGTCGGGTCTTATTACAAGTTCAAGGAGCTGTTCGACAAGTACAGCAAGGCGGCCGGCAAGGAGCAGTACCTCATTCCGTATTTCATTGCCGCTCACCCCGGCACGACGGATGCGGACATGCTCGAGCTCGCGTTGTGGCTCAAGCAGAACGGCTTCCGCGCCGACCAGGTGCAGGCGTTCCTGCCGTCACCGATGGCGACCGCGACGGCGATGTATCACACGCTGAAGAACCCGCTGCGCAAGGTCACGCGCGACAGCGAAGAAGTGACGATTCCGAAAGGACTGAAGCAGCGCCGTTTGCACAAGGCGTTCCTGCGTTATCACGACCCTAACAACTGGCCCGTGCTGCGCGAGGCGCTGCGGCGGATGGGCAGGGCGGATCTGATCGGAAACGGAAAGCAGCAGTTAGTCCCGAGCTATCAGCCCGCGGGGACGGGCGATGCGTCCGAAGGGAGGCGGGGCGGGGGCCAGCATCGGCCGTTCAAGACCCAGCACACCGGGTTGCCGAAGGTGCCTGCGATTCGACGGAAAGGCCGGACCGACCGCGGGTAGCGTCCCGAGGCAGGGATTCCCGCATTTAGCGCTCAATCGACGCGCGGGCGTGCCGAAGCGTGCGCCGGGGAACGAATCGGCCGCGATTCCACTCGTACCATTCAATTTTGTGGGCGCTTCCGCAAGCGCATATCCGGAGCATCGTATGAAGAGGCTTTCCCGCGCCCTCGGCGTTGTCCTGTTCTCCTCGGCGGTCTGCTACGCGGCATCGTCTCTGCCGGTCGTCGATTCGGCCACCAAGCCCGGCGACGACTTCTTCCAATACGTCAACGGCGCCTGGCTCGAGGCGACGCCGATACCCCCCGATCGCAGCTCGACGAGCGATGCGGCGGTGTTGTCCGAACAGGCGGATCAGCGCACCCGGGAAATCATCGAGGGAACTGCGCGCGACGCGAAGGCGACCGCCGACGCCCGGAAAGTCGCCGACTTCTACAACGCGTTCATGGACGAAGCGTCGATCGAGAAGCTGGGACTCAAACCACTCGAGGCGCAGCTGCGCCGGATCGCGGCGATCCATGACCGCAAGTCGCTGTCGCGCGCGCTCGGCAGCCAGATGCGCGCCGATGTCGACGTGCTCAACGCGACGAATCTCTACACCGACAAGCTGCTCGGGCTGTGGGTGGCGCAGGATCTGAACGACCCCACTCGCTACACCGCATTCCTGCTGCAGGGCGGGCTCGGCATGCCGGATCGCGACTATTACCTCGACGATTCGCCCGCGATGGCGGCGATGCGCGCCAAGTACACGCCACACCTCGCGAAGGTGTTCACCCTGGCGAAGGTCCAGGATGCCGATGCAAAAGCCGCGCGCGTGTTCGACCTGGAAAAACGCATGGCTACGGCGCATGCCCCGCGCGTGGATACCTTCGACGTCGTGAAGGCGAATAACCACTGGTCTGCGAACGATTTCGAGACGAAGGCGCCCGGGCTCGACTGGCCGGAGTATTTCGCGGCCGCGGGCCTCGGCGCACAGAAAGAATTCATCGTGTGGCAGCCGGGCGCGGTGACGGGCCTGTCGGCGCTGGTTGCCAGCCAGCCGCTCGAGACGTGGAAGGACTACCTGGTGCTGCGTGCGATCGAGCATGCCTCGCCCTATCTACCCAAGGCGTTCGTCGACGAGCGCTTCGAGTTCTACGGCAAGACGCTCAATGGCCAGCCGCAACCGCGCGACCGCTGGAAGCGCGGCATCTCCGTGACCAACACTGCGCTGGGCGATGCCGTCGGCAAACTGTACGTGGCGCGTTATTTCACCGCCGCCGAGAAGGCGCGTGCGGAAGCCATGGTGCGCAACCTGATCGGGGCGTTCTCGCAGCGCATCGATCAGCTCGCCTGGATGTCCCCCGAGACCAAGGCGAAGGCCAAGTCAAAACTCGCCGTGCTCAAGATCGGGGTCGGTTATCCCGACCAGTGGATAGACTACTCGGCATTGGAAGTCCGCCCGAACGATGCGCTCGGCAACGCGCTGCGGGCGGAAGTGTTCCAGACCCGCCGCAATCTCGCGAAGTTGGGCGAGCCGGTGGATAGATCCGAATGGGTCATGACGCCGCAGACCGTCAACGCGGTGAATCTCCCGGTGATGAACGCGATGAACTTTCCGGCCGCGATCCTGCAGCCGCCGTACTTCGATCCGAATCGTCCGGCCGTGATGGACTACGGCTCGATGGGAGCAGTCATCGGTCACGAGATCAGCCACAGCTTCGACGATCAGGGCGCGCAGTTCGACTCCACCGGGAAATTGCTGAACTGGTGGACGCGCGAGGACCTGGCGCACTTCAAGGAAGTTTCGCAGAAGCTGGTGAAGCAATACGATCAGTACCGTCCATTTCCGGACCTCGCGCTCAACGGCCAACAGGTGCTGAGCGAAAACATCGCCGACCTCGCGGGCCTCGCGGTTGCGTATGACGCCTGGAAACTGTCGCTCGGCGGCAAGCCCGCGCCCGTCGTCGATGGCTTCTCGGGTGATCAGCAGTTCTTCATGAGCTTCGCGCAGAGCTGGCGCGGCAAGGTGCGCGAGCCGGCGCTGCGCCAGATGGTGATCACCGACGGACATTCGCCGTATGAGTATCGTGCGTACATCGTGCGAAATCTCGATGCGTGGTACGAGGCGTTTGGTGTGAAGCCGGGGGAGAAGCTTTACCTGGCGCCGGGTGAGCGCGTGCGGATCTGGTGAAGGGCGAAGGCGGGCACGCAATACAGGCATTCACGGACTGCGCGGCCTCGGTCTGGGGCGGATAATCCCGCGGTCATGACGGCCGAATCCACCGATCCCGGATCACTCGATCGCGACGAACGCAAACGTCTGCGGTCCGTGCTCATCCGATATCAGGAGGCATCCACGCCGCGCGCGATCTGGCAGCTCGTCAACACCATCGTTCCGTATGTGCTGCTGTGGGTGTTGATGTACCACCTGAAGGAGATCTCCCTCTGGCTGGCGATTCCCGTCGCGATGCTGGCGGGCGCGTTGCTGGTCCGCGTCTTCATCTTCTTTCACGACTGCGGCCACGGTTCGTTCTTCAAGTCGCACTGGGCGAACGCCGTATTCGGCTTCATCTGCGGGGTGCTGACCTTCACCCCTTACTACCACTGGCGCTGGCAGCATGCGATTCACCACGGCACTTCCGGCAAGCTGGACAAACGCGGCGTGGGCGACATCTGGACGATGACCGTGCAGGAGTACCTGGAATCCAAGAAGTGGCAGCGCTTCTCGTACCGCTTTCAGCGCAATCCCTTCGTGTTGTTCGTGATCGCGCCGTTGTACGTGTTCCTGATCCGGCAGAGATTTTCCTCCTCCGATGCCAGCCCGCGCGAGCGGTACTCCGTGTGGCTGATGAACTTCGCATTGCTGGCCGTTGCGGTCGTCATGAGCTGGCTGTTCGGGTTCTGGGACTATCTAGTGCTGCAGCTCGTGGCCTGGATGGTGGCGGGCGCCTCGGGGATCTGGCTGTTCTACATCCAGCACCAGTTCGAAGACGCGTACTGGGAGCGCGATGAGCAATGGGACTACACCGCGGCCGCGCTGCAGGGCAGCTCGTACTACAAGCTGCCGAGCGTGCTGCAGTGGTTGTCCGGCAACATCGGGTTCCACCACATCCATCACCTGAGCCCGAACATCCCGAACTACAACCTCGAGCGGTGCCACGAGGCAGACCCCATCTTTCAGCAGGTGAAGCCCATCACCTTGTTCGCCAGCTTCGCGTCTCTCAAGTATCGGCTCTGGGACGAGCCGACCCGGAAGCTGGTGAGCTTCGGGCGCATCCGGCATCTCCGGAAAGAGCGGAAGCGGCGCGGCGACTAGTACCGGCGATCGGGCTGGTAGCTAGTCGCTGCTGCCCGGGCTCTTCAGCTTTTCCAGCTCCGCCTTGTTCTCTTTCACGAAGCGGATGTTCGCGGGGTTCACGCTTGCATCACGCGCGACCTTGGCCGGGTCCGCGCCCTGATCAATCGCGAATTGGGCCATCGAAGCCTGAATCAGCGCCATCGTGATGACCGCGTACTGGCGCGCGGTGAGGCCGGCGGATTCGATCGCCTTGCGGGCCGCGGGCATGCGCTCGATTTTGGCCGTCATCGCACTCAGCGACTCGTCATCGTCTTCGTCGTCGGCCTCGTCGTCTTCCTGCTCGGCTTTCGGCTGCTTCGCCAGGTTCGCGTTGGCCGCCGCGTACTTGCGGATGTCCGTCAGCGTCAGCGTGTAACGCGAAAGCTCGCGCAGGTCCGCGTCGCCACTGCCGGCGGCGTACGCCTGCTGCCCGAACACCGCGACGAGGAGCGCAAACACCAGCGCCAGCACACCGGCTCGCGCGAATCGATTTTCAAAAGTCATGAGCTTCTTCTCCGGGTTCACAGTTTCACGAGCTCGACACGACGATTCTGCTGCCGCCCTTCAGGCGTGTCGTTCGTCGTAGCCGCCTTGCTCGCGCCGAAACCCTTGGCCTGCAGACGCGACTCGTCCACGCCGTACGTCGCGATCAGGTGCTGCCGCACCGCCGCCGCGCGCTTCTCGCTGAGCGACTGATTGCTAGCCGCCGCGCCCACGTTGTCCGTGTGGCCTTCGATCATGAGCTTGAGATCCGGATGGTCCTTGAGCATCGTGCCGATCTCCTTGAGCGTCGGCGTCGACTCCGGCCGGATGCGGTCGCTGCCCGTGTCGAACAGGACACCCTGCGTCGCCACGCGCCCCTTCTCCGCCAGCGTGTCGTACAACTTCTTGCCGCCCGCCGCGATGCGCACGTTCGCGATCATGCGCGGCTGTTCGGCAGTCCAGCCGTTCATGTTGACGTAGATCTTGTTGCCGCGGCCGAGGTTGGCGTTCGGCGCGTTGAACACGCGCTTCTCGTTGGCGTACGCCTTGACGTGCTGGCCGTCCACCGAGATGGCGATGTGCACCACCCGATCCTCGGTTTTGACGCCCGCGCCGAATTCGCCGTTGGCGTCGATTTCGCCGCTGCGCAAGCGACCGAAGTATTCGCCGAAGTCGATGGTGCCGGCGGTTTCACTTTCATTCTTGCCGTCGAGCGTGATCGTCATGGCGTTGCCATTGCCCGTGAGATCGAACTCCAGCGTGAAGCGCTCGGGGAGCGTCTCGGGCAGCGGGATCAGGAACTTGCCTTGGGCCGCGCGCAGCCAGCGCCCGTCGTTCCATTCGACGATTTCCATCTGACCGCTCCGGAATTCGAAGCGACGCGGGAAGTCGCCGACTTCGTCCTTCGAGAAGTCATCGGCGAAGATGATGCG
>JAKFFF010000083.1:0-2375 GCA_036677145.1 Alcaligenaceae bacterium
GACTCTGCGCCGAGGCGCGAGAGCGCCGCACGCAGCGATGCGATATTGGCCCCGCCGCTGTCGATGATGGCGACGCTCACAATGTTCCTTTGGTCGACGGCAACTCGTCGCCTTCGCGGCGGAATGCCTGGCGCAGCGCGCGGCCGACACCTTTGAAGCAGGCTTCGATCATGTGGTGGGTGTTCTCACCCGTGATGGTGACATGAATGGCCGCCTTCAGGCTTTCGGCCAGCGAACGGAAGAAGTGCGGCACGAGCTCCGTCGGCAAGCCGCCGACGGCTTCGCGCGAGAACTTGCCCTCGAACACACCGTAAGCGCGGCCGGAGAGATCAATGGCGACACGCACCTGCGCCTCGTCCATCGGCAACACGAAGCCGTAACGCGTGAGCCCGAGTTTGTCGCCCAGCGCGGTGCGCAGTGCTTCGCCGAGCGCCAGCGCGCAATCTTCGACCGTGTGGTGTTCGTCGATCTCGAGGTCACCCTTGCACTCCAGCTCGAGCGAGAAGCCGCCGTGTTTGGCGATCTGTTCGAGCATGTGATCGAAAAAGCCGATGCCGGTGACGATCTTCACGGGCGCCGTCGCGTCGAGATTCACCGCGACCCGGATGTCGGTCTCCTTCGTCTTGCGCTGGATGACGGCCTTGCGTTCGGTGAGCGAGCGCAGGATCGCGGGCCAGGTTTCGGCGTCCGTTCCGTGCCGGCGCACGAAGATGCCGCGCACGCCGAGGTTTTGCGCGAACTCGAGATCCGTCGCGCGATCGCCCACCATGGCGCTTGCCTCGAGGTCGACGTTGCGCACGTATTCCTCGACCAGCTTGATCTTCGGCTTGCGGCAATCGCAGCCGTCGCTCTTGCGGTGCGGGCAGACGAACACCGCGTCGAACTCGATGCCCTGCGAGCTGAACGCATCCATCATGAATTCGTGCGGCTCGTCGAACGCGGCCTGCGGGAAACTCGCGCTGCCGAGGCCGTCCTGGTTCGTCACCATCGCGAGCTTGAAGCCGGCCTTCTGTGCGGCGCGCAGCGCGGCGAACACGCCGGGCATGAAGCGGATCTTCGCGATCGAGTCGACCTGTTCGTCCGGCGGCTCTTCGATGAGCGTGCCATCGCGGTCCACGAACAACACCTTCGACTTGCTCACTTGAAACTCCGGATGAGGCGATCGTTCTGCTCGGGCGTGCCGACCGAGATGCGTAATGATTGCGCGGACACGGTGCGCATGTCGCGGATCAGCAGCTTCGCATCGCGCGCGGCGGTCAGCGCGGCTTCGGCGTTCTCGAAATCGACCAGCAGGAAATTGGCGACGCTGGGCCAGACCTTGCGCACCGCGCGCAGCCCCGCCAATGCGGCGGCGATGCGGTCACGTTCCGCGCGCACCTGCGTGACGCGTTCGCGCTGGATCGCGAGCTGCACGGGGCCGAGCGTGTCGAGCACGGCTTCGATGGTGAGCTGCGGGATGGAATAGGGCGGGATCACCTTGGCCAGCAGCGCGACGATGGGTGCCGCGGCGATCAGCGAACCGACGCGCGCGCCGGCGAGACCGAACGCCTTAGACAACGTGCGCAGCACGACGAGATTCGGAAACGCCGCGAGTTGGGTTGCCAGCGATGCGTCGCCGGAGAATTCGATGTACGCCTCGTCGACCGCCACCAGTGCGCGCCCGGCAAGCTTCGTCAACAATTGCTCGACCGCCGCCGGATCCATCGCGTTGCCGGTGGGATTGTTAGGCGAACACAGGAACACGATCTTGGTATTCCCATCGCAGGCGGCGAGCACGCCTGCGGTGTCGAGTGCGAACCCGCGTTCGCGGATGAGCGGCACTTCGCGCACCGCCGCGCCCTGGATTCGCGCCGCCACCGAATACATGCCGAAGGTCGGCGGGCAGATGATCACGTTGTCGACGCCCGCGCGGCAGAAGCCGCGCACCAGCAAGTCGATCGATTCATCGCTGCCGCGGCCGGGCAGCAGATTCGCGGCCGGCACGCCGTACAGCTCCGCCAACCGCTCGGCGAGCACGTGTGGGTGCGGTTCGGGATATCGATTCAATCCCGCCTGCGAGCGGTCCGTTTCCGCGCGCCAGGGCAGTTCGTTCGCGTGCAGGCGATCGAACGCCGGATCCCAGCTCGCGTGTGAGTAGGCCTTCAACGCGACGATGTCGGGCCGCGCCAGTGCGAGGATATCGCTCACGATGCAACTCCCAGCGCGGCGAGACGTACCTTGACGGCCTGGCCGTGTGCGTCGAGTCCTTCCATGCCGGACAACGTGACCGCCGTGGGGCCGAGCGCGCGCAATCCGTCGGCGCTCAATTCCTGCACGGTGATGCGTTTCTGGAATTCCAGCAGCGACACGCCGCTGTAACTGCGCGCATAGCCGAA
>JAKFFF010000084.1:0-25124 GCA_036677145.1 Alcaligenaceae bacterium
CGGAGACATTCAGGAGCGGCAGGAAGTCGGGCAGGGCGACCGCCGGCAGCTGGGTTATCCCGCGCTGGTGGATGAGGGTGGTTCGGTGGGCTTGCGCGTTTTCGCGACACCGCCCGAGGCGCGACTCAGCCACGAACGCGGTTGTGCGCGGCTCATCCGGCTCGTGCTGGCCAAGGACCTCAAACCATTGCGCCGCGATCTCGCCGTCAATGTGCAGGGCGAGATGGTGTACCGCGGGCTCACTCCGCATCCGCTGTTGAACGCGGATCTGATCGCGGGGCGTGACCTGCGCGATGATTTGCTGGATCGCATCGTGATGACGGTCTTTCTCGAGGGACGCGAACCTCTCCGCAGCGCCACGGCGTTCGATGCGCGCGTGACCACGCAACGCGGCGGGATCGGATTGCCCGCGCAGGAAATCTCGCGTGGGGTGCAAGCGGCGCTCGAACGCCTCGGCAGGATCCAGTCCGCATTGCAGAAGGCGCCCGCACCCGCCGCGGCGGATATCCGCGCGCAACTCGCGTGGCTGGTGCCGGCGGGGTTCCTGCTGACCACTCCCTGGTCACGGCTGCAGGAATTTCCACGCTACCTGCAGGCGATCGAACAACGGCTCGAAAAGCTGGGTCGCGACGCGCGGCGCGATGCGCAACTGGCGGCGGAGATCGCGCCGCTCGAGGCGCGTTACCGCGAACGGGTGCGAGCCGAGCGCGGTATGAGAGCGCCAGGCGACGACGAATTCCGCTGGCTGCTCGAGGAGTTCCGGGTGTCCTTGTTCGCGCAGCAATTGAAGACCCGTGTACCGGTCTCGGCGCGGCGTCTCGATGATGCCTGGGCCGCGCGGGAGCGAATGCCACTGGTTTGACGAGCAGGTATGCTGCGCATCGACAACCAACTGCCGCTGCAAGGTTGTAATGCGCGATGTTTCCCGAACGGATACCGACTGAACGTCTGATGCTGCGCCGGCCCGTTGAAGCGGACGCGCGCGACATCTTTCTCGCCTATGCCCAGGATCCCCTGGTGAGCCGCTTCCTCGTCTGGAAGCCGCATTCTTCCGAGACCACGGTGCGCGAGTTCCTGGGCACCTGCGTCGCGGCATGGCAAGAGGGCGCGAAGTTTCCGTATGCCATCGTGGAGTCGGGTTCCGTCGTCGGCATCATCGAAGCCCGCCCGAAAGGGCACACCGTCGATCTCGGATACGTGCTCGCGCGTTCGCATTGGGGCAGGGGATTCATGCCGGAGGCGATCACGGCGGTTGCGAGCGAAGCACTGAAGTCGGGCTACTTCCGCGTCCAGGCGTTCTGCGACGTCGAAAACCTTTCATCGCAGCGCGCTCTCGAGAAGGCTGGATTCACGCGCGAGGGCCGGCTCGAGCGCTACATGATTCACCCGAATGTTTCGTTCGAGCCGCGGGCGTGTTTCATCTATTCGAAATGCAGATGAGCGCGGCAAGCGCGTTGCGCGCCGTCAAGATCGTGCACACGGTAGTTTGGGCGGTGTTCGCCGGGTGCATCGTCGCGCTGCCTTACTTCGCATGGCGCCGTCAGATGGGGGTCGCCTGGATACTCGTGGCGATCGTCGCCGTCGAGGTCGCCGTGTTATTCGCCAATCGCTTTCGATGCCCGCTCACGGACGTGGCGGCGCGCTACACCGACGATCGCCAGCCGAACTTCGACATCTATCTGCCGATGTGGCTCGCCAAACACAACAAGCTGATTTTCGGAAGCCTGTTCGTCGTGGGAATCGCATTGGCGCTGTATCGGTCGTTGGCGGGGTAGCACAAGCATTCGCAGCCCCGCCCGGGCTGCCCCTCGATTCCGTCAGGCCACCGTTTCCCGAAATGCCCGTCCGCCGTGGTGCACTGTCTTGCGGGACAATCCGACCCGTCGCCGGGGCTGCGCGGCACCCGCCGCGCCGTGTATCCTTCGCACCTCTTTTTAGAGATACCACCCGTGCTGCTTGCCAATTTCGAGGTCGGAATCGACCGGCCGATGTTCCTCATCGCCGGACCCTGTGTGATCGAGGGTGAGACCCTCACGCAGGAGATTGCGGGCACGCTCAAGGACATCACGACGCGCCTCAAGGTGCCGTTCATCTTCAAGGCGTCGTACGACAAGGCGAACCGGTCTTCCGCGAAGAGCTTCCGCGGCCCCGGCATCGACGCGGGTCTGAAAGTGCTGCAGGGCGTGCGCGAGAAGATTGGCGTTCCGGTGCTCACGGACGTTCACGAAGACACGCCGTTCGCGGATGTCGCGAGCGTCGTCGACGTGATGCAGACACCGGCATTCCTCGCCCGCCAGACCAACTTCATCATCAAGGTCTGTTCGCAGGGCAAGCCGGTCAACATCAAGAAGGGACAGTTCCTGTCGCCCTGGGAAATGCAGAACGTCGTCGACAAGGCGCGCTCCACCGGCAATGAGCAGATCATGGTGTGCGAGCGTGGTTTCTCGTTCGGCTACAACAATCTCGTCTCGGACATGCGCTCGCTCGCGATCATGCGCGCGACCGGCGCGCCGGTGGTGTTCGACGCCACGCATTCGGTCCAACTACCGGGCGGCAAGGGCGACGCGTCGGGCGGTCAACGCGAACACATCCCGGTGCTGGCGCGCGCGGCGGTCGCCGCCGGTATCGCAGGCCTGTTCATGGAAACTCATCCGGATCCGGCGAAAGCACTTTCCGATGGTCCGAACGCCTGGCCACTCGGCCGCATGGAACAATTACTGTCGACGCTCAAGGCGCTCGACTCCGCAGTCAAACAACAACCTTTCGAGGAATCGCTTCTATGAGTCGTATTGTTGATATCGTCGGGCGCGAGATCATTGATTCGCGCGGAAATCCCACGGTCGAAGCCGACGTTATCCTCGATTCCGGCGTCGTGGGCCGCGCCGCCGTGCCCTCCGGCGCATCCACCGGCACCCGTGAAGCGGTCGAACTGCGCGATGGCGACAAGAAGCGCTACCTCGGCAAGGGCGTGCTCAAGGCCGTCAAGAACGTGAACACCGTGCTCAAGGCGGCCTTGTTAGGCAAGGATCCCGCCGAGCAGGAAGCCGTCGACGAAATCATGATCAAGCTCGACGGCACCGACAACAAGGGCAACCTCGGCGCGAACGCGCTGCTGGCGATCTCGCTCGCGACCGCGCGCGCGGCCGCGCAGGACTCGAAGCAGTCGCTGTGGAAGTACATCGCGAAGGGCCGCGAGCCCGTGATGCCCGTGCCGATGATGAACGTCATCAACGGCGGCGCGCACGCGGACAATTCGCTCGACGTGCAGGAGTTCATGATTATTCCTGTTGGCGCTCGCAGCTTCAGCGAGGCGTTGCGTTACGGCGCGGAAATCTTCCACACGCTCAAGGGCATCCTGAAGAGCCGCAAGCTCACCACCGCGGTGGGCGATGAAGGCGGCTTCGCGCCGAACCTGTCGTCGAACGAGGCGGGCATCAAGGTCATCATCCAGGCGGTCGAGAAGGCGGGCTACAAGCTCGGCAAACAGATCTACCTCGGCATGGACGTCGCCAGCTCGGAGTTCTACAAGAAGGGCAAGTACGACATGCACGGCGAGGGACGCGTGTTCACGTCGGCCAACTACGTGAAATACCTCGCCAAGCTCGCGGCGAAATATCCGATCGTGAGCATCGAAGACGGCATGGCGGAACAGGACTGGGACGGCTGGAAGAACCTCACCGACGTGCTCGGCAAGAAGGTGCAGCTGGTCGGCGACGACCTGTTCGTGACCAACACGAAGATCCTGCAGGAGGGCATCGACAAGGGCATCGCGAACTCGATCCTCATCAAGGTGAACCAGATCGGCACGCTGACGGAGACCCTGGCCGCCATCGAGATGGCCGCGAAGGCGGGCTATTCATCGGTGGTGTCGCATCGTTCGGGCGAAACCGAGGACTCGACGATCGCCGATATCGCCGTTGCGACCAGCGCGAGCCAGATCAAGACGGGCTCGATGTCGCGCTCGGACCGCATCGCGAAGTACAACCAGCTGCTGCGCATCGAAGGCGAGCTCGGCGGCAAGGTCCGTTACGCCGGCAAGGATGCATTCCCGGTCAAGATCTGAAGAATTTCTCTCGGGGGAGGAAACATGGCGAGTCTCTATAACAAAAAGTCGGGCGCGCTCCTGGGCGCCATCAGCGATGAAGATGTGGCCTGCCTGGTCGACGTGCTCGAGGAGGAAGACTCCAAGGACGTCGACTACTTCATCGATCTCGACACGGTCGACATTCTCGAAGACAACGGCGCGTCGCTCGACCTCGTGCAGTTGCTGCGCGGGGCAATCGGGGCGAGCGAGGGCATCGACGTCCGCTGGGAGAAGTGAGCGCGGTCGAGTCGCTCGCGTTACCGGAGCGGGCGCTGCTGGCCCGCTATCTCGATACCGGCGCGTACACCGATTGTTATTCGCTGTCGCTCGAGTGCGCGGTGTCGCAGGCCGAGTACGTCGAGGCGTTCTACACGAGCTGGATCTTCAAGCTCGAGCGCATCATTCTCAAATGGCTGGCCGCCAAACCCTCGACCGATGCCGAGGCCAAACTACTCGCGGCGGGCACGATTCACGCCTTCGCGGCGTGGACGGTCGAAGACCGTTCGCCGGATCAGCTCCTGATGTGTGATTTCCAGGGCAACACGCGCTCCTGGTTCATGACGGAGCCCGTGGGCCGGGAAGGCGGCCGCGCGACCCGGCTATATTTCGGGTCGGCCGTGGTGCCGGTTCACCGGGCGCCGTTTCGCGCGCTGCTCGGCTTTCATAAGCTCTATTCGCGCGTCTTGCTACGGGCGGCGGCCCGGCGACTAGTCAGGGGTATTGCCCAACGTTGACGGTTCCGGCGGCGCGTGCTGAAGTCGCCACCAACATGGCCGCAAGGGAGCTGGCCGTGATCGACACGGGGGAACACTCGTGAATGAGAGCCAGGGCATCAATCCTTACCAGCCGCCCAAGGCGGTGGTCCTCGACCCGGTCGAGACGCACGAACTGGAACCCGCCGGCAACGGGTTGAGATTCGGCACGTATGTCGTCGATACCATCTGCATCTACATCCTGAATTTTCTTTTCGGCTTCGTCTTGTACGCCTCCCTGGGCGACCAGGCGCTGGTGTTCCTGGATCACTTCCCGCCGCTGCTGATCGGCATCGTCATCTTCATTTTCTACTATCTACTCTTCGAAGGCTTGCTGGCGCGAACGCCCGGGAAGTTCCTGTGCCGCACCATCGTCGTCGATGAAGACGGCGGACCGCCACGTTTCCGCCACATCCTCATACGCACCTTGAGCAGGCTGATTCCATTCGAGCCATTCTCGTTCCTGTTCGCCGAGCGCGGCTGGCACGACGGCATTGCGCATACCCTCGTCGTGCCGGTGCGCCGCTGAGTTCACAGCGCTCATGCCGAAATTGTTCTCGTACGGCAGTCTGCGGTCGCAGGACGTGCAAATCGCCGCGTTCGGCAGGGCGCTCGGCGGGCGGGCGGATCAACTGGTGAGTTTCAAGTTCGTGGCGCCGGTACCGGGGAAAACGCCGCATGCGAACGTAGTTCGGAGCGCGAACGCGGCCTTGCGGGTCGGCGGCCAGGCGTTCGATGTCACCGAATCGGAGCTCGCGGCAGCGGATGAATACGAGCGGCGCGACGGATATGTCCGGATTGCCGCGCGCCTTGCGTCCGGTAGTGAGGCATGGGTATACGTGGACGCGCGGTCAATTCAGGAGGGGGATGATGCAGGAACATAATCCTTACGCGGCGCCGACGGCGCCCGTCGCCGATACAGGAGTTTCCGACAACGCGTTCGCGAATGCGGAGCAGGAAGTCGAATACGGCGGGTTCTGGCGGCGCGTCGGCGCGCAGGTCCTCGACGCACTCATTCTCGCGCCGCTCGGCCTCCTCGCGTACTTCGGCGCGCAGTTCTCGCGCCTGTTCTACCTGTATTGGCTGGTACCGAGCGTGCTGATCGCGCTGTTCTACAGCGTCTATCTAGTGAGGCGCTACGGTGGCACGCCCGGCAAACGGATTCTCGACCTGCGCATCGTGATGACCGATGGTTCACCGATCACCGGCTCCGCCGCGTTCCTGCGTTATTCGGTGATGCTGGTGTTGAGCACGATCCCCTCCATCGGCATGGCGATCGCCGCGCTGAAGCTCCCCGCGGAAGGCTACGACTCGCTGGGTTTCCTCGAAAGAACGCAGTTGCTCACGGTGAATACCCCGCCCTGGGCACTTTTCGTTTCGTACACCATCTGGGTCTGGATGCTCGCTCTCATCATCGTGATGTTGTGCAACCCCCGTCGCCGCGCGGTGCACGACTTCATCGCCGGCACTCTTGTTATCCGAACCTGAGGACACTCACATGGCCAATCCTTACGCGCCGCCGAATGCTCCGGTCTCCGATCCTTCCCGCCCGGGCGAAGACGACTACGTGTACGCCGGCTTCTGGATGCGGTTCGTGGCGTTTTTCATCGACAACATCATCCTGGCGATCATCATCGTGCCGCTCCTGTACCTGGTTTACGGCAAGGACTACTTCGTCCTGAAAGGAGACTCGGCCTACGCGGGCACGGCGGATGTATTGATCCAGATCGTCTTTCCCCTCGTCGCGATCGTTCTCTTCTGGGTCACGAAGCAGGCGACGCCCGGCAAGATGCTGTTTTCGATGCGCATCGTGGATGCCCGCACGGGCGGCAAGCCTTCGGTGGGCCAGGCTATCGGGCGCTATTTCGCCTACATCCCTTCGTTCCTCGTGATCTTCCTGGGCTTCTTCTGGATTGGATGGGATGCCCGGAAGCAGGGGTGGCACGACAAGCTCGCCGGCACGCTCGTGATACGCGACGCCAGATAGAAAACCAGGCGCGCATGAAATCCATGTTCGCTTACGTCTGTCTGGGTTCGAACGACCTCGAGCGTTCGGCGAAGTTTTATGACGCCGTGCTCGCGGTGCTCGGATACACGCGTTGCGACACTTCGGGGGAAAGTGAAACCAGCTGGACGGGCTGGATCGGCTGGGGTTTGTATGAAGAGGAAGGCGCAATCCAGGACGCGTTGTGGGTATGCAAGCCTTTCAATGGACGTGCGGCGAACGCGGGCAACGGCAGCATGGTCGCGCTGTGGGCAAAGCGCTGGCGCGACGTCGATGCGTTTCACGCGGCGGCGCTCGCGCACGGTGGAACTTCAGAAGGCGCTCCCGGTCTGCGATTGCTGTACAACCCCGACTTCTACGCGGCATACGTGCGCGATCCCGATGGAAACAAGCTCGCCGTGGTGTGCCGGGGTTTCACCTCCGCCGATGGGCAGCCGGGCTGACAGTCAGCCTGGCTCATCGCGCGCTCGTTTCGCCGTAAAGACTCGCACGGCTGGCCGCTTTGGCTAGCATTGTTCTCCGTCCTTCACGCCAGAAAACCGACGCTCCGAAAAGGAAGTTCATGATGTTCCTGCGCACTGTCGCCTCGTTGCTGCTGCTGTCCACTGTCACTGCGTTCGCCGCGTCGCCGGCGAAGATCGCGCCGCTGCCCGCGGTGGACATTCCGTATCAGAAATTCGTCCTGGACAACGGGCTCACGCTCATCGTGCACGAGGACCACAAGGCGCCCGTCGTGGCGGTGAACGTCTGGTATCACGTGGGCAGCAAGGACGAGCGTCCGGGGCGCACCGGCTTCGCGCACCTGTTCGAACACCTGATGTTCAACGGTTCCGAGAACTACCGGGACGATTGGTTCAAGATCATGGAGTCGGCAGGTTCGACCAAGCTCAACGGCACGACCTGGTTCGACCGCACTAACTACTTTCAGAACGTGCCGACCTCGGCCCTCGACCTGACGCTGTGGATGGAATCCGATCGCATGGGTCACCTGCTCGGCGCCATCGACCAGAAGGTGCTCGACGAGCAGCGTGGCGTCGTGCAGAACGAGAAACGCCAGGGGCAGAATCGCCCGTACGGCAAGGTCGCGGAGCTGATCACGCAAAGCACGTATCCGGCCGGACACCCGTATTCCTGGGAACCCATCGGTTCGATGGAAGACCTGAGCGCGGCCTCGCTCGAGGACGTGAAAGACTGGTTCCGCGCGTACTACGGCGCGGCGAATGCAGTGCTCGTGATCGCCGGCGACGTCACCGCCGCCGAGGCGAAGGCGAAGGTCGAGAAGTATTTTGGCGATATCGACTCTGGACCGGTCATCAAGCGACAGCAGGATTGGGTCGCCAAGATGACGGGCGAGAGGCGCGCGATGCTGCAGGATCGCGTGCCGCAGGCGCGTATCTACAAGGTCTGGAACATTCCGGGCTACCGGCAACACGATTTCACGCTGCTCGACATGACGGCCGACATCCTCGCGAACGGCAAGAACAGCCGGCTCTACAAGCGCCTGGTGTACACGGATCGCACGGCAACGGCCGTCGGCAGTTTCGTGGGCCCGTTCGAGATCGGATCGCAGATCCAGATCATCGCCACCGTGAAGCCAGGCGTCGATCCGGCGGTGGTGGAAAAGGCGCTGGACGAGGAAGTGGCGCGTTTCCTGGCCACCGGGCCGACTCCCGCCGAGCTCGAGCGAACCCGCACCACCAACTACGCGAATTTCGCGCGCGGGATCGAGCGCATCGACGGATTCGGCGGCAAGTCGTCGATCCTCGCCGAGAGCCAGGTGTTCGGCGGCTCGCCGGACTTCTACAAGACGCGACTCGATTGGGTCGCAACGGCGACGCCGGCGCAGGTGCAGGGCGCCGCCAAGCGCTGGATGTCAGACGGCGTGTTCGTGCTCAACGTCGATCCGGTGCCGGCTTACAAGACCGTCGCCTCGACGGTAGATCGAAGCAAACCGCCGGCGACCGGAACTCCGCCGTCGCTCAAACTACCGGCCCCCGCGCGCACGAAGCTCGCGAACGGCCTCGAAGTGGTGCTGGTCGAGCGTCACAACGCGCCCGTGGTCGACTTCACGCTGATCTCCGACGTGGGATTCGCCTCGGACATACAGGCGAAGCCGGGGACCGCGCGGCTGGCGATGCTGATGCTGCAGGAAGGCACGAAGACCGCGAACTCGCTCGAAATCGCCGAACGCGCCGAATCGCTGGGCGCCACTCTCGGCATCGGCTCCTCGCTCGATCGCTCCTACCTGGGCATGAACGCGTTGTCCGGCCGGTTGGGAGATTCGCTCGACCTGTACGCGGATCTGCTGCTGAACCCGACCTTCCCGGAAAAGGAACTCGAGCGCCTGCGTGGCCAGACGCTGGCCTCCATCCAACAGGAGAAAGTGCAGCCGCTGGGCATCATCAATCGCGTCACGCCGAAGTTGCTTTACGGCGCCGGTCATCCCTATGCCAATCCTTCCTCGGGCCTGGGCACGGAGGAATCCGTGGCGGGCCTGAAGAGCGCGGATCTCGCCGCGTTCTACAAGCGCTGGGTGCGGCCGGACAATTCGACTCTGCTCGTCGTCGGTGACACGACGCTAGCAGCCATCAAGCCGCTGCTCGAAGAACGCCTCGGCGGCTGGCGCGCGGCGGGCGGCGAACGGCCGACAAAAAACATCGCGACCGTTGCGCTGCCGGCGAAGCCACGGGTGTTCCTGATCGATCGGGCCGGCGCGGAGCAATCGCAGATCGTGGCCATCTCGGTCGGGCCGACACGGGCGGATCCCGATCACATCCGCTTCGTTGCGCTGGATACGCTGCTCGGCGGCAATTTCGTCTCACGCCTCAACATGAACCTGCGCGAGGACAAGCATTGGTCGTATGGCGCGGGCTCGAGAATCACCGCCGCGGTCGGGCAGGGGACGTTCCGCGCGGGTGGCGCGGTGCAAACCGACAAGACGGCCGAGTCGATGGCGGAGATCCGCAAGGAGTTGGTGGAAGTGCTGACCACGCGCAAACCCGACGATGCGGAGCTCAAGTTCGCCAAGGACAGCATCGCGATCGCGCTGCCGGGCAACAACGAGACTTCGGATGAGATCGCCAACTCCTATGGCGAGATCCTCACCTTCGGTCTGAAGGACAGCTACTGGAACGACTTCGTCGGCGATCTCACGGCGCTGACGCCGGCGGATGTCAACGCGTCGGCCGGCAAATTGATCCACCCGGAATCGCTGACCTGGATGGTGGTCGGCGACCTGTCGAAGATCGAGAAGAAGGTGCGCGCGCTGAACTTCGGTGAGGTGACGGTTCTCGATGTCGACGGCAACGTCGTCACGAAGTAATCCGCTCGAGTGTTGAAAGGCCGGGGCCCGCGGGCTCCGGCCTTTTTCATTTCGGCCGCCTTTGGCCACGAATGGCCATCACGAATCCATGGCCCGCTGCGGTAGTTTGTCCGGCGTTCGATGCGTCTGGGTCAGCAACATGGAGGTTGAAATGGAAACGAAAGGAATCGTCCCGCTCTCGAAGTTCGAAATCGAAATGGTGTCCGGCGGCAAGAGTGTCGTGAACGGCTTCTGGGATTCCCTCGGAAGCTGGTTCGGCGGATTGACCGGCCCACCGGGCGCGTTTTCATTTCCCTTCAGCGCGGCCGAACTCGCGGACATCTCGCGCTACGTCACGGATAACGGCGGGAGCATTGTGGAGTCGGGGAGTCTGGCGGCGGGAACCTTGAACATTCGTCTCACGGGAGCCGACGGGGATTTCACCGTGATCAATGTCACGGGCATCCGGCGCTGATGCGATAGGTGGCGCGCCCCGGGGGCGCGCCATTGATCAGGCGGCCAGTTCCACCAGTTCCGAGTACTGCTTCAACGCAGCATTCGCGGTGAGAAACTTCAGCGGTTCAGCCATTGCCTGCGCGACCAGCAGGCGGTCGAAGAAATCCACGCCGGCCTGCGGCTTGAGTTCGCCCGCCGCCGCGGCCGGGCGTGCGCGTACCGGCAGTTCGATGAACCCGCTGGCGCGGATTCCGAGCGCGAGTTCGCCGGCATCCGCATCCAGCAGGCCCGCGGCGATCTTGGCTTCACATTCGACGATGGAGGCGGCGCTCACGTAGACCTCGTCCGCCGCGTCGATGCGCTCGCGCGCCGCCTTGCCGAGCTTGCGGGAATCGGCCAGCCACCAGAGAAAGATCTGCGTATCGAGCAGCAGGCGCATGTGTCTTCTGGCGGGGTAGGGGAGGGCAGTCGCTAGAGAGGCGTCAGCGCATCGAATGAACGTTCGAAGTCGTCCGCGATCCTGAGTTTTCCCTTGAGCAGGCCGACGCGGCGCGGCATGTCGTCACGCCCGAGCGGGACGAGGCGCGCCATCGGGCGGCCACCCTTGGCGATCAGAATCTCATTGCCATTCGCCACATCCTCGATGAGACGCGACAGGTGGGTCTTCGCCTGGTGAATGTTTATCTTGGCCGACTTCACAGTGAACTTAGTTTAGTTTAGTCTAGCGACAATATGAAGTGGCTCGCCGGAGCATTGCTGGTTGTCGTCGTCATGCTGCAGTACCGCCTGTGGCTGTCGGGCGATGGCGTGCGTGAGCTCGGCCGCCTCTCGGAAGCGGTCGAACGGCAGAAGGCCGACAACGCGGAAGCCGCGGATCGCAATCAGCAGCTGGTCGCTGAAGTCGCGGATCTGAAGGCGGGGCTCGCGGCCATCGAAGAGCGCGCCCGCAGCGAGCTCGGCATGATCGGCCGCAACGAAACCTTCTATCAGGTGGTACCCGTCCGGCCGACGCGCACGTCGGTGCCGGCGCCGAATACGCAAACCGCCGCGCGCTGACGTCACGCGTTAAGCTGCGCGCCGCATGCGCTACTTCCTCGTCATCCCGGCCGCGGGCAGCGGCCGGCGACTCGCCTCGATCGTTCCCAAGCAATACGCCGCTCTCGGTGACTCGACCGTCATCGAACATGCGCTTGCGCCATTCGAGGCGGATCCGGACTGCGCCGGAATCGTCATGGCAATCGCGGCCAACGACGCCACCTGGCCGCTCATCGCGGCGCGGCGGCCGCGGTCGATCGAAGTGGCGCCGGGCGGGGCCGAGCGCGCGCACTCGGTGCAGTCCGCGTTGCATTCACTGGCGAGCCGCGCCCGCGCGGACGACTGGGTCATGGTCCATGACGCGGCGCGCCCCTGCTTCGCGCGCGGCGATCTCGCGCGACTCAAGCAGGAACTGGCCGGCGATGAAGTCGGTGGCCTGCTGGCGGTGCCGCTCGCGGACACACTGAAGCGCGCGGCGGCCGGCGCGGCCCGGCCGCTGGTGGAAGCAACGATCAACCGCGCGGGACTGTGGCGCGCGGCGACGCCGCAGGTGTTCCGCCTCGGCCTGCTGCGCGACGCGCTCGATGCCGCGCTGGCATCGGGCCGGTTGCCGACCGACGAAGCGCAGGCGGTCGAGTGGGCCGGACACGCGCCGCGACTGATCGCGGGCAGCACGGATAACATCAAGGTGACGACGGCGGACGACCTGGCGCTTGCGCGCGCCATCATCGCGTCGCGTCGAGGAGAGCAGGTCTGATGCGTATCGGTTCCGGTTTCGACGTGCATGCCTTCGGGCCAGGCGATTCCATCGTGCTCGGCGGCGTGCGTATTCCGCACACGCGCGGCGTCGTCGCGCACAGCGACGGCGACGTCGTCCTGCACGCGTTGTGCGACGCCATGCTGGGCGCCGCCGGACTCGGGGACATCGGCATGC
The DNA here is from genome assembly GCA_036677145.1 of Alcaligenaceae bacterium. Taxonomy (GTDB): domain Bacteria; phylum Pseudomonadota; class Gammaproteobacteria; order Steroidobacterales; family Steroidobacteraceae; genus CADEED01. The sequence continues at coordinate 12,568 of JAKFFF010000084.1, forward strand.
ACTTTCCGGATACCGATCCGGTGTGGAAAGGCGCGGAGAGTCGCCGCTTCGTGGCGGCCGTGCTCGAAATGCTGAACGTGCGCAAACTCAAGATCGGCAACGTGGACATCACACTGCTGGCGCAGGCGCCGAAGGTCTCGCCCTACCGGATCGAAATCCGCCGTTCACTCGCGCACATGCTCGGCGTCGCCGAAAATCAGGTGAACATCAAGGCGACGACCACCGAACATCTCGGCTTCGTCGGCCGCAGCGAGGGGCTCGCCGCGCAGGCCGTGGTCTTGTTAGAGACCGCGCCAGACAAGATCGGATGATCCCCGAACACTGGCTGCGGGCAGCCCTGTCTCCGCCCGCCGCATGGGGCGAGCCGCTGGGCGGCGCCACGCTGCGCGCCACCCCGGAAGATTTCGAAGTGGAAGAGATCCTGGGATTTTCGCCCGGAGGCGAGGGGCCGCACGCGCTGCTGACGGTGCGCAAGCGCGGCGCGAACACCGAATGGGTGGCGCGCGAGCTGGCGCGCCTGGTGGGTTGCAAGCCTTTCGAAGTGGGCTACGCCGGCCTCAAGGATCGCAATGCCGTCACCACCCAGCACTTCACCGTGCCACGCGGCAAGCGCGCGGCGGCCGAATTCATCGGTCTTGCGGGTGAAGGTTATGAAGTGCTCGCGGCGGCGGAGCATCAACGCAAGCTGCCGCGCGGTGCGCTCGAAGGAAACCGCTTCTCGATCGCCGCGCGTGGACTGACCTGTGATCCAGCGCGGCTTGGCGAACGCATCGCGCGCATCGCCGCGGGTGGAGTCCCAAACTACTTCGGCAGTCAGCGTTTCGGACGCGATGCCGGCAATCTCGCCGACGTGTTGCGCGCCGCGCAGAAGCTCGCGCAGGATGCGGGTGATTCGCGCGGCCGGCGCCGCGGGCGCGACGATCAGGGTTTCATGTTGTCGGCCGCGCGCAGCGTCATCTTCAACGCGATCCTGGCTGAGCGCATCGCGCGTGGCACCTGGAACGAGCTGCAGGCGGGCGACGTGGCGAACCTCGACGGCCGCGGCAGCGTGTTCGTGGTCCCCGAGGTGGATGCGGAACTGCGCGCGCGATGCGCCGCGCTCGATCTGCATCCGACGGCGCCGCTGCCCGGCCGTGGTGAATCACTCGCGGGCGGCGATGTATTGGCGCTGGAGAATTCGGTGGGGGCGTCGTTTCCCGAAGCACTGGCGGTGATCGGGGCGGAGGGAATGAACTCCGAACGCCGCGCCTTGCGCATGCGGGTTCGCGACCTGTCCTACGAATACACCGGCGATGTCCTGCTGCTGCGTTTCGCGCTCGGTGCGGGAAGCTTTGCGACCACCGTGCTTCGCGAGATCATCGCGGTAACCGGAGAGTGACACCATGATCCAGGACATGCCGCACGATGAGGGCCGCATTCGCGAGCTGCGGCTCGCGCGCCCGCCGGTGAATGCGTTGCACCTCGAAATGCTGCGCGAGATCGGCGCGCGGCTCGAGCAGGCGGCGCGCGAAACCTCCGTGATCGTCTTCAGTGGTCAACCCGGGTTGTTTTCGGGCGGCCTCGACGTGCCGGCCTTGCTCAAGCTGGATCGCGAGGGTGTGACCGCGGTGTTCGTCGAGTTGTATCGCGTGCAGCGCGCCATCGCGCATTGTCCGGTGCCGGTGATATTCGCGTTGACCGGGCACTCACCGGCCGGTGGCACGGTGCTCGCCATTCACGGCGACTATCGTGTGCTGGCGCGCGGCGATTTTCGGATCGGCCTCAACGAAGTGCAGGTCGGGTTGTTTCCGGGCGACGTGATCCACGGGGCGTTCGCGCGTCTGACCGGCGGCCATGCAGAGCAACTGCTCACGCGCGGCGCGCTCATCGATCCGGCCACCGCGCTGCGGGTCGGGCTGGTCGACGAGCTGGCCGAACCCGCGGAGGTCATCGCGCGGGCGCTCACGCTGGCGCGCGAATACGCAAGTCTGCCGCGGGGTCCCATGCTGCGAACACGCGCGCTCGCGCGAGCGAATCTCATGGCGCTGTTCGGCAGCCCCGAACATGCGCCGATCCGCGAGCGCGAGTTCGGCGAGATGGGAGCCGAGTTGTGGTTCGCGCCGGAGACCCAGGAAATGCTCAGGAAGAGTTTCGCGAAGCGCCCGACTGGTTAGACAGCAGGACGTTGATGGCGCCCGTGCCGCCGTCGACGCGCCGCGCGGATGTGAACGCCAGCACCGGCGCCGTCTTGCGCAGGATCATGTTCACCGCCGACTTCAGCACCGGGCCACGCGGTCCGGAGCCCATTCCCTTGCCGTGGATGATGCGCACGCAGCGCAGGTTGCGCGCCAGCGATTCGGCCAGGAATTCGCGTAAGGCTGTTTTCGCGTCGGCGACACGCAGGCCGTGCAGGTCGCACACGTCTTCGACGCGATACTCGCCGCGTTTGAGCTTGCGCATCACCCCGTCCTGGACTCCGGCGCGACGGAACGTGATTTCATCACCCGTGTCGCCGCTGTCTTGCTGGATTCCCTGCAGGCTTTCGACCAGCACCATCGCGCGATCGGCGGCGGTGAAACGCGCGCGCGCCGGCGGTTTGCGTTTGGCGGGTATCACGCGCGCACGATTTTCGAGCGGGCGCACGTCGCGCATCGCTTCGCGAAACAACTCGCTGTCGGGATCGCTTTCCGGATGGGAGCGTTTGGCGCTCAAGCTACCTCCGCGCTGGTGCAACGAGTATATTGCGCGCCGGTGCGAATTCTCATCTCCAACGACGATGGTTACCGTGCGCGCGGCATAAACGCGCTGCGTGAGGCGCTCACCGGAATGGGCGATCTCACCGTGGTGGCGCCCGATCGCAACCGCAGCGGCGCGAGCAACTCCCTGACGCTCGAGATGCCGCTGCGCGTGGAGCAGTTCGCCGAGGACATCTATTTCGTGGAAGGCACGCCGACCGATTGCGTGCACCTCGCGATCTCGGGCTTCTTTCCGTTCGAACCGGATATCGTGGTCTCGGGCATCAACAACGGATCGAATCTCGGTGACGACGTGTTGTATTCCGGGACCGTTGCCGCGGCGATGGAAGGGCGATTCCTCGGCAAGCCCGCGGTCGCCGTTTCGCTGAACACCGATGGACTGCGTGGCGATGCCCCGCGGTATTTCGAAACCGCGGCGCACTTCGCGCGGCTCATCGTCGAACGCCTGTTCGCCGCGCCACTCGGACGCGCGACCATTCTCAACGTGAACGTGCCCAACCTGCCGCTCGACGAGGTGAAGGGAATCAAGGTCACGCGGCTCGGGAACCGTCATCGCTCCGAGGCACTGATCCGTGCCGAGGATCCGCGCGGCCGGCCTGTCTACTGGGTGGGGCCCGCTGGAGCAGGGCAGGATGCCGGCCCGGGTACGGACTTCGCCGCGGTGCTGGACGGCTACGTTTCGGTCACGCCGCTGACCGTCGATCTCACCAATCACGCCGCGCTCAGCGGGCTGCGCGACTGGTTCGGACCCGGCTCGTGAACGAGCGCCGTCTCGCCGGCATCGGCATGACATCGGCACGTACGCGCGATCGGCTCGTGCAGCGCCTGCAGGATCAGGGCATCACCAACCTTTCGGTGCTCGACCGGATCCGCAACGTACCGCGACATATTTTCGTCGACGAGGCGCTGGCGTCGCGCGCCTACGAGGACACGGCGCTGCCGATCGGCTTCAGCCAGACGATTTCCCAGCCGTACATCGTCGCGCGCATGACCGAGGCGCTCATCGAAGGCGGGCGCAAGCCGGGCAAGGTGCTCGAAGTGGGTACGGGCTGTGGCTACCAGACGGCCGTGCTCGCACCGCTCGTGAAAAAGATCTATTCCATCGAGCGCATCGCGCCGCTCGCCAAGCGCGCGAAGGCGACGCTCAAGGAACTCGGCATCAAGAACGTCATGGTCAAGCACGGTGACGGCACCCTCGGCTGGCGCTCACAGAAGCCGTTCGACGGGATTCTGGTAGCGGCCGCGCCGCTGGCGGTTCCGGAGGCGTTGTTCGCGCAGCTCGCCAATCGCGGCCGGCTCATCGTGCCCGTGGGGCCCGAAGGCAATCAGCTCCTGATCCGCTTCACCCGCAATGGCGACCAGATCGAGCGCGAAGTGCTCGGCGCGGTCTCGTTCGTTCCCATGCTGGGCGGCACGACCTGAATTCGCTGCGCCACAGTATTCGAGTAATTTCTCGGATGCAGTACGCGCATTAAGTTCTTGTTTTGACTGTAATCAAGGACCCCATTTTCACAGGCCCTTGTTGGCTCGCAAATGGCCGGGCTTGTCAGTCAGCATTTAACATGTTTTGATGTCGCCGCTCGCCGACATCGGACCTAACGACTATTGCGAGGGGTTCCGGATGAAGGCACAGGGGAGAACGGGGAAGTCGCGGAAATAAGAAGAACAAGCCGAACAGAAGAAGAAAAAATTCGCCAGTTATTCGAGTCTGTCAGCTTCGAAACATTGGCTTTACCAAACAACTTTCTCCCCCTGTGTCTTCACTCGGAGCCCTTCAGGGTTCCGGGCAGCAACACAGCCGCCAGCACCTTGCGCTCCTCGCTGACCAGCACGTTGTAAGTGCGGCAGGCCGCGCCGACCTCCATCACCTCGAGTCCGATCTTGCGCGTCGCGAATTCAGCACGCAGCGCCGCGCGTGGAAATTTCTGCGTGGCGCCGGTCGACAACACGACTACTTCGGGCGCCAGCGCGAACAGAGGCGCGAAATGTTCCGGCGTGAGCTCGTCGACACTGCGGGGCGGCCAGTCACGCGTGAGCGTGGATGCGCTCAAGATGCAGCTGGTGCGGATTTCCTCATCCCCGATCGCAATGAAATCCGCGCCGTAGCGCCGAACGAGGTTCGCGCCCTGCGGGCTTTGCTGAGTGAACTTCATTGGTCCGTTACGATACCGGCATGCGCCGCCTCTCGCTGATCCTTTCCGACCTCTACGTGCCGGAGGAAGCCACGCGCGAAAAAGCCTACACGGACGCACTCGAATTGCCGCACCTGGCCTGGCTGCTGCGATTCGCGCAGGGTCCAGCGGCGGCGGATTGGCGCGCGTGGTTTGCGAACCGGACCGGATGCGCCGCCCTCGCGGCGTTGCCCGTGGCACACGTCGCCGCGCGCGAACTCGATCCGGCGCTGGCCCGCACGGCCTGGTTCGCGACGCCGGTGCGGCTGGAAGCCAGGCTCGATCACGTTCGGCTCTCCGATCGCGGACTGCTGCGCGTGGCAAACGAGGAGGGCGCGCGTTGGTGCGCCGAATTCGCGCGGCAGTTCGGGCCGGACGTGGCGCTGCATGCCGCGGGAGATCGCGGATTCCTGCTGACCGGCATCCCGGCCACTGACATCACGACGACCGATCCGGCGCGGCTTCTCGATTCGGATGTCGCGCACGCGCTGCCGCGTGGCGGAGACGCCGGCGCGCTGCGTCGCCTGGGTTCCGAACTCGAAATGTGGCTGCATGCGACTCCCCTGAATACCGAACGCGAGCGGTCGGGCCGTGCGCGGATATCGGCGTTCTGGTTCTGGGGTGGCGGCACCGCCTCGAACGCAGCGCTGCCCGATGTATCACCGCCGGGTGATGCGTACAGGGTGCATGGCGGCGACCCATACCTGGCCGCCGTTGCACGAGCCGCGCGCGTGCCGCATGCGAGCGAAATTCCTGAACAGTATTCGGCACTGGATCCCGGCGTGGATCATGTGATCGAGTTGACGCCGATGAGCGATCCGCGCGGCTCGCTCGCCCAGCTCGAGGAGCGCTGGTTTGCGCCGGCGCGCGCGGCCTTGTCGGCCGGCACGCTGGGCGCTCTCGACATCCTCGCGAACGATCGATGGTTCCGGATCGGGTCGCGGCCGGGGTGGCGGATTTGGCGCAAGCGGCGCGGCTGGCTCGCGTCGCTCGTCCACCCTGCCGCGACGTCAAAGGCATAATGAATGCGAATGGAACTGGTCATCGAACGGCGCAGCTGCGTCGATAACGAATTGCTGGGTGCGCGACTGCATCCGGTGCTGCGCCGTGCGTACGTGGCGCGCGGTGTGCGCGACGGCAATGACCTCGAGCTTGGTCTCGACAAGCTCGTGCCCGTGAGCTCGCTCGAGAACGTCGCGGCCGCGGTCAATCTGATCCTCGAGCACCGCGACCGTCGCATTCTCGTGGTGGGTGATTTCGACGCGGATGGCGCGACGAGCACGGCTCTCATCGTGCGTTGCCTGCGATGCTGGGGTTTCGCGTCCGTCGATTTTCTCGTGCCGAACCGGTTCGAGTTCGGTTACGGACTCACGCCCGAAATCGTCGGGCTCGCCGCCGAACGCGGGCCGACGCTGATCATCACGGTCGACAACGGCATCTCCAGCAATGCCGGAGTCGCCGCCGCGCGTGCGCGCGGCATCCAGGTGCTCATCACCGACCACCATCTGCCGGGCGCGGAACTGCCGGCCGCCGATGTCATCGTCAATCCGAACGTGCCCGGCAGTCAGTTTCGCAGTCGCGCGCTGGCCGGGGTCGGCGTCGCGTTCTACGTCATGGTGGCGCTGCGGCGCGAGCTCGAGGCGCGCGGACACGTGGTGAATCCGCCGGCCAGCGACTTTCTGGACCTCGTGGCCCTCGGCACGGTTGCCGACCTCGTGCCCCTCGACGTCAACAATCGGGTGCTGGTGTCGCAGGGCATCCGGCGTATTCGCGCGGGGCGGGCGGTGCCGGGCATCCGTGCATTGCTGTCCATCAGCAATCGCGGCGTGCCGGCGTTGACCGCCGCCGATCTCGGGTTCGCGATCGGTCCGCGTCTCAACGCGGCCGGCCGGCTCGACGACATGTCCATCGGCATCCGCTGCCTGCTGGCCGAGTCGGAACCCGAAGCGCTGGCCCTGGCCACCCGGCTCGACCAACTCAACTGCGAGCGGCGCGAGATCGAAACCAAGATGCAGGGTGAAGCGCTGGCGGCAATTCGATCGCTGCGTAATCCCGGAGAAGGCGCGAACGCGCGCCATGGCGTGTGCCTGTTCGATCCGGCCTGGCACCAGGGCGTCGTCGGCCTGGTGGCGAGCCGCATCAAGGATCGCGTGCGCCGGCCGGTGATCGCCTTCGCGCTGGCCGGCGATGGTGCGCTGCGCGGCTCGGCGCGTTCAGTGCCGGGGATCCACATCCGCGACGTGCTCGATGCGATCGCAGCGCGCAATCCGGACTTGATCAGCCGCTTTGGTGGCCATGCCATGGCCGCGGGCCTCACGATCGACGAGCCAAACCTCGACGCCTTCGCACGCGCTTTCGATGTGGAAGTCGCGAAGTGGCGTGATCCCTCCATCCCGTCGAACCGGGTCGAAACCGATGGCGAACTCGCCAGCGACGAAATTGCGCTCGAGACCGCGCAGGCCCTGCGCGAGGGCGGTCCCTGGGGCCAGGCGTTTCCAGAGCCATGTTTCGACGGGCGCTTTTCGGTGCGCAGCGCTAAGGTCGTGGGCGACAAACATCTCAAGCTCTGGGTGTCCACTCACAACCAGGAGCGCGCCTTCGACGCGATTGCCTTCAACTTCAAGAGCGCGGACGAGGCCAAGGCGCTGCCGGATGGTGAAGTTCGCCTGGTCTACCGGCTGGACATCAACGAATATCGCGGCGAGCGCCGCCTGCAATTGCTGGTCGATCACGTGCTCCCATGAATTCGCTCCCGGCCGACAAGACTAGCTACTCCATCCGCCCCGGTGATCCGCGGGACCCCGAAGTGCGCAAACTCATCGCCGAGCTCGATGCATTCAACTCCGCGCTGTATCCGGCCGAGAGCAATCACTTCGATCCGCCCGAAACACTGGCCGCGGCGCGCAGCGTCTTCCTGGTGGTCGAACAGGACGGCGAACTGGTCGGATGCGGCGCCGCCAAGAACTGCGGCGGCTGGGCCGAGCTCAAACGCATGTATCTCAAACCCAAGGCGCGCGGCGGCGGCATCGCACTGGCGATGCTCGTGAAGCTGCTCGACTGGGCACGTGCCGAAGGATTGCCGCTGGCGCGGCTCGAGACCGGCAACGTGAGCGTCGGCGCCCTGAAGCTCTATCGGCGCGCGGGATTCAAGGAAATTCCCGCGTTTCCGCCCTACAAGCCGGATCCTTTGTCGATATTCATGGAGCGCGCGCTCAGGTAGGATGCGCGCCCCCTGATTATCGAATTCGAAGAGGGTTATCCCTTGGCGATGGAACTTGGCCAGCTGAAGCGAAAGCTCGTCGAACTCAAGGAGCGCATGGGCTCCTTGAGGGGGTTTCTTTGAGTACGACCTCAAGAAAGAGCGTCTGGAAGAAGTAAGCCGCGAACTCGAAGATCCGGGCGTCTGGCAGAAGCCGGAAAAGGCCCAGGAGCTGGGCAAGGAACGCGCGCGACTCACGGTGGAACTTGCCGACATGGACAAGACCACAGGCAGCGTCGGCAGCGCCGCCGAACTACTCGAACTCGCCGAGAGCGAGAATGACGAAGGCATGGCGCGCGAGATCGAACGCGATGCCGACCGGCTCGAGACCGAGGTGCGCAAGCTCGAGTTCAAGCGCATGTTCCGCGGCGAGATGGATTCTCACAATGCATTCGTCGATATCCAGGCCGGCGCGGGCGGCACCGAGGCGCAGGACTGGGCGCAGATGTTGCTGCGCATGTATCTGAAATGGGCGGCGCAACGCGGCTTCGACGCCGAAGTCATCGACTCACAGGCTGGCGAAGTCGCGGGCATGAAGAGCGCCACCATCGAGATCAAGGGTGAATACGCCTATGGCTGGCTGCGCACGGAAACCGGCGTGCATCGCCTGGTGCGCAAGTCGCCGTTCGATTCCGGCAACCGGCGCCACACGTCGTTTGCGTCGGTGTTCGTGTCACCCGAAGTCGACGACGACATCAAGATCGATCTGAATCCGGCCGACATCAAGATGGACGTCTATCGTTCGAGCGGCGCGGGCGGTCAGCACGTTAACAAGACCGAATCGGCGGTGCGCCTGACGCACGGTCCCTCCGGTATTGTCGTGGCCTGCCAGAACGAGCGCAGCCAGCACAAGAACCGCGCGACGGCGATGAAGATGTTGAAGGCCAAGCTCTACGAGCTGGAAGTCAACAAGCGCAACGCCGCGTCGAAGGTGCTGGAAGATTCCAAGAGCGACGTGAGCTGGGGCAACCAGATCCGCTCGTATGTGCTCGACCAGTCGCGCATCAAGGATTTGCGCACCGACGTCGAGATCGGCGATACGAACAAGGTGCTCGATGGGCACCTCGATCCTTTCATGGAAGCTTCACTCAAGGCGGGACTGTGAGCGACGTGACCGAACAGAACAAACCCGACGAAAACAAACTCATCGCCGAACGGCGCGTGAAGCTCGCCGCGGTGCGCGAAGCGGCCGCCGCGGCCGGCCGGCCGGCATTCCCGAACGACTACCGCCGCGACGTGCTGGCCTCACTACTGCAGGCCGAATATGGCGACAAGCCCGCGGAGTGGTTCGATGCCAATCCGCCGGTGCGACTGCACGTCGCGGGACGCATGATGTTCCAGCGCATCATGGGCAAGGCGAGTTTCGCCAAGCTGCAGGACCGCACCGGACAGATCCAGATTTTCCTGCAGCGTGACTCGCTGGGCGAAAGCTACGAGGCGTTCAAGAAATACGACGTCGGCGACATCCTCGCGGCGACCGGCACCCTGTTCAAGACCAAGACCGGCGAGTTGTCGGTGCGCGTCGAGGAACTGCGGTTGTTGACTAAGTCGCTGCGCCCGCTGCCGGACAAATGGCATGGCATGTCGGATGTCGATACCCGTTACCGCCAGCGCTACGTCGACCTCATCGTCAACGAACAAAGCCGGCAGGTGTTCATCGCGCGCAACCGGATCATCCGGTACCTGCGCGATTTCCTCGACTCGATGGATTTCCTCGAAGTCGAGACGCCGATGTTGCAGTCGATTCCCGGTGGCGCGGCCGCGCGGCCTTTCAAGACCCATCACAACGCCCTCGACATGGACATGTACCTGCGCATCGCGCCGGAGCTGTACCTCAAGCGTCTGACAGTCGGCGGCTTCGAACGCGTGTACGAGATCAACCGCAATTTCCGCAACGAGGGTGTTTCAACGCGTCACAACCCCGAGTTCACGATGCTCGAGTTGTACGTCGCTTACGCCGACTACCAGGACCTCATCGTCATGGTGGAGCGCGCGCTGCAGGGTCTGGCCGACGTCGTCATCGGCAAGCGCCAGTTCTCCTATCAAGGACGCGAGTACGATCTCGACAAGCCATTCGCCCGCATCTCGGTCATCGAGGCGGTCGCGGCGAACACGCCGGGCTTCGACATGAGCCGCGCGCGCGACGTCGCCTATCTACGCGAGCTGTGCACTCAGCATGGCCTCACGTTCAAACCGCATGATGGCGCCGGCAAGCTGCAGATCGAATTGTTCGAGAAGAACGCCGAGCACACCTTCATGGATCCGACGTTCGTGTACGCGTATCCGGCCGAGGTGAGTCCGCTGGCGCGCGCGAACGACAAGGATCCCTTCCTGACCGACCGTTTCGAATTCTTCGTGGCCGGGCGCGAGATCGCCAATGGATTCTCCGAACTCAACGATGCCGAAGACCAGGCCGCGCGTTTTCGCGCGCAGGTCGAGCGCAAGGAAGCCGGTGACGACGAGGCGATGTACTACGACGCGGATTTCGTGCGCGCGCTGGAATACGGCATGCCGCCGACCGCGGGCCTGGGTGTCGGCATCGATCGTCTCGTGATGTTCTTCACCGATGCGCCGTCGATCCGCGACGTGCTGCTGTTCCCGCACATGCGTCCGGAATCGCAATCGCCGTGAACGCATCGTCCCGCGAGGCGCCGATCGGAGTTTTCGATTCGGGCGTCGGCGGCCTCACGGTGCTGCGCGCGTTGGTCGCGGACCTGCCGCAAGAGGATTTTCTCTACCTCGGTGACACGGCCCGGCTGCCCTATGGCACCAAGAGCGCCGAGACCGTGGCGCGTTACTCGGTGCGCGCCGCGGAATGCCTCGCGGCTCGTGGCATCAAGGCGCTGGTCGTTGCGTGCAACACGGCCTCCGCGTCGGCCTTGCCGAGTCTGCGCGAGCGCTTCCCGGATTTGCCGGTGATCGGCGTGATCGAGCCGGGCGCGCGCGCCGCCTGTGAGGCATCGGCGAGCGGGCGCATCGCGGTGCTCGCGACGGAAGGCACCGTCAAAGGCGGCGCATACGAGCGCGCCATTCACGCGGTTCGGGCCGATGCGATCGTCACGCAGGTCGCGTGCCAGATATTCGTCGCGCTGGCGGAGGAGGGCTGGAGTGAAGGCGCGGCCGTCGAGGCCGTCACCGAAAGGTATCTCGCGCATCTCGATGCCCGCGTGGATACGGTCGTACTCGGCTGTACGCATTTTCCATTGCTTGCGGCCGCCATCGCGCGACAGCTGGGCGCCGCGCGCCGCGTGGTCGATTCCGCCGCGACCACGGCGCGTGCCACTTCGGCGGTGCTTGCCGAGCGAGGACTGCGGCGCGGCAGCGGGAACGCGGGCGGCGTAAAGTTGCTGGCGACCGACAGTCCGGAGCGGTTCGCGCGTGTAGGCGCGCGATTTCTGGGGTCGTTCATCGCGGTGAAGGAAGTCGAAAGTATCGATCTTTAGATACTTTCCATAACACGGTACACGGTTACACTTGGCGCCCGGGTGCAGGCGCGCCTGGGAAACATAGGGATGGGCTTGATGAGAGAAAGATCAGGAGTGGCACACGACCGTGCCGTGATGCCAATGCGTTACGGTTTCGCGGACACACTCACGGGACAATTACACTTCCGTGCCTGCGGTGCCGGTCCAGACATCGTGCTGCTTCCGTGGCTGCCGGCCAGCGGCCGCATGTACGAAAACATCATGCCGCAGCTGGCGCGCGCGGGTTTTCGCGCGATCGCATTCGACATCGCCGGCTCCGGCCGCTCGCACAAGAAAAATCGCAACTGGACCGTGCAGCAGTACGCGACCGACATCCTCGAAGCGTGCAGCTCGCTGCACACAGTGCCGTACACCGTCATCGGCGGGCGCTTCTCCGCGTCGATCGCGGTGGAGATGTTGCTCGCGTCACCTGCACAGGTGACCGGTGCCGTGCTCGATGGCGTGCCGGGACTTGCGCCCGAGGAACTGCGCAAGATGAATGCGCCGACCGTGGGACTGTCACCGAAACTCGCGGACGACGGCGGTTATCGTAGCTTTGCGTTCGACGTGACGCTGCGCACTCTCAAGGAATGGGATCCGTCTTTCGAGCTGACCGCCGAAACGCTGCCGCTCGTTTACGAATACACGCGCGATTACCTCGAGCTTGGATACGAGGCGATTTGCGCGGGCGCCGAAGGCGCCAGGCCGTCGCACGACGTGCTCGCCCGACTCGGCGATGTGTCGCAACGCGTACTCGTCATGACGTCCGACGCCGATATCCTCGCGCCGGCCTACACCCGCGCGCTGGAACGCGCGCGCAATTCGCGTGGCCACAAGTTCGAAGGCAATCACCCGATCCTGAACCCCGCGCGCTCCGCCGAATACGCGCAGGTGCTGGTGTCGTTCGCGCGCCGCTGAGGCGCCTGCT
>JAKFFF010000085.1:0-10226 GCA_036677145.1 Alcaligenaceae bacterium
ACGTTGAGCGTCGGCGGATGCGTGCACGTCACCGTCTGTCCGGAATTGCCGCAGCTCCATCCGGTCCCGGTGAATGAGTTGTACGTGAGCCCCGCGGGCAACACGTCGGTCACCGTGATCGTGTTGTCCTCGCGCTCCACGCCGGTGCCGTTCGACACCGTGATCGTGTACGTGCCCGTCGATCCGGCGACGAAGTTGCCGCTGTGCGTTTTAGTGATGGCGAGATTCACGGAAGGATCGGACGTGGCGCTCACGACCTGAGCCATCAGGAGCACGAGATCGGCACCGGCAGAGTAGACGGTCGTCGCGCTCGTCTGGCCGGGCGCGAGCAGCGCGCCTACCTCGTACTGGTCGACGTCGATGCCGTAGCTTGTGACGACGCCCTGTGTGTTGATGGTGCCGTCGAATTGCTGTGTCGTGGGAACGCTGCCGGCCGGCACCAAACCATCATCGAGCAGCGTGCCATTGAAGCGCATTGCTTCGCTGAATCCACCCGAGGGATCCGAATTCTGCGGATCGCCGTCGAGCGTGAAGACCGCGACGCGGCCGTCGATGTTGGATGCCGGCACGCGGAAGCCGTCGGGCGTGAGCGAAACCTGACTGCCGTAGAAGTAATCGAGACCATCGAAGACGTTGATGGCGCGCAGCCGTTCACCCGCGCCCTGGTAGATGACGACGAGTGCCCAACCGCCGACCACGGCCTGCGATGCGCAGTGCGGATTTCCCGTGTGCACCGTGAGTCCGGAGAACGTGAAGCTGCCGTTGCCCGAGACGAGATTCGTGACGACGGCGAAACCGCCGAAGAATGGAAACTCGGTGCCATTGTCGAAGGTGCGCGAGAACGTGCGCGACGCCGTGACAGGCGAACCATTGAGCGTCACTGTCGTGTCGAAGGAGCCCGTGCCCGTCCACGATCCGCCCCAGTAAAGATAGGCCGCGCGTACGGTGCGCCCGGCTGGAATGCCGGACAGGGTCTGCGTGCTGCTCGAATTGATGGTGCAGGGCGTGCCGGTGTTAGGCGAATTGCGCAGCGTGCCGCCGGTCGTGACGAAATTGATGTTGCCGGTGTCGCGCACGAAACGCGTGATGGCCTGCGCGGACGCATCGGGACCGCACAGCAGCCCCATTGCGAGCAACGCGAAAACACACCCGCGGCGCAGAAGACCGCGGATGTCGTGACCCGACACCTCTCTCATGGGAGTTAACTTTATGGAGCTGCGCCGCAACAGGCGCGGACCGGGCTCTCATAATGCGGGCGCCCCTTAGTATTCAGGCGCTTCGGACTGAGAACCGCTTCACACCGTCCGGGCGATCACCAGCGCGAGCGCCAACACGGTGAGCAGCAGCACGGATGCGATGCCGATCCTGCGCCTGGCCGGAATGCGCTCGAGCTTGCGCAGCTCGAGCCGGTTTTCGATGTCGCGCCACACGTGTCCGGGCGGCGGCGTGATCTGTTCCTCCGGCGGCTCGAGGCCCTCGAGCCTTTCTTCCCAATCCCTCACCAGCACCGTGACCTTCGGCGACAACAGCCAGCGTTCGAATCGGCGTCGCGCGGGCCCGTGCAAGGTGCCGAGCGCGTACTCGGCGGCAAGGCGATCGAGCAATTCGCGGTTCGCAGTCTTCATGAGTCACGCAAACCGAGCAGGCCGAGCCTGATGCGTTTTCTGGCGTTGTCAGGCGGGCTCATCGTGAGATCCGCGATCTCGCCGTACGAACGTCCTTCGACGTAGGCGAGGACGAGAGATTGATGTGTGACGTCATCGTCGCCGGAAGTTTCGATCGTGGGTGAATCGTGCGCGGGTTCGACGACGGCACGATCCCGGTCGAGCCGCTCGATGGCGCAATAGCGGGCGATGGTCAGCATCCAGGCCAGCGCGCGTCCGCGGTGCGCTTCGTAACGGGCGGCGCGCTCCCAGATGCGCACGTAAACGTCCTGGAGCACTTCTTCGGCGACCGGGCTTCGGCGCAACATGCGCAGCAACCGCGCGAACAGTATTGCGGAGGTTGCGTCGTACAGCGCGCGGAATGCGAGCACGTCCCGCGCCGCGCAGCGTTGCAGCAGCCGCGCGAGCTCGACGTCCTGGGATGATTGTTGGCTCCGATGCATGACGATCCTTGCCGCGACTCGGAGACGTCAGACTAGCACGAGAGCGCGCATTTACCGGAGAATGCGCGGCCCCATGACCGGAACTCGCGCCGCCCTCACCTTCGTCCTGCTGTCTGTCTTCATCGACAGTCTGGGTTTCGGAATCATCATTCCGTCGCTGCCGCCCGTCATCATGGAGCTGACCGGAGAACCGGTGAGCACCGCCGCCGACTGGAGTGGTTATCTGATTGCGGTGTACGCCCTGTTGCAGTTCTTCATGGCGCCCGTGTTCGGCAACCTGAGCGACCGGTTCGGGCGCCGTCCGCTGCTGCTGCTGTCGCTGTTCGCGTTCGGCGTGGATTTTCTGCTGACGGGCCTCGCCACCTCGATGACGTGGCTGTTCATCGGTCGCGCCTTCGCCGGCGTGTTCGGCGCCTCGTTCGCGGCGGCGGGCGCGTACATCGGCGACATCAGCAATGACGGCAATCGCGCGAAGAATTTCGGTTTCATCGGCGCCGCCTGGGGGCTGGGGTTCACGCTGGGTCCGGTGATCGGCGGTTTCGTCGCCGAGCACCTGGATGCGCGCGCCCCGTTCTTCGTTGCCGCGGCGCTGGCGCTCGCCAACGTGACGTTCGGATTCTTCGTGCTGCCCGAGTCGCTGCCACCCGAGCGGCGCCGCAAGTTCGAGTGGCAGCGTGCGAATCCGTTCGGTGCGTTCAAGAGCCTCGCCCATCTACCCATGGTTTCGGGACTGCTGGTGGCGATGTTCCTGTACCACGTGGCGCACGACTCACTACCCGCCGTGTGGATGTTCTACACGCAGCACAAGTTCGGCTGGGGACCCGCGGAGACGGGACTGTCGCTGACGTTCGTCGGCATCATGACCGTGATCGTCATGGGCGGATTGACGGGCGTGGTCGTGCCGAGAGTTGGCGAGCGGCGCGCGATCATGCTGGGCTTCTCGCTCATGACGCTGGGGTTCCTGGGATACGCGTTCGCGACGCAGCCGTGGATGCTGTATCTCGCGATCGCGATCGGCTCGCTCGGCGGAATCGCGAACCCGGCCGTGCAGAGTGTCATGTCGAAGCAGGCCGGCCCGTCGGCCCAGGGCGAACTGCAGGGCGCGAACGCGAGCATCGCCAGCGTCGCCGCGATCCTCTCGCCCGTATTCATGACGCAGCTCTTCAGTCACTTCGCCGCCCCGGATGCGCCTGTGGTGTTCCCCGGTGCCCCCTACCTCGTCTCCGGCGCCCTGGTCTTCTGCTGCGTCCTCATCTGCGCGAGAGCGGTCAAGACGAGGTCGGTGCCGGGTGAGAATTCGCTGAGTTAGGCGCGCGGCGCGTGCGGCACGGGTAGTCAGGTCTCGTTCATGTTGGCGGTGCCAACATCTGGCTAACCACCCGGAGAGTGATCATGGCCGCCATCCTCGCGCGTATGTTGCTGATCGGGTTGTTTGCGGTTCCGGCGCTGGCGGATTCCGATGTCACTGCCACGCAGGATCTCGAAAGATCCTTGCGCGAAGCGCTCAAGGTGGCTCCCGACACTCCCGTGGGTTTTGCCGGCGTGGATGGCAAGGCATTGACGCCAGCGCAATTCCTGGCCGAACTGCAAAAGGGCGCGATCAATGTGATCG
The DNA here is from genome assembly GCA_036677145.1 of Alcaligenaceae bacterium. GTDB lineage: Bacteria > Pseudomonadota > Gammaproteobacteria > Steroidobacterales > Steroidobacteraceae > CADEED01. The sequence continues at coordinate 3,720 of JAKFFF010000085.1, forward strand.
CGGACAAGGATCTGCAACCAGGCAAGACAGTGTTCCGCCTGCGGAAATCAGAGTCCGCGGAGCCGGAGTCGGGCCCGGCCCACCTGCCTCCCCTGGATGCCCTCGCCCTCGATGGCCGCCGAATTCGCAATACCGACTTGGCGGGGCGACCGACGCTGCTGACTTTCTTTTTCTCCACCTGCGTCCCGTGCATCAAGGAAGTCCCGGCGCTCAATGAGTTCCGTCGCCGGCACCCGGGAATGTATTTCCTGGCCGTCACGTTCGATGCCGCCGAGGAAGCGCGCGCCTTCGTCAAACAGCGCAAGCTGGATTGGCCGGTGGTCGCGGACGCGCGGCCCTTCATGGACGCGGCGGCGGTGCGTGGTTATCCCGCCTATCTGCTCGTCGCCCCTGATGGGCGAATCATCGCCCGCCACACGGGCCTGGTGTTCGGCGATGCCGAAGCCACACCCGGGCTGGCGTCGCTCGAGAAGTGGGTGGCGGAGGCGAACGCGAGGTCGCCCTGACACGAACTCACCGGCGAGATCCGGTTGACCAGCCGCAGGCCGAGCTAACTCAGTAAATTCTCACCCGGCACCAACTCTTCGCGGCACCAACTCTTCGGCACCGACCCCTAGATCTTCGGCCACAGCCAGCCGAACGTGCCGCCGAGGACCAGGCTGTAGAGAAGGCCATCGAACATCAGCTTGAGCGTGGTGCTCCACTTGCGGGAGTACCAGATCGAGTCGTGGATCAGGCCGAGCGAGAAGCCCATGAACGCGGTGGCGCCCACGAAGCGCATGACGTGCGGGTAGTGCGCGCCGGGGGCCAGCGCGTGCGACGCGATATACGCGGCGAACAGCGCGACCAGCAGTAGATAGATGAACCAGAGCGTCAGCGGTTTGCCCATGCTCACCATGCCGTTGGGCCGCACGGTGATCAGCCAGACCGGTCCCTCGGTCATCTTCTGCAGGTATTCCGGCGAGCGCATCTCGGCCATGGAGTCGCAACGCGGCAGCAGGTAATCGCCGGGCGGGATGCCGAGCGCGCCGATCGCGGCGCGGGCTTTTTCTTCATTCGGCATTTTCGGCCAGTCGCCGCGATGCCAGAACGGACCCATGTGGATGATGGAACTCACCAGGAAAACCAGAACGGCGCCTAACAGGATCGGCAGCCACAGGCCGCTGAGATCGGTCATGAAAATCTCCCTTTCTTGTTGTTTGGAGCGACCGGAACGCGTCGATTCTGCAGCGGAAGTCCTTGCTCATCAACCGCTTGCCCTCGGCATGCCTAATGCGCCAGGGAATCGCTGTCAGTGTTCTCCCACAGCAAGGCGTTGTCTTCTCCCGATGCGCGCGGGCAACGTTTGGTTTTTTCTACGCACTGCCGAACAGGCCGACGAGCCGGCAGCGAGTCGGAAGCACTGTTAGCGTAGTTAGGTAGCCAGGATGCCGCCAGGGATGCCGCGGACGCATGTGCGGATGTCGTTTTACTTGCTTTCGTGCTCATGCCGGCTCGCCAGCCCTCCGTCAACGGGGTGAATAGCGGGCGCTTCTTGATCATCGAATCACATAGCGAAGCCTTCCCCACCTCGCCGCACTCCGGTCTCGCGGGCGGCGCTCCGTTCGATAGCCCCCGGTTGAACGGCGAAACCCTCCCGACACACACACGCCCCGCCCAGCCGCCGCTCGAAGAATTCGTATCGGGCTGCCTCGCGCAACTGCGCCAGGTGATGGACGGATTGCAGTAACGCCGCCGATTTCCGACACTGGCGCGATGCGCCGCTGCATCGCTTCATTGCTGCTGTTCCTCGCCGCACTTCCCTGCGTGTCAGCGCCCGACGCGGCCGCGCAACGCGCATTGATCGACGCCACCATCGCGGCATTCACGGCCGACCCCGCCGGCTCGGCGGACACGGGGCGAATGTACTTCCTGGGGTTTGCCGGCTTCGGCGAGGAGCGTGTATTCGCGGAGGAGATCAAGCTGGCGGCGGACCGCGTCGGCGCCCGGTTCGGCGCCACCCGTCAATTGCTGCTGCTCAACGACCAGCGGGATCTGGTGAGCTTTCCCCTCGCGACCCACGACAACCTGCGTTACGCACTGGGCGCCCTGGGCCGCGTGATGGATCCCCGGCACGACATCCTGTTCCTGGCGTTGTCATCCCACGGCGCGCGTAATGCGATGCTCGAGGTGTCGAACACGGACATGCCGCCGACGGGCCTGAGCGCGGCGCGCCTCGCCGAAATGCTCAACGCATCCGGCATCCGCCTGAAAGTCATCGTGATCTCGGCGTGTTTTTCCGGCGCCTTCATCGCACCGCTGGCCGACAACGAATCCATCGTCATCACCGCCGCCGCGAAGAACCGCAGCTCGTTCGGCTGCTCGGACGACCGCTATCTCACCTATTTCGGTGAGGCGTTCTACCGCGACGCGTTGCCGACCGCAGTTTCATTGCGGGCCGCATTCGAGGCGGCGCGCGCCGAGATCCGGCGGCGCGAAAAGGAAGAACGCGTGACACCCTCACAACCACAGGCGCATTTCGGCCCGATCATGGAGACGCGGTTGGAGGAGGCGGTGCCGGGCAGGGAATTCCGGGAGAAGGCGCGTTGATGTCCGCGCTCGTCGAAACGGATTACGCCTTCTCCCGGAATTCCCTGCCCGGCACCACCACCATCACGGCAGTTCGGTGGCGCCCATCAGGTAGCGGTCGCACTCGCGCGCGGCCCCGCGGCCTTCATTGATGGCCCACACGACCAGCGACTGGCCGCGGCGCGCATCACCAGCCGCGAACACGCCGGGTACCGACGTCGCGTACTTGCCGTAGTCGGCCTTCACATTCGAGCGCGGATCGACCTCGACCTTCAGGTCCTTGAGCAGCGCCTGCTCGGGACCGAGGAAACCCATCGCCAGCAGCACGAGCTGCGCGGGATGTTCCTTCTCGCTGCCGGGTAGTTCGACGGGAATGAACTGACCTTTGTCGTTCTTCTCCCATTTGATCTGCACGGTCACGACACCGGTGAGATTGCCGGCGCCATCGCCGTTGAAGCGTTTCACCGTCGTCAGGTACACGCGCGGATCCGAACCGAATTTCGCCGCGGCCTCTTCCTGGCCGTAGTCCATCTTGTAGACCTTCGGCCATTCCGGCCACGGGTTGTCCTCGGCGCGATCCATCGGCGGCATCGCCATGATCTCGAGCTGCGTGAGGCTCTTGCAGCCCTGGCGCATCGAGGTGCCGACGCAATCGGTGCCGGTATCGCCGCCACCCAGCACGACCACATCCAGGCCCTTGGCGTGGATCGGCGTCGAATCCGGCGCGTCACGCAGCACGGATTGCGTGCTCAGCGTCAGGAAGTCCATCGCGAAATGCACGCCCTTGAGATCTCGTCCCTCGACCTTGAGATCGCGCGGCACCGTCGCGCCGGTGCAGATCACCGTCGCATCGAAATCCCTGATCAGCAGCTGCGGTTCGACGTTTTCGCCGACGGTCGCATTGCACAGGAACTTGATGCCTTCCTTCTCGAGCAGCGCGACGCGGCGCGCGACCACTTCGCGCTTGTCGAGCTTCATGTTGGGGATGCCGTAAGTGAGCAAACCACCCGGACGATCGGCGCGCTCGAGCACGGTCACGGTGTGACCGGCCTTGTTGAGCTGCGCGGCGGCGGCGAGTCCCGCGGGACCCGAACCGATCACCGCAACCTTCTTGCCGGTACGTGTCACCGGCGGCTCCGGCACGATCCAGCCTTCCTCGAATCCGCGATCGACGATCGCGTTCTCGATGTTCTTGATGGTCACCGGCGGCGCGTTGATGCCGAGCACACAGGAGCCTTCACAGGGCGCCGGGCAGACACGCCCGGTGAACTCGGGGAAGTTGTTGGTGCGATGCAGGCGCTCGAGCGCCTCGCGCCACAGGCCGCGGTAAACGAGATCGTTCCACTCGGGGATGAGATTGTTGACGGGGCAGCCCGAGGCCATGCCCGAGATCAATTTTCCCGTGTGGCAGAACGGCACGCCGCAGTCCATGCAACGCGCGCCCTGCTGACGCAGGCGCTTCTCGTCCATGTGGTGATGGAACTCGTTCCAGTCGCGCACGCGCTCCACCGGTGTGCGATCCACCGGCAGCTCGCGCAAGTATTCAATGAACCCTGTTGGCTTTCCCATCTAACTATTCTGCTCTTCGTATTTCTTGTCTTAGTTTCCGCCGACGCGAGAAAGGTCGCGCGCGTTCTCTTCGAATGCCGCCATGATGGCTTCGTCGCCCGACAATCCCTGGTCGTGCGCGCGCTGCAGGCAGGCCAGCGCCCGTTTGTAGTCTTTCGGAATGACGCGCGCGAACTTCGGCAGCTTGGTCGGCCAGGCATCGAGAATGCGCCGGGCGTGTTCGCTGCCGGTGTATTCGACGTGTTTTTCGATCAACGTGCGCAGCGCCGCGGCTTCTTTCGGATCCTCGACGCGTTCGACGTCCACCATCTGCGTGTTCACACGCGCGGCGAATTCGTTGTTCTCGTCGAGCACATAGGCGATGCCACCCGACATGCCCGCGGCGAAATTGCGGCCCGTCGGACCGAGCACGACGACCCGGCCGCCCGTCATGTATTCGCAGCCGTGATCACCCACGGCCTCGACGACGGTGTCGACGCCCGAGTTGCGCACGGCGAAGCGTTCGCCCGCCATGCCGCGCACGAATACTTCACCCTTCGTCGCGCCGTACAACGCGACGTTGCCGACGATCATGTTCTGCTCGGACGGGAACGTGGCCTTGGGCGACGGGAACACCGCGAGCTTGCCGCCCGACAGTCCCTTGCCGAAGTAGTCGTTGGCGTCGCCTTCGAGCGCGAAGCTCATGCCGTTCGGCATGAACGCGCCGAAGCTCTGGCCGGCCGAACCCTTGAACTTGATCTTGATGGTGTCCTCGGGCAGACCCGCGGCGCCCCACTTCTTCGTGACCTCGCTGCCCGTGATCGTGCCGACCACGCGGTTGACGTTGCGCACGGTCAACTCGGCCGTCACCTTCTCGCCGCGCTGGATGGCCGGCTCGCACAGGCCTAACAATGTGGTGACGTCGAGCGAACGGTCGATGCCGTGATCCTGGCCGATCTGCTTGAAGCGGCCGATCTCCGGACCTGCGTCCGGCGTGTACAGGATGTTGCTGAAGTCGAAGCCCTTCGCCTTCCAGTGGTCGATCGCGACCTTCGGCTCGAGCATGTCGACGCGGCCGACCATGTCTTCGAGCTTGCGGAAGCCGAGCTGCGCCATGATCTCGCGCAGGTGCTGCGCGATGAAACGCATGAAGTTCACGGCATGTTCGGGTTTGCCCGAGAACCGCTCGCGCAGGCGCGGATCCTGCGTGGCCACACCCGCCGGGCAGGTGTTCAAGTGGCACACGCGCATCATGATGCAGCCCACGGCCACCAGCGGCGCGGTGGCGAAGCCGAATTCCTCGGCGCCCAGCAATGCGGCGATGGCGACGTCGCGGCCGGTCTTCAACTGACCGTCGGTCTCGACCACGATGCGCGAGCGCAGGTTGTTGATGACCAGCGTCTGGTGCGTCTCGGCCAGGCCCAACTCCCACGGCAGGCCTGCGTGCACCAGCGACGTCAGCGGCGATGCGCCGGTGCCGCCGTCGGCGCCGGAGATCAGCACCACGTCGGCGTGCGCCTTGGCGACACCCGCTGCGATCGTGCCCACACCGACTTCCGCCACGAGTTTCACGCTGACACGCGCGTCGCGATTCGCGTTCTTGAGATCGTGGATGAGCTCGGCCAGGTCTTCGATGGAATAGATGTCGTGATGCGGCGGCGGCGAGATGAGGCCGACGCCGGCGGTGGTTCCACGCGTTTTCGCGATCCACGGATAAACCTTGGAGCCGGGCAGCTGCCCGCCCTCCCCGGGCTTGGCGCCCTGCGCCATCTTGATCTGCAGTTCCTTGGCGTTCACGAGGTAGTTCGACGTGACGCCGAAACGCCCCGAGGCCACCTGCTTGATGGCCGAATTCTTAGAGTCGCCATTCTCCATCGGGACGAAGCGCTCGGGATCCTCGCCGCCTTCGCCGGTGTTGCTCTTGCCGCCCACGCGGTTCATGGCGATGGCGAGCGTCTCGTGCGCTTCCTTGGAAATGGAGCCGTAACTCATGGCGCCCGTCTTGAAGCGCTTCATGATGCTCTCGACCGACTCGACCTCGTCGATCGGGATCGACTCGCCCTGCTTGAATTCCAGCAGGCCGCGCAGGGTAGATAGATTCTTCGCGCGGTCGTCGATGAGTTCCGCGTAACTCTTGTACGTGGCGTAGGAGCCGGTGCGCACCGACTTCTGCAGCCGGTGGATGGATTCCGGATTGAACAGATGGAACTCGCCATCCGCGCGCCACTGGTACTGGCCGCCCGAGGGCAGCTCGGTCTGCAGCTGCGGCTTGCGCTCGGCGAATGCCATCGTGTGGCGCATGAGCACTTCGCGCGCAATCACGTCGAGACCGACGCCACCGACCCGCGACGCGGTGCCGGTGAAGTATTCGTCGATGACGTCCTGGCGCAG
>JAKFFF010000086.1:0-2357 GCA_036677145.1 Alcaligenaceae bacterium
TGCGCTCGTCGAAGCGGGGCACGACGTCACCCTGTTCGCGTCGGCCGAGGCGTGCACGCGCGCCCACCTCGTGTCCGTGCGCGACCAGGCCATCCGCCTCGACCCGGCTGAACTGAAGTCCGACCTCGCCGCGCACCTGAGCATGCTGCACGAAGTGAGACAGCGAATCGACGGCTTCGATGTCATCCACTTCCACGTCGACATGATCCATTTTCCATTGTTCGCCGATCGCGCTGCGCAGACGCTCACCACGTTGCACGGCAGGCTCGATCTGAAGGACCTTGCCGGTGCGTACCGGCGTTGGCCGCGATTCCCGTTGGTTTCGATTTCAGACCGCCAGCGCGAACCGTTACGTAATGCGAACTGGATCGGCACCGTCCACCACGGTTTGCCGTCGACGCTGTGTCCGTTTTCATCCGAGGGACGCGGTGGTTATCTAGCGTTCCTTGGCCGCATTTCGCCCGAGAAGCGGGTGGACCGCGCCATCGAAATCGCGCAACGCGCCGGCCTGCCATTGAGGATCGCGGCGAAAGTCGATCCGGTGGATCGCGCCTATTTCCACGACGTCATCGAGCCGTTGCTCGCCGCGCCAGGGCTCGAATACATCGGCGAGATCGGGGATGCCGACAAAGGCCGGTTCCTCGGCGATGCGCTGGCGCTGCTGTTCCCGATCGACTGGCCCGAGCCTTTCGGCCTGGTGATGATCGAAGCGATGTCCTGCGGCACGCCCGTCATCGGCTGGCGCTGCGGTTCGGTGCCGGAGGTACTCGACGATCCGGCGGCAGGTCGCATCGTCGATTCCATGGATGCGGCAGTCGCTGCCGTGGCGGAAGTCATCGCACTCGACCGGCGCGCAGTCCGCGAAGTGTTCGAACGCCGCTTCACTGCACAGGCGATGGCGCGTTCCTATGTCGATCTTTATCGTCGCTTATGCGAAACGCCCCTGAGCGGCGTGCGCGCCGTACACGCATGAGTCCGTCGCCATGAGCATGGACCCGGCGGCCACCGCTGCGCTCTACGCCAGCCACGTGCTCAAGGATGGCGACACGTTCCTGGTCGCCAACGGCTATGGCGACGTCGACGGCGGCAGCAACGGCCTGTTCCGTGACGACACGCGCCTGTTGTCGGTGTATCGACTACGTCTGGGCGAAACCCAGCCTGCCCTGCTGAGCGCGGCAGTCACCGAAGACAACGTCTTCTTCGTCGCCCATCTCACCAATCGCCAGTTGCCGCCACTCGGCGGACATGCGGCGCCGCAGGGGTTGCTGCACCTTTGCCGATCGCGCTTCATCCACCAGGAACGCCTGTACGAACGCATCACCTGCATGAATTACGGTGATCGTGCGATCGTCTCGCCGCTGCGCATCGAGCTGGCCGCAGACTTCCGCGACATGTTCGAAGTCCGCGGCAGCGTGCGCGCGGCCCGTGGCGAGCTGCTGGCTGACGAAGCGTCCGACACGGGCATCGTGTTCCGCTACCGCGGCCTCGACAACGTCACGCGTACCTCGACGGTCGCCTTTTCGCGCGCACCGACGCGGATCGACGCCAACACATTCGAATTCGTATTGGAACTGGCGCCTGGCGAGAGCGACGAGTTGTACGTCGAAGCGGGCACCCAAGCCGAGCCGGCGCCCTCGCGCGAGCGCTATCGCACCGCAGCTGCACAGGCACGCCGGCGCATGCGCGCAAGGCAGCGCCGCGGAGCACGCGTACGCAGCAACGGGCCGTTGTTCGATGCGTGGATGCAGCGCTCGCGTGCCGACCTCGCGCTGCTCACGAGCGAGCTGGAAACGGGGCCCTACCCCTTCGCTGGCATCCCCTGGTTCTCGACGCCTTTCGGGCGCGATGCGGTGGTGACCGCGCTGCAAACGCTGTGGCTCGATCCCGGCATCGCCCGCGGCGTGCTGAATTTCCTCGCGCGTCACCAGGCGCAGGAGGAGTCGGCTTTCCTCGATGCCGCGCCGGGCAAGATCATGCATGAGACGCGCAAGGGCGAGATGGCCACGCTGCGCGAACTTCCCTTCGGCCTGTACTACGGGGGAGTCGACACCACGCCGCTGTTCGTCATGCTCGCCGGCGCCTACGCGCGCCGCACCGGGGACCTCGCATTCGTCGACATGCTATGGCCGGCATTGCTGGCAGCGACTGCGTGGATCGAGCGGGTCTGCAACGCCAATCCGTTCGGCTTCCTCGATTACGCGCGTGGCGCCACATCGGGACTGGCCAACCAGGGTTGGAAGGACAGCGAGGATTCGGTCTTCCACGCCGATGGTCGCTTCCCGCAGGGACCGATCGCGCTGGTCGAAGTGCAGGGTTATGCATTCGCCGCATTCCAGGCCATGTCGGTGCTCGCCGCG
>JAKFFF010000087.1:0-112491 GCA_036677145.1 Alcaligenaceae bacterium
GGTGTCGGTGCCGGGCACCGGCGCGGTGGCGATCAGTTCGATGCGCGACCAGAAGCGGCGGGGTAGTTGGGACATCGCGGACTTGCCGTCACGGCGGCTGAAGAAGCTGCCCCACAGGCCGCGCAGCGCCATCGGCACCACCGGCACCGCGCGGCGTTCGAGGATCTTCTCCACGCCTTTCTTGAATTCGTTCATCTCGCCGTCGCGCGTGAGTTTGCCTTCCGGGAAGATGCACACGAGCTCGCCGTCGGCGAGTTCCGCGTCGATGCGTTCATAAGCTTTCCTCAGCGCATCGGGGTCCTCGCGCGCGGGGGCGATCGGAATGGCGTGCGCGGTGCGGAAGATGAAGCCCAGCACGGGAATCTTGAAGATGCCGTGATCCATCACGAAACGCACCGGCCGGCGCACGCTGCCGCCGATCACGAGTGCATCCACGAAGCTCACGTGATTGCAAACCAGCAGCGCGGGTCCGCGTTCCGGGATGTTTTCGAGCCCGCGCACCTTGATGCGGTACATCGTGTTCATCAGCACCCAGACGAGGAACCGCATCAGGAATTCGGGCACGAGCGTGTAGATATACGCCGCGACGAGGGCATTGAGCACCGCCGCGAGAATGAACAGCTGCGGAATCGTCATGCCGAACGAGAGCCAGCCGATCGCGAGCAGCGACGCGAGCACCATGAACAGGGCATTGAGGATGTTGTTGCAGGCGATGATCCGGGCGCGATGACTCTCGGCGCTGCGTTGCAGGACGAGCGCGTACAGCGGCACGATGAACAAACCCCCGAACGCGCCGATCAACGCGCAGTCGAGCACGATGTCCCACCCGCCGCCCGCGACGAACTGGGTCCACGTGACGATGGGAGTCCCCGCGGCCGGCAGACCCGTGCGTTCGAAGTACAGATCGATCAGGCACACGGTCATGCCGATCGAGCCCAGCGGCACCAGGCCGATCTCCACTTTGTGCCCCGACAATTTTTCGCAGGCCAGCGAGCCGAGCGCGGTGCCGATGGAGAATGCCGCGAGCAGCAGGGTGTACACCGATTTGTCGCCGCGCAGCACGTCGTGCGTGTACGCCGGGAGTTGCGCGAGGATCAGCGCGCCCACCAGCCAGAACCACGAGATGCCGAGCAACGACAGCATGATCGCGCGCGACTGGGCCGCGAATCGAACTACCTGCCAGGTCGCGGTCAAGGGATTGAAGTTGACCTTGAGCGTCGGATCCGTCGCCTCGGCGCGCGGAATGAAACGCGAGAATGCGTAGGTCGCGATCGCCACGAGCACCATGGCAACCGATGCCGCGATGTTCGCGTGGCTGGCGCCGCTGGCCGCGGCTTCCGCGGGTGAGACCGGCACGAGCAGGCCGCCGGTGATCGTGCCGATCAGGATCGCCAGAAAGGTGCCGGAGTCGACCAGTGCGTTGCCGCCGACGAGTTCGCTCTGGCGCAGGTGTTGCGGCATCAGCGAATACTTGAGCGGCCCGAATATCGTCGCGAGCACGCCTAACAGGAACAGCAACGCGAGCAGCGATGGGATGTGTCCATGGTAGAGCGCGACGGCCGCCCCGAGCATCAGCACCACTTCCGCGAGGCGGGTCTGACGGATCAGCCGGCTCTTTTCGTATTTGTCGGCGAGTTGACCGGCGATCGCCGAGAACAGGAAAAACGGCAGGATGAACAACCCCGGCGCGACGTTCGCGAGGATCCTGGAGTTTCCCGCGGCGACGGTCGTGCCGAACGTGATCGACACCACCAGCGCGTTGCGAAACAGATTGTCGTTGAACGCGCCGAAGAACTGCGTGAGGAAGAAGGGCAGGAAACGGCGGGTCTTGAGCAGCGCGAACTGCGACGCTTCCGCGCCGGGCACCTGTTCGGGCAGCGGCATCAGGCTTTTTTCGGCCTGCGCCGGTGTTCGCGGACGGATGCTGCGTGGTGTTCCGAGACCACCTCGCGGCTCTTGATCAGCGTGGGCGATGCCGGTGCGAGGGCGAGCCCGGCATTCACGTCCGTCATCGCGAGATCGAATTGCTTGAGGCCGACGAACACGGCGGCGCGGTTGTTATAGATGCGCCAGTTGGTCCGGTCGAGCTCGAGCGCGCGATTGCAGTGAGGCAACGCCTCGTCATATTGCTTGAAGTGAACATGGGCCGCGCAGACGTTCGAGTGGGCGGCCGCGACGTCGGAGGCGGGCGCCGGCAGCTCCAGTCCGGCGAGCGTGAGCCGCAGTCCTTCGTCGAAACGCCCCGCTTCCATCGCGCGCGCGCCGTCCGCCAGGAGCTGGTTGGGCGCGCCGATGACAGTGTTGGATTGCGCCGCGGCCATGGCCGGAAAGATGGCCGGGGCGAGAACCAGCGCAGCCCATGGAGTGGCGAGGCGGTGCATGAACCCCTATATATCGCGCCGTCTGACAAACCGCCAGAACGGACCGCCGGGTTCCGCGACTCAAAAACCGCTACAGTCCGCAGACCGTGAATATGAAGCGCAAATTGCTCATCCTCGCCGCCCTGGCAACCCTCGCGGCCTGCACCACCTTCAAGTTCTGGACGGAATCCGATTCCAACCAGCAGGAGGGCACCATCGAAATCGCGTACGAATTCCGCCGCTTCGAGAACCCGCAGGTGGACGAACGCGCGGCCGCGTCGCTGGTGCGCGATCGCTGCGCGGACTGGGGTTTTCGCAACGGGGCCGCGCGCCAGGGTGAAGGGCGGACCTGCATCGATGGCACGGGCGACAACTGCAGCCGGTGGCGCGTCACGCGCGAATACCGCTGCGTTCGGTAGAAGCCGCGCTACTTGGGCTGCGAGCCGGTCTGTTCCGGCGCGCGCGCCTGGAAGGTCGCGAGCGTCTTGCCGCCATCATCGAGCAGACGCAGTGTCTGGCCGCTGATTTCCCATTTGGCCACGCGCGGGAAAATCGCGAGGAATTCGTTTTCGGTTTCCATGGCCGTTCCGGGACAGGCCATCTTCGTGCCGGCCATCTGATCGAACTTGAGCTGGCTGCCATTGAGGGCGTAAGCGCCCATCATGCGGTTACATCCGGAGAAGCCCGCGACGCGCTGGTTGTCCGATTCCATCGTGAAATAGATCTCGCGCGCGCCCTGGGGCGTCGTGATCACCCGGTCGCCGATCTGTCCCAGCTTCCAGTAGGTGTCCACGAGCATCGCGCCCGACTGCATGGGTTTCTCCGCGGCGGTCTTCGACGCACACGCCGGCAGGATAGTTAGGAGGGCGCCGCTCACGAGAGCGGACAAAATCAGGATTCTGGTTTTCATGGCGGGGAGCCTATACCCGCCGCGGGCGGTTTCGTATCGGCCGCCAGTCCTACATGGGCGGGGAATGCAGGCGGAATTCGGTCGCGATGGTGACGAGCAGCCAGAGGACGAAGAACGCGCCGGCGTCGAGGAAGGCCTTCCAGAACACCGCGGGGTTCACGTCGATGCGTTCGGGGAGTGCGGTGCGCCATGACGTGGGCCACCACTTGTTCGGAGTGGCAACTACGTAGGCATTGAACTCGGCCGGGAAAGCGCCCGCGAGGAATTTTTCTTCGCGCGCGGCGGCGGCGACGGCGAGCGCGAGGATCAACAGCACGACGATCGCGCACAGGAGCGTCGAGCGTGTCGTCAATCCCAGTCCCAGCGCGCCCAGCACGGACAACGAATACAGCGGATGGCGGCAGGCCGCGTACGGACCCGTGCGCACGAGCGTTGCGTCCTTGTGCCCGGCGATGAATGCCGAACACCAGATGCGGCCCATGCAGGCCAGGGCGATGCAGAGAAATCCAAAGATGCCCGCGGCGTAGTACGGGATCGATCCGACGGGGCTTGGGCCCACGAATGCCGCGGCAACGATCAGCGCGAGGTAGATGGCGAACGTGGCGCGCAGGCGCGCAGTGCTGGCGGATTCGGTCACGAACCCATCTTAATACGCGGTAATAAAAAGGGCGGGGACGCGGTCTCCACTAATGACCGTCTTGAGTAGTGGCACATGCCACCCCACACTGGGTCGGCCCCCCGAACACCGAACAAGGAGTCCCCGCATGGCCCTCCTCAGCAAGAAAACCGTCATTCCCGCGCAGGACCAGGCGCTGCCTGGCCGCAATACGCCGCTGCCGCTGTCGGGCAAACACTTCGTCAATGGCAGCAGCATCAAGCAGCCCGCGACCGGGGGTCTCGAGGAAGCCGTATTCGGGCTGGGCTGTTTCTGGGGCGCCGAACGCAAGTTCTGGCAGATCCCGGGCGTCGTCACGACGGCCGTGGGTTATGCGGGCGGCCACACGCCGAATGCGACCTACGAAGAGGTGTGTTCCGGCCGCACCGGTCACACCGAAGTCGTGCGCGTGATCTACGACCCGAACAAGGTGAGCTACGAGACGCTGCTCAAGGCGTTCTGGGAATCACACGATCCGACGCAGGGCATGCGCCAGGGCGGCGACGTCGGCACGCAGTACCGCTCGGCTATCTACTGGACCACGGACGCGCAGAAGCAGGCGGCGGAGGACGGCAAGCGCCGTTACCAGGAGGCGTTGTCGAAGATGCATCGCGGGACGATTTCGACCGAGATTCGCGAGGCGCCGGAGTTCTATTACGCCGAGGAGTATCACCAGCAGTACCTGGCGAAGAACCCGAACGGGTACTGTGGGCTGGGCGGTTGCGGTGTGAAGTACGCCTGAAGCTATTGCGCTGGCCGCCGCATGGCGCGATTCATCAGCACGGCAACCGCGATCCACGCCAGCGCCCAGCCGGTCATTCCGCCGATGGCGAGATGGAACAGTTCAGTTTCGAGGTGCCGGGTCGAATGCAACGCCGCATTCGCGAATGCCCAGAGGCATGACGTCGTGAACAACAATGCTGCCGCGCCGGCGCGCGTCAGCCGGGAAACGGCGGCGGGGTGAGTCCGTGGCAGCGGCTCGAGCCGCCACGCCCAGATGCCGAGTACCGCGAGTCCTGACAAGGTGCTCAGGTGCTGCAGTAGTTTGTACAGCGGCACTCCGTAACCGCCGACCTCGAACACGGTAGAGCGCATGAACGGCAAGGCGTCCGTCACGGGAGTGCCGCCATGTGTGAACGAGTCCCAGATCACGTGGGTTGCCGCGCCGAGGATCACGGCGATCGACGCGCGCATCAGCAGGCCCGGGGTGAGGGGCTTTTCCGAGGGCGGGAAACGCGCGCGCCAGGCGTCGGGCAACAACGCCAACGTCGGGGTTTCCACGACGCGTACGAACAGCATCCACAACGCCAGGCCCGCGGGCCAGCAGAACCAGAACAGCGCCGGAAAATTGTGGACCATGAGACCCGTGTCCCAGGGAAGGAAGTAGAGAAAATCCGGCGACATGCTGCCGATCATCAGCGCCGCCAGCGGCAGACGGGTTTTGCCGCGGGCGTGCAGCGGGAGGACGGCTGCGGCGTGCGAAATCGTGAAGGGCATGGTGGAGAAGTTACCGGCCGCGGGTCTGGAGATGGTGATCAATTGTGGCGGCTCGTAACCCGGGAACTTTCGTCAGTACACAGGCTCGGCTTGCGGCCGATTCACGCGTGAGTTGAACTACAGTGCAGAACGGTGCGAGTAGCACCGCGTGATGGGACGGGGGTTGTGTTGAACAATATGTTTCGCGGGCTGGCCGCGTGTGGCCTGGTATGCGCATCGATTGGCGCGGTGCCGCACGAGGCGTCCGCGGCCGACAAGAAAATCCTGTTTCTGGCAGGCCCGCGCGATCACGGCGGCGGCGGCCGCCATGAATACGAACTCGATCTGCGCACGCTCGCCGAATCGTTCGACAAGGCGAATCTTCGCGATGTGCGCACGCAGGTCATCGTCGGCAGCCTGCCGCGCGACCTGACGCCGGTGCTGGGGGCGTCCGTCATCGTCATCAACTCGAGCTCCGATCGTTCGGAAAAGGAAACACACCCGCTGTTTCCGCCGAACCCGACCACCAATGGCCGCGGCTACGACGAGCAGACCACGGCATATCTCAAATCACTCGACGGCCTTATCAAGCAGCACAACATCGGCGTCGTGATCCTCCACTACGCGAGCTGGGCCGAGAACTGGACCGCGCGCGACTACTACCTCAAGTGGACCGGCGGTCTGTGGGTGCAGATCGCCTCGAAGAATCCGGTCGACGACTGGTCGATGACCTTGCTGGACAAGACGCATCCGGTGCTGCGCGGCGTGCAGCCGTGGGAATACCGCGATGAAATCTTCAGCCGCTACTTCCTTCCGCCGAACGACAAGCGCCGCACGGACCTGATCCTCGCCACGCCGCGGGAGGACAAGCAGGGCATCGGCCCGCAGGTCGCCGCATGGGCGTACCAGCGCGATGACGGCGGCCGCGGCTTCGTGTTCGGCGGCCTCGATTTTCGCGACAACCTCGCGAAGGACAACTACCGCAAGTTTCTGCTGAACGGCATCGCGTGGGCGGGGCAGATCGAAATCCCCAAGGGTGGCATCGAGACGCCGACCCCGGACGTCAGCAACGTGTCGCCGCGCTCCTTCCCGGCGGGACCGCCTCCCAAGACCAACTAGATAGCCCGCGAAGATGACTTCCACCCGATCCCTTGTATGGGCCGTCGCGCTTGCGCTGGCGTTGTTGCTGACCCTGGTTGGAAAAGCCGGGGCATCGGAGTGGCCCGACTACGGCGGCACGCCCGACCAGTCGAAGTTCGTGAAGACACGCGACCTCACGAAGAAGAACATCTCGAAGCTCGCGGTGGCGTGGATCTACCCGACCGGCGACGAACGCGCGTACCAGTTCAACCCGGTCATCGTCGATGGCGTCATGTACGTGCTGGCGAAGAACAGCTCGCTGGTCGCGATCGACGTGAAAACCCGCAAGGAACTCTGGATCCACGCGAATCTGCGCGGCATCACGAATCGCGGCATCAACTACTGGCGCAGCAAGGACGGCAAGGACCGGCGGCTGTTGTTCGTGATGGACGATCTGCTGCAGGCGATCGACGCGCGCACGGGCAAGTCGATCGCGTCGTTCGGCAAGGATGGCGCGGTGGACATCCGCGAAGGCCTCGGGCGCGATCCGGCGACGATTCGCCGCGCCGCCTCGTCCACGCCGGGCCGCGTGTTCGAAAACCTCCTCATCCTGGGCAGCTCGCCGGGCGAAGGTTATTTTTCCGCACCGGGACACGTGCGGGCGTACGACGTGGTGACGGGCAAGCTGGCCTGGACCTTCCACACCATTCCGCAGCCGGGCGAGTTCGGCTACGACACCTGGCCCAAGGACGCGTACAAGTACGTGGGCGGCGCCAACGTCTGGGGCGAGATCACCGTCGACGAGAAACGCGGCATCGCCTATCTACCGGTCTCGTCGCCGACCTACGACTACTACGGCGCCGATCGCCACGGCCTGAACCTGTTCAGCGATTGCATCGTCGCGGTCGATGCCCGCACCGGCAAGCGGCTGTGGCATTTCCAGTTCGTGCATCACGACTTGTGGGACTACGACCCCACGGCCGCGCCGCAGCTCATCACGGTGCGCAAGGACGGCAAGACCATCGACGCCGTGGCGCAGGCCACCAAGCAGGGTTTCGTGTTCGTGTTCGATCGCCTGACGGGCGTGCCCGTGTGGCCGATCGAAGAGCGTCCGGTGCCGCCGAGCGATGTTCCCGGCGAGAAGGCCTGGCCGACGCAGCCGTTCTCGACGCTGCCGCCGAGCGCGCGGCAGGTCGTCGAGCCGGACGATCTCACGCCGTTTTTCATCGGCGATGCCGAACGCGCCGCCTGGCGCGAACGCATCGGCAAGGCGCGCACCGGGTTGTTCAATCCGCCGGCGTTGGTCGAAAGCGCCGTGGTGCCCGGCGCCGTCGGTGGCACGAACTGGGGCAACACCGCCGCGAACCCGGGCGCGGGCGTCATCTATCTACTGAACCAGGACTTTCCTTCGTTCTACCGGCTGCAGGAGCTGACCGAAAGCACCGCGCCGCGCCTGCGCTTCGGCCCGCCGGATCCTGTCAGGGTCGAACGCGGCAAACACGCTTACGCGGAGTCCTGCGCGATGTGCCACGGCGCGGACCGCGCCGGCACGCCGGCGGGGCCTTCGCTGCTGTCCGTGGGCGGGCAGATCGGCGCTCCGCAATTCGGCCGAATCGTCACGTACGGCAACGGCCGCATGCCTCCCTTGCCGCACGTCACCGAGCAGCAGATCGGCGACATCCTGGCCTTTCTCGGCGGCGCCGCGCGCATGCGCCGCCCCGGCGACATCCCCGTGCCAGACAAACCACCTGAAGGGCCGGTGGTGGCGCAGGGTGGCATCGCGCGCCCGCCGGCGCCCGCGGACCAGCCGCCCGTGCCCGCGCCGGATGCCTATCCAGCAGGCGTGGCCACGCCCGAAAAACGTTACTTCACCGACTACGGTCTCGGTCATCCCTATCTACTCGGCCCGCCGTGGTCGCAGATCATGGCGTATGACCTGAACAAGGGCATCATCAAGTGGCGCAAGCCGTTGGGCCAGGATCTCGATGCGGCCAAGGAGGGCGGCAAGGGTTCGGGCGTGCCGCGCGGTTCGCAGCGGCAGGGCATGATCGTGACGTCCACGGGTATTGTCTTTTCGACCGCGCGCGACGGCGTGTTCTACGCCTTCGATGCGGAGAACGGCGAGGTGCTCTGGTCTTACAAGCTGCCGATGTCGACGGAAGGATTGCCGTCGTTCTACCAGGTGGATGGCAAGAGCTACATCGTCGTCAACGCGACCACGCCGCAGACCTGGGGTCTGAATTCGCGCGAGGGCGGGATCGGATCGCCGGATCCGCCGGGGAAGGGCGGGTACGTGGTGTTCGCACTGGGACGCTGATGCGCCGAACCGTGCCTGATTCGGGCACGAAATCTTCCCCGCCGCGCGTGCCAACGCGCGACACTGCGCCACCACACCAGTTTTCGGGGAGCCTTCCATGTCCATGAATCGGCGCCATGCGTTGAAACTCGGCGGCGCAATCGGTCTCACCGCGCTGGCCTCGAACGCAGCCTTCGCCAAGGTCAAGCCGCAACGCGTCCTGATCCTCGGCGGCACCGGCTTCATCGGTCCGCACTTCGTCGACGCACTGACCGCGGACGGTCACAAGATCACGCTGTTCAATCGCGGCAAACGCGATCCGGAGATCAAGCCCGGCATCGAGCAATTACACGGCGACCGCAACGGGGATCTCGAATCGCTCAAGGGCCGCGACTGGGACGTCGTGATCGACAATTCGGGCTACTTCCCGAAACAGGTCAGGGCCAGCGCGGATCTGCTCAAGGGCCACGCCCGGCAATACATCTTCATCTCCAGCGTCGCCGTGTACGCCGACTTCAAGAAACCCGGCATCGACGAGGACTATCCACTCGCGCAGTTGAAGGACCCGGACACCGACGTCATGAGCGGTGAAACCTACGGCGGCCTCAAGGTGCTCGCCGAAAAGGTGGTGCAGGACGTTTTCGGCAAGAACGCGACCCTCATCCGGCCTACCTACATTGCGGGCCCGGGCGATCCCACCGATCGCTTCACGTACTGGCCGTGGCGCGTCTCGAAGGGCGGCGAGATGCTCGCGCCGGGCTCGGCCAGCGATCCTTTTCAGTACATCGACGTGCGCGATCTCGCCGACTTTGTCCGAAGCTGTGTCGAGAAGAAGATCACGGGAACATTCAATCTCTGCAGCCCGCACGTGACCATGGGTTCCCTGCTCGAGACCAGCAAGAAGGTCACCGGCGCGGATACGAAAATCGTCTGGGCCAGTCCGGATTTCCTCACCGAAAACGCGATCATCGGCGAGAAGGTAGAAGGCAATTTCATGCCCATCTGGACGCCGGCGACCGGCGAGGACGCGGGCATCGTGATGGCGAGTTGCTCACGCGCGATGGCGAAGGGATTGAAGCTGCGTTCACTCGAAACCACGATCCGCGACACCCTCGCCTGGCAGGCAACACGTCCGGCGGAAAAACAGAAGCTGCGCGCGGGTCTGTCGTTCGAGCAGGAAACCGAGCTGCTCGCGAAGCTCAAGCTCCGGAACGGCTAGCGCGCGCCGCGGTCTCGAGCGTGTCCTTGATGACCTGCAGACCCGCGGTCATCATCGTTTCGACCTGGCCCGCGAGGTCATCGGGCAGCACGTCCGCCATCCAGACGAAAATCGAGCCGCCATTGATGTCTTCGGTGACACGCGCCGCGGCGCTGTAGTGGCGGAACTGCTGGCCGATGATGGCCCAGCACACACGGCGCCGTTCCTCATCGATGCTGACGATCTCCTCGCGCGCGATCATTCCATTGCCGAACGTCACCACCCGGGTGTTGCCCTCCAGGCGGGTGTTCGTCACGAAACCCGGCACGAGGCGTTCGTGCAGCGCGCCGACGTCGCGCAATGCGTCCCAAACCAGGTCGCGTGACGCATCGATATGAATTTCCTTGCGGATACTGGCCATCATGATTTCCGTGAGTTGCCCCACCGGCATGTTGGCGGTGCGACATGCCGCGCGAAGTCAGCCGGCGGCGCACGCCGCTGACCGATTTCGCCGGACGGGCCGTTCAGGTTCCGTTAATTCTGGATTCAGCGTGAGTTAAGTACGCGGCCCGCATCCTGCCCACACTCCAGCGGGATGACGCCATGTTCTCGATTCGCCGACTCACAACTCTGATCCCGGTATTTCTGATGGCGGCGGGTTGCGCGTCCGCTCCGCACGGCTGGATACCGTCCGACAGCGATCGCGAGCTGGCCATCGTCCGGGTCTCTTACGAATATGCCAAGGCCTCGGACCCACGCCTGACCGACACCCAGGCCGGGGAAATCGCCGGGAACCGCTGCGCGACCTGGGGATACGAACGCGCCGAGGTCATTCCCGGCAACTTGCGCAAATGCAGCGTGAAATCGGGCGAGCGTTGCGATCTGTGGAAAGTCACCCGCGAGTATCAATGCACGAAAGACGCGGCTTTTGCTGCCACGCTGGCGCGTTGACAGGGCGGTGGCCTGACGTGCGCGGCGCAGGCGCCGGTGTAAGCTCGGCGCCTGATGTCCATTCTCGACCGAATACTCGGCCGTACCCCATCGGCTGGCCCGCAGATTACCGCCAGGCCGGGACGACTTCCGCCGATCAGCGATGTGCCGGCCATGCCCCGGTCGCAGTCGCCACCGGCACCGGCGATTCACGAACGACCCATCAGCGTCTACGACCAGCACGGCCGCAAGATCGAGGTGGGCCGTGAAGCCTGGCGCAAAGACGTATTGCTCCCCAACCTCGCGGCCAACCGCGACAGACCGGACACGCTGCATGGCCTCATCAGCGATGCGCTTCGCGACGACTTCGCGGCAGACGTGCTGGACCACGCGCGCCATCTCGCCGACACGGACCCGCAACCGCGCCGGGGCGCGCTGCTGCTCGGAACGGTCCTCCTTCAACTGAAGGACTTCGCCGCCGCGCGCGCCGTGTTCGAACGCGCGCTCGGCCGCCATGGCGACGACGCCTATCTACTCTCGGGACTCGCCCGCGCGCTGGCGGAGCTCGGCGATGCGCAAGGCGCCGACGAATTGATCTGGCGCGCGCTCGCGCTCGACCCCAACGAGGAGGCCGCGCTCGGCTGGCTGGCCGCGCGGGCCGAAGCCAATGGCGGGCCGGTCGCGGTGCTCGCGATCTACGCCCGTGCCGCGATGCTGTCGGGAAGCTGGCGCGCGCATCTCGCGCTCGCGCGTGCCGCGCTCGGTCGCGGGGACACGCTCGAAGCGGGGCGCTTGTACGAAGAGGCGCTCAATCGGGTCATTCCGCCGCACGAAGACCTCCTGACGCAGATGTCCGCGGATCTCGGCAATCGCGGCCAGTCGGAGCTGCTCGTGCGACTGACCCGGCCGCACTTCGATGCCGCCGTTCATGGCCTGGTCGTCGGCAGCAACCTGCTGCGCGCGCTGATCGATCTCGGGCGTCTGGCCGAGGCGCGCAAACTACTCGAACAGCTCCAGGCGCGGCAGCGGCCGGAGTGGCTCGAGCAGCTTCTCGGCTGGGAGAGGAAACTCGACGATGCGCAGAAAACCTTCGTCGAGGCCGCGGCGCCCTCCGACTTCATCGTCCTCACGCTCGAGCAGCCCGTGTGGGCGAGCGAGGCACTCGGATTCGATACGGTGTTGCCGCGCAAGGTCGAGGGCGCACCTCGAATCCACATCTTTTGCGCGAGCGGCGAGGGCCCGCCGGCCGCGGCCAAAGATCTCGGCCGCATCACGCGCGCGTTGCCGATGTTCTTCGCCGAAGAGCTCTACCTGCGCAGCAGCGCGAAGTGCGCATTCCTGCTGCCGTGGCGCAAGCAGGGCGGTTTCATCGTCTCCGCGCAGCCATGGTCGCGCGAGCTGCTGCCCGCCGATCCATCACCGCCGGAGTTGCTGGTGTTCATGCACATCGATGCCACCCGATCGCCGTGGCGTGCACGCGTGACGCTCGCGCAGCCGGAGGCGGGCGCGATCTCGTTCGCTCACAACATCGCACCCGGAAACCTCGCGCAGGGCGCCGTCGCGTTGCTCGAGGATCTCGCGACTCGCGCGACCATCCTGCTGGGCGTGCAACGCAAGGAAGGTGACCCCGCGCTCGCGACTCCCAGGAACAGTCTTTTGCCCGCCTACCTCACGGCGCTGGAATACGCGCTGGTGGTCGAGATGGCCGCTCGCCGGGACGCCGGTGACTCTCTGCAGATCGAGGAGCGCGCGATTTTCGATCACCTGCTGGACGTCGCCACGAAAGGCGGCAGACAGTTGCGCCCGCGGATGCTGTTGATGAATGCGCTCGAAAACCAGTCGCGGCGCCGTCCCGGCATCGTGGCCGAGTACTTCGACGGAGCGCGGATGCTCAATGAGCGTCACACGTCGGGCGCCGGTGCGGAGGTGATGGAGAAGGCCGTCGCGACGATAGCCGACAAAACGGGCGCCGCACGATAGAGTGTCGCGCCGCATCCCGCGGCCTCCGCTGAAATCCAACCGCGCCGAATGAACGCGCTCCACGAACGCATCCGCCAGCTGCCGCCCGGAATCGAATTCCTGATCGTCGTGAGCTGGGCATTCGGCATGCCCATCCTTTCTTCAATCGTGGCGATTCTCGGGGCCGGCGGTGAATCCGTGCGGACGGTGTTCACCAACGAAGCGTTGTTGTCGATACTCATTTTCGAGATCGTGCAGTCCGTGTTCCTGGTCTGGTTCCTGCGCATCCGCGGCTGGACGCTCGAGAAGATCGGACTGCAGGTGACCTGGCGCACGACCGCGTGGGGCTTGGCGTTGCTGGTCCTGACCTACGTGATGGTGATCGGCGCGCAGGCGTTGGCGCAGATGCTCCTGCCGATCGATCACGCGCGGGCGCTCGCGGAATATCCCACCGCCGGACGCGATTTGAGCAAGGAGCTCGTATTCGTGACCTCGGCTGTGAACGGCATTTTCGAAGAAGTGTTCGTGGCCGGTTACATCATCACGGCGCTCAAGGAAAAACGCGGCGACTGGATCGCGATCAATGCGAGCACCGTCGTGCGGATGTTGTATCACCTGTACCAGGGTCCGATCGGCATCATCACGATCGTGCCGCTGGGCCTGCTGTACGGCTACACGTACGTGCGCACTCGGCAGCTGTGGCCGCTCATTCTCGCGCACGTGTTCATCGACATCATCGGTCTGACGTTCGTGGCGGCCTGAAGGATTCGCGGTTCAGGCGACGTTGCGCGCCTTGAATTCGCGCGCGATGCGTCGCCGTTCCCGTTCGCGCAGCAGTTGCTGGCCACGCGCCCAGTCGATGACCTGGTCCGCGATGTCTTCCCAGCCGCGCTGGCCGATCAGGAAATGCGTGCGGTGCGCGAACTCGCGGTATTCCGTGATCGCTGGTGAATGGCGGTAGAGCCGGAAGTTCGCCTTCACCACGGACGGCGGCGCCACGTGATCGAACTCGCCCGCCACCATCAGCAGTGGCGGCCGCTTGGCCCGCCGCACGTTGACCTGGGACTCGGCGAACGGATTGAAATTCGCGAGCTCGGTCTGGAAGAGCAGGTGATCGGCGGCGGGCACCGCGTATCGCTGGTACACGCGATCGGATTCCTCGCGCGTGCTGTCGTTCATCAGGGCGTAGTGAAACTGCGCCGGCGTCAGCGCGACGCTCCGCCGGTTGTTGCGTGGGTCGATGAGCTGCGGCGCGATCACGCGCAGCGTCGACCATGGCAGGCGCCAGACGCCCTTGACCGGCAGCGGCGCGAGGGCGATGCCGCACAGTCCCAGGCCGCGGCTCAGCAAAGCCTGCGTCACCAATCCGCCCAGGCAATGCCCGATGATGATCGGCGGCGAGTCGAGCTCGAGGACGAGGCGTTCGTAGTGATCGACGATCTGCCGCAGGCTGGTGCGCGCATACGCCTGCGGATCGCGGCGCAACGCGCGGATGTCGCGTTCCATGCCCGGCCAGCCTGGCGCAAAGATGTTGTAGCCGCGTTCGAGGTAATAGTGCGCCCAGCCCTCGAGGCTCAATGGGGTCAGCCAGAGTCCGTTGATGAGGACGATGTTGTTAGTGCGCATGACAAACTATCGGCGGGGAACTGCCAGGGAGTTCAGCACAACGACTCCCCGGAAGAATTCCGGGAGATTCTTAAGTTGCTCGAATCTTGACCATGCGTATAAGTGGGGTGGTGACTAGATAGGACGATTCCTACAGGCGCGGCGCGCACGCATGGCCCCGGCGGGCGGGTGCCGGTACGATTCCGGCCATGGAAGAACCCACTCGCGATGAGATAAATGCGCTGACCGGACCCACCGTGATCGAGTTCGGCGCCACCTGGTGCGGATTCTGTCAGGCGGCGCAGGCTGACATTGCGGCGGTCTTGAAACACCATCCGGGGGTTCGGCACATCAAGGTCGAGGACGGCAAGGGACGGCCGCTGGGCCGTTCGTTTGGCGTGAAACTCTGGCCCACGCTGGTGTTCATGGACGGGGGAACCGAGCGGGGCCGCGTGGTCCGGCCGGGCAGCGCGGCGGAGATCGAAGCGATTTTCATGCCCTCGTGAACCAGGGCTCCCTTCGGCGCGGCCGGATTGGTTAACGTCCGGTGCGTATGACCCACCGATACGCATGGCTCCTGGCCTCGATTCTTCTCCTGGGCGGACCGGCCGTGGTTGCCCAGCCTGCGGACACCGACGAAAGCGCATATGCGCCGGCGACGCTCGCGAAGATCATGGGCGGCAGCCCGCGTTCGCAGAACGACGAGGCCGAGCTCGCGGCGCCCGGGCAGTGGTTTCACACCACGGCGACCTTCACGGGACGCAAGCGTCCATTGTCGGGGCGTTTCCGGCCCATCGTCGGCGCCTGGGTCAGCAGCCGCGGCCTGCCTTCCGACCAGGTCGAAATGCAATTCAGCGGCGAGTTGCCGGAGCTCGAGTTCGAGCAGGGCGGCAAGAAGTACTGGATCATGGCGGGTCTGCCCGGCGGGCTCGGCTTCGACATCTATCCACCGGGTCAGAAGCTGACTATCTACCTGCAGAAGATCGGGTTCGCGTCCGGCACGCCGGTGGCGGTGCTCACGATCGCGAAGCTGCCGGGGGGAGTCACCTCGACCACGGCGCCCGCGCAGCGGCGCATGCGCAATGCCCGCATGGGTGAAGGCGCGCGGCGGCAGGAAGCGACTTTCAGGAATGGCTCGGCCACGTTCACCTATGCGGGGCGCGAATACACCTTGCCGCTCGATGTGCAGGGCCGCCATTCCGTGGCGCCGGGACTGTATTCATACGAAAACGGCGTGCGTACCGCGTTGCTCGAATTCGGCGCGGGGGATACGCAGTACCTGCTGCTGCGTGTGCCGGTGGCCGAAGGCGCGGAAGGCGCCGACGTCGTGCCGTATCTCGTGTTGAACGGGCGCATCGTTCCGCCCATCGACCTCGGCGGCTGCGAGAACCGCATCGAGCCGGTGCGGCGCAGCGGCACGAGCGGCTCCGTCGATTGCGCCGCCGTGACCCGCGCGGTGCTCACGAAGCTCGAGTTCCACGCTAACTAGGGTTCGAGGTCCAGCCGCGGGGCTTGCGATCGAAGGCGATGCCCACGTCGAAGCTGCGCGCCTGGCACTTCGAGCAGCGCAGACGGGTACAGGCTTGTTTGAGCGTGGCGTCCCAGCCGAGGATGTTAGCCAGCGATTTCGGCAGGATTTCCCGTTCGTGACGGCACTTGCGGCAGGTTACGCAGATGACGTAAGCGCCTGAACGATCGGAGAGTTTGTCGATGGTGTGGGCGGGCAGAGGCATGGGCGATATTTTTTTCCCATTGCCGCCCCGCGTCCATCCAGTGGGCCATCGGCCGCCACACTGTATGAACCCCGGCGCTGCCTGTTAGGCTCGTGCCATGTCCTTGAAAGTCATCATCGAACGCTGCGCGGAGCTCGACCAGCCGGGCTGGCTGCAGATGCGCATGGCGCTGTGGCCGGACGCCACGGCGGACGATCATCGCGGGTACATGGCCATCTCGCTGGCTCAGCCGGAGCGTTTCCTGCAACTGATGATGTACGACGAGAATCGGGCGCCGATCGGGTTCATCGAGGGCTCGATCCGCAGCGACTACGTGAACGGCACGGAAACCTCGCCGGTCGGTTTCGTCGAGGGCGTGTACGTGATCCCGTCGATGCGGCGCAAGGGAATCGCGCGGCATCTGTTCGCGGCGATCGGCGACTGGGCGCAGGCGCGCGGTTGCCGCGAGCTCGCCTCCGACGCGCTGCTCGAGAACGAGGCCAGTCAGCGCGCTCATCGGGCGCTGGGATTTCGTGAGACCGAACGCGTCGTCTACTTCACCAAGAAGCTGTGAAACTGGGAGGACCCCTTCAGCCTTTCCTCGCGATGCGTTTTTGCGCGGCGGGAGTCGCAAGCTGGCGCAGCGCGTCCTTGCCGATCCAGCGCGGCGCGGGATCCTTCGACGCCGCCAGTTTCTTCGCCAGCGCCACGGCGGATTTGTTCAAAACAAGGCTGCGTTCACCGACGCCGCGCAGCGCCCAGTTCACGCCTTTCTTGACGAAGTTGCGTTCATCACTCGCGGCCTTTTCGATGAGCGGCAGGCAGCGCGCGAGATCTTTCTCGGCCACTTCCTTGTCCTTGAGCGCGACGCTCGCGAGCAGTGCGAACGACGCGCGCTTCACGTATTCCTCGCGATGCGTAGCCCACTTGTGGATCTTGGCCAGCGCGTGCGGCGTGCGCACCCAAAGCGCGAAACACAACGTGTCGCAGATCGCCCAGTTGTCGAAGTCGCGTGCCTGCTGGTCCATCTGCGCGGCGGTGACACGCGCGGGATCGTCCACGTAGGCGCACAACATGCGCGCTTCGTAGACGCCGGTCTTCCACAACGCGAGCGCCAGTGCGTGGTCGCGGCCGAGTTCCTTGCCGAGCTTCTGGATGTCCCCCATGCGCACGCCGAGTGCGTGGTCATCCGGGATTGCGTATCGCGCCATGCCGTCGCGCACGGATTTCGATGAATGTTTCTTCAGCCACGCGAGGGCGTAACCAACTCGGGACTCGGGAGGATCCGGCGCCATTACGCGGAAACGGCGCTCGCGAGCAACGCAAGAAGACTACTCATGGCTGGTGCTCCCTTGAACAGCAGCAATGCTCACCGCGCGAGGTGCAGGGGTCAAGCCGCGGTGATATGTCCCCAATTGAGGACAGACCGCCCTCGCGGGGTAGTTTGGCTACGGGGTGGCGGGGGTGAGTTTCAGCAGGCGTCCGCCGGAGCCATTGCGCTCATCCTCGAGCACCCAGATGGCGCCGTCGGGGCCTTGTTCGACTTCCCGGATACGTTTGCCCATCTCGAATCGCTGCGCCTCGCGCGCAGTGCTGCCATCGGCGCCGAATTCCACGCGCACCAGGGCTTGTGAGGACAAGCCGCCGATGAAGCCGTCGCCTGCCCATTCCGGGAACATTTTTCCCGAATAGATGATGAATCCGGCGGGCGAGATCACCGGCGTCCAGCTCACCAGCGGGGCGCGGAATTCCGGGCGCGTCTCGTGATCGGGTATGTCGCGGCCGTCGTAGTGATCGCCGTTCGAAACGATCGGGTATCCGTAGTTGGCGGCCTTCTCGATGAGGTTGAGTTCATCGCCGCCGCGCGGACCCATCTCGTGCGAGTAAAGGCGCCCCTGCGCGTCGAATGCGATGCCCAGCATGTTTCGATGGCCGAGCGACCAGATCTGGGCGGTAACACCGCCGATCGACGCAAACGGATTGTCGGCGGGGACTGTGCCGTCCTCGTTGAGCCGCACGATCTTGCCGAGATTGCCCTTCATGTCCTGCGCCGGCGTGAACTGCTGACGCTCGCTCGAGGTGATCCACAACTTTCCGTCGGGGCCGAACACCATGCGGTGACCCCAATGTCCGCGGCTGGCGACCTTCGGCACCTGGCGCCAGATCACCGTCAAGCCTTCCAGGCTGCCGCCGCCCTGGTTGTTCAACGCAAGCTTGGCGCGCGCGACCGCCGCGCCATTCGCGCCGTTGTCAGCCCCGTCGCCCGGTTCCGAATAACTCACGTAGACGATCTGGTTCTCCGCGAACCGCGGATGCAGGATCACGTCGCCGAAGCCACCCTGTCCGCCATAGGCAATCTTCGGCACGCCGCTGATGTCGCCGGTCTTGCCGCTGCCGGTGTCCAGTAGTTTGAGCGCGCCTTTCTTCTCCGTGACGAGCAAGCGCCCGTCCGGCAGGAATGTCATCGCCCAGGGTTCGCGGAACTGCGCCACCGGCGTTGCGACGAACGACTGGCCGACGCGTACCGGGGCGTTCGCATCCACGCCGCTGCAGTCCGCGCTGAAAACCGCAAACAGTGCGGCAAGGGCGATGGGAGGCAGTTTGCCGGCGTTCATGGCGTCAGTATCGCCTCAGCGTTGCGCCGGGGCAGCGGCGGATATTCCCATGATGGCGTCGGACGATGGTTCGAAAGGCCGGACCGAAAAATCGCCAGAACGATTGCCCGAATGAGTGGGTTAGAAGCGGACGACCAGGCCAATGCCGAGATTGCTCGCATCTTCGGTGCCCGTGGTGTTCGGATCGCCGACTTCCGAGTAACGCATGTATTCGGCCCGGATCGAAAACATCACGTTGATGTGAAAGGCAGCGCCCACGCCATACACCAGCTCGGTGGAATCGCCCTTGGCGGCGCCGATCCGCTGTCCATCGCCATCGACTTTTGCGGACACGTTGCGATCGGCGCTCGCGAACAACACGCCCGCGCGTCCGTAAAATTCGAACTTGTCGTTGAGCGGCAGAATGCCGAGCACCGCGAGGACCGGGCCACCAAAGTTGTATTCGACGGAGACGCTCGCCGGTACGATGGTCGTTCCCGTGTTGTAGTCGCCGCTCACGGTGTTGGTGAGGTCGCCAACCTGGAGCAGGCCCAACTCGGCCGCCATGTAGCGATGGAAGCGGTACCCGAATACCGCCTCGTAGCCGATGTCGCTGTCGTCGGTGGTGGTTCGCACGTTCTCGAAAGTCACACCCTGACTTTCGATGTAGTCGATGACCGCCTGTTCGTTGATCGCTTGATTGCTCGAGTAGGTAGTCTGGGAGATCAAGGCGCCCGCATAGGGGCCGATCCGATTCGCGTTCCGGGTGCGCTTCTTGGGGGCCGCCTCGGAAATCCCCGCGATCAGAAGACTGGATGCAACGAGCACGACGACCGGGATCTTTTTCATTCGATGGACTCCCCGCGTGGAAGTGGACGCACGCTAACACGGCATGCGTGGCGCCGCCGATTATTTGAGGACTTCGGCCAGGAATTGCTCGAGCGAGTGCCATGAACGGCGGTCGGCAGTCTCGTCGTACTGCATGCCGCCGGCACGGTTGTGGGCCACTGGGTTCGTGAAGG
This sequence comes from Alcaligenaceae bacterium, assembly GCA_036677145.1. Taxonomy (GTDB): domain Bacteria; phylum Pseudomonadota; class Gammaproteobacteria; order Steroidobacterales; family Steroidobacteraceae; genus CADEED01. The sequence continues at coordinate 19,798 of JAKFFF010000087.1, forward strand.
CATGCACCGTCTGGCCATAGGCATGCAGCTGCCAGTCCGCACCGGCGGCGGTGAATTCCTTGGCCACCGCGAGGACATCTTCGGGGGGAGCCATCGGGTCGTCATACCCATGCAGCATGAGTACCTTCGCGCGCACTTTCGGTTTCGTGAGTCCGGAAGGTTTCAGCAAACCGTGAAAACTCACCGCGCCGCGGATGTCCGCGTCGCTGCGCGCCAGGTCGAGCGCGCACAGTCCGCCGAAGCAGAAACCCATGATCGCAATGCGGCGCGCATCGACGATCGGCATGGCGCGTACCGTGGACAGACCCGCCTCGAGCCGTTTCAGCAGCGCGGCGCGGTCCTGCATGAAAGGCGTCATCAACGCACTGCATTCCTCGGGAGTGGTGCCGCGTTTTCCCTTGCCGAAGTTGTCGAGCGCGAAACACGCATAACCCTGCCAGGCGAGCCGGCGCGCCTTGCGTTCGACGAATTCGTCGCGGCCGCCCCAGGCGTGGCTGATCATCACCGCCGGTCGTGGTCCCGCTTGCGACTCGTCGTAGCAGAGGAAGCCCTCGAGCTGCGTCTCGCCGTCGCGGTAATCGATGTATTGCTCGCGCATGTCAGGTCCCCGTGATCCGGCTTATATATATGAACCGATTATGTAATGCGGCGCGATCCGCGATGCAATACGCCATTCGGGACCCCAAAAAAATGCGGCGGTCGTTGGTACGCCGCCGCAATTCGGAGTGACCTAACAAACTCGACGGATCAGCGCGGCGGCTCCGCGCCCGGCTGCGCATCCTCGAGCGGAAACGTCGTGGCTCCGGCCGGTGCGGCGCCGTCGGTTCCCGCGGCACTCGCGCCAGCGCTGCTGTCCGGGGTCGCCGTCGCGGTGCTCGGTGAGCTCGCGACGTGTGTGCCCGCGGCCGTGCTGGTCACGATCGCGCGCGAGAACCGCTTGGCCGCCTCGGCATCCGTGGAGACTCTGCCGGCAATGATGTCGCTGGCCGATGCGCTCTGCCCGTACAGCTTGTTGTTCGACTTGCTGTCGATCGCGAGAATGCTGCCGTCGAGCGAGACACCGGCGAAGAGGCCGCGGTTGCGCGAATAGGAATACACCTCGGCCTTGAAGTCCTGATCCGTGCCGGCCGAGGCCGAACGGCCTACCGGACCCGCCGCGACGGAGGCATCCGCGCCCAGCGTCAACTTGCCGTCGGCGATGCCTTCGATGCCCTGGCGCGTGGTGAATACCAGCACGACGTCGGTGGATTGCACGCCGATCTGCCAGCCGATGCTGCCGCCCGTCAGGCTGATCATGATCGGACTGGTGAAGCGGCCGTTCGCGTCGCGAACCACCATCGTGCCACTGCCGCGCCGGCCGCCGACCACGGCGCCGACCTTGACGACATTCGGGATGACGGCGATGCCATAGGCGCGCGCCATCAGACGATCGGGAATCGCGGTGTCGCGTTGCGCGCCGAGTTCTTCGAGAACACCGGATGCTTCGATGAGCCGCGCTTCTTCGCGCGCGCCCGCGAACGCGGGTGTCTGGACGAGAGTGGCGAGGATCGAAGCGAGGAGAAGTTTCTTCATGGTAGCTCCTACTGAAATCTTGGCGTCTTGGCTTTGACGCACGGCCGGTAGTCTGCCCCATAATTGCCGCCATGCGTTCAATTAATACCGGTTTGCGCGTCTTTGGTTCCCTGCTGCTGCTGCTGCTGCCGATGGCGGCGCGCGCCGAATGGATCTCGCGCAGCGAATCCATCATGGGCACGCGCTGCTCGGTCGAACTATGGAGCGATGATCGCGCGAAGGGCGAGGGGGCCATAACGTCTGTTTTCGACGACATGAAGCGAATCGATCGCCTCATGAGCACCTGGAAGGAAGACACCGAGATATCGCTGGTAAATCGAGAAGCGTCCAAACACCCGGTGAAGATCAGCCCGGAGCTGTTTCGCCTGTTGCAGGTGTCCGTGCAGTACTCGGAGCTCACGCGCGGCGCGTTCGACATCACGTATGCCAGCGTGGGTTATCTCTACGATTTCAAGAAGGGCGTGCACCCGGATCAGAAGGCGATCGACGCGGCTCTGCCTGGCATCAATTGGCGCCACATGGTGCTCGACGAAAAGAATCACACCGTGTTCTTCCAGCGGCCGGGAATGCGCATCGACCTGGGTGGCATCGCGAAGGGGCATTCGGTGGACCGCGGCATCGAGATCCTGCAGCAGCAGGGCATCACGCGCGCGATGGTCAATGCGGGCGGCGACACCCGCATCATCGGCGATCGATTCGGCAAGCCGTGGGTCGTCGGCGTGCGCGACCCGGATCACGAGGGCAAGGTGTTCCTGCGCCTGCCGCTCACCGATACGGCGTTTTCGACCTCGGGCGACTACGAGCGCTACTTCGACGAGGGCGGCAAGCGGTTCCACCACATCATCGACCCGAAGACCGGGGATTCCGCGCGCAAGGTCCGCAGCGTCACGGTCATCAGCGGCACGGCGACTCGCACGGATGCGCTGACGAAGAGCGTGTTCATCATGGGCGCGGAAGAGGGCATCGCGTTCATCAATACATTGCCCGACGTGGATGCCGTGGCGGTGACGCCGGACGGCCGGGTGATCTATTCGAAAGGCCTGGCCCCGCCGGGTTAATCTTCCTTCCCCGAAGGGCGCGGACCTTCGGCGCCCGAACAATCCACTCGAGGTCTAGCATGCGTTTCATCCGCATCGTCCGCGCCGTTGTGACTTGCATGGGACTTGCCGCCGTCGCCACGGGCCAGTCGACGCCCCGGCAGGTTTACACATCACCGCAGCAGGATCCCGGGGTTTATTCCGGGCGCCTCAAGGTCGACTACCCGACTCCTTACGAACTCGCCACGGCGGAGCAGATCCGTTCGGTGCTGGACCGCATCCATGGATATGCGATCGACGCCGCGCCGGTGCGCGTGATCGATGGCGACACGGGTGAGGCGATCACGGATCTGTCGAAGCTGCCGGCCACCGTGGCGCTGGCACGCACCGATCTGCAGATCGTCACCTACGAGTGGGGCGTGACCTACGCGGGCATGATGCTGCTGTCGAGGATCACCGGCGACGCTCGCTACAACGAGTACGTCGACGAGCGCGTCACGGCGGTGGCGAAACTCGCGGCGCATGCGCGCGCGAACCTGCAGCCCGGCACGACTTCCGCTAACTACCCGCGTCCGGCGCATGGCATCTGGTTGCGCGGCATGTTGCTGCCCGAACGCCTCGACGATGCCGGCGCGATGTGCGCCGCGCTGATCAAGGCCGAGCGCGCTGGCCTGGGCTCGGGAACACTGCGGCCGTGGATCGACAACTGGGTGGATTGGGTGCACAAGCGCCAGTTCCGGCTGAAGGACGGCACGCTGGCGCGCAACCGGCCGCTGCCGAACACGTTGTGGCTGGACGATCTGTACATGAGTGTTCCCTGCCTCGCGCAGGCCGGAAAGCTCAGCGGCGATCGCAGGTTTTTCGACGACGCGGCGAAACAGATTCTCCAGTTTTCCGACCGCATGTTCGTGAAGGAGAAGAAGCTGTTCATGCATGCGTGGGTGCAGGAGATGGACTATCACCCCGCGTTCCACTGGGCGCGTGCCAATGGCTGGGCCCTCATGGCCATGGCCGAGCTGCTCGACGTGTTGCCGGAGAATCATCCGGACCGGCAGCGCATCCTCGCGCTGTTCCGCCAACACGCCGAAGGCGTGACTGCGCGACAAGGTCACGCGGGGCTGTGGCACCAGCTGCTGGACCGCACCGAGTCCTACGAGGAGACCTCCGCCAGCGCGATGTTCGTGTTCGCCATCGCGCGCGGCATCAATCGCGGCTGGCTGGACGCGCGTGCCTTCGGGCCCGCGGCGTCATTGGGCTGGAATGCAGTCGCGAAGAAGGTGAACTCGAAAGGGCAGGTCGAAGGCACTTGCGTAGGCACCGGCGTCGGCTGGGACCCGATGTTCTACATGTACCGCCCGGTCCACGTGCTCGCGGCGCATGGCTACGGTCCGGTGCTGCTGGCTGGCGCCGAAATGCTCGAACTGCGCAAGCGGCCGGACATCGGCTTGCACGACGGCGGCCTGCAATTCGGCAAGCCACTTGCGAACTGAAATGGGGACATTCCTCGTTTCCTAGCAAACGGGGACAGACCTCGATTTGGACTGGCGGTGACCCTCGGTTCTTTTCCACAAGCCGCTGCGGACTGGCGACGCGGTGACCTTAGTTAGTGAGAGGGGAAGGGCCGCGATCGTGGGTGCGCCGATGCGCGCTTCGATGAGTCCTGGACCGCGACCTGGCAGGCGCGGAAATCGGCGGGACGGTGCACACGCGATGGGCTGAGCGGACGCGGCGTCTTGCGAACTTCGCAAGGCACGAAGCCGGCATTCGATGACCCATCTCGCGCACCGCCAACGCGACAAACTCGCATTGCCCAAGTTTCCCGCCGGCACGGCCGGCGGCCTGCAAACTGGCGAAATCAATCATCAAGTAGCGCCGCGGGAGCGACACCCATCGCGGGGGCGACGGCCCGCCGATTTCCGCGCTCGCCGCTACCCCATCAGGGACTCATCGAAGCGCGCATCGGCGCATCAACCGCCGAGGTCTGTCCCCGTTTGCTAGGAAACGAGGAATGTCCCCATTTAGAAAAAGGCGGAGATGTATAGCTGGAAGATGTTCGCTTCGAGCGTGTACAGATCTTCCTGGCCGGCGGGACGCACCAGCTCCGGCGGCGGCGGAATTCCGTAGCTGCCGATGCTCTGGCGTGCGTCGCGGAAGTCGTCGTAGTTCACCGTCATGAAGTCGTAGCGCAGGTTGATCTGGGCCTTCGACAACCACGGGAACCGCTCGATCTTGAATTCGTACGTCGCGCCGGCGCCGACGGTGACCGCGCTGTAGGTCGCGAGCTCTTTATCGCGCGCCATGAAGTTCGCGTAGTTGGCGCGGGGAAAAATGTCCTGGTAGAAGTCCGCCGCGTCCTGCGAGTAGTAACGCACGCGTCCTTCGAAAATCCAGTTGCCGCCCCAGATGGGTTTGTCGAGCGGATGCACGTAACCGAGCTCGGCCGTCTGACCCACGACTCCCCAGGTGTCGGTGTAGAACCGGTACATGCTGTCGATCGCGGCGCGCCAGGGCAGGAAGTACTTGGCGCGGACCGAGGCGGCATTGCTCGAACGCGTGTTCGGGTAGATCTCGGACTGCTGGCCCTGCGTGCCGGCGACCTGATCGACGAAGAAACGCACCGACCGGTACGGGCTGCGCAGGAAGCCTTCGTCCGTGATCACTTCGTACTGGCCGGAAACGATCATGTTCTTCGTGATGATCTGCGACAACGCGACGCTGAAGCTCTGCGTTTCCATCTCGTCCGCGAACGCCGGATCGTTCTGCTTCACGCCATCGATCTTGATGTTGCGGAAGACCTCGTTCTGGCCGGTCTTGTAGGCAAACGAGATCGTGGTCAGGTCGCCGAACATGTCGTGGCTGACGCCCGCGTACAGCGTCTTCGCGGTGTAGTCGCTTTCGTCGCTGTTCACGTAGCCGATGCTGTACGTGCTCTTGCCGTGCAGGAAATCGGCGGACAGGCTGTACTGCGTGCGCTCGTCGTCGTACGGGCTCGCCGAAGTCTCGACGTCGATCGACGCGGAGGAAACCATGTCGATGTAGTAGTTGGCCTGGACGGAGACGTGTTCGCCGATGCTCTTGCGCACCAGCATCGAGGGGCCTGAGATCACCACTCCGCCGCCGTCGTAGCGGAAGTACAGGACGTCGGCGCGATCCTCGGGCAACACGCCCGCGCCCGCGGACGCGGCGAGCAGTCCGAAACAGGTTATGACGTATCGGGCGAGACGTAAGCGCATTGCGTGGATCATGTGGCGGCCGCGTAATCTCGGTTGTTAGTTACAGCCGCAACCGCCACCGGCGCCGCCGGTGGCTCCGCGCGAGCCTTCGCGCGATTCGAACACGTGATCGAGAAAGTCCTGCGAAACCGCGGCGCGCCCGGCCATGATCGGATCGGCGAGATTCTCGCGATCGTAGGGTGCCACCCACGGCTCGATGGAACTGCAGCCCGCCGCGCAGAACGCGAGAGCACAGATGACCAACAAATTGCGGGTGCGCATCGGGATGTCTTCCTTATTTCCTGGCTATTCCTTGAGCAACGTGCGGATCTGCGTGAGATAGATGTTCTCATCGCCGGCCTTGTAGCCCCTGTGCATGACGCGGACATTGCCCTTGCGGTCGACGATGACCGTGTTCGGCATGCCGGCCACCTTGTACAACTTGCTGACCTTGCTGTCGGTGTCGAACGCGATCGGGAAGCTCACCGGTTTCGCCAGCTTGCCGAGCCACTCCTCGGCGGCCTTCGAGTTCGGCTCGACGTTCACGCCGAGCATCGTAAAGCCCATGGGCTTGTACTTCTTGTAGATGTCCTCGAGCAGCGGCATTTCATCGCGGCACGGTCCGCACCATGTCGCCCAGAAGTTGATCATGACGACCTGGCCCTTGAACTGGGCGAGATCGATGGTCTGGCCGCCGCGGCCGCTGAGCTTGAATCCGGGAGCAGGACCCGAAGACGATGCGGCGAGCGCGGCCGATACGCATGCCGCGGCGAGCGCCAACCCTTTCACGATTCCTTTCACAGTAGTACGTGCCGACATGAATCACCCCGTCAGAAAAAGACGGTCGCACTCAGCAGCGTTTCGAAGTTGTTGGTGACCTTGGTCTCGCCCAACAGATCGGAGTCGAACACGCGGTCCATGACGCCGATATGTATGGCCAGCCAATCGGTAGGCAGCACGCGGAAGCCCGCGCCCAGGTTGATCGTCAGCCGGTTGTCGCCGGCGAACTTCACGCTGCCGATTCCCACCAACGTGTAGAAACCGCTGTTCATGGCGGTCTTGCGACCAAGAAAGACCTCGCCAGGTAAGAAGTTGTAGCCCAGCGAGAGGCTGTAATACGTGAAGCGTCTCTCATCTCCCGTCAGTAGCTCGATGTTGCCGCCGAGGGTCTCGAAACTGGTGCGGCCGGCCGTCGTCTGGCCCAGATCCCCGCGAAAGAAGAAGTCTTCTGTCACATGGTAGGTGAGCTGCGCCGCATAGGTGGAGCTGGTGCCGAAGTCCTCGATGGACAGGAATCCCGCGCCCGCGCCGACTTCCCAGTTTTCGTTGTCGATCTTGGGCGTCTTGATCTTGCGGCGCGCGACGTTCGGCTCGATTACGCGTGGTGGCGTCGAGTCGGCGTCTTCAGCAGCCTCTTCAGCCGCGGCCTGCTGTTCGGTCTGCTGTTGCTCGTATGCGCGATTGGACGCGCAGCCGGCAGCCAGCGAAGCCCCGATCAAAAGTCCTGCTAAAAGAAGCAGGCGATTAAAACTTTCCATTCTTCCAGCTCCTGATTGTCATCGCGGCTCGTGAAAACCGTGTGCCAGCGATAGTCGGCGCGGAGGAAAAAGCGCCGGGTGAGATAAAAACGTACGCCTGCTCCGACGTACGCCGTCTGGTCCGTGCGGTCGTCGGGCAGGATGATGGTCGCGCGCGGCTCGATGTAGACGACACCGGTGCCGAGTTCCACGAAAGGCGAGAAGCGCCACTCGGGGAAGATGACGTGTGTCAGACCGGCCTCGGCCTTGTAGCCGTTCGAGAAGTTGCCGAGGAATTGCGACAACGTCAGCTCGACCTTCATGTTGTCGGTGAGCGAATAGGCGCCATACGCACCGATGAGATTCGCGCCGCCATAGTCGCCGCCGCCGATGCCGAGCTCCCAGTTGTGAGTGGTGAAGCCGGCCCGGTCCCCGAGGTTGAAGATGAAGGGCGAGCCGTCCGCCAGCTTCGTGCGGCGCATGTCGGTCGCGCGCGCCCAGCCTTCCACGCCTTGCTCGTCGCGCACCTTGAACCAGTCGGTGCGCCGAAAGAGCACGTCGACCGAAGCTTCGCGCCCGACGACATGAAACACGGGATAGCCGCGACCCGGACCCGTCGCGAGCTCGAGATACGGCTCGCTGACGAATACCTGCTGAAGCTTTTCCTTCTCCGCGGCCAGTTTCGCGGCCGCCTTTTCGTCTCTCTGCTCGGCCTTCTGCTCGGGCGTCTGTTTCGCCAGGACGTTGACCGACAAGAGACATGCGAGGACGACAGCTAGCGCATCAATTCTGCGGAGTGGGCAGGAACGGGTCGTTGTAATACTGGGCTCCAATATCCAGCCACTCCGAAAGCAAGCGTAGTTCGGCGGGCGAAAGCATACCTTGGTGCGTCTGATTGTTCATCACGGCAAAGAACCGTGAGGCGCGCGCATTGTTTCCGGTCATCGATGGCGGCAACTGCGGAATAGTGAACGTCGGGTTGCCGGCGGCGTCCGGCGGTCCTGGGATTTGCCGTGGCTGAACCGCATTACCCACCACTTCGAGCTCGGGACGCTCGAAGAACAGTTGGCAGTACGTGTCGTCGTACATCGCCTGCTGATTGCACGCGCGACCCGCGTCGAGATCGAGCGACGCTGCGGGCAGTTGGACCACCGCCGGGTCGACCGGGTTGACCTGGCTGTGGCAATAGGTGCAGGTCTGCGGGAATTCGAATACGCCATCGTTGTTAGTGTCCACGCCACCCAACGGTCGCGGCACCGACCACAACGGCAGAATGTGACCCGGGCGTGCACCGATCGTCGCGTAGTGGATCGTGATGCGGCAGGTTGCCGCCCAGACCGGGAAACAGCCCGCGCCGGCCGGGCTCGCGGTGGTGAGGTCCTGGTAGCGGAACGCGAACGAGTCGGTCGGCGCTGCCGCGGGCCGCCAGATCTCGTCGTAATTGATGTTGGCGCTGGGCGTAACCGACTGCAGGCCGCAGTGATCGACCATCGTCGTCGGATCCGTACAGCTCGAAATGACGCGCGAACGCGCGCGCGCCATCGTGTCGCCCGCCTCGGGGGAGATCGTGCTGACCGTACCGGGGAACGCAGTGCCGGTGGCGGTCGCGCCCGCGTACGCGGACGTGAACAGTCCCTTGCGCCCATGCGAAAGCGGGTTGTTCGGGTCACGAACATGGCAGCCGTTGCACTCGAGCATTTCGCCCGGGCGCACCGTGAGCCACGCGCCATGCCGTGTGCCCACGCGCTGGCCGTTGCGGTCGAGCAATGCGAGCTGGAAGGCGACGTTGGCCGGCACCTTCATGCGCACCGAGCCATCCGGCTCGACCGGCGCGTACGCGAGGATCTGGCGCATCATGTTCGTCCTGCCGAACGCGGAATTGTCCGGATCGGCAATGTCGTCATCGTCGGGCAGCGGGATCATTTTCTCGATGCGGACGAAGCGCACCAGGCGATTCAGGTATGCGGGGTTGTTGGGGTTCGAGACGTTCGCGATCGTCGTCGCGGCGTTGTTGAAAGTGCGCGCATTGGCCACTCCCATGAAGTCGTAGACGCTGCGGATCGACAGCAGTCCCGCGCCTTCGGCCACCAGGTCGCCGTCCAGATCGAGCGGCGCCTGCTTGTCGAGGATCACGGTCGGCAGCGGCGTGCGCGGCTGCGCGGCGATGGCCTCGGTGACCATGATGCCTTCGACCGGCGCCATCACCGGCAGGATCGTGTTCTGCGAAGGGTTGAACATCCAGATGCTGTAGAGCGGCGGCGCGGTCTGCACGTCCGGGTTGGCGAGACCTTCGGCGGAGCAGGGCACGATGCGCGTCGGATCGACCGCGTCGAGCAGGCGGCACTGCGACCAGCTCACGAGGATGCGGTTCGTTCCATCCCAGAGCGGAAAGCCGGATTCGAAACGGCCGCCGGGGGAGGGGCCCGGAATCGTGCGCACGTCGTTCAGCGTCGCGTTCCGCTGTGCGGGGCCGACGGTCGCGGAGGTGTCCGTGGGCACTCCCTGCCGGTTTTCGACGAAGTTGTTTGCGTCGACGATGATCAGGTTGCCGCCGAAATCGACGTCGGTGCGCGCTCGCGCGAGCACCATCAGGCGCCCGTCGCTCATCTCGCGCGCACGCGTGAACTCGATCGAGGGTCCGATCATCTGTCCGGGATTGTTTGGATCGGCCACCTGGGGCGTACCAGTGTTGTGCGACAGCACGCCATAGTGCAGCTGAGTGTCGGTGCCATCGGGGTTCGTGGTGTACAGGTGCAGGCCGTTGACGTTGCCGGTGGTTTCCCAGCGCGTGAACAACACCCGGCCGTTCTGCAGCACCGTCGCGTCCATGTCGCTCGAGGTGTTGAACGAGATCTGGTGGATGTCCGTGCCGTCGGCATTCATGACATGCAGCACGAAGGCGGATTCGTTGCCAGGCACCGCGCGGGCCTCGTACTGCTGCTTGCCTTCGTCGAGCAGGATCGCCTTCGACTGACGCTGGCGAGTCGAAGAGAACAGGATGCGGCCGTCAGGTAGATAGGCTGGCGAGACGTCCTGGCCTTCCTCTTCGATGATGTCCGAAGAAATCACCCGGCGCAGCGTGTCGGTCGGAATGTCGTATTCCCAGATGTTCCAGGTCGGCGGCTCGTCTTCGTCGAAATCCGCCAGCGGTCCGCGCATCGCGAACGCCATCTTGAGGCCGGTCGGCGCAACGGTGAGATCCTTGATGTCGTAGCGATCCTCGGGCGTTCCGCCCAGCGCCTCGGTGCGCAGTCGCGCGGTGATCTCGACTTCGGGCGAGCCCGGCGAGGCGCGGTCGCGCTTCCACAGGGTCGCGGAATATTCCTCGTCATCGTCCTCGACGAACGGGCGCAGGCGCGTGATGTTGTCCTGCTCCTCGGGGACCTGGTGCCGGATGTAGAAGATCGGGAAGTCGACCGTGGCCGGATCGGGGTCCTGGCCGTTCGCGAGTCCGATGCCATTGCCGCCGGGCCCTTCGGTGCAAGCGGCCAGCATGACTGCCGCCAGCAAGACGATTCCGCCGAGCGTGATCCGGTTCGCGTTTTTCGTGGGTCGATTCACTGCCGTCCTCCAGCTTCACATCCGCGGGCGATACGGCTCGCGCATGTGACGTAATGCAATCATCCCGCGTGCGCTCGCGGCGATCTGCCGACGACGTCACAGCAGCCAGGCCGCCAACGCGGTTTTCTTGTCAGGTCCTGTAGTTAGAGACCAAGGGCGTACTGCGCCGTGACGCGGGTCGCATTCCTTGAGCCGAAGACTACTTGGAGTACGTAATTATTGTGCCTGTCGCCGCTTGGAGACGTACACAAGCTGAGACAAACAAAGGTGTTGACGGGCGAGGTAATACTGCACCCGTCAAAAGGGATGCGGATGAGGCAAATGGATACCCAACAGGTCTCGAAACTGAAGTCGGCCGGACTGGCGTGTTTGCTCGCGTGCGTGGCGGTTACCGCCGCGGCGAACGATCGCGACAAGGCCAAGCGTATTCACGACCGCATCGCGGGCGTGCCGCCGACGGAAGCCACCCTGAACCAGATGGAAGGTCTGGTCGCGGCCGACAACGCCATCGGCGCGGCCTTGATCGCGGTGGAGGCGCCGTCCTTCTACAACGTCACGCTCAAGAACATGGCGGTGCCGTGGACGAATCGTGACCAGTCGGTGTTCGCACCGCTCAACGATTACGTCGCCACGTACATCGGCATGGTGCGTGACAACGTCGATTTCAGCACCGCGCTGTCCGCGGACCTCACCTATACCGTGCGCACCGTGACGCCGGCCGCTTCGGCGACCAGCAACGCGCATTACGAGGCAGCGGAGAACGGCGCCGCCAATCTCTTTGCGCTGCTCGAGCCTACGACCCAGTCGTCGGTGCTGGGCATTCCGGCCACCGCGACCGCGGGCTTCATCACTTCGCGTGCCGCCTCCGAGGCGTTCTTCGTCGACGGCACGAACCGCGCGATGTTCCGCTTCACGTTGATGAACCATCTGTGTCGCGACATGGAGCAGGTGCTCGACACCTCGCTGCCGCCGGACCGCATCCGCCAGGATGTGAGCCGCAGCCCCGGTGGCGACAGCCGCATCTTCCTGAACAACTGCATCGGCTGTCACAGCGGCATGGATCCGTTGACGCAGGCCCTCGCGCACTACGACTACGACAACGGTTCCGCCGAAGCGCCGGGCACGATGCGCCTGGTGTACGACGCATCCGCGGTCCAGTCGAAGTACTTCAACAACAACACCAATTTCGCGCCCGGTTACGTCACGCCCAACGACGCGTGGGAAAACCGCTGGCGCCGCGGCCAGAACTCGGTCCTCGGCTGGAACACCGCGCTGCCCGGATCGGGCAACGGTGCGAAGTCGATGGGACAGGAACTCGCGGCCAGCAATGCCTTCGCTCAGTGCCAGGTCGAGAAGGTGTTCAAGACGGTTTGCTTCCGCGCGCCGGGTAATACCGCCGATCGCAATGAAGTCGCCGCGATGACCACGCGCTTCAAGAACAACGGCTATCGGCTGAAACAGGTCTTCGCCGAGTCCGCCGTGTACTGCATGGGCGATTGAGGGAGCACCAAATGAACTCTGTGCAGCATATGAAACTCACGCGCTGGTTTACGGCCGCTGTCGCCATGACCGCGCTGACCGTACTTGCGGGTTGTTCGAGCGGCGGTGCGCCGACGGTCGAGAACCCCGTGACCCAGGCCCCCCCGGTCAATGACTACGTGGGCCCCGCCGCGTTGAACGCCGACGTCCAGGCGTTCCGCATCAATCTCTGGGAAAACGTCAAGGGCAACAACCGTTGCGGCTCCTGCCACAACGCCAATGGCCAGACGCCGAACTTCGCGCGTAACGACAACGTGAACGAGGCGTACACGGCGGCCAACACGGTCGTGAACCTGTCGCAGCCCGATCAGTCGCGTCTCGTGACGAAGGTGGGCAGCGGCCACAACTGCTGGCTGGCGTCCGCCTCCGCGTGCGCCGACCTGATGACGGTGTGGATCCGCAACTGGGCCGGCTCGGCCGCGACCGGCGGCACGCAGATCCAGCTCGTCGCCCCGCCGATCCATGAAGTCGGCGGCAGCCGCAGCTTCCCGACCTCGTCGGCGCAGTTCGGCAGCTCGATGCTGTACGCACTGGTGCGCGACACCACGACGGCCAATTGCGCGCGCTGCCATTCCTCGAGCGCCGCGATCCAGCAGCAGCCGCTGTTCGCCGATGCGGACGTCGATGCGGCGTACGCGGCGATCAAGTCGAAGATCAACCTCGACAACCCGGCGCAGTCGCGCCTGGTCGTGCGCCTGCGGGACGAGAATCACAACTGCTGGGGCAACGCCGGCTGCGCCGCCAACGCGCAGACGATGCTCAGCGCGGTGGAAGCCTTCGCGAACGGCATCCCGATCACGAACGTCGATCCGAACCTGCTCATCTCCAAGGGCCTCACCTTGTATGACGGCACCGTGGCTGCCGGCGGAAACCGCTTCGAGTCGGCGACGATTGCGAAATACGAGTTCAAGACCGGCACGGGCAACACCGTGTACGACACCAGCGGTGTCGAGCCGGCGCTGAATCTCACGCTGTCCGGCGACCATTCCTGGGTCGGCGGCTGGGGCGTCGTGTTCCGGGCCGGCGGCAAGGCTCAGGGCACCGCATCCGCGTCCAAGAAGCTCGCCGACCTCATCAAGTCGACCGGCGAATTCACGATCGAGGCGTGGGCCAACAACGCCAACGTCGCGCAGGAAGACTCGTTCCTGGTTTCCTACTCGGCGGGCAACAACGCGCGCAACTTCACGCTCGCGCAGCGCATGTACCAGTACGAGGCGTACACGCGCAGCGACAAGACCTCGGCCAACGGCAACCCCGTGCTGCTGACACGCGCGGCCGACATGGACGCGCAGGCAGCGCTGCAGCACATCGTGCTGACGTACAGCCCGGTCGAAGGCCGCCGTCTCTACGTCAACGGCGTCTACACCGGTGATACCGACGCGCAGGGTGGCGGCAGTCTCGCGGAATGGGACGATACGTTCGCGCTGGTGCTCGGCAACGAGACCTCGACGGAACGTCAGTGGCAAGGTGTGATGCGCATGGTCGCCATCCACAACCGCACGCTCACGCCGGCGCAGATCCAGCAGAACTTCGAAGCCGGCGTCGGCGAGAAGTACTTCATGCTGTTCAGCGTCGGTCACCTGCTGCCGACTTCGCCGCAGGCGTACATCATGCTCGAGGCCAGCCAGCTCGACAGCTACGGTCTGCAGTTCACCAAGCCGACCTTCATCAGCCTGGATCCGAACTACTCGCCGGCCGACCTGCCGATCGCGGGCATCCGCATCGGCGTGAACGGCATCGAGGCGCACGCCGGCCAGGCCTATCTGCCGCTCAACCAGACGATCGGCGGCACCGCGTACACCGCGGCGGCCGGGCAGAAGATGTCGGACATCGGCACGGTGGTCGCGCTCGACAAGGGCGTCCCCGACGACCTGTTCTTCCTGTCCTTCGAGCGCATCGGCGCCAACAGCTACACGCCACCGGAACCGCCGGTTCCGGCGCCGGCTGCCCCGGTCGATCTGCCGCCGGAGTCCGATGTCGGCCTGCGCACCTTCGATGAGATCAACGCGACGCTCGCGCAGATCACTGGTGTGTCACCGACCAACACGCGGGTGCGCGACACCTACACGCTGGTCAAGCAGGCGCTGCCGGCCATCGAGAAGTTCGGCACTTTCGGTCCGTCGCAGCAGACCGCGCTCGCGCAGCTCGCGATGCAGTACTGCAACGTGATGGTCGATGACAACGGACTGCGTGCGGCGTTCTACGGTTCGCTCGATGGCAGCGGTTCAGGCACCGCGGTGTTCGGTACCGCCGGCGCACCGAACAACGCCAATCGCGATCTGCTCGTCAACGCGCTCATCAGCAAGGCGGTGGGCAGTGGCCTGGCCTTCCAGATCACCGCGACGGACGTGCGCAACGAGTTGCTGAACGGTGTTACGGATCCAGGTACCGGCTACGTCACTCCGGGTCTCGTCAATCGCCTGGTAGGAGGCCCCTCGGGCGCCAGTTCGACGGGTGGACGCACGGTCATGAAAGCGGCTTGCGGAGCAGTGCTCGGCAGCGGCGCGATGCTGATTCAGTAGGGAGAAGAGCATGTACATCCTCAAGAAGAGCCCTCGCACGCTGGGACTCGATGAGCCCATCCGGCACGACAGCCACAAGCGTCCCGTGACGCGGCGTGACTTCATTGCGCAGGGCTTTCAGACGGGTCCGGCGATCGTGGCCGGCGGCGCGCTGCTGAGCGCACTCATCGGCCGCAATGCGCATGGCGCGATGAGCCCGCCGCTCGAAGATTTCGCGGCGAACATCTGCAACATCTCCGCGGGCGCCGGCAAGGTCCCGTTCATCGCGTTCGATCTCGCCGGTGGTGCGAACCTGCACGGCTCGGAAATGCTCATCGGCCAGTCGGGCCGCCCCGAGAACTTCCTGTCCACGCAGGGCTACGCCACGGTAGGCCTGCCCGGCAACATGAACCCGAACTCCCCGGGCGCGGTCGCCGGTACGAATTTCGTCAACAATGAATTCGGCGCCCTGTGGCACTCAGACGGCGCGATCCTGCGCGGCATGCTTGCTTCCACGCAGCCGGCCACGCGCGCCAACACGAACGGCTTCGGCATCGCCGCGCGTTCGGAAAATGACACGGGCAACAACCCGCACAATCCGATGTACGGCATCAACCGCATCGGCGCCGACGGCGAACTACTCACGCTGATCGGCTCGCAGAACTCGGATTCGGGCGGCAACTCGATGGCGCCCGCCGCGATGATCAACCCCGCCGTGCGTCCGACCAAGGTCGACCGCGCGAGTGACGTGACTGGTCTCGTGGACACCGGCGAGCTCAGTAGTTTGCTGCCGGGTACTGTGCCGGGCGAGACCTCGCCCGACGCCATCGCCGTGCTCGAGTCGATGACTCGACTCGGCCACGCCAAAACCGATCTGGTCGATCCCAAGCTGGCCTCGGTGGATGAAGCCGCGTTGCGCCAGCTGGTCAAGTGCGGCTATGTGAAGTCCACTTACCTGGCGGACCGCTTCCGCTCGCCCGCGGCGCTCAACCCTGATCGCGATCCGGAGATCGTCGGACCCACCGGCATCTTCACGCAGGCTGAATACAACGCAGACGGCGAATTCCGCAAGGCCGCGGCCGTCATGAAGATGGTCATCAACGGCTACGCGGGCGCCGGCACGATCACGATGGGTGGCTACGACTATCACGGCCAGGGCCGCAACACCGGCGAGACGCGCAACTTCCGCGCGGGCCGCTGCATCGGCGCCTGCCTCGACTACGCACGACGCATGAACAAGCCGCTGATGATCTACATCTTCAGTGACGGTTCGTTGTCGGCCAACGGCGTGGTGAACAACTCCGTCGACGGCCGCGGCAAGCTCGACTGGGCGAGCGACAACCAGTCGACCGCCGCTTCGCTCGTGCTCGTGTATCGGCCGGCGGGCCGCGTGGCCTTCCGCGACGACAATCGCAAACAGATAGGCTCGATGAGCGCCGGCGCCGCGGTGGTCACCACGTCCAGTCCCGCGGCCAACGCGGTCAACCTGCTCGTGGAGACGGTGCTGCTCAATTACATGGCGCTCCACAACGAGCATGGCTTGTTCGATACCCCCGCCTACTTCCCGCGTCATGGCCTGGGCGGCATCGCCGCGCGTGATGCCCTGACAATCCTGGCGCCGGTGTGTAACGGCACGATCAGCAGCCCGGCCTGACAGCGTCGACCCAGCCAGCAGTAGTACGGACCTGAGGGAGCGTCGGCGACTCGCGACAGAGAAGCTGGCGCTCCCTCTTTCATTCACATCGGACGCCGCCGCTTCGGCGGCGTGAAGAGTGTGGCGTCAGCCACTGAGAATGCAGCCACTGGGAATGCAGCCACTGAGAACGGTGCCACTGAGAAGTGCTTCGTTGACATTGTTAAGTAGGCTATGCGAGGGTTTCCCGCGTCAATTCGAGTGGAATCCGGTATCGCTTGTCCGGTGACCCCCAATGTTGAACCAACCGTTGAATCGACCTTGAGCACTTGTTTGTTAGTGAGTCCCGTGGATGCTCCGCGTGCGCAGTTTGCTGCGCTTGCGCTCGTGGCTTTTGTCGCGCTCGCGGGCGCCGCCATGGCCGCGGAACCCTATCCACTGACCGGCAAGCCGGCGCCCGACCTGGTCGCGCGCGGCATCTCGGGCGAAAACGTGCGCATTTCCGAACATCGCGGCGAGGTCGTCGTAGTTAGTTTCTGGAGCGGCAGCTGCAACACCTGCCGCAACCAGCTCGAAGCCCTCGATCGCATCGCCAAGACCTACAAGAGTGCCGGGCTGGTCGTGATCGGCGTGAATCTCGACGAGAACACCGCGCGCGCCGAAAAGTTCGCGCGTGCGCAGAGCGTGGACTTTCCCCTGCTGGTCTCGACGCCGCGCAATACCGGTCGTGACTTCGAAGTCGATCGCCTGCCCATGGTCGTGTTCCTCGATCGCGCCGGCGTGCTGCGCGTGGCGCATCGTGAATTCAAATCGCGTGATGAAGAAACCTACGTGCGCGAGCTGCGCACCCTTCTTGACGAGTAATCCGAGTCAACCCTATGTCCAAACCCACCCAATTCGCGCGCGTCGCCGCCTGGCTCGCCATCGTCGTGCTCGCGACGCAGGTCACGGCGCAGGATCCGCAGGCGCAACCGCCGGCCGATGCAACGACCGCGACGTCCGACGAGGCGCCACCCGCAGTCGGTGAATCCACCGACGCGTCCATCTCGCAGCTAGCGCCGGGCGCCGAACCCGCGCCGGATGAAACCCAGCCGCCGGCCGACACACGCGCGCTCGACGAGACGGTGCAGGATCTCAAGAAAGACGTCGTCGACCTGAACCGCGAGCTGTTCGTGCTGGAGGAAGAACTGCTGTTCCCCGCGAACACGCAGGTCGCGGTGTTCGTCTCGATGGACATCGGCGAGTTCTTCGCGCTCGATTCACTCTCGCTCAAGATCGACAACAAGGAAGTCGCCAACTACCTGTACACGCCACGCGAGGCAGAGGCGCTGCTCAAGGGCGGTGTGCACCGGGTCTATCTCGGCAATCTCAAGGTCGGCGAGCACGAGCTCGTGGCGTTCTTCAGCGGCAAGGGCCCGAACGAGCGCGACTACAAACGCGGCGCGAATCTCAAATTCGAGAAGGGCGTGGGCGCGAAATACCTCGAGCTCAAGATCACCGACCGTCAGCGCCGCGCACAACCCGAATTCGCCATCAAGGATTGGGAATGAAGGGCAGGGAATAGGCGGAGAGCAATACCTTGCGTCCCATCATTCACGCAGCGGTAGTCTGGACGGCGGCCATGCTGGCCGTGCCGGTGCTGGTTTCGCCGGCGATGGCCGCGAAGCCGGAGGTCGACAAGCTGTCGCCCACCGTCGTGCGCGACCTGCATTTCGGCGACGCACTCTTTTATTACTACCAGGGCCAGGACTTCGAGGCGATCACGCGCCTGCAGGCCTACCGCCAGTGGGGCCGCATGCCGCACCACGATGCGGAGACGAACCTGCTGCTCGGCGGCCTCTATCTATCGCTCGGCCTGCACAACGAGGCGGGCGAACGATTCGAAACGTTGCTGACGCAGTCCGTGCCCGAGGGCGTGCGCAATCGCGCGTGGTTCTATCTCGGCAAGGTCTGGTACGCGCGCGGCTACCTCGATCGCGCGGAACGCGCCATCAAGGAAGTGCAGGGCAGGCTCTCGCCCGATCTCGAAGCCGAGCGCATGCACCTGTTGTCCAACATCCTGCTGCGCCAGCAGCGCTTCGACGAAGCCGTCGCGCTGCTCAATTCATGGCGTGGCCGCAAGGAACAGTCCGACTGGCTGGCGTATGCGCAGTACAACCTCGGCGTCGCGCTGGTTCGCAAGGGTCTCATCGCCGAGGCCGATCCATTCCTGACGTCGGTGGGCACGATCGAATCGGGCCGCCGCGAACTGCGCTCGCTCAAGGATCGCGCCAATCTCGCGCTGGGTTACGCCTACCTGCAGAACAATCAGCCGGACCTCGCCAAGCCCGTGCTGCAGCGGGTGCGCCTCGACGGTCCGTATTCGAACAAGGCGCTGCTCGGCGTCGGCTGGGCGGATGCGGCAAGCGGGCAATTCCAGGAAGCGCTCACGCCGTGGATGGAATTGCGCGACCGGAATCTGCTGGATTCGGCCGTGCAGGAGGCTTACCTCGCGATTCCCTATGCGTTCGCGAAGTTGAACGCCAACGCGCAGGCCGCCGAGAACTACGAGACGGCGATCCGTTCCTTCGACACCGAGACAATGAACCTCGACTCGTCGATCGCACAGATCAACGACGGCACCATGCTCGACAAGCTGCTGCAACGTGATGCGAAGGATCAGTACGGCTGGTTCTGGCAGCTGCGTGAGCTGCCGAACGCGCCCGAATCGCGTTACCTCTATCACCTGCTCGCCGGCCACGATTTCCAGGAAGGCCTCAAGAATTACCGCGATCTCGCGTTCCTGGGCGGCACGCTCTCCAAGTGGCAGGACAGCATCGTCGCCTTCGACGACATGCTCGACACGCGTGAGCGGGCATACGCGGAACGCGTGCCGCAGGCGGACGCGGTGCTGGCATCGGGCCGCCTCGACAAATACGGCGCGGATCGCGCCACGGCCGGCGGCGTGCTCGACGAAGTGGAGAACACGCAGGACGTCGCCGCGCTCGGCACGGCCGAAGAGCGCGACCAGTGGGCGCGCATCATGCGTCTCGAAGAGGCGTTGCTGACCGCGCCCAACGACGACGAAACGAATGCGATCCGCGAGAAGACGCGCCTGGCGAAGGGCGTGCTCTACTGGCGGCTGGCCGAATCCTTCAAGGCGCGCGTCTGGAACGAGCGCCGCACGTTGCGAGATCTCGACCAGGCCTTGCGCGAAGCGCAGAACCGCTGGGTACGCGTGGAAAAGGCGCGCGGCTCCATGCCTGACAACACCGGCGAGTTCGCGGCGCGCGTCGCGGCGCTGCGCCAGCGGCTCGAAGCGTCGCAGGTGCGCCTCGCGCACGTCGCGAAGCAGCAGAACGCGCTGCTCGAAAGCCTGGCTCGCAATGAGCTGGAGCAGCAGAAAGAACGCATCGGCACGTACCAGATCCAGGCGCGCTTCGCGCTCGCCTCGATCTACGACCGGGCGGCGCTCGGCGGCGGCGCGGTCAGCGCGCCCGCCGGACAGCAGCCGTCCGAATCGCAGGGCGAGCTCGAAGTCGTGCCGGCGGAACCGGCGGCGCCTGAAGGCACTCCGCCCGGCGATCAAACTACCGCCCCGCAGGACGCTCCCGCTCCCGCGCCCGATTCACCCGAGCCGGGCGTGAATACTTCGCCGCCGCCGGGAGGCACGCCGTGACGCGTCCGCTGCTCGCCGCGGTCATCTCCGCGCTGTGCGCCGGAGTCGCGCTGAATGCCGTGGCCGCGCCCAAGAAAAGGGAAAAAACGATCGGCGATCTCGCGAATCGCCCGGTGGTGATCCAGCCCGACCAGAAAGTGGAGGCCAGCGCGTCGCGCGCGATGGAAAACTACCGCCGCTTCCTCGAGCTGCAGAAGACGGATCCGCAACTGCGGGCCGAAGCGCTGCGCCGTCTCGCCGATCTCAACATGGAAGCGGGTGAGGGCGAACGCCTGCAGGGCGAGGCGACCACGCTCGACATGCAGGGCGCCGAGGCGATAAAGCTCTACTCGAGCCTGCTCAAGTCGTACCCCGACTACCCGCGCAACGACCAGGTGCTCTACCAGCTCGCGCGCGCGTACGAAACCACGGGTCAGCCGGAAAAGGCGCTGGCTTCGCTCGATGACATCCTGCGCCGCTATCCGCGTTCACCGCAGATGGATGAAGTGCAGTTCCGCCGTGGCGAGCTGCTGTTCTCGGCGCGCAATTACAACGCCGCGCAGGTCGCCTATCAATACGTCGTGTCGCATGGCGAGAAGTCGCCGTACCTCACGCAGAGTCTCTACAAGAACGGCTGGTCGCTGTTCAAGCAGGGCCTCAACGACGAGAGCCTGCCGCAATTCGCGGGCGTGCTCGATCGCACGATGCTGACGAAGACGGACAAGAAACTCGTACCGCTCGACAAGCTGCCGCGCGCGAGCCGCGAACTCGCGGACGACACGTTGCGCGTCATGGCGGTCACGTTCTCGTACGACGACGACGCGGTCGCCGCGATGGAGCGATTCATCTCCGGCCACGGCAATCCGGCGTACGCACCCGTCATCTATTCGCGCCTCGGCGACTTGTACGTCGAGAAGGAACGCTTCCAGGACGCGGCCGCCGTTTACCGCGCGTTCGCGACACGCGAGCCGAACAGCGAGTTTTCGCCCGGCCTGTCGATGCAGGCCATCGAGGCCTATCGCAAGGGTGGCTTCACGGAGCTGGTACTCGAAGGCAAGCGCGAGTACGTCGCGCTGTACAACTACGGGACGACGTTCTGGCAGGGCCGCAACCGCGCGGATTACCCGAGCATCGCCAAAGAACTCAAGATCAACCTCAAGGACGTCGCCACCTACTTCCACGCGAATGCGCAGAAGTCGAAGAAGGCGGACGAGTACCTCGAGGCGGCGCGCTGGTACCGCACGTACCTGGAATCCTTCCCGGACGATCCGGATTCCTTCGGCACCAACTATCTGCTTGCCGAGACGTTGTACGAAGCGGGCGACTTCAGCAATGCCGCGGCGGAGTTCACGCGCACCGCGTACAACTACCCGCGCAATCCGCGTTCGGCCGAGGCCGCCTACGCCGCGCTCGGCTCGCTCGCCAAACACGAAGTGAAGCTGCCCGACGCCGACAAGGCGGAGTGGCACAAGCAGACGGTCGATCTCGGCATCAAGTTCGGCACGACTTTCCCCGAGCATCCGGATTCCTCGGGCGTGCTGACGCGCGCCGCCGAAGACATCTTCGCGACCAAGGACATGCAGCGCTCGATCGAGGTCGCGAACCTGGTGCTCGCGCATCAGCCGCCGGCCGATGTGCCGAAGCGGCGCATCGCGTACACCATCATCGGCCAGGCGAACTTCGACCTCATGCAGTTCGCCGAGGCGGAGAAGGGTTTCATCGCGGCGCGTGATCTCACGCCGCCGACCGACAAGATGCGCGCGGACCTCACCGAACGTATCGCCTCGTCGGTGTATCGCCAGGCCGAGGCCAAACAGCAATCCGGCGACAACCTCGGCGCCGTCGACGACTTCCTGCGCATCGCGGCGGTCGCGGGCACCTCGAAGATCGCGGCGCAGGCCGAATACGACGCCGGCGCGCAACTCATCATCCTCAAGGAATGGCCGCGCGCCATCCAGGTGCTCGAGCGCTTCCGCGCCAGCAACCCGAAGAGTGAATTCACCGCCGACGTCACGAAGAAGCTCGCGGTCGCATACGGCGAGACGGGTCAGGCGGGCCAGGCGGCCGTGGAATTCGAGCGCATCGCGCTGAATCCCGCGGAATCGAAGGACATCCAGCGCGAGGCGAACCTGCAGGCCGCGGATCTCTACGCGAAGGCCGGCAACCAGGCGAAGGCCGTCGGCATGCTCGAGCGCTTCGTGGTGACGTATCCGACACCGGTGGGCGACTCGATCGAGGCGCGGCAGAAGCTCGCCGACATCGCGGGCACCGCGGGCCAGCTCGACAAACAAAGGTATTGGCAGCGCGAGATCGTCAATGCGGACCGCAACGCGGGCGCCGCGCGCACGGATCGCACGACCTACCTCGCCGCGAAATCGCAGCTCGCGCTCGCGGGGCCGGCGCGCGACGAATATCGCAGCATCGCGCTGTTGCTGCCGCTCAAGACTTCGCTGGCCAAGAAACGCAAGGCGATGGAAGCCGCGCTCGGCGGCTACAAGGCGGCGGCGGATTATCGCGTCGCCGAAGTCACGACACTGGCGACGTATGAAATCGCCGAGATCTACCGGCAGTTAGGCCAGGACATCATGAAGTCGCAGCGGCCGAAGGGCATCTCCGGCGACCAGCTCGACGAATACAACTCGCTGCTCGAAGAGCAGGCGTTCCCGTTCGAAGAGCAGGCGATCTCGACGCACGAGATCAACACGAAGCGCACGCGCGACAACGTCTATGACGAAGGCGTGAAGAAGAGTTTCGCGGCGCTCGCGACGCTCAAGCCCGGGCGTTACGGCAAGACGGAGGTCATGGCCACGTCGTTCGATGCGCCCGTGCCCGCCGCGCCGCCGCCGCCCGCGCTGCCGGATCCACCCATCGTGACCCCTGCAGATCCGACCGCGCCGCCCGCGAAGAATCCCGCCGCGGCGGCAGCCGCAGCCCCCGCGGGCCCGGTGATTCCGAAAGCGCCGGCGCGCGCGGCGAGCGACTTCACGCGCGCGTTGCAGCTCATGCGCACGGATCCGACGCAGGCCAGCCTCGAGTTCCAGTTGATGACCCAGACGTATCCGGATCTGCCGGGTCCGTACGCCAACCTGGGCCTGCTTTACCGCAATGCCAATCAGCTCGCCGAATCAGAAGCCGCGTTCGCCAAGGCCACCGAATACGCGAGCTGGGACGCCGCCACCTGGGCCGAATACGGCCTGACGTTGCGCCAGGCCGGCAAGTTCGCCGAGGCGCGCAGCGCGTACGAAAGCGCCATCAAGGCGAATCCGTCCTACGCGCCAGCTCATCGCAATCTGGGTGTGCTGCTCGACCTTTATCTCGATGATCCGGTCGGTGCACAGGCCGAACTCGAGACCTACAAACAACTGACGGGTGAAGACAAACCCGTCTCTGGCTGGCTCGCCGAGCTGCGCTCGCGCAACAAGGCGCCCGCGCCGCCAAAGCCGGAAGGAAGCTGACATGAACAAACTACTTGCGGTCGCACTCCTGCTGCTCGCCGTCAGCGCGCTCGCTCAATCTCCGGTGAACGCGCCCCCGCCGGATTCGATGGAACCCGGCGTGAACACATCGGCGCCGGCCGCCGCGCCGGCAGCCGAGCCGGCCGCGACGCCGGCAACCGCGCCGCAGCCGGCCGCGAAACCGGCCGCGAAGCCTGCGCCCGCGACGGCTAACAAACCGCCGGTCAAATCCACCGCGAAGGACCGCCTGGATCTCGATTCGACCCAGATCACCGGAAATCGCGAGTTGCCCAAGGTCCTGTACATCGTGCCCTGGCGTAGTGCAGAGCTCGGCGACCTCGTGGGGCGCCCGGTCAACAGCCTGCTGGACGAGGTGCTCGAGCCGGTCGATCGCGACGTCTTTCGCCGACAGAATCGCTACTTCGAAGCGCTGCAGCCTAACGAAGCTGCGCCCGCGGGTAAGAGCGAGAAGTGATTAACAGTTTTTGTCACTTATGTAACGCAATCTTGGCGCGCCCTTGCCCTTGGTCATGCCTTGGGGCGCATCTGTATTTCCGATTCTGAGGAGAATCCACCGTGACTTGGTTAAACACGATCATCAACTTCTTCAAGGACGGCGGACTCGTACTGTTTCCGCTGGCCATCATCTTCGTTGTCGGTGTGGCCATCGCGCTCGAGCGCTGGTTCTACCTGACCAAGGAAACGATGAAAAACCGCAACCTGTGGGACGATGTCGCGCCGCATCTCGGCGCCGGCAACTTCAAACAGGCGATCACACTCGCGAACAACTCGCAGGCGCAAATCGGCACCGTGCTCAAGTACGGCCTTGCGCGCCTGGCGACCGCGCGCCGTCGCGATGACATCCAGCAGGCGATGGAAGAGTCGCTGCTCGAGATCGTCCCCCGCCTGGAGAAGCGCACGCCGTACCTGGCGGCACTCGCAAACATCGGCATGCTCATCGGCTTGTTGGGCACCATCGTCGCGTTGATCCACGCCTTCGGCGCCGTGGCGCAGGCCAACCCGGCCGAGAAGGCGGGTTTGCTCGCGGCCGCGATCTCCGAGGCCATGAACGCCACGGCGTCGGGCCTGTTCGTGGCCATCGTGCTGTTGCTCTCGCACATGTTCCTGGAAGCGAAGACCACAGCGCTGATCGACAGCCTCGAAATCGCCGTGGTGAAGTTCCTCAACTCCATCACCGAGCGTTACTCGGAGCCGGCGACGCCGTCGCCGCAGCCCGGCATGGCTCCCCGCGCCCCGGCGCCGCGCCCGGCCTGATCAACCGAACGATCACCGTCCGGTAACCGAGCAGAGGAACATCGATGGCCGCATCAAAGCTCGCCGCCCGTTCCATTCGCAATCATGCGAAGTACAAGGGGCGCCACGACCTCAACATCGTGCCCATGATCGACATGATGGTCATCCTCGTGTTCTTTCTGCTGTTCACGGCGGTGTTCTCGCACACGAACGTTCTCGAGCTGAATCTCCCGGCGCCTAACTCCTCGGTGCCGGAGCTTCCGAAAGGGCTCAATCTCGAGATCATCGTTCGGCAGAACACCATCGAAGTCGCAGATCGCAATTCCGGAGTCCTGCGCACCCTTCCCAGGGTGGAAGGCGAATATGACTACAACGGACTGTCGAGTTTCCTGCAGGAAGTGAAGGCGCGCTACCCGACTGTGCTCGCCGCGAGCGTGCTGCTCGAGGAAAACATCCCGTACGACGTGCTCGTGCAGACGATGGACAACGTGCGCGTCTGGCAGAACCGCGCGGGCGTTGGATTGCAGAACGTCGAATTGTTCCCCGACATTTCCGTCGGTGACGCGCCTTTGACCGGTGCCGCGGCGACGCAGCCGGCGGGAGGTCGCAAGTGATCTCGTATCGCATCAAGAAACATCGCAAGCGTTCGCATGGCGGCAGCCACATGGCGCTCGTGCCGTTCATCGACATGCTGACGATGCTCGTGGTGTTCCTGCTGCTGCACAGCTCGGACGTCGAGATCCTGCCGAACACCAAGAACATCACCATTCCGCAGTCGATCGCGGACATGAAACCGCGTGAAACTGTGGTGGTCATGGTGACCACGGAAGACCTGCTGGTGAATGGCCGCATCATCGCCAAGGTCGCGGATCTCGTCAGGAACGACGCGCAGCTCGTCATCGAGCCACTGCGAGCGGCGCTCCAGGAACAATCCGATTCGAGCTTGCGCAGCGCAGCGCAGGAGGATCTGGCCGAGCGCGAGGTCACGATCATGGGCGACAAGGGCACGCCGTTTTCGGTGCTCAAGCGCGTGATGGCGACGGCGACCGCGGCTGATTATGGCAAGGTTTCGCTCGCGGTGATCCAACGCGAGGTAGCGACGGGGGCAGGCGCATGAGCCTGGGATTGGCGCCATATTTCCGCCGGTTCGAGCTCCCGTGGGCGCTCGACGACGAGAATGAGCGGAAGTTCCTCAAACTACTGCGCGTGATGATCATCATCGCGACGGTGCTGGCCATCATCGTGTGGCTGCTGCCGAAGCCCGAGCGCGCGAAGATCAAGCCCGAGGATCTGCCAGAACGCGTCGTGCAGCTCATCGTGGAAAAACCGAAACCGCCTCCGCCGCCTCCGCCGCCGGAGCCGGAAGACCAGCCGGAACCTGAGAAGCCGAAGCCGGTGGAACAGAAGCCGGTCGAGAAGCCGAAGCCGAACGTGCGCAACCAGGGCATGCTCGCGCTGGCCGACGAACTCGCCGAACTGCGCGACCAGAATCTCGATCTCAAGGATCCGCAGATGAAGACGCCGGTCGCGGATGCGCGCTCGGAACGCAATCTCATCACATCGGCGGCCGGCCGCACTTCAGGCGGCATCAATACGTCCGACATGGCGCGCGGCTTTGGCGGCGGCGCCGGCGCCATCGGCACTCACACCACGACGCAGGTGAGCCACGGCACCGGCCTCGATCCGAACGCCGGCGGTCGTGTGCAGCGCACGGGCGCCAGCGGCAAGGGCTCGCGTGCGCGCGAGGAAGTCGAGATCGTGTTCGATCGCAACAAGGGCGCGCTTTATGCGCTCTACGGCCGCGCGCTGCGTGAGGCGCCGGAGCTCGCGGGCAAGGTGGTGCTCGAGTTCACCATCGCACCGTCGGGCGAGATCACGATGTGCCGCGTCGTGTCGAGCGAACTCAACGATCCGGAGCTCGAGAAGAAAATCGTCGCGCGAGTGCGGCAGATCCGCTTCAAGGCCGCCGATGTCGAGCCATTGACCGTCAGCAAGCCGATCGATTTCTTCCCGGCAGCCTGATCAACGGACCGCCATGAACCTGCAGTCCGAAATCACCTATTTCAGCGAGATGGGTTTGACGGACAAGGCCAGGCTCATGGCGAGTTTCCTGTGCGAGCTCACGGGCGAGGCGCGCGCCACCTATGGCCCGGCGCAGGACTCGGTGCATGACGGCGTCCGTCTGCGCTTCACCAACGAAATGTGCAGCCGGGTCACCAAGCTGATCGAGCAATACCTCGGCGACGACAAGGCGCGCCCGGCCGACGACGTCGTGTTGCGCATGCTGCTTTCGCCGCGCGCGGACAAGGTGTCCGAGCGCATGGTTCACAACGCCTACCGGCGCGCGCTGCAGAACTTCGAGCGCTACGACACCACGGTGTTCATGAGCTCGTAAGAGGGTGGTGCCGGGCAGGGATTCCCGGGAGAAGCGGCGAAGTCCTGCGCAGGCAATCGAACATTTCAGCGCTTCTCCCGGGAATCCCTGCCCGGCACCACTCCCATCCTGAGCCACAGCCAGCCGAGCGCGCCCGCCACCAGCGACGCGGCGAGCACGGCAAGTTTCGATGAGTTGATCAGCATCGTGTCGTCTTCAAAAGCAAGATTCGCGATGAAGATCGACATCGTGAAGCCGATGCCTCCGAGAAGTCCGGCGCCGACGATGTGACTCCAGCGGACCTCGTCCGGCAGCGCGCAGATGCCGGACTTGACCGCAGCCAGGCATAGCAGAACCACGCCGATCGGTTTGCCGAGCACCAGGCCGGCCGCGATTCCGATGCTGTTCATGGAACTGGCCAGCGCCAGGTATTCGGCATTGATGCGCACTCCCGTATTCGCCAGCGCGAACAACGGCAGGATCAGGTATGCAACCGGAAGATGCAGCGCGTGCGCCAACCGGTGGGAAGGGGAAGACATCCCCGCGGTTCGTGACGTAAACGGAATCGCAAACGCCAGCAGCACTCCCGCGATGGAGGCGTGTATGCCGGCCTTCAGCAGGCAGTACCAAAGGGCGGCGCCGCCGACCAGGTACGGTGCGAGCGACATCACGCGCAGCGGGCGATTCATCACGATCAACGCGATCCAGATGCCGAGCGCGGCGGCCAGAAACCGTATCGACAGATCCTGCGAATACACGGTGGCAATCAGCACGATGGCGCCGAGATCGTCGATCACGGCGAAAGCGACCACGAAAACCTTGAGAGCCGCGGGTATCCGGCTGCCGAGCAGCGCAAGCGCGCCGAGAGCGAACGCAATGTCGGTCGCCATGGGAATGCCGAATCCGGCTTCGGTCGGCGTTCCCGCGTTCAGTCCGTAGTGGACCAGGGCCGGTACCGCCATTCCGCCGCCGGCGGCGAACGCGGGCAGCAGGGCATTGCGCAGCCGCGACAACTCGCCAACGTACAACTCGCGCTCGAGCTCGAGGCCGATGAGCAGGAAGAACACCGCCATCAGCGCATCGTTTATCCAGTGTTCGATCGACAGTGGGCCGAGCTGCGTTTGCCAGAGCCCCTGGTATTGCACCGCCATGGGTGAATTCGCGAGCGCGAGCGAAAGCGCGGTGCAGGCGATGAGCAACACGCCGCCGAATTGTTCCGAGCGCGCGAACCGAATGAACGTCTCAGTGAGTTTCATGGCAGGCATGAGCCGGATACTGAACGACTCCCGATACCTTTTGCCAGCAAATGGAGCCTGACCGCGTATCCCGGGAATCCATTCCCGGCGCCGTCTCTCGTGCTAACTTCTGCGGCGAATGACCGATTCGCCACTGCCACTGATCATCGTCCTGTTAGCTGCCTCGGTGTTCGTCGTGACCCTGGCGCGACGGTTGGGTCTTCCTTCGATCCTGGGTTACGTCACGGTCGGCCTCGCGCTGGGGCCTTACGCCTTCCGCGTCTTCCCCGAATCCGACACCACGCATCTGCTGGCCGAGCTGGGCGTGGTGTTCCTGCTGTTCACGCTCGGACTCGAGTTTTCCTGGCCGCGCATGGTGGCGCTGCGCCGTGAAGTGTTCGGACTCGGCACACTGCAGGTTGCCGCCACCGCGGGCGCGGTCGCGCTCATCGCGCGCCTCTTCGGGCTCGACTGGGCGACGAGTATCGTCGTCGGCGGCGCGGTCGCGATGAGCTCGACCGTGCTCATCGTCCAGCAGCTCGCCGAGCGCGCCGAGCTCAACCGCACGCACGGCCGACTCGCATTCAGCGTCGTGCTGTTCCAGGACATCGCGGTGGTCCCGTTCCTCGCGCTGGCCGCTGCCCTCACACCGGGGACCGAGGAATTCAGCATGTCCGCGGCCGTGAAACTGGTGCTCGCGGGCACAGCTTCCGTGCTGCTGGTGCTCGCCGCGGGCCGCTGGCTGCTGCGCCCGCTGCTCTACGTGATCGCCAACAGCCGGCTGCGCGAACTGTTCACGCTCGCGGTGCTGCTGGTCGCGCTGGCCTCCGCCTGGGCATCACACATGGCCGGCCTGTCGATGGCGCTGGGTGCGTTCCTCGCCGGGATGATGCTGGCCGAAACCGAATACAGCCACCAGGTCGAAAGCGTCATCCGCCCGTTCCGCGACATCCTGTTAGGCCTGTTCTTCATCTCGGTCGGCATGTTGCTCGACTTCGACGCACTGTGGCGCGAGTTCGCGCTGATCGCCGCGTTGCTCATCGCGATCCTGATTCTCAAAGCCGTCATCGCGGGTGTTGCGACGCGACTGTTCGTGGATTCGAACTTCAAGGCGATCCGCACCGGCGTCACGCTCGCGGTGACGGGCGAGTTCGGCATCGCGTTGCTCACGCTGATGATGCAGAACCGGTCGATCGATCCTGCGATCGCGCAACCGTTGTTGGTGGCGATCGTGCTCGGCATGGTGCTCGCGCCGGTAGTGCTCGCGAACAACAAACGGATCGCGCGGCTGTTGTTGGGCGAACGCGGTCCGCCGAAAACCGCGATCGAACGCGAGGACGCGGTGACGCAGGCGGTCGCGAAGCGCGAGCACGTGATTCTCTGCGGCTTCGGCCGCGTGGGCCAGAACGTCGCGCGCGTGCTCGAGAGCCAGAACTTCGAATACATCGCGATCGATCTCGATGCGGCGCGCGTGCGCGCGGCTCGGCAGATGGGCCAGCCCGTGGTGTACGGTGATTCCGCCGACGAGCAGGTGCTCGAGGAAGTTGGCCTTGCGAACGCCAATGCCGTGGTGATTTCCTTTTCCGACACGCGCACGTCGCTCGGCATCCTGCGTGCGTTGCGGCGCCTGCGGGGTGACGTGCCGGTGCTGGTGCGTACGCCCGACGATACGCGCCTGCAGGAGTTGAAAGGGGCGGGGGCGACGGAGGTCGTGCCCGAGGCATTCGAAGCCAGCCTCATGCTCGCCTCGCATGTGCTGATGTCGTTGCGTGTTCCGCACGCCACCGTCATGCGGTCGGTCGCCGAGCTGCGGGGCAATCGCTACGAGATGTTGCGTAATGTCATCGCACGCGGCGACGGCTCGGAGAACGACGCGGAGTTCGCCGAACAGGTGCGTTCGGTCGTGCTCCCGCCGGGTTCCTGGTGCATCGGCAAGTGTGTCAACGACGTGCGCAACGCGGGCGCGGCCGTGGCGTTCACCGGTATCCGCCGCCAGGGAATTCTCGGCCGCGAACCCAGCGGCGACACGGCATTCGAAGACGGCGACGTGGTGGTCATCTACGGCACGCCCGAACAGCTCGAACATGCCGAGGCGGTGTTGCTGGCGGGGTGACGTTTCGCGGGCGAGGTCAGCGCGGCACACGCCGGAGGCAGACGGGTCTCGCAGCATCCGGATCGCGCGGCGCGGATTCAGCGGCGATACATCCCAGAACGGCGTTCGCGGAGATGGGTTTGCCGCGCTTGACCCTGAGGAATCCATCGTCGGCGATCGGCACGAGTTGCGCCGCATTGCCCGTGCCCCGGGCCACGAAGAACGTGCGCCGGTAGGGCATCGCCACCGCATACAGGGCATCCTCGCGCAGGCGCGCGCTGCGTGCGAAGGAGCTGCGTGTGTCGACCATCATGCGAGTGATGCCGACGGTCGCGTACCCGCGCCGCCGCCACTTGCCGCGGTCGTTGACCGCCATGAAGACATCGACGACGGCGCCCTTCGCATCGAGCACCGGCACGATCACCGATGCGACGCGCGGCGGCAGCAGCCGGTCGGCGTTGCCATTGTTTTCGAGGATTTCTTCTTCCGTGAGCCCGATCAGCGGAATCGGCACGCCCCATTTCTGTCCGGGCGCGGGCCTGGCCTCGCCGCGCAGGGTTTCAAGAATCTTGTCAGGCGCGAATGCCTGGATTACGGGTTGGAGATCCTGCTGCTCCATCGTAATGGGAGCGCTCGTGCCTGCGACGCCGCATTCCGCCGTGAGCTTCGGCACGCTGTCGCTGAATGGCCTCGCCGGAACTGAATTCCGGATGTTGTATCGGTCGAACTCGTGCCTGGCTTTCACGCCCCAGTGACTGACGGGATCTTTGAAAGTCTCATAGTCGATCGAATCGAGATGCTTCCAAAGACTCGAAGCCGGGACGACGCCATCTTTGTCCACGGGCCACGGATCCCACACGAGTACCTCGCGACTGCCGGACGAGTCCGACGAATAACCCATGAGCACGAGGAAATGCCGGCTCACGGTGCGGCTGCTCAAGCGAATGTCCTCCAGTCCGAACAGGATCGGGCGCTGGTGGTCGATCTGGTTGACGATGTCGCACCAACTCAGCGCTTCATTGTCCGCGGTCCGGTCGAACAGCAGATTCTTGAACATTGGAATCCCGGCGAGGTTGCAGTTGTCGAGACTGCTGGCGCAACTCTGCTGCAGCTTTTCCCATGCCGTGGGGTTTCCAGAGGTCGTCGGGCGCGCCAGGTTCAAATGCTTCCGCACGTCGCTCGCCTTGGAATCGGTCCACGCGCCGAGATACTTGCCCTCGTCGCTGCCGCCGTCCGGAAGGTTGCCTAAACCCACGATCCGGAATGCCCGGTTATAGGCCGCGAGTTCTTCCTGGGTCACCAACGGTGTCGTCGCGTCCTGGAATGCGTTTACAACCATGGCCGATGTTGCGGCCCAGCACAGGCTCGAATCTCTTTGCGCCTGGGGCGCCGAGTTGACCGCATCGAGCGGATTGCCCGCGGCAATGTTGCCGGTAGCAAACGGAAACAGGAGCAGGAGGCAGGCGATCCCAGGTCCGCGGAGAGTCATGGCGGCGACTCCTAAGGTGGGGCTACTCTAACTATCCTTCCAGCTGACTTCGGCGCAAACTACCTGACGAACTCCGACCCGGCAACATCGTCAATCCATCAACCCAAATTGACAGGAACAACCATGGCCGCGAAAAAGAAAAAAGGGAAGAAGGCGTCCGGGAAAACGGTGCAGCAGCCCAAGACTTTTTCCACGCCGTTCATCAAGGAAATCATCAAGACCTACATCCAGGATGGCACCACGAAGAAGTGGCCGCCTGCGGGCTCCGGCGCCATCGACGCGGCGCGCGACATCAATGCGGTGAGCGCCGTGCTGGTCGATGCCTCATGCACGATGCTGACACCGTTGGCGCCCATGAATGTCCTCACGCTGGCGGGGAAGATCCAGGCCGACCTCACTGCTCGCGACTGGCCCGAGGCCGATGCCAAGAAGCTCCAGATAAAGTACGGCACGGCGACGCGCAAGCTCGCGAAACACGCGCTGCGCATGGGCGAGGCCCTGGCGATCGTCAGATACATGGTTCAGGTGGTTAGTGACCTCAACCCCACCGGTTCGGGCACGGGCAGCGGCGAGAAAACCAAGGTCCCGCCTCACTGAGCGGCGAGGCGGCGCTGCGTGATCTCGATCACCGCCGCCAGGTCGTTGGCGTTGCGGGCAGCCATTTTCTCCAGCAGGGCGCTGAATTCCCGGCGGTCGCGCAGCGCCGCGAATGACGGGCTGTGTTCGATCGGCCAGGCGTAGCGCAAGCCGAGATCGACGGCGGCGGTGAGCGACCGCATTGCCGCATCGCGATCGCCGCGCAATGCGGCAACTTCGGCTTCGAGCACGAGCAGGCCGTGGCGCTTCACTCCCGCGGCGCTCATGCGCGCGATCAACCGCGCCGCCGCGTCAACGTGCCGCTGCGCGCCAGCTTCGTCACCGGTGGCGTGTTCCGCGGCCGCGGCGATCAGTAGATTGGAGTTCCCGGTGCGCGCGTACCACGCCTTGGCGAGATCGTCAGCGCGCAGCTTCGGCGAGGCCAGGGCGCGCGAGACGTAACCCTGCGCCGAGCGCGCATTGCCGGCGAACAGTTCGGCCTCGGCGAGTTCGAACAGGACGTTCGGTTCGTCGCTCCTGGCCAGGCCGAGTGCCTCGATCTCGCGTTCGAGGCCGGCGGGGCCGTCGAGCGCGAGCGCCGTGCGCAAGGCCAGCGAGACAAGTGACAGGTTGGATCCGTCGGGGCTGCCGGTCGCGCTCTTTGCCTCTTCGTAGGCCGCGCGCGCTTCGCGCACGAGCCCGAGCCGCATGAGCCAGCGTCCGCGATCCGCATGGATCTCCGTGATGTCGCCGCCGTCCTTGAGTGCGAGTTCGGTGAGCTTGAGTGCTTCGGCGGGCCGCCCGCGCGCTTCGGCCAGATCGCTGGCCACGCTCAGCGGCCAGGTTGAATTCGCGCCGATGGCGCGCGCCTGGTCGCAGGACGCCTGCGCGACGTCGAACTGGGCGAGATCCGTCAACGTCATGCAGCGCTGTGCCAGCAGGTATGCGTCGAGCGGCTGGAGCTCCACGGCCCAGGTGTAATAACGCAGCGCGTCGCGCGGCTCGCCGGCCACGAGATGCAGCAGTCCTAGATCGGATGCGGCGCGCACCAGGTTCGGATTGAGCTCGAGCGCGCGCAGCAGGTTCTCGATTGCCTGTTCGCGCTGGCCGAGGTCCGAGTAAAGCGCGCCGCGCACGGCATGGAGCTCGGGCAGCCGCGGACTGCGCTTTTCCGCGGCTGCGAGCAGGGGCAACACGTCGCGCGCGATGTCCTCGTATGCCCGGTCGTTGAAATAAGCCTGGTTCAGATAAGCGGAGGCCAGGCCGACCAGCGCGAGCGGGTAGTTGGGCTCGATTTCGAGCGCCTGCTTGTATAGCCCGATCGCGCGATCGTTTTCTTCCCGCGTCCGCCGCTGCTGGTGGGACTGTGCGATGAGATAGAGCCGATGGGCGCGCGGTTCGGAATTGCGTCTTTGAGCGAAACCTTCGTCGGTCTCGGCCGTGAGCTCGAGTTCGAGTTGAGCCGCGACATCACGCGCAATCTGCTCCTGCATGCCGAGGGAATCGGAGATCGGCGTGTCGTAGGTATTTGACCACAGGTGATATCCATCGCTCGCGCTGACGAGCTGAACGGTGACACGCTGCGAATCGCCGGATCGGCGCACCGACCCTTCCACGAGATGGGAAACACCCAGCGTCTTGCCGACGCGCCGCACGTCGATGCCGCGATCGCGGAACTCGGACGCGGAAGTGCGCGACACGACGCGCAGCGTCGGAACCTGCGCCAGCCAGTTCGACAGCTCCTCGGTGAGGCCGTCGCAAAAGGGCTGCTCGGACTTGTTGGTCGTGAGATCGACGAAGGGCAGCACCACGATTGAATCGTTCTCGACCTTGGACGCCGAGAATCGCGGCCAATACACGGCCGTGGTGATACCGAGCACGAGGACACAGGCGAGCGCGACCGGCCAACGCCAGCGCATGCCGGTGCGCTTCGGTGGCGCGGTCGATTCGGTCGAGGGGGTGCTCGTGACGTCGG
This sequence comes from Alcaligenaceae bacterium, assembly GCA_036677145.1. Lineage (GTDB taxonomy): Bacteria > Pseudomonadota > Gammaproteobacteria > Steroidobacterales > Steroidobacteraceae > CADEED01. The sequence goes on from JAKFFF010000087.1 coordinate 54,457, forward strand.
CTGCCGCATCGGAAGGTTGCGCGGCGGTGACGGGGGCAACGAGCCGGTATCCCTTGCGCGCGACGGTTTCGATGTAGGTCGCGGGAGAATCGGTGTCGCCCAGCGCTTTGCGCAATTGCGAAATGGTCTGGTAAACCGAGGTGGGGCTGACGATGACGCCCTGCCACACGTCGTTGAGCAAGGTGTCCTGGCTCAACACCTTGCCGGGCGAGGCCGCGAAACGCATGAGTAGCCGCATCATGCGCGGCTCGATGCGAAGTATCTCTTCGCCGCGGGTCAGTGAATCGTCATCCGGGTCGGCTAACCACTCGCCGATGCGCACGGCGTTGTGGCCGGGCTGCGCTGCCATAGGAGCCTCCGATGGCGTCGAGCATACCGGAAGTTCAGCTGGCGGAGGCGTCCCCGCGCGATTTTCCGAGGCTCAGAATCAGGACGCTGCCGACGATCAGCGCGCTGCCGGCGATCTGCCAGGCCGTCAGCCGCTCGTCGAAGAACACCGCCGCCAAGACAATAGTAGTAGGGGGTCCGACGGTGCTCCCGATCGCCGCGCGTTGCGCACCGACACGGCGCATGCCCTCGGCCTGCAGCAACCCGGGGACGAACATGCATGCGACGCCCAGGATGGCGAGCAGCGTCCAGTCGGTCGCGCCGAGTACCGCGAGCTCCCCTAACGAGCGGAAAGCCACGAAATGCACCGCGAGCAACACGGCCGCCGAGATCATGGCGATGGCCGCGAAACGGGTGCTGCCGAGCTCGTGGGTGTAGCGTTCGCCGATCAGGAAGTAGATAGCCGTCGTGAGCGCCGAGATCAACACCAGCGACGCGCCGAACAGGTTGGCGCGCAATTCGGCGAGATCGATGCCGCCCATCGCGAAGAAGATGCCGACGTAGGTCACGAACATGGCCGCGACCACGCGTGTCTCGGGCGCGCGGCGTGTGAGGAACGAGCTGATGAGCACGACCATCGCCGGATAACTGAACAACAGTACCCGTTCGATGGAGGCGTCGATCAACGTCAGCGCCCAGAAATCGACCAGCGCGCCCACGTAGTAACCCACGACGCCGGCGATCACCGCGGCCAGTACCGCCGGGGTGCGCAGCCGCGGCGCCGGCGCGCCGGCAACCGGCGAGCGCTGCGCCTCGTTCGACAAGGCGCTCCCGCGCAATGCTATCCACGCAAACAGCGGCACCGCCAGCACGGCCCGCACCGTGACCAGCAGTTCGAACCCGACGCCGCGCTGGTACAGGGCTTTGGCGAACAGGCCCTTGCTCGCGAACAGCATCGCCGCGCCGGCCACGAACAGCATTCCGAGCCGGTCGCGTGATGCGGCAGTCAAGTTCCCGAGGTCCTCATTGGACCTAACGATACGCGACCTCGGGCATTCCCTGTAGAATCGCGCGCCTCGTGAGGCGTGACGACATCCAGTTTCCAGCGAAGCATTCGGCACTGCGCGATGACGTGCACGTGCTGGGCGCGCTGGTCGGCGACGTGCTCAAGGACCAGGGTGGCGATGCGTTGTTCGACCTGGTCGAAAAGGACCGGCGCCTGTCCATCCGGCGGCGTGCCGGCGACAAGGAAGCGGCCGCCGAGCTGTCGGTACAGTTGCGCGGCCGTGCGCCGCAAGTGGCCCGGGATCTCGCGCGCGCGTTCTCGATGTGGTTCCGCGCGGTCAATCTCGCCGAGAAGGTGCATCGCATCCGCCGCCGTCGCGGGTACTTCCTCGAGGCCAGCGAGCGCGCGCAGCCGGGTGGTGTCGAGGCCGCGCTGATCGATCTTGCGGCGCGCGGGCATTCGCTGGCGCAGGTGCTCGACCTGCTGCGCCGGATCAGCATCGAACCGGTCTTCACCGCGCATCCGACCGAAAGCGCGCGCCGCACCATGCTGCGCAAGAACCAGCGCATCGCCGAACTACTGCTCGATCGTCTCGACCCGACGCTGACGCCGCAGGAGCTGCGGCACAACTGGAGCCGGGTGCGCACCGAAGTCACCACGGCCTGGCAGACCGAAGATCATCCGCGCGAACGGCTCACGGTCGCGGACGAGCGCGAACACGTGGTGTTCTACCTCGCCGAGATCCTGTACCGCATCGTGCCGGCGTTCTACGACGAACTCGCCGAAGCCATCGGAAAGGTTTTCGGCGTCGCGCCCGAATCGCTCGAGTTGCCGAACATCATCCGCTTCGGCACGTGGGTCGGCGGTGACATGGACGGCAATCCCGACGTGCACGCGAAGACCATTCGCGAAACGCTCGCCCGCCAGCAGCAGGTCATCGTCAACGCGTATTTCAACGACTGCCAGCAACTCGCACAGCTGCTCTCGCAGAGCGCGAGCCGCAGTGCCGTGACGCCCGAGCTCACGCAGCGCATCGAGCTGTACGCGACACTGATCCCCGGCGCGCTCGGCATAACGCCGATGCGTCACGACCGCATGCCGTACCGGGTGTTTCTCGGACAGGTCGGCGAGCGGTTGCGGCTTACCTACGATCAGCGGCCGAACAGCTATGAAGGTCCGCAGCAGTTCCTGCGCGATCTCAAGTTGATCACGACGTCGTTGCGCGCGAATCGCGGCTTTCATGCCGGGTGGAGCAGCGTGCAGCGGCTGATCCGGCGCGTCGAAACCTTCGGGTTTCATCTTGCATCGCTCGATCTGCGTCAGCAGGCGGAGATCCATCACCGCGTGATCGGGCAAGGGCTCGACGATGCGAACTGGCTGTCACGCACCGCCGCCGAACGACATGACCTGCTGGTGCAGGCCATCGAGCGCGATGCCGGCGTGAAAATGGAACTCGACGCGCTCGGCCGCCGCACGCTCGGTGTGTTCGAAGCGATCCTGCAGGCGCGGCATCGATACGGAAAGGATGCGATCGGTTACTACGTCGTCAGCGGCACGAGCGGCGCGGACGATGTGCTCGCGCCATTGCTGCTGGCGCGCTGGGCGGAGGCTTACGACCGGAAAAGCGGCGAGGTCGCGGTCGACATCGCGCCGCTGTTCGAATCCTGGGAGTCGCTCGAGCGTTGCGGGGATGTCATGCGCACGCTGCTCGACGACCCGCTGTATCGCCGGCATCTCGATGGGCGCGGCCGCACGCAGTGCGCGCTGATCGGCTATTCCGACACCAACAAGGAAGGCGGCATCTGCGCCTCGCGTTTCGCCGCGTACCGCGCGCAGGCCGATCTGTCCGCGGCGCTGGCCGCCGCGAATGAACGTCACGTCATCTTCCATGCCCGAGGCGGCAGCATCGCGCGCGGCGGCTCGCGCATCGATTCGCTGGTGCGCACCGCGCCCGCCGGTACGATCAATGGCGTCTTGCGCCTGACCGAGCAGGGCGAGGTCATCAACCAGAGTTACGGCTTGCGGCCGATCGCGATGCGCACGCTCGAGCGCGCGTTCCACGCGCTCGCCAGCAGCCTGGGCGGCAATTCGCAGGGCATGGCTCCGGGCGCGGACCAGGTGAGGTTCGCCGGGCGACTGGCCACGCTCAGCCGCGAGCATTACCGGAACCTGGTGCGCGCGGACGCGGAATTCTACGCGTGGTTCCAGGCGGTGACGCCGATCGACGTGATCACGCGGATGCAGATCGGTTCGCGGCCGGCGGTACGCCCGGGGCAGGATGGTTTCGACGCACTACGCGCCGTGCCGTGGGTGTTCGCGTGGACGCAGTCGCGGCACATGTTGCCGGGCTGGTATGGCGCGGGCGCCGGCCTGCGGTCCGCGATCGACGAGTTCGGGCTAGCTACCGCGCAGGCGGCATACGCCGACTGGACATTCTTCACCACGCTGATCGACGATCTCGAGGCCTCGCTGGCGCGCGCCGACCTGGACATCGCGGCGGCCTACGAAGAACTGGCGCCCGCCGCCCACCACCGCTACGCCGCGCAGGTGCGCGAGGAATTCGGCCTGGTGCGCGAGCAGGTGTTTGCCATCAAGGGGACTACCGCGTTGCTCGACCGCGACCCGACGTTGCAGCGCGCCATCGAACTGCGTAATCCCTACGTGGATCCGATCAATCTCCTGCAAGTCGATCTACTAAGGCGTTGGAGGGAAACCGGACGCCAGGACCGCGAGTTGTTCGAATCCTTGCTCGCGTGTATCGCGGGCATTGCCGAAGGGCTGCAGAGTACCGGATGATGACGGCCACTTATGGACACCGGCGCCAGCCCGAAGGATTCGGGTTTCCGCAATTTCGCGGAGTTCTATCCTTACTACCTGAACGAGCATCGTCATCCGACCTCGCGGGTGCTGCATTTCATCGGCACCTGGGGAGCGGTTTCATGCCTGTTGGCGTTGATGGTGACGGGCGAACTGGCGTGGCTGCTAGCGGCGCTGGTGTCGGGTTATGCGTTTGCGTGGATCGGGCACTTCCGTTTCGAGCGCAACAAGCCGGCCACATTTCGTCATCCGTTCTACAGTCTCGCGGGCGATTTCCGGATGTGGTGGCAGCTGAACCTGGGGAAACTCAAGTTCCGTGAGCAACTCCCCTAATTCTTCCGAACGACCAAAGTCCCGGTCCCTCAAACCCCTTCGCGCGCTGTTGCCCTTTCTCGCCCCGTATCGCGGGCGCATGGCAATCGCGCTCGTGGCGCTGCTGATCGCGGCCGGCGCGATGCTCGGGTTGCCGATGGCGTTGCGCAATGTCATAGACCAGGGATTCACCGCGGCCAACGCGGCGGCCGTCGACAAGTATTTCCTGTTGCTGCTGGCCGCGGCCTTCGTGTTCGCGGCGTTCGCTTCCCTGCGTTTCTATCTGGTGGGCTGGATCGGTGAGCGCGTCGTTGCCGACATCCGCAGCGCGGTTTACCGACGAGTGATCCGCATGGATCCGGCGTTCTTCGAGGTGACCAAGACCGGCGAAGTCCTCTCGCGGCTCACCACGGACACGACGCTTATCCAGTCGCTGTCCGGTGCGGGGCTGTCGATCCTGCTGCGTTCCGCGGTCAGTTTCATCGGATCCCTGGTGTTACTGCTGTTCACCAGCCTGAAACTGGCTTTGATCATCTTCGCTTTGATTCCCACCGTGCTCGTGCCAATGCTGTTTTTCGGGCGGCGTGTGCGCAAGCTGTCGCGCGAGTCGCAGGACCGCGTGGCCGACACTTCGGGGCTCGCGGGCGAGACCCTCAACGCCATTCAGACCGTGCAGGCGTACACCCTCGAGGAATTGCTCGGAGCGCGCTACGACGGCGCGGTGCGCGACAGCTTCGACACCGCCATCCATCGCATGCGCGTGCGCGCCTGGATGATCGCGGCGGCGATCATCTGCATGTTCTCCGCCGTCACGCTGGTGTTGTGGCTGGGCGCGCGTTCGGTGTTGGACGGCACGATGACAGGTGGAGAGCTCGCGCAATTCCTGAGCTACGCCATATTCATGGCGACGGCCATCGCCGCGCTGTCGGAGATGTGGGGCGAAATCCAGCGTGCCGCCGGCGCGATGGAGCGCACGGTCGAACTACTCGAATCGCGCCCCTCGATCGATACGCCGGCGAACCCCGTGCCGCTCGCCGCGCCGCGCGGCGCGATCCGTTTCGAACACCTGAGGTTCAACTATCCATCACGTCCGCAAACCCGCGCGCTCGACGGCATCGATCTTGAGATTGCCCCCGGTGAAAACGTGGCGTTCGTCGGTCCGTCGGGGGCCGGAAAAACCACCATATTCCAGCTGCTGCTGCGCTTCTATGATCCGGCGTCCGGCCGCATCCTGGTCGATGGCGTGGACATCGCGCGTGCCGAACCGAGCGAGGTGCGGGCGCGTATCGGTCTCGTGCCGCAGGAGACCATGATCTTCGGCGCGAGCGCGCGCGAGAACATCCGTTACGGCCGTCCAGGCGCGAGTGATGCCGAGATCGAGGCGGCCGCGAAGGCGGCGGCCGCCGACGAGTTCATCGCCAAACTACCCGACGGGTACGACACCTTCCTCGGAGAAAAAGGCGCCCGGCTGTCCGGCGGCCAGAAGCAGCGCATCGCGATCGCCCGCGCCATTCTAAAGAACCCGCCCATCCTGTTGCTGGACGAGGCGACCAGCTCGCTCGATTCCGAGAGCGAAAGACTCGTGCAGGACGCGCTCGAAAAGCTCATGCGCAACCGCACGACGCTGGTGATCGCGCACCGCCTGGCGACCGCGATCAATTCGGACCGCATCGTCGTGATCGACCGCGGATGTATCGTTGGCATCGGCCGGCACGCGGAGCTGCTGCGCGACAATGCGTTGTACGCGCGGCTCGCGGCGCTGCAATTCGGCGAACCGGCCGAGCCGGCCTGACATGAAGCTCCTGGGCAAGAGTTTCCCGTAAGTCCCGGAGTCATAAAGGTGAAACGAGGGTGCGGCATGCTTACAGCAAGCCCTCAACCCCGGGACGCATATGCGCGATGCTGGCGACAGGAAAACGATTCGGCTGCGGACGGTTTTCGTTTCCGACGTGCACCTGGGCTCCCGCGGCTGCCGCGCGGACCTGCTGCTCGACTTCCTGAAAACCGTCGAAGTCGACAACCTCTATCTAGTCGGCGACATCATCGACCTCTGGGCGCTGCGCAAGAGTTTCTATTGGCCGCAGGAACACAACAACGTGCTGCGCACCGTGCTCGGGAAGGCGAAAGGCGGCACCCGCGTCATCTACGTTCCCGGCAACCACGACGATGAGCTGCGCGAGTTCTGCGGCTCGGTGTTCGGCAACCTCGAGATCCACCGCGAATACGTGCACGAAACCAGCGACGGCAAACGCCTGCTGGTGATGCATGGTGACGAATTCGACACCGTCGTGAAGTGCAGCCCGTGGCTCGCGCGCCTCGGCGCGAGCGCCTATGATTTTTCGCTGCGGCTCAATCGTTATCTGAACGCGGTGCGCGGGGCCTTCGGTTATCCCTACTGGTCGTTCGCCGGCTATCTGAAACATCGCGTAAAAAATGCCGTGCAGTACATATCGAGTTTCGAGCGCGCGGTCGCCCATGCGGGGCGCCGGCGCGGAGTCGATGGCGTGGTGTGTGGACACATACACCGTCCGGAGATCAGTGATATCGATGGTGTCATGTACTGCAATGATGGAGACTGGGTCGAGAGTTGTTCGGCGCTCGTCGAAGACATGAACGGCAGGCTCGCGATCTGGTCCTGGCCGGAAATGCGCGCCGCGACGCAATCGCCGGAACTGGTGGCCGCCGCGGCCTGAAGAACCGTGTCTGATCGATGCGCGCCAGGGAGCGGCGCGCGACGCAGGCCAATTACCGAGTTTCCCTGCGTCACAGGCCTGCAACGCCTGTGAAATAATCGGCCCATGCAGCTCAAGTTCCGTTTATTGAATGTGTTCACCGCCGGCGACGCGCCGCTGTCCGGCAATCCATTGTGTGTGATCGAAGATGCCAGCGGGCTCGACGCCGCGCAGATGCAGGCGCTGGCGCGCCAGTTCAACCTGTCGGAAACCACGTTCATCCTGCCGTCGAAGCGCGCGGCGGCGCTGGTGCGCATCTATACGCCGACCTATGAAATGCCGTTCGCGGGCCACCCCACGCTCGGCACGGCGCACGTCTGCCGCGCTCTCGGCCTCGGTGGCAATCAGCTCGGACTGGAAATGCGCGCGGGCATCATTCCCGTGACCTCGAACGGCGATCATTGGACCTTGCGCGCCATGGCCGCGAGCTCGCGCCTGGTGGACATGCAGCCCGGCGAGGTCGCGCGTTTGTTAGGCCTGGAGCCCGGTGACATCGGCTTCCAGCCGCTGTGGGTCAAGGCCGGGCGCGAACAACTCGTCATCCCCCTCACCAGCGAAGCCGCCGTGCGCCGGATCAGGCCGCGCCCCGAAACCTTCGAGCGGCTCAAGAGCGTGGACGGACAGGGCCAGGCCTATGTCTTCGCCTCGATCGGCGGCAAGAAGATACTGAGCCGATTCTTCTTCCCGGATGGCGCGGCGATTCTCGAGGACCCGGCCACCGGCTCGGCCTGCGCGAATCTCGGCGCGTGGTTCGTCGCGATGGGCCGTCGCCCGCCGCTCAGTTTCGAGGTGAGCCAGGGCGAATTCGTCGGGCGACCCTCGACACTGCATCTAGAGGTGAACACGGACAACGAAGTATTCGTCGGCGGAAAGGTAGTGGAGATAGGATCGGGTATCTTGAACCTTTAGGAGCTCTCCATGGGCGTCGACAGTTACCACAAGCGCAAGCTTGGGAACCGGGTGTTGCAGCCCGAAACGCAGATGATGGGTTATGGATTCGACCCGGCCCTGTCCGAAGGCGCGCTCAAGCCGCCCATCTTCCTCACTTCGACGTTCGTCTTCCGCAGCGCCCAGGACGGCAAGGACTTCTTCGACTACACCTCCGGCAGGCGCCAGCCGCCGCCGGGCCAGGCCGCGGGCCTGGTGTATTCGCGCTTCAACAATCCGAATCTCGAAGTGCTCGAGGACCGGCTCTCGTTGTGGGAAGGCGGCGAATCCGCCGCGGTTTTCTCCAGCGGCATGTCGGCGATCTCGACGACGCTGTGGGCGTACCTCAAGCCCAATGACTATCTACTTATGAGCCAGCCGCTGTACGGCGGCACCGAAACCCTCATCGATCGCACCATGCCGGCGTTCGGCATCGGCGCGATCGCCGTGCCGGACGCGATCAACCGCGAGGCGGTCATGGCGGGCGCGAAATCCGCGCTCGAAAAAGCGCGGGCGAAGGGCGGCAAGGTCGGATTGCTGGTGACCGAGACGCCGGCGAATCCGACCAACGGCCTGGTCGATCTCGCGCTGTGGCGCGAGGCGTCGGAGTGGATAGGCGCGCAGCAGGGTGGAGTGCGCCCGCCGGTCGCAGTCGACAACACCTTCCTCGGCCCCGTGTTCCAGAAGCCGCTCGAACACGGCGCGGACATCGTGATCTATTCGCTGACCAAGTACGTCGGCGGACATTCCGATCTCGTGGCGGGCGGCGTCGTGGGTTCGAAGGCCATGCTCGCGCCGGTGCGCAGCCTGCGCAGTAGTTTGGGAACGCAGCTCGATCCGAACACCTCGTGGATGATCATGCGTTCGATGGAGACCCTGGCGCTGCGCATGCGGGCATCCGCCGACAACGCGGCGCGCGTCGCCGGTTATCTGGCGCAGCATCCCAAGGTCGCGAGTGTGAATTTCCTCGGGCACCTCAAGGGCAACGACCCGCGCATCGCGGTGTTCGAGCGGCAGTGCCTGAGCGCCGGCTCCACGTTTTCGTTCTCGATCCGCGGCGGCGAAGCCGAGGCGTTCCGCATGCTCGACGCGTTGCAGGTCATGAAACTCGCCGTGAGCCTGGGAGGCACGGAGACGTTGATCTCGCACCCGGCCTCGACCACGCATTCGGGCGTGCCGAAGGAAACACGCGATCGCCTGGGTATCACGGACGCGATGATCCGCATCTCGGTCGGCATCGAAAATGCGGACGACCTCATAGCCGACCTGGAGCAGGCCCTGACGAAGATCTGAGCGTCCCCGGGGCGCCACCAGAACACGCAAGCATTGCAACCAATCCAGGGTTGGCTCCGTCACAAATGGCACATTCGGGGAGCGCCATGGAGCAAGCGGTGAAAAGCGTGAGGGGCAGGTCTGCGGAATTCATTCGCTGGTTCGGGTGGTGCGCCCTGGTGGTCGTCGCGGCCCCGGCATCCGCCATCGAGGTCGACGGCCGTATCGGCGCCGTCGAATGGCAGGGCGCGCAACACATCACCGACTTCCGCAAGGTGCAACCGCTCAACGGCGAACCCGCGACCCATGGAACCGAGGCGTGGATCCTCGCGACACCGGAGGGCCTTGCCGTGGCCTTCCGCAATCTGCAACCCGCCTCGACCCCGCTGACGTTGCAGCGCGTGCAGCGCGACTTCGAAGACCAGGTCGACCGGGTCAACGTGATGGTCGACTTCGATGGCGACCGCCGCACGGGATACGACTTCACGGTGAGCTGCACGGACGGCATCAGCGATTCCATCATCACCAACGAGAACAATTTCAATTCGGACTGGGACGGCAACTGGCGCCATGCGGTCTCGACGGATGCGGAGGGATGGAGCGCGGAGATCCTGATTCCCTGGCACATCGCGCCGATGCGCCAGGCCGAGGGCAGCCGCACGCTCGGCATCTATGTCGATCGCGTCGTGGGCTCGAGCGGCGAGCGGGTCGGCTGGCCACAGGCCAGCTTCGAACGTCCGCGGTTCCTCTCCGATTTCGCGCCGATCCAGGTAACTAACTACAAGCAGTCGCTGCTGGCGATCACCCCGTATGTTTCCGGGCTGTACGACAACGTGAACCAGGGCAGCGACGCCGACGCCGGCGCGGACATTTTCTGGAAACCCAACGGCCAGACGCAACTCTCGGCCACCATCAACCCCGACTTCGGGCAGGTGGAAAGCGACGACCTGGTGGTGAACTTCAGCGCCACCGAAACCTTCATCAGCGACAAGCGCCCGTTTTTCACCGAGAACCAGGGCATTTTCGAGTTCACGACGCCGTCGGATTTCAGCCAGCTTCTCTACACGCGCCGCGTGGGCGGGCCGGCGGACGATGGCGTGGGCGCGGGCGACATCGTTGCCGCGTTGAAACTCAACGGCAGTTTCGGGGCCGCCAAGTACGGTCTGTTTGGCGCCGACGAAGCGGATTCGGCCGGCCGCACGTTCGCCGCGGGCCGCCTGGTGCGCGACTTCGACAAGCAGAATCTCGGCCTGATGGCCACCTGGGTGGACCGGCCCTGGCTCGACCGGCAGGCGAGCGTCATCGGCATCGACCACAACTGGCGGCCGACGGCGCGCTGGAACGTGCGCACCCGGATCATCGGCAGTGACGTGGAGACCGCCGGCATCCGCCGCCGCGACACAGGCGCGACGTTGTGGGCCGACTTCGAGATGGATCGCGGCTGGCGACAGCAGGTGATAGCGATGCACTTCGGCGCCGAGCTCGACATCAACGACGCGGGTTACCTGCAGCGCAACGACACCAACTACCTGCACTACCAGGTGAACAAGCGTTTCACCGAGCTGCCGCAATCGTCGCGTTATTCATCCAAGGACTGGCGCTGGCGCGTCAGCAGTTTCTACAACGATCACGGCGACCTGGGGAATCACCAGTTCCGCATCAGCCGCGAGGGCCGCCTGCGCAACGGCAGCTACGAATACGGGCAGATCAACGTCAACAGTGCCGGCTACGACGACCTGTTGACCCGCGGCCACGGCAATCTCTGGGTGCCGCCAAACTTCAACAGCTACTTCGACTACGAGCGGCCGCGTATCGGCCGGTGGGGCTACGAGGTCGAAGCCAACCTGTTCAGCGGCGGTCTGTCGGGCAACGACAAGATCGGCTACACCGTGAGCGCCGAGCCGCGTTACTTCATCAGCGATGAATTCAATTTCTACGTGGGCGTGCTGCACGACTACACGCCCGACTGGCTGATCTGGCAGAACGACAACCTGATCGGCAGCTTCGAGGAGCGCCAGACGAATTTCAACGCCGGCTTCAACTGGATCATGACCAACCGCCACGAGTTGCGGCTCAAGCTGCAGGTCATCGGGCTCAGCGCGAAGTTGCGCCAGGCGTATCGCGTTGAAAACGGCGGCGCGATTCCGACCGATGAGCCGGTGAACGACTTCACCGTGCAGAATCTCGGCGTGCAGCTGCGTTACCGTTACGAGTTCAAGCCGCTGTCCTATCTATATGTCGTCTACGGCCGCGGCGGTTTTCAGCAGGCCGACGTGTACGACGACACCGCCAGTCTCATCAACCGCGGCTTCGAGCTGCGCGACGACGAGCAGTTGCTGATCAAGTTCAGCTACCGGTTCGAGAATTCCTGACGCTAGTTGGGGCGCGGCGCGGCGGCGCTCAGCTCCCGGCGCAGCGCTTCGGGTTCGACCGGCTTCACGAGATGGCGCGCGAAACCGGCCTGCCGCGACATCACGCGGTCTTCTGGAAATCCATATCCGGTCAGAGCCACGAGCCGCACGTTGCGTCCCTGCGGGAATGTGCGGATGCGGCGCGCGAGTTCGTAGCCGTCCATGCCGCCGGGCAAGCCGATGTCGATGAACGCCACGTCGATCGGCCCGCCGAGCGTGTCTTCCTGCAGGAGCCGCAGCGCGCGTTCGGCATCGGCCGCTTCACACACGGAGTGACCCTGCGCGTGCAACACCGTGCGGTACATCTCGCGTGAATCGTGGTTGTCATCGACCAGCAGCACGCGGCGCGATTCGATCTCGAGCTGCGGTGCGCCCGCATCATCGGCATTGCCATCGACTGCGGACGGTTCCTTGGCGACCGGGGGTGCCTCCACGAGCGGCAGACGTACAGTGAACGTGGCGCCGCGGCCTTCGCCCTCGCTGGCCGCGTGCACGCCGCCGCCATGCAGCTCCGCGAGCCGCCGCACCAGAGTCAGGCCGATTCCGAGACCGCCGCGCGAACGGTCGATCGTCTGGTGCGCCTGCACGAACAGGTCGAATATCTTCGGCAGCATTTCAGCGGGAATTCCGACGCCCTGGTCGGTGACGCGCAACACCGCGTTTCCGCCTTCCCGCGTCACGGAAACCATGACCTTGCCTTCCTGCCGCGTGAACTTCAGCGCGTTCGACACCAGATTGCCGACGATCTGTTCCAGGCGCACCGAATCGCCGCTCACCCAGGCAGGCTCACTCGAGAGCAACACACGTCCCTGGTTTCCATTGCCGGTCAGCGCATTGACCGAGGCGCGCACCGCTTCCGCGAAGTTGACGGTCGCACGCTTGAGCACGATCTTGCCGGTGACGGCGCGGCCGACATCGAGCAGATCGTCGACCAGGCGGGCCATGTGGACGACCTGGCGCTTGATGATTCCCGCGGCGTGCAACGCCATCGGTTCGCGCTGGTTCATCAGCGCGAGCGCATGCACGGCGCCCTGGATCGCGCCGAGCGGATTGCGCAGCTCGTGTGCGAGCATCGCGAGGAATTCGTCTTTCGAGCGGCTCTCGCGCTGCGCGCGGGCCAGCGAGCTGATGTCCGAGAGGATCAGCGTGCGATGTTCGACGTCGTCGAGCACGATCGACGACAGCGTCACCTGAACCTCGGTGGATTCCTTGCCTTCGAACACCAGTCGCGTCTGGTAGCGCCCGGAGCCGCGCTCGAGCATCGTGCGCAGGATTCCCTCTTCAGTCACCGGCAGGAATTGTGCGACCGGCGCGCCGAACACCTGTTCGAGCGGCGTGCGCACGAGATCCGCGAAGCGCTGATTGCAGTAGACGATGTCGCCGTTCAACGCGAGCGTCGCGGCGCCTTCCTGCATGCGCTCGACCAGCGCGCGATAGGGTGCATCCGCGCTGCGCAGCGTGAATACGCGCCGCTCGCCGCTTTCGTCGTTGAGCAGCAATGCGTCGATCTCGCCGCAGTAGATCGCGTTCAGGTTTCCCTCGGCTTCCGCGAGCCGCGCGCGCAGCTCCTCGACGTTCATGTCATCGAGGTTCTTCATGGCCTGTCTCAGGATGGATGCCGAGGCCGAGCAGCAGGCGCTCGCGGTTGCTCATGTCGCCGATGATCCGTCGCAATGGGAAAGGCGAGGTCTTCACGAGCGTGGGGATCGCGAAGATCTGGTCTTCGCTGATGCGGGTGGGCTGCTGGTATACATCGATGATCTCGAGTTCATAACGTCCGGAAAGATGTTCTTCGCAAATTGCGCGCACGACGTTGATCGCCCGGGTGGAACGCGAGGTCAGGCCCGTGACGTACAGGCGCAGCACATAGGGAGGCTGCGCGCTCACACACCGGCCCTGCGCGGGCGCAGGTCCAGGCCTACGAGTACACGCTCAGTGTTCGACAGGTCGCCGATGATCTTCTTGATCGGCGTCGGCAGGCGCCGCACCAGCGTCGGAAGCGCGAGGATCTGATCGCCGCGCCCGAGCGCCGGATTTTCAATGAGGTCTATTACCTCGATGCTGTATCGGCCCGCCAGATGTTCGTCGCAGATCCTGCGCAGGTTCGCGAAGGCGCGGGCGGCCTTGGGCGTCTGGCCCGCGACGTACAGGCGCAGCGCGAAGTTGTCGGTCGGCGGGGTCATTGTGTCCTCCGTCTCTTGCGCGCGGGCGCCTTGCCCAGCGGCAGCAGCGAGATGCCGCGCGACGTGAAGCGGAATTCGCGCACATCGTCCGAATGTGGCATCCCGCGCGACTTGAGAACGAACAGGTTGCGCTTGCGGCGCGTCCCGCTGGTTTCCGCGGTCACCAGTATCCAGGTGTCCATCAGCGAGGAGATCATCGTTTCGGTGTGCTCGACTGTCTGGGTCGGAGTCGTCAGGCTGGTGAACATCGCGGTGATGCCGCGCGTCTTGAGGAAGTCGATGACGCGCGTGAGCATCGAGCGCACGTCCGACGATGTGCCCACCGCCAGCAGGTTCGTGACGGGGTCCATCACGACGACATCCGGTTCGAACACTTCGACGGTGTGATGCATTTCCAGCAGGTGCGTCTCGAGACCATGGCGGCTCGGCCGGTCCGCGTGGAACTGCAGCAGGCCCTTGTCGACCCAGGGCTGCAGGTCGACGCCGGCCGAGCGCATGTTTCGCAGCATCTGCTGTGGCGACTCTTCGAACAGGAAATACAGGCATTTCTCGCCGCGTGCGCAGGCGGCGGCGACGAAATGAGCCGCCAGTGTGGTCTTGCCCGTACCGGCCGTTCCGGACATGAGCACGGTGCTCGCGCGGTAGAAGCCTTTTCCGCCGAGCATTTCATCGAGCGCGGGCAATCCCGAAGGAACCCGCTCGCTGGTGGCCTCGTGCTCGAGCAGCAGCGAGGTCACCGGCAACACCGTGATTCCGCCGCGGTCGATGAGGAACGGGTATTCATTCGTGCCGTGCGTCGAGCCGCGATATTTCACGACCCGGATCCGGCGCGTGGAGATCTGTTCGTGGACGCGGTGATCGAGCGAAATCACCGCATCGGAGATGTATTCCTCGAGACCCTGGCGCGTGAACTGCTGCTCGCCGCGCTCCGCGGTGACGATCGTGGTCATCTTCCGGTCGCGCAGCCAGCGGAACAGGCGGCGCAGTTCGGCGCGCAGGATGCCGGTGTCTTTGAGTCCGCCGAACAGCGTCTCGATCGTGTCGAGCATCACGCGTTTGGCGCCGATCTGCTGGATCGCGTGGTCGAGACGGACGAACAGACCTTCGAGGTCGTATTCGCCGGTTTCTTCGATCTCCGCGCGGTCGACGTGGATGTAGTCGACCAGCAGTTTCTTCTCTTCGCACAACTTGTGCAGGTCGTAGCCGAGCGAGCGCACGTCCTGCGCGAGTTCGTCGACGTTTTCCTCGAACGTGAGCAGTACACCGGGCTCGTCGTAACGCTGCGCGCCTTCGACGAGAAAGCTGACGCCGAGCAGTGTTTTTCCCGAGCCCGGTCCTCCGCTGACGAGCGTGGGTCGCCCCTGCGGCAGACCGCCGTATGTGATGTCATCGAGACCACTGATTCCCGTGGGTGCCTTGGCGAGTTCCGAATGCGCTGGTTTCTTCGTGGACATGCAACCTTAGATCCGTGTGATCCCCTGCGAGTGGATGGTCCAGCCTTCGAAGGATTGCTCCGGTCTGGCGGGTTCCTGACGTGCACACGAATCGATCCGGTCGCGGCCCGTATTGACGCAGGATATTAAGGGTGGGGAAATCGGCGGAATCTCACAGATTTGTTAGGCGCTGTCGGAGGACTCCGACAAACGCATTCGCGCGCGCGGGCCGTGGGCCCGGCGGGTCTCAGCGCGGGATCGGCGGCGCGGCGCGCTGGAACACGGGCTTGATCGCCAGGCCCGACTGGATGCGCGACACGCCGGGGATACGTGTCAACACGTCGAGCATGAATCGCTGGTAGCTAGGCAGGTCGGGCACTACGATGCGGAGCACGTAGTCCGCTTCACCGGTCATGAGATAGCAGCTCATCACCTCGGGAACATCGGCGATGCGGCGTTCGAACACCTTGAGCGTCTCTTCGACCTGGCGTTCGAGCGAAACCCAGACGTACATGGTGATGCCGAAGCCGAGCTTCTGTTCATCGAACTGGGCGCTGTAGCCGGTGATGTAACCCTCGGACTCCAGACGCCGGATGCGGCGCAGGGTGGGGGTCAGCGACAGGCCGATCTGCTCGGAAAGATCCCGCCAGCTGATTCGCCCGTCGTTCGACAGTATCTGCATGATCTTTGCGTCGACTTTGTCGAGTTTTTCAGCCGCCATGACCTAATTCTCTCTGTTTCGTGGTGCAATCATGCTAATTGGCGTCTCCTAATAGTCAAGAATTGGTACCAACGTGCTCCCCGTAGTGCGTTATCGTATGTATCACGTAACCGTATGACAGCTATCAGGAAATCAATGTCCCGCGCCCCCGTCTCCGTATCCTTTGAATTCTTCCCGCCCGGTGACGAGGCCATGGAGCGCACCCTGTGGGAGTCGATCCGATACCTCGAACCGCTGAGCCCGACCTTCGTGTCGGTGACCTATGGCGCGGACGGGTCGACGCGTGAGCGCACCCACAACGTGGTGTCGCGCGTGCAGAAGGAGACCGACCTCAATTGCGTGCCGCATCTCACCTGCATCGGCGCGAGCCGGGGTGAGGTGCTCGACATCGCACGCCGTTACTGGGACCAGGGCATCCGTCACATCGTGGCGCTGCGCGGCGATGCGCCGGCCGGCACGGTGAAGTACGAGCCGCGCGCGGATGGCTTCGCCTATGCGGCCGATCTCGTGGAAGGACTGAAGACCGTCGGCGATTTCGAGATTTCCGTCGCCGCGTATCCGGAAACCCATCCGGAAGCGCCGAGCGCCGATTTCGACCTGGACGTGCTGAAACGCAAGATCGACGCGGGTGCGTCCCGTGCGATCACGCAGTTCTTCTACGACAACGACAAGTTCCTGCGCTTCCGCGATGCCTGCGCCGCGAAGGGTATTGCCGCGCCGATCGTGCCGGGCATCCTGCCGATCACGCGTTTTCCGCAGATCACGCGGTTCGCGAAGCGCTGCGGCGCGTCGATCCCGGACTGGTTGGAGCATCGTTTCGACGGACTCGAAGAGAATCCCGAGACGCGCAAGCTGATCTCCGCCGCGGTCGCGATCGAGCAGGTGCACACCCTGCAGCGTCACGGCGTGGAGCAGTTCCACTTCTACACTCTCAACCGTTCCGAACTCACGTTCGCAATCTGCCACGCTCTCGGCGTGCGCCCGAAGCAGCAGGAACGCAAGGTTGCCAATGCCGGTTGAACAGCAGATCGAACGCGCACGACGTCTGAGAGACTTGTTCGCCGAACGCATCGTCATCCTCGACGGTGCGATGGGCACGATGATCCAGCGCAGCAAGCTCGATGAAGCGACGTTCCGCGGCGAACGATTCAAGGATTGGCCGAGCGATCTGAAGGGTTGCAACGACCTGCTCGTGCTCACCAAGCCCGAACTGATCGAAGACATTCATCGGCAGTTCCTTCAGGCCGGCGCCGACATCGTCGCCACCAACACTTTCAACGCGACCGCGCTGTCACTTGCGGACTACGGCCTGCAGGAACTGGTGTTCGAGATCAACCGCGAAGCGGTGAAACTCGCGCGCCGCGTCGCCGACGCGGAATCCGCCAGGCTCGGCCGCACCTGTTATGTGGCCGGCGGCCTCGGACCCACCAGCAAGACGGCTTCCATTTCACCCGACGTCAACGATCCGGGTTATCGCGCGGTCACGTTCGATGAACTGGTGGCGACGTACAGTGACGCCACCCGCGGTCTCATCGAGGGCGGCGCGGATGCGATCCTGATCGAAACCATCTTCGACACGCTGAACGCGAAGGCGGCTATCTACGCCGTGCGTTCGACGCTCGACGCCGCGGGCGTCGATCTGCCCATCATCATCTCCGGCACGATCACGGATGCTTCCGGACGCACTTTGTCCGGCCAGACGGTCGAGGCCTTCTGGGCCTCGGTGCGGCACGCGAAGCCGATCACCATCAGCCTCAATTGCGCGCTGGGTGTGAAGCAGCTCCGCCCGTACGTCGAGGAGCTCGCGCGTCTCGCGGACACGAACGTCGGCGTGTATCCCAACGCCGGCCTGCCGAACGCTTTCGGTGAATACGACGAAGCGCCCGAAGACACCGCGAAGGTGCTCGGCGAACTTGCGCACCACGGCCATCTGAATTTTGTCGGTGGCTGCTGCGGCACGACGCCGGAACACATCAAGGCCATTGCCGACCGCGTGCGCTGCGAGCCGGTGCGCAAGAAGAAGGAACACGTGCCGCGCCTGAAGCTCTCGGGCCTCGAGGCGTTCAATCTCACCGACGACATCCGGTTCGTGAACGTCGGCGAACGCACCAACGTCACCGGCTCGGCCAAGTTCCGCAAACTCATCGAGGCCAACGACTATCCACAGGCGTTGTCGATCGCGCGCCAGCAGGTGGTCGACGGCGCGCAGATCATCGACGTCAACATGGACGAGGGCATGCTCGATTCGGAGGCCGCGATGGTGCGGTTCCTGAATCTGATCGCCTCGGAGCCGGATATCGCGCGCGTGCCCGTCATGATCGATTCGTCGAAGTGGACGGTCATCGAGGCGGGCCTCAAGTGCATCCAGGGCAAGGGTGTGGTGAATTCCATCTCGCTCAAGGAAGGCGAAGAGGCGTTCCTCGCGCATGCCCGCAAGGTGATGAACTACGGCGCGGCCGTGGTCATCATGGCGTTCGACGAGAGCGGCCAGGCGGATACGGTCGAGCGCAAGATCTCGATCTGCGAGCGCAGCTACAAACTGCTGACGGAGAAGATCGGGTTCCCGCCCGAGGACATCATCTTCGATCCGAACATCTTCGCGATCGCGACCGGCATCGAAGAACACAACGGGTATGGCCTGGCGTTCATCGAGGCGACGCGCGAGATCCGCAAGCGTTGTCCGCACGCGCACATCTCCGGCGGCGTGAGCAACGTGTCGTTTTCATTCCGCGGCAACGAGCCGGTGCGCCAGGCAATGCATTCGGTGTTCCTGTATCACGCGATCCAGGCGGGCATGGACTTCGGCATCGTCAACGCGGGACAGCTCGCGATTTACGAGGAAATCCCGAAAGACCTGCGCGAGCGCGTCGAGGACGTGATCCTGAATCGGCGCGCGGACGCTTCCGAGCGGCTGCTCGAGATCGCCACGCGATTCAAGGACGGCGGCAGCCGGGAGCGCAAGGAAGACCTGGCGTGGCGGGCCTTGCCCGTGAAGGAGCGCCTGAGTCACGCGCTCGTGTCCGGCAACGATCAATTCATCATCGAGGACACGGAAGAGGCGCGCCTCGCCGCGGAACATCCGCTGCACGTCATCGAAGGGCCGCTCATGGACGGCATGAACGTGGTCGGCGACCTGTTCGGTTCGGGAAAGATGTTCCTGCCGCAGGTGGTCAAGTCCGCGCGCGTCATGAAGAAGGCCGTCGCGCATCTGATCCCGTTCATCGAGGCGCTCGCCGACGGCGTGCAGAAGACGAACGGCACCGTGGTGCTCGCCACCGTCAAGGGCGACGTGCACGACATCGGCAAGAACATCGTCGGCGTTGTGCTCCAGTGCAACAACTTCGCGATCGTGGATCTGGGCGTCATGGTTCCCGCCGAAAAGATTCTCGAAACCGCCGAGAGGCTGGGCGCGGACATGATCGGGCTCTCCGGCCTGATCACGCCGTCGCTCGAGGAAATGTCGCACATCGCCGGCGAGATGCAGCGCCGTGGTTTCACGGTGCCGCTGTTGATCGGCGGCGCGACGACCTCTCCGGCGCACACGGCGGTCAAGATCGATCCGCATTACGACGGTCCCGTGGTGTACGTGAAGGATGCCTCGCGTGCGGTTGGCGTGTGCCGCCAGCTCGTCACGCCCGAGATGAAGCCCGCGTACGTCGCGGAAGTTAAGGCCGAAAACGTGCGCCGCCGCGAGCAACACGCCGGCAGGAAAGTCAAAGGTGCGCAGCTGACTCTCGCGCAGGCGCGCGCGAACCGCTTCAAGTACGACTGGGCCAACTACACGCCGCCGGTGCCGCGCTTCCTCGGCAGCCGCGTGTTCAATGATGTTCCGCTGACGCAGCTCACGCCGTACATCGACTGGATGCCATTCTTCAATGCCTGGGAGTTCACCGGAAAGTTTCCGGACGTGCTCAGCGACGCGAAACGCGGCGAAGCCGCGAGCGCGCTTTACAAGGATGCGCAGGAGATGCTCGCCACGATCCTGCGCGAGCACTGGCTCACCGCGCGCGCGGTGGTCGGATTCTTCCCCTGCAACAGCGTGGACGAAGAGATCGAGGTGTACAGCGACACTACGCGCACGCGAGTTTTGCACCGCCTGCATCACCTGCGTCAGCAGAAGGGCAAGCCGGAAGGCCAGCCTCACTACGCGTTGTCGGATTTCATCGCGCCGAAGGATTCGGGCAAGGTCGATTACATCGGCGCGTTCGCCGTGACGGCCGGCATCGGCATCGAGAAACATCTCGCGCGCTTCGCGAAGGCGCATGACGACTACAACGACATCCTGCTGAAGTCGCTCGCGGACCGGCTCGCGGAGGCGTCGGCGGAAGCGTTGCACCTGCGCGTGCGGCGCGAGTTGTGGGGATATGCTCCCGAGGAGCGCCTCACGAACGAGCAGCTGATCGCCGAGAGTTATCGCGGCATTCGCCCGGCACCCGGATATCCCGCCTGCCCGGATCACACCGAGAAGGGCACGTTGTGGCGGATGCTCGACGTTGAAAACGCGATCGATCTGAAGATCACCGAGAGCTACGCGATGTATCCCACCGCCGCGGTCAGCGGCTGGTATTTCGCGAACCCGGAGGCGAGGTATTTCGCCGTGGGGCCGATCGATCTCGAGCAGTCACAGCACTACGCCGCGCGCAAGGAATGGTCGCAGCCCGAGGCGCGCAAGTGGCTCATCTCGAACCTCGAGTCCCGCGTGCAGGATCCGCACGACGAAGCCGCCTGAGGGCGGTGCCGGGAAGGGAATTCCGGGAGAAGCGGCGAGGGCGTTCGCTTCTCCCTAGTGTTAGCGCCGCTTCTCCCGGAATTCCCTTCCCGGCACCACCTTGACCACGGCACGAGGGATCGCGTGTACTCGCGGCACATGAAAAGAACACCAGTGCTGCTCTGCGCCGCAGCTTCTTTGCTCCTGAGCGCAACCGCATTTTCCCAGGCCAAGCCCCCCGAGTGGCAGCCTCTGCTCGACAACGAACTCTCGCAGTTCGATGTCTACCTGAGTTACCGCGGCGATCAGATCATGAGCGTGTTGCGCGGCACGGCGCCGAAGGACCTGAAACCCGTCGGCCTGAATCCGCCCGGGCAAACCGTGTTCACGGTGATTCAGCAGGACGGCAAACCGGTGCTGCGCATCAGCGGCGAATACTACGGCTGCCTCGTGACGAAACAGCCGTTCGCTAACTACCGCTTCCGCGCCAGCTTCAAATGGGGCGACAAGAAGTGGGAGCCGCGCCTGACCGAGCTCAAGGATTCAGGAATCCTCTACCACAGCAGCGGGCCGTTCGGCGTCGACTACTGGAAGTCATGGGCACTGTCGCAGGAATTCCAGGTCATCGAACACGGCCTCGGCGAATACTGGTCGCAGGCGACGTCGGGATTCGACATCCGGGCGAATCCGAAGCGGGCGGATGAAGAAGCGCCGCGTTGGAACCCGAAAGCGCCGTGGATGGCATTCGGGTCGCCCAACAATCACGCGCTGGCGGGAACCGACGAAGACCGGCCCGGGCAATGGAATAACCTCGAGCTGGTGTGTTACCAGGACGATTGCGTGCACATCGTCAACGGCAAAGTCGTCATGGCCCTCGCCAACGCGCGTTACAAGGACGGCGACCGTAACGTCCCGATGACCGGCGGCACGCTGCAGATCCAGAGCGAGGCGGCCGAGGTGTTCTACAAGGACATCGAGATCCGACCGATCACCGCGCTGCCGGCGGAGTTCGCCGGCTACTTCATCGACTGAAATTCCTGCGGTAGTTTGAAGATGACGCCGCCCTTGATGACGACGTCGACCTGCTGAAGAACGCCGATATCCGTCAAGGGATCGCCGCGCACGGCGATGATGTCCGCCAGTTTGCCGGGTTCGAGCGAGCCGACCTGGTCGCTCCACCCCAGGTATTTCGCGGCGACCGAGGTCGCGGACTGGATTGCCTGCATCGGCTTCATGCCGCGCTCCACCATGATCGGGAACTGCCGCGCGTTGAGGCCATGCGGGTACACCGCCGCATCGGTTGCGAACACGATCGGCGCGCCGGCGCGCACCGCCTTGGTGAAGGCCTGGCGCTGGATCTCGGTGGTTTCCACGTTCTTGCGCAGGAAATCCGCGGGCCAGTTCATGCGCCGCCCCTCGGTGTCGATATACGTGCCGTTGTACACATCCATCGCGAGCGCCACGCCGAGCTCGCGCGCCAGCGCGATGCCTTCATCGTCCAGATAGGAAGCGTGCTCGACGGTGTCGACGCCCGCGCGCATGGCCATCTTGATCGACTCTGCGCCGTGCGCATGCGCGGCGACTTTCTTGTGAGCCGCGTGCGCCACGTCGACCACGGCGGTGATTTCCTCTTCATTCATCTCCGGCTCGCCCGGCGCGCTGTCGAAGGCGAGCACCGCGCCCGAGGCGATCACCTTCAGAAAGTCGGAACCGTTGTTCAGCAGGTCGCGCGACTTCGCGCGGAATTCACCCGGTCCGCGCGCGACGCCGGCATGGAAACGTCCGCTGCCTTCGGGCTCCTGGTAGCCCGGGACGTACAAATCACCGCCGCCGTGCGGAATGGTCAGGTACGGACCGCTCACCTGCATGCGGGGCCCGGCGGCACGGCCGCTGTCGATGACATCGCGCAACGCGGTATCCGCGCCGATGACGTAGGTGCCGACATTGCGCACGGTCGTGAATCCGGCCAGCAGCGTCGCCGACGCGTTCGCCAGCCCCTTGCGTTGGGTCTCTTCCGCGGTGCGCGTGAAGTACACGCGCAGGTCCGCCGTGTCTTCCGGCGCGTCCGTCAGATGCGTGTGCATGTCGATGAGCCCGGGCAGGCAGGTCAGCGCCGACAGATCGAGCACCGGAAGATGCGCGGCGGCGGCATCGCGAACCGATGCCCGATCGACGATCTCCGTCACCCGGCCGTCGCGCACGATGACGAGCACGTCGCGCAGGTCGTGCAGCAGGATGCCGTCGATCAACCGGCCGCAACGGATCGCGAGCGAACCGCTATCGGGCGTGTAGGGCACCTGGCGCACGCGAAAATCCTGGCGCAGCGCCGGCGACTGCACCGCGCAGCTCGCGAGCCCGACACCGGCGAGCAGGGCGGTGAGCAGGCGGGTGCTCATGAGAGCGGGATGAATTCCTGGTTGTCGAAGTCGGGTAGTTTCATGCGTCGCGCGCGCCAGTCGGCTTTAGCCTGGTCGATGCGCGCCTGCGACGACGAAACGAAATTCCATTCGATGAATCGTTCGCCGACGGGTTCGCCGCCGAGGCCCATCACGATCGAGGGTTGTGTCGCCGTGAGCGTCGAGTCCTCTCCGGGCGCGAACACCAGCATCTTGCCGGCGGCGAATCGCTGGCCGCGCACTTCGATCTCGCCGGCCGCGACGTACAACGCGCGCTCGGAGTATTCGCCGGGCAGCGCCGTGCGCGCGCCGATGTCGAGGTGCCAGTGCGCGTAGAACAGCGGGGAGTGTGTCTTCACACCCGAACGCAGGCCGAAGGCGTCGCCGGCCAGCAGGCGCAGGCGTGCGCCATCCTGCTCCTGCGCCGGCAGGTCGGCGCCTGCGTAGTGGAAAAACGCCGGCTCCGTTTCCTCGTGCTCCGTGGGCAACGCTACCCAGGCCTGGATGCCGTGCATCGGGCCGCCTTCGGCGCGCGCCTTCTCGAAGCGCTCGGAATGCGTGATGCCGCGGCCGGCGACCATCCAGTTCACCTCGCCGGGCTGGATCGCCTGCTGCACACCCACGCTGTCGCGATGCATGATCTCGCCGGCGAATAGATAGGTGACGGTCGACAGCCCGATGTGCGGGTGCGGCCGCACGTCGACGGTTTTCGGAATGCCGGCCTGGAAATGAACCGGGCCGATGTGGTCGAAGAAAATGAACGGCCCGACCATGTGGCGCCGCGTGTACGGCAGTACACGTCCTACTTCGAATCCGCCGAGATCGCGGCGACGTTGGTCGATGACATCCATCGACCAACGTTTACCCTAACAGCCGGGCGGCTCGCAAGCCGGGGTTCCTCCAAGCCCCGGCCAGGGTCACAGCGACTTCAGGAACTGCGTGAGGTCGTTTTTCTCGTTGCTGGTCAGCCCGAGTGAAAAGTGCGCGTCGTAATGATCGATGACGGCGCCCAGGGTCGCGAAGCGGCCGTCGTGGTAATAACCGCCTTTTCCGTGCGTCCACAAACCTTTGAGCGGCGCCGTGCGGTACCGCTCATCGGGCGAGCGGCTGGCCTGGAACTCGTCGATGCCGATTTCCGCGCCGGTGTGCATGTTCCAGCCCGGCTCGGTGTACAGCGGCGGCACATGACAACGGCCGCAGTCCGCCTTGCCGTTGAACAGTTCCTCGCCACGTCTCGCGGCCGCGCTGTCGAAGCTGCCACGCGGCGCCGGTGGCGCGGGCAGCGCCAGCTGATAGATCTGCAAGGCCGCCAGCTGTGGCGTGACCAGATCCTCTTCGCTGCGCACATTGCCGAATCCCGCCGCGGCCGCAACCGGAAACTTCGTCGCGTCATCGAGCCGTGGATCGAAGAACGTGCCCTGTCCGTGCATCTCGAGAATCGCGACCAGGGCATTCCAGTGAGATACGCCGCCCCAACCGGTCGAGGTATGCAGGTTCACGCCCGCGAGGCCGAATGCCGGCGGGATCAACACTGAAGCCGACTTGCCGTCGGGCCGGAACGCCTTGCCGTCGAGCGACAGAATCGCATCGAAGCGGCCCGGTCCCCAGGAGTTCAGCACGGTCCGCACCGTCGGGACGTCGACGCCCAGCAAATTGGCGATGGGTTCGAGCCGCGGCGCCAGCGCGATGATCGCGCCGACATTGAGGTCGCGGTTCGCCCAGCCGTCGAGCCGCTTGCCGATTCCCTTGGTAAATGAATCGTCGACAGTCGAGTGACAGAACGCGCATTGAATACCCATCGAAGTGATGCGCCCCTGCTTGTCGAAGATGCCGGTGACGCCCACGACCGCATCGAGCTTCAACAATTCGAGTGTCGTCGCCGGACTGTTCAGATCGACCTGGCCGCGTCCGATCGCTCTTTGCAGCGGGCGGGGCAACGCGTCGACGTCCACCTTGAGACCCACCGAAAGCGCGGCGGCGGGTGACACTCCGGGTCCAACGCCGCCGTTCTCGGCGCCCGCTATCGCGAGGTGTAACCCCAGTGCGTCGCCCCAGAATGCTTCGTCACCGAATGTTGCGAAGCGAAAAGTGTCGCGACCCTCGCGCACCTGCTTGAGCACGTGTGTTTCGACGGAAGAGTTCCCGGGCCCGGTTGCGCCCGCGGTTGCCGCGAGCAGGGCGGAGAGAGCCGCCAACATCCATTGCTTCATAAAATCCCCCACGACCATAAGGGTCGGTACGTTCGCTTCCACATGAATGCTCGGGGCGCGGGAATCGTTCCGCCGTCATTTGACGCGGCTCGAGGGAGAGGTGTAATTTACCAAAAGGTTAATTAACGATCTGGTTTCACATGCCGGGCGATACACTCAGCACCACCTTCGCCGCATTGGCGGATCCGACACGCCGCGCCATCCTCGCGCGGCTGATTTCCGGGGAAAAATCGGTCACCGAGCTCGCCGAGCCATTCGAGATGAGCCTGCCGGCGGTCACCAAGCACCTCAAAGTCCTGCAACGCGCGGGACTCATCTCACAGAGCCGCGAGGCGCAGTGGCGTCCCTGCCGGCTCGAAGCCGCACCCATGCGCGAGGCCGCGCAGTGGATGGAGCCGTACCGGCGCCATTGGGAACAGCGCCTCGACCGGCTCGATGATTACCTTCGCAAACTCGTCAACCCGATGGCTCAGAAAGGAAAACGCCGTGTCCGCACCAGACGCTGATCTGTCCGAGCGCGAAATCATCCTGGAACGGGTGTTCGACGCACCGCGCGAACTCGTGTGGCGCGCGTACACCCAGGTGGAGCATCTCGTGCACTGGTGGGGGCCGGATGGATTCACGACGGTCTACCACGAACACGACCTGCGGCCCGGTGGCATCGCGAAGTTCACGATGCGAGGCCCCGATGGGAAGGAGTGGCCTAACACAATGTGGTTTCACGAGGTCGTGAAGCCCGCGCGCCTGGTGTTCGATCACGGGGACTTCGAGAAGCCGTGGTTCAGGGTTACGGTGACCTTCGAAGAACAGGGTACGGGCACGCGATTCCTCGCGCGCATGGTGTTCCCGACGGCGGAGGGCTGCGCCGCGTCGAAGGCGTTTGGCGCCGTCGAACTCGGCAAGCAGACTTACGAGAAACTGGCGAACTACTTGCGGGAGATGTCATGAGCTCGAGCGCACGATCGGTCAAACACGGCACGTTCGTCATCGAGCGGAAATTCGACTGCGACCCCGCATTCGTGTTTCGCGCCTGGACACAGCCCGACGCCAAGGCGCGCTGGTTCAACGGGCCGCACGACAAGTGGACCGAACAGGTGCGCGAGATGGACGTCCGTCCGGGCGGCCGCGAACGCGTGATCGGCAAGTTCGTGGATGGCTCCGAGTCGCGTTTCGAAGCCATGTACTTCGATGTCGTGGAAGACCGGCGCATCGTCTACGCCTACGACATGTTTTTCCAGGGCAGGAAGATATCCGTGTCGCTCGCGACCATCGAATTCGTGAAATCCGGCAACGGCACCAAACTCATCGTCACCGAAAACGGCGCCTTCTTCGACGGCTACGATGATGCCGGCAGCCGGGAGCGCGGCACCCTCGGGCTCATCGACAACCTGGCCCGGGCCCTGAACGGCGAGGACGTGCGTCAGGGATAAAGCGAGGAGACGTACGCGACCACGTCGATCATGTCGTTGAGCTCGAGCTTCTCCACAGCCGGCGTCATCTGCGCGGCCTGTGAGTTCGTACGGGTGCCGGACTTGAACGCGAGCATCTGCCGCAGCAGGTAGCTAGGCTGACGCCCGGCGATGGCGGGCACGTCGTTCATGCCCTTCAGGTTCGCGCCGTGGCAGCTCGAGCAGACCACCGTCTTCTTGCCTTCGTTCTGCACGACGATTTTCTTGCCGCGGTTGATCGCGCCGGGCGGCACGTAGGCCATGTATTCGAGCCGATCGTCGCGCCGTTCGTGGCGTTCGATGTCGGTCGCCACTTCCAGCATGCGGTCGCCGAGATCTTCGGTGCCGCCCCATTCCTGGTAGATCCAGAAGGCGGGTTCCGCGCGCGGCATGCGCATGCCTTCGATCACGTAGACGCGGCGCTTGAGCTTCTGCTGCGAAAAATACTTCGCGCTGGCGTCGATCTCCGCGTCGGTGAGGAATTTGGCGAGCTTGTGCATGTCGCGGCTCGGCGCGTATTCCTCGGGTCCATAAGGCTTGCGAGCACCACTGCGGAAGTCGAGGAGTTGCTGGCGGAGATAGCCTTCCGGCAGTCCCGCGAGCGCGGAGTTCTCCGGGCGGCCCTGGCCGCCCGGCGTGTGGCAGTAGCCGCAGGCCCAGACGTTCGGCTTGCGACCGTGGGCCACGATGTCGGGCATGGGCGTATGACTTGCCGGCCGCCAATCGGGTGGATTGAATTTGTCGTTGATGCGCGCGCGCGTGAATTTTTCAGTGCTGTCGGGAACCGTCAGCAATTCGACGTCGTCGAGTTTGACCGGCGGTTTCGCCGCGGCGCGTTTCGCTTCGGGATCGATGGGGAACAGCCATTCGGGTGGCGGAGTCACCGCCTGCGCGGACTGTCCAGGTGGCTGTTTTGCCGTGCCTTGAGCGAACGCGATTCCGCCCGTGATCGTTACGACCCAGATCGAACTCAGGATGGCGAACCAGACTTTTCGCAATTCGGTCTCCGGCACCGGGCCATCGGGCAATCGTTCGCGAGGATATTGCCATGCCGCATACTCCCGATCCATGTCACGCATCACCCGCCGCGCCCTGCCGGTTCGAACGGTCGCCCTCGCGCGATTCCTGCTCGGCAAGGTGCTGGTGCACCAGACGCGTCGTGGCCGCATCGCGGGACGCATCGTCGAGACCGAAGCCTATCCACCGGGAGACCCGACCGGTTACGCGCGCCCGGGTCTAACAAACAACAATGCGCCGTTGTTCGCGGCCCGCGGGTTTGGCTACGTGCGCATGGTCTATGGCGCCTGCCTCACGTTGAACCTGGCGGCGGAAGAAGAGGGCGTCGGCGCGGCGGTGCTGCTGCGCGCGCTCGAGCCCACCGAGGGCATCGATCTCATGATCCGCAACCGGCCCGGGTCGCGGCTGCGTGATCTCGCGCGCGGGCCCGGGCGGTTGTGCGCAGCGCTCGGCATCGGGCGGGAACTCTCGGGCGCCGATCTCACACAGAGCCGTAGCCTGTGGCTCGAGACCGGCTCGCGTGCCGAAATCCAGGTGGCAACCCGAATCGGACTGTCGCGCGACCAGCACCGGCGTCTCAGATTCATCGAGCGCGGCAGCCCTTTCGTGAGTGTTCGGCCATAATGCACGCCATGTTTCGACGACTCATCCTCGTTCTCGCCCTGACAATCCCATTCGCGCACGCCGCGGAACCGGCGAAGCAGCCGCCGAAGCTCACGGAAGATAGTTTCCGCAAAAGCATGGGACTGGCGCCGACGCTGCCCATGGCCTATCGCAACATGGCATGCGAGCCCATCTCGTTCGAAACTTTCGCGCAGCAGATGAAACTCGAAGGTGCGCACGCCGACGTCGATCGCGCACCGGATGGTTCGTCGATCATGCTGACCGTGCGCCGGCGCGGCGGCGCGGCCTGTCCGGCGCCGTATCCGCCGATCACCGAGTTGCCGCCTTTCGACCTGCGCGACCTCAACGGCAAGCGCATCACTTCCGCCAGCCTGAAGGGCAAACCCACACTGGTGAATTTCTACTTCGCGACGTGCAAGCCCTGCATTCTCGAAGTCGGACCGCTGAACGAGTTCGCGGCGGCGCGCCCGCACATGAATTTTCTCGCGGTGACCTTCGACGACGCGGAGGAAGCCCGTGCGTTCGTCGACCGGTACAAATTCAAGTGGCGGGTCGTGCCCAACGCGCGCGATTTCATCGACCGCGTGCGCGTGAAGAATTACCCGATGATGGCGCTGTTCGATGCGGACGGCCGCCTGCTCGGCATGAAGCGCGGCGGCGCGCGGGATGCGCTCGAAGCGGCCAGCGTCGGCCCGCAACTCGCGCGCTGGATGGACGGGTTGCTGCGCAACGCCGGGAAATAGGCGCTTTCCATTCAGGCGGTCGCCGCCGCGGGCCTGACGAGTTTCGCTTCGCGTATCGGCAGGTTGACCAGCGCGGCCAGCAGCGCCAGCGCGGCATCCGCGTACCACATCCACGAGAAATCCCCGAAGCGCGTCATGACGTATCCGCCGAGCGATGCGCCGAAAAATCCGCCGATCTGGTGCGTGAAGGTCGCGAGACCAAACAACGTTGCCAGGTACCGCACTCCGAATAGTTTGCCGATCAATCCCGCCGTCGGCGGGACCGTCGCCAGCCACGTGAAGCCCAGTACGGCCGCGAAAACGTAGAAGGTCAGCGGCGTCTTCGGCGCGGCCATGTACAGCAGCACGGCCACCGCGCGGCTGGCGTACATGCCGAACAGCAGCCACTTCATGCGCATCACGCCGCCGGCCCACCCGGCCCACAAACTACCGGCGACGTTGGCCAGGCCGATGATCGCGAGCGAGCTGGCCGCGACGCTGGCCGGCAACATGCACAGCTGCACTTCTCCCGGCAGATGCGTGACGAGGAACGCGATGTGAAAGCCGCAGGTGAAGAACCCCAGATGCAGACACCAGTAACTCTTGTCGCGCGCCGCGATTCTGAGTTGCTCGCGCATCGTCAGTGCGGTCTGCGGTTCGGGCGCGGCCGCGCCGGTGACGGGGACGTCCACCGGCTCTTGCCTGCGCAGCAAGGGTCGCATCAGCGGGATGGTCGCGAGCGCGGCGATGGCCATCGCCCACATGCCGGCCATCCAGCCGAACATGCTGATCAGCGCCTGGTTCAGGTTGGCGAACACGAACTGGCCGAGGCTGCCGCCCGCGTTCACGAATCCCGACGCGAATGAACGCGATTGTGGCGGCACACGCTGCGCCACGATGCCGAACAGAACGCCGAAGCTGCCCGCACCCGCGCCGGCCGCGACCAGCACGCCAAGTGTCGCGATCAGCGCGAGTTCACTGGATGCGAACGGGGTGAGTGCGGCACCCGCGGCCAGCATCAGGGCGCCGATCAGCAACACGGGTCGCGGACCATGTCGATCCGCGAGTGCGCCGAACGCGGGCTGCGCAATGCCCCACATCAACTGGCCGATGGCCATCGCGAAGCTCATGGCCGCGTAGCCGACGTGGGTGCTGTCGATGATCGGCGCGATGTACAGCCCGAGTGATTGGCGCAGGCCCATCGTGATCATGAGGATCGAGCCCGCGGCGATGATCACGACGAGCAAACCGCGATCGGCTTTTTTCATGCCTCAATCATCCGTGGCGGAAAGGGGTGCGCCAAGGGCCAGTTGCACGCGAATTTCTATGCTGTGCTTAAGCGGAGCTTGCACTTCCGGGGCGGCGTTCGCGGCGCCGTCCGACGGACTTTCCCTTGCCAATCAGCACACTAGGCGCCGAAAACCTCGCCAGAGAGCCTTTCGCGTTGCGCGCCGCAACAGTTGCTTATGAAATAGTTGCCTTGACAACTATTACCGGGGACCGCGATCCTGCCGGCGTCCCGTACTCCCTGCGAGCCTCCATGACAGCCGTTGCACGTCCGTTGCGAGAACGATCTCGCGAAATCGTTCCAGAGATCGTCCCGCTGCCCGAGGACGATCCGCACCGCATGATCTGCCGCCAGCTGAAGCTGGTGGTGAACTCGCTGGTGCGCCGTGTCGACCGGCACATGCAGCCGATCGAGTTGACCGGCATGCAGTGGGAACCCCTGCTGATGCTGTGGCTGAAGCGCGCCGACACAGTCGCCGGGCTCGCACGCGTCAGCCAGGTGGGCTTCGCGTCGATGAGCCGCATGCTCGACCGGCTCGAGGAGAAGGACCTGTTGCGCCGCGAGCGCAGCGAGACCGACCGCCGCGTCGTGCACCTGCACCTGACCGCGAAGGGCAAGAAAGTGGCCAACAAGATCTGGCCGATCGTCGTCGAAGGCATGCACGTGCATCTCGATGGATTCAATAAAGAAGAACTCGCGCAACTCAATGGTCTGCTTGGCCGGATGCTGGCGAATGGAGCCCGTGATGACGCCTAGTGAAATTCTCCGCGGCGGATTGTTGGCCGTCGCGGCGCTGTTGACCGCCGCCTGCGGCAAGGAAGACGCGGGTCCGCCGCCGCCGCCCGAGGTGGGGGTCATCACGCTCGCACCGCGCGCCGTCGCGATCACCGATCAGCTCCCGGGCCGAACTACCGCGTTCCGCGTCGCCGAAGTGCGTCCGCAGGTCACGGGTATCGTGCAGAAGCGCCTGTTCGCCGAAGGCACGGAAGTGAAATCGGGCCAGCAGCTGTTCCAGATCGATGCCGGCAGTTATCGCGCCGCGTTGTCGTCGGCCGAGGCCGCGTTGAAGCGCGCCGAGGCGCAGGCGGTCACCGCGAAGCTGCTCGCCGAACGTTATGAGCCGTTGATGGCGGTGAATGCGGTGTCGAAGCAGGAAAACGACGAGGCGATCGCGGCGCGTGCGCGCGCGGAAGCCGACGTCGCCGCGGCACGCGCGCAGGTGGATACCGCGCGCATCAATGTCGTCTACACGCAGGTGCTCTCGCCGATCAACGGACGCATCGGGCGTGCGCTCGTGACTGAAGGCGCGCTGGTCACCTCGGGGCAGAACTCTGCGCTCGCGACCGTGCAGCAGCTCGATCCCATCTACGTGGACATCACGCAGTCGTCGACCGAGATGCTGCGCCTGCAGCGCCAGCTCAACAGCGGCGAATTGGTGAAGACCGACAACAACGAGGCGGAAGTCGGGCTCACGCTCGAAGACGGCAGCGTTTATGCCGAGCGCGGCCGCCTGAAGTTCTCCGAAGTATCGGTCGATCCTTCGACCGGCTCCGTGGTGTTGCGCGCGGTGTTCCCGAATCCGAAGCGCGAGCTGCTGCCCGGCATGTTCGTGCGCGCCACGCTGACGCGCGGCACGCGCGAGGCGGCATTGCTGGTGCCGCAGCGCGGCGTCAGCCACAACCCGCGCGGCGAGGCCACGGTCATGGTCGTGGGTCCCGACGACATGGTGAACGAACGCGTCGTCACCGCGGATCGCGCGATCGACGGCGAATGGCTCATCACGGCCGGCCTCGCGCCCGGCGATCGCGTGGTGCTCGACGGATTGCAGAAGATCAAGAATGGCAGCCCGGTGCGCGCCGTTCCGGCGGCCGACGAGGGCAACGCCAAACGGCACGCGGAAGCGCAGTCCGAGATCGCCAAGCGCTGAACCGCGCAAAACCTGGATAAGTAGTTAGCTATGCTGTCGCGTTTCTTCATCGATCGACCCATCTTTGCGTGGGTCATCGCGATCATCACGATGATCGCGGGCGGCCTCGCGGTGTTGACGCTGCCGGTGCGCCAGTACCCGGCCATCGCGCCGCCGGCCATCGGCATCAACGTGAGTTACCCGGGCGCCTCCGCGCAGACGGTGCAGGACACCGTCATCCAGGTCATCGAGCAGCAGCTCAACGGCATCGACAACCTCGATTACATCAACGCCGAGGCGAATTCGGACGGCACCGCGCAGATCACCCTGACCTTCGCGCAGGGTACGGTGCCCGACACTGCGCAGGTGCAGGTGCAGAACAAGCTGCAGGTCGCGCTGCCGCTGCTGCCTCAGGAAGTCCAGCAGTCCGGCGTGCGGGTGAACAAGCCGGCGCGCAACTTCCTGGTCGTGATGGGATTCATCTCCGCCGACAACAGCATGAGCAACGAGGATCTGACCGACTACGTCGCGACGAACCTGCTCGATCCGCTCAACCGCACCAAGGGTGTCGGCGACGTCACCATCTTCGGCTCGCAGTTCGCGATGCGTATCTGGGTCGATCCGGCGAAGCTCAACAACTTCGGCCTCACCACCGGCGACGTGGTGACCGCGATCCGCGCGCAAAACGTGCAGGTGTCCGTGGGTTCGATCGGTGGATTGCCCGCGGAGCCGGGGCAGGCCATCAGCGCCAGCATCATCGGTCCTTCGCGCATGTCCACGCCGGAGCAGTTCCGCGACATCCTGTTGCGCGTCAATGCCGACGGCTCGCAGGTGCGTATCGGCGACGTCGCGCGGGTCGCGCTCAATTCCGAGAGTTTCATCCGCGACACCAAGTACAACGGCAAGCCGGCCGCCGGTGTCGCCATCCGCCTCGCCGCGGGGCAGAACGCGCTCGACACGATGAAGGAAATCCACGCGACGATCGATCGTCTCGCGCCGTTCTTCCCGCGCAGCCTCGAGGTCGTCTATCCACTCGACACCACGCCGTTCGTGCGCACGTCGATCCAGGAAGTGGTCAAGACCCTGTTCGAAGCGGTCGTGCTCGTGTTCCTGGTGATGTACCTGTTCCTGCAGAACGCGCGCGCCACGCTGATCCCCACCATCGCGGTGCCGGTGGTCATGCTCGGCACCTTTGGCGTGCTCGCGGCATTCGGCTTCTCGATCAACACGCTGACGATGTTCGGCATGGCGCTGTCTATCGGCCTGCTGGTCGACGACGCCATCGTCGTGGTCGAGAACGTCGAACGCGTGATGGCCGAGGAGGGGATCGGGCCGCGCGAAGCCACCCGCAAATCCATGGACCAGATCACCGGCGCGCTGGTGGCGATCGCATTGGTGCTCGCCGCGGTGTTCGTGCCCATGGCGTTCTTCGGCGGATCCATCGGCGTGATCTACCGGCAGTTCTCGATCACGCTGGTTTCGGCGATGACGTTGTCGGTGCTGGTCGCGTTGATCCTCACGCCGGCGCTGTGCGCGACCATCCTCAAGCCGCTGCCACCGTCAGGACACGTGGAACACAAGGGCTTCTTCAAGTGGTTCAACCGCAAGTTCGACCAGGGCCGCAACCTGCACGAGCGCGGACTCAAGGCCATGCTGGCCCGTTCGGGCCGGTCGATGATCGCCTTCCTCGGGATCGTGCTGGTCACGGGCCTGCTGTTCACGCAGATCCCGACCTCGTTCCTGCCGAACGAGGACCCGGGATTCATCTATGGACAGGTGCAGACCCCGCCGGGCGCATCGAAGGAGCGCACCTGGGCCGCGCTCGACAAGGCGCAGCAGTACCTCACGAACGAAGAGAAGGACACGGTCGATGGCGTGCTCACGGTGAACGGCTTCAACTTCGCCGGCACCGGGCAGAACTCGGGCTTGTTGTTCATCAAGCTCAAGGACTGGGACGATCGAAAGGACAAGTCGCAATCCATCCAGGCGCTGCTGGCGCGCGCCAACAAATATTTCGGCAGCATCAAGGAGGCGAACATCATCGCGGTTCCGCCGCCCGCGGTGCTCGAGCTCGGCAACACGGCCGGCTTCGACCTGATGCTGCAGAACCGCGGCGGCCTGTCGCGTGAGGCGTTCCTCGCGGCGCGCAACCAGTTGCTGGGCGAAGCGGCGCAGAATCCCGTGCTCGCGAACGTGCGCCCGAACGGCGTCGAGGATGCGCCGCAGTTCAGGCTGGACATCGATCGCGAAAAGGCGAGCGCGCTCGGCATTTCCATCGCGGACATCAACCAGACCCTGCAGACCGGCTGGGCGTCCACGTACGTCAACGACTTCATCGACCGCGGCCGAGTGAAACGCGTGTACGTGCAGGGCGATTCGAGCTCACGCATGCAGCCGGAGGATATGAACCGCTGGTACGTCCGCAACAACAAGGGCGAGATGGTGCCGTTCTCGGCGTTCGGCCGCGGCCAGTGGACCTACGGTCCGCAGAAGCTGGTGCGCTTCAACGGCGTGCCCGCCTATCAGCTCCAGGGCGCGCCCGCGCCGGGTCACAGCTCGGGTGAGGCGATGGCGACGATGGAGCAGTTGATCGCCAAACTACCCGAGGGCGTCGGCCTCGAGTGGAACGGTCTGTCGTACGAAGAAAGAAAATCCGGCTCGCAGGCTCCGCTGCTGTACGCGTTGTCGCTCGCGATCGTGTTCCTGTGTCTCGCGGCGTTGTACGAGAGCTGGTCGATCCCGGCCACCGTGCTGCTGGTGGTGCCACTTGGCGTGCTCGGCGCCGTCCTCGCGACATTGGGGCGTGGCCTCACCAACGATGCGTATTTCCAGGTGGGCCTGCTGGTGACGATCGGCTTGGCGTCCAAGAACGCCATTCTCATCGTCGAGTTCGCCAAGGAGAACTTCGATCACGGCATGGGGCTGGTGGAATCCGTCATGCACGCGGCCAAGCAGCGCCTGCGTCCGATCCTCATGACTTCACTGGCGTTCATGTCGGGCGTGTTGCCGCTGGCGCTGGCGTCGGGCGCGGGTTCCGGCGCGCAACACGCGGTCGGCACCGGCGTGATCGGCGGCATGCTCGCATCCACCTTCCTCGCCATCTTCTTCGTGCCGGTCTTCTTCGTCGTGATCCTGCGCAAGTTCAAAGTGAAGCCTTCAACAATGAAGGTGGACGAAACACCGGCGGATGAGCCTTACGCGAGCGCGACATGAAGATGACTGCTTTCCGCCCGATCGTCCTGATGAGCATTGCCGCCGTGCTGAGTGCCTGCACGCTTGCGCCGCGTTATCAGCAACCGGCATCCCCTGTGCCCGCCGCTTACGAGGAAGTGGCGCCCATCGCGGCGCCGGTCTCCGCCGCGGATATTTCGTGGAGTGAATTCTTTCCGGATCGCGAACTGCAGGATTTGATCCGGCGCGCGCTCGTGAACAACCGCGACCTGCGCATCGCGACGCTGAACGTCGAAGCTGCGCGCGCGCAGTACCGCATCCGCCGCGCGGATCTCGTGCCCGCCATCGACGCGGTCGGCACCTCCAACAACCAGCGTGTGCCCGCCTCGTTGTCGCCCACCGGCGCGAGCGAGCTCGAACGTTCGTATTCGGCCGGACTCGGCGTCACCGCGTTCGAGCTGGATCTCTTCGGCCGCGTGCGCAGCCTGCGGCGCGCCGCGCTCGAACAGTATTTCAGCCTCGAGGAAACGCGCACCGCCGCGCAGCTGGTGCTCATATCCGAAGTGGCGAACGCGTGGCTCACGTTGATCGCGGACCGCGAGCTGCTTGCGCTCGCCGAAGAAACGCGTGCGAGCCAGCACAAATCCTACGACCTGACGAAGTTGCGCTTCGATGCGGGCGTGTCGAGCGAGATCGAGCTGTATCGCTCGGAGTCCGCGTGGCGCGAAGCCGAGGTCGACATCGCGCAGCAGAAGCGCCGAGTCGTGCAGGATCGCAATGCGCTCGCGCTGCTGATCGGCGAACCATTGCCGGCCGAAGCCGGCGCCGGCAGTCAGCCGATGGAAAAGCAGATTTTCGCGCAGGAGCTGCCCGCGGGACTGCCCGCCGAATTGCTCACGCGCCGGCCCGACATCCGCGCGGCCGAACATGCGCTGAAGGCGTCGAACGCGAACATCGGCGCCGCGCGCGCCGCGTTTTTCCCGAGCATCGGACTCACCGGTTTCTACGGCAACGCCAGCGACGATCTGTCCGCGCTGTTCCAGACCGGTCACACGAGCTGGAGCTTCGCGCCGCAGGTGCGGCTGCCGATCTTCAGCGGCGGCGCGAACCTTGCCGGCCTCGATCTCGCCAACGTGCGCAAGCGCACCGAGATCGCGCGCTACGAGCAATCCATCCAGGTGGCGTTCCGCGAAGTGGCCGATGCACTCGTCGCCCGCAGCACGCTCGAGGAGCAATTGCGTGCGCAGGAGGCGCTCACGCGTGCGTCCGAAGCGAGCTATCGGCTCGCCGAGGTCCGTTACCGCGGCGGCGTCGACAGTTACCTCGGCGCGCTGATCGCGCAGCGCGACCTCTACACCGCGCAGCGCCAACTCATCGTGACGCGTCTCGCAGGCGCGGCGAATACCGTGCGGCTGTACCAGACGCTGGGCGGCGGCTGGAAGGAGTAGGCAGGGATCGCCCGGGGGCGCCCCGAGGGGAAGATCAGATCGGTTCTAGTTTGGCCGTCCGTCTTCCATAGGCGAATCGTGATCGGGCAGAATTCCCGGCCATGAAAACCATAAGACTTCTCCTACTCGCAGGTCTCGCCTCCGCCTCCGTTTGCGCCGTCGCCGCGCCAGAAGCCGCGGACGATGCGGCCGCTTTCGGCGCCCGCGAAGCGATCTTTTCGGCCGCGTTGTCCGCGGACGGCAAGAAACTCGTCTACGTCGGCGCCGGCACCGACGCCAGTACCGTCGCCGTGGTCGTGGACCTCACGACGGGCAGCGCCTCGCAGGTCACGCGCGGCGATGGCAACCCGATCAACATCGGGGGCTGCGATTGGTCCGCGGCGGACCGCCTCGTATGCACGCTTTACGGCATCGAAAAGCCGCAAGGGGTATTGCTGGTCATCTCGCGAATCGTGGCGATGAACGCGGACGGCAGCAAACAGGTATTCCTCGGCACGAAAGATTCGATCGACCAGGTTGGCAAGCGTCAGCACGACGGTCGCGTCGTGGATTGGCTCAACGGCGTCGATGGTTCAGTTCTGATGGAGCGCGACTACGTTCCGGAAAAGTCGACCGGCAGACTCACGGCCCGCACGCTTGAAGGTCTGGGCGTGGACCGGATCGATACGCGCACCGGCAAGGCCACGTCGGTCGAGAGGCCCGGCAAGCAGGTCGGCCAATACATTTCCGACGGCCTGGGCAACATCCGCGTGATGAGTTCAGTTGAATACGCGGAATCCGGTTTTCTGACCGGCACTGAATCGTATGCATATCGCTTGCGTGACAGTCACGAATGGCGGCCGTTGGGCACCTACGTTTCCGACCGGAACAGCGGTGGGCGCGGCAAGGGCATCATTCCGCTGGCGGTCGATCCGAACCTCAACGCCGTGTACGTGCTCGAAGGACTGGACGGCCGGAATGCCCTTTTTCGCGTCACGCTCGACGAATCGCAGAAGCGCGAGAAGGTTCTATCTTCCGACAAGGTCGACATCGACGGCGTGATCACCATCGGGCGCGGTGGCCGGGTGATCGGCGGTACGTACGCCACCGAGCGGCGGTATGCGGAATACTTCGATCCCGAATACAAGAAGCTGCATGACATGTTGTCGCGCGCATTGCCGAAGCTGCCGTTGATCGACTTCATCAGCGCGAGCGCGGACGAGCAGGTGCTCGTGGTGCATGCGAGCAGCGACATCGACCCCGGCAACTGGTACGTCTATCAACGCGACAAGAAAGCTCTCTCGCTGCTCGCGCCGGTTCGCCCGGCGCTCGCCGGCAAGAAGCTTTCGCAGGTGAAGTCGATCACGTACCCGGCCGCGGACGGAACGCCGATTCCGGCCTACCTGACGCTGCCTCCCGGAGTCACGGAGGCGAAGGGTCTGCCGGCCATCGTGATGCCGCACGGCGGTCCGGCGTCGCGCGATGAATGGGGTTTCGACTGGTTGTCGCAGTTCTACGCGCAGCGCGGCTTCGCGGTCATCCAGCCTAACTACCGTGGTTCCGATGGTTACGGTGAGCAGTGGCTCAGGGAGAACGGCTTCCGCAGCTGGAAAACCTCGATCGGCGACGTGTGCGACGCGGGCCGCTGGATGGTCTCGCAGGGCATCGCGGACCCGAACAAACTCGCGGCCGTCGGCTGGTCCTACGGCGGGTATGCCGTCCTGCAGGCCAACGTGCTCGACGCGGACCTGTTCAAGGCGATCGTCGCGGTGGCGCCGGTAACGGATCTCGATGCGCTGATGAAATGGCGCATGTCTCGGTACTCGAACGCCTTCGTGGACGCGGACTTCATCGGCAGCGGTCCGCATGTGAAGGAAGGCTCGCCGGCCACGCACCCGCAGGTCTTCAAGGCGCCGGTGCTCATGTTCCACGGTGGCATGGATATGAACGTCGAAATAGGGCAGTCGCGACTCATGCAGAGCGCCTTGCGTGGTGCGGGAAAATCGAGCCAGCTGGTCGAGTATCCGAAGCTCGAGCACAGCCTGCGCGACGGCACCGCGCGCGCCGACCTGCTGCGCAAGTCCGACGAGTTCCTGCGCAAGAATCTGAAACTCTAATATCCCAGCGCGAGACCGGTGTTGCGGCGCGGATCGATCGCACCGTAGAACTTGTTAGGGCCCACCGGCGGCGCGTTCAACCCCGGCGCGCCGATGATGATCGCGGCGACGTGATTCTCGGGCTGGGGCACGGTGAGTTCGTGCCCCATGCCTTCGAGGATCTTGCGCGTGTCCGGACTCAGCGCGCGCAACTCGACGTACGTCGCCTCGGGCAGCCACTGCTGATGGATACGCGGTGCGTTGACCGCCTCCTGCAGGTCCATGCCGTAATCGACCACGTTGATGAACGTCAGCATCACCGCGGTGATGATGCGGCTGCCGCCCGGAGTACCGAGCACCATCCAGGGTTTTCCATCGCGCAGGACAATGGTCGGTGTCATCGAACTCAACGGCCGCTTGCCGGGCTCGATGCGGTTCGACTCGCCTTGCACGAGGCCGTACATGTTGGGCACGCCGACCTTCGCGGTGAAATCGTCCATCTCGTTGTTGAGCAACACGCCGGTGCCCGCCGCGGTCACGCGCGCGCCGAACCAGTCATTGAGCGTGTAGGTCACCGCGACGGCATTGCCGAATTTGTCCGCGATGGAGTAGTGCGTGGTGTGTGTGCCTTCGCGCGGCGGCGCGGCGATCCGCAACGCATCCGAATCGCCCGCGCGCGTGAGGTCGATGCGCTCACGGATCCGCTTCGCATAGTCCTTGCCCGTGAGCAACTCGAGCGGATTCGTCGCCACGGATGAGTCACCCAGCAGCTGATTGCGATCCGCGTAGGCGTGGCGCATGGCCTCGATCTGCACGTGCACGGCGCGCGCCGAGCCATAGCCATATTCGTTGAGCGGGTAACCCTCGAGGATGTTCAGCATCTCGCACAACACGACGCCGCCCGAGCTCGGCAGTGGCGCGGAGACGATGCGAAAGCCGCGATAGTCGCATTCGAGCGGCGCGAGTTCGCGCACGCGGTAGCTGTCGAAATCCGCTTGCGAGAGGATGCCGCCGCCCGCGCGGCTGGCGGCGAGCAGCGCGGCCGCGGTTTCACCACGATAAAAGCCCGCGGCGCCTTGGCGGCTGATGTTGTTCAGCGTGCGCGCGAGATCCTTCTGCACCAGCTTCGCGCCGGGTTCGATCGGTTGGTTACGAGCGAGGAAAATCGCGGCCGAAGCCGGATCCTTGCGGAAGTCGTCGGTCGCTTCGTGCAGCAGATCGGCATCACCCTGTTCGAGCACGAACCCCTGGCTCGCGAGCCGGATGGCCGGCGCGATCAGGCGCGCGCGCGGCAACGTGCCGTATTTCTCGCGTACGTATTCGAGGCCGGCCACGGTGCTGGGCACGGCGACCGCCAGGTGTCCGCGCGTGCTGGCGTCCGGAATCACGTTGCCCTGCGCGTCGAGGAACATGTTGGCCGTGGCCGCGAGCGGCGCGGTCTCGCGAAAGTCGATGAACGTGCGGCGCCCATCCGCGAACTGCACCGTCATGAATCCGCCGCCGCCGAGATTGCCCGCGGCCGGATAAACCACCGCCAACGCGTAGCCGACGGCGATGGCCGCATCGATGGCGTTTCCGCCGTTGCGCAGCACATCGACGCCGACGCGGGTCGCATGTTGCTGGGCTGTGACCACCATTCCATTCGGCGCTGCGACCGGGGCGGGCGCCGCGGCGTGGCTCGCATGGACGACGAGCAGGGCAATCAGCAAACAAATTCGGGTCATCGATTGGCCTCGAAAGTGAATCAACTGGCGGGGGCTGCCAGCGCTTTCACGCGCGCCGCAACCTGTTCCATGTTGCTGCAGATGTTGTCGGCGCCGACCAGCGCGGTCACGCCCGCGGCGTCGAGCGGCGCGCGCAGTTCGGCGTGGATGCCGCACAGCAGCACGAGTACCTTGCGGCGCTGAAAACGCTGCACGATCTCCGCCAGTGTGTTGAGTCCGGTCGCATCCACGAACGGCACTCGCCCGAGTCGGATGACGATGGCGTCGACACCCAGATGCGTGCGCTCGAGCGTGCTTTCGAGTTTCTCCGCCGCGCCGAAAAACAGCGGCCCGTCGATTCGATACACGAGCACGTTGCTCGGCAGCACGACGTCATCGGCCGGTTCCGGCGACATGGCCGCGCCATTGAACTCCTGCTTGCCGACCTGGACCGTCTCGGCCATGCGCCGCATGAACAGCAGCGCCGCGATCACCACGCCCACGTTCACGGCGACCACCAGGTCGACGAATACCGTGAGCACGAAAGTGATGAGCAGCAGGAAGCGGTCGGCGATCGGCGAGGTCCGCAACAACCGGCTCACGTGCCGCAAATCGGCCATGTTCCACGCCACGTAAAACAGGATCGCGGCGAGCGCGGCTAGTGGCACGAGCGCGGCCCACGGCGCCAGCGCGACGATCACGAACACGAGAAAGAGTGCATGGACGATCCCGGCCAACGGGCTGGTGGCGCCATTGCGGATGTTCGTCGCGGTGCGCGCGACGGCGCCGGTCGCGGCGAATCCGCCGAACAGCGGCGCCAGCACGTTCGCCGCGCCCTGGCCGATGAGTTCCTGGTTCGAATCGTGGCGCGTCCCGGTCATGCCGTCCGCGACCACCGCGGTGAGCAGCGATTCGATCGCGCCCAGCAGAGCGATCGCAAACGCCGGGCCCACCAGTGGAATCATGTCGGGCAGTGACATGTGCGGCCACGAGAATGCCGGCAGGCTGCGCGGAATTCCGCCGAAGGCGCTGCCGATCGTCGCGACGCCGGGAAATTGCCATACGGCCTGCACGCCGAGCGCGAGCAACATGGCAAGCAGGGGCGCGGGCATGCGCCGCATGCCGGGCACCTTCGCCAGAAACTTGTTGCCGAATATGAGCGCGGCGAGCGTCATCAGCGCGATGCCGGTCGTCGCCAGGTGGAAGTCAGGGAGTGCCTGAACCAGCGCGCCGAACTTCTCGTGAAAGCGCAGGCCCGATGCGGCCGGTTGCAGGCCGAAGAAATCCTTCCATTGCCCGACCCAGATGATGATGGCGATGCCGGTGGTGAAGCCGACGATGACGGGATTCGGAATGAACTTGATCACGCTGCCGAGCCGCGCGAGGCCCATGAGCAGCAGGATGACGCCCGCCATGAGCGTCGCCATCTGCAGGCCGGCGATCCCGTACTGCGCGGTGACGCCGGCGAGCACCGCGATGAAGGCGCCCGTGGGACCGGAGATCTGCACTCGCGTGCCGCCGAGCAGGGAAGTGGCGAGGCCGGCGACGATCGCGGTGTAGAGACCCTGCGCGGGCGTCGCGCCGGAGGCGATCGCGAAGGCCATCCCCAGCGGCAGCGCCACGATGCCGACGATGAGTCCCGCGATACAGTTGCGCCACAGATGCTCGCGCTGGAAGAGTCCGGCGCGCCGTGCTTCTAACAAGGCAATCATGGCGCCGATTATGCCGCCTGAATCGCCTGCTCATGGACGAATGCGAGCGATTCTCGTTTGGCGCGTGTTTGCTCAGAGATTGCGCGTCGCCGCGGAACCTTCATCCGCCGCCGCGGGCAGCCACGCGACGTGCACCGAATGCGCGGCGCCGTCGTCGACCAGCTCGATCGTATTGCGGCCCGCGCTCATCACCTTTCCATCGAGCGTGATCTGCGCGAGCGCATCCGCGCCCGGTTGCTGATCCACCGTGATTTCGTAGGGCGTCTCACGGTAGCGGTAGTTGATCGTGAACCGCGGCCAGCTCGCCGGCACGCAAGGCGCGAGAGTCAGGCGGTTTTCGCGCAGCCTGAAACCGAGGATCCATTCGAGGCCCGCGCGATACAGCCAGCCGGCCGAGCCTGTGTACCAGGTCCAGCCGCCGCGCCCGGCATGCGGCGCCTCGCCATACACGTCGGCGGCCACCGCATACGGTTCGACCTTGTAGCGCTGCACGTCGGCGCGCGTGGTCGCGCGGCGGATCGGATTGAGCATCGCGAACACTTCCATCGCGAGGTCCGCCTTGCCTTGCAGCGCGAGCGCGATCACGGTCCAGATCGCCGCGTGTGTGTACTGGCCGCCGTTTTCGCGGATGCCGCGTGGATAGGCCTTCACATAGCCGGGTTCCTGCGCGGAATTTTCGAAGGGCGGCGTGAACAGCAACGCCAGCGGCGGATCGCGCCGGATCAATTGCGCCTCGAGCGCGGCCATGGCGCGCGCGGAACGCAGGGGATTTCCGGCCCCCGAGATCACGCTCCAGGATTGCGCGATCGCATCGACGCGGCACTCGTCGTTTTCGGCGGAGCCGAGCGGCGTGCCGTCGTCGAAGAATCCGCGCCGGTACCACTCGCCGTCCCAGGCGTGCTGCTCGATGGCGACACGTAGCCGCGAAGCCTGGTTCAGCCAATTGGTGGCGAGCGCCAGTTCGCCGCGCGA
The DNA here is from genome assembly GCA_036677145.1 of Alcaligenaceae bacterium. Taxonomy (GTDB): domain Bacteria; phylum Pseudomonadota; class Gammaproteobacteria; order Steroidobacterales; family Steroidobacteraceae; genus CADEED01. The sequence continues at coordinate 97,998 of JAKFFF010000087.1, forward strand.
TTGCGCGAGCGGAGCGAACGCCGTGAGCGTCGCGTGCAGGAACCAGCCGAGCCACACGCTCTCGCCGCGGCCGTGTTCACCGACGCGATTCATGCCATCGTTCCAGTCGCCCGTGCCGATGAGCGGCAGGCCGTGCGAACCCATGTACAGCGAGCCTTCGAGTCCTCGCCGGCAGTGCTCGAACAACGGCGCGGTTTCCTCGCTGACCGTAGGTTCGAAGAACGCATCGTGGCGCTCGCGCGGCAACGGCGCGCCCTCGATGAACGGCAGTTCTTCGTCGAGGATCGCCCGGTCGCCGGTGAGCGCGATGTAATGCGCGGTGACGTACGCGAGCCATACGCGATCGTCGCTGATGTGCGTGCGCACGCCGCTGCCGTTGTGCGGCAGCCACCAGTGCTGCACGTCGCCCTCCGGGAACTGGCGCGACGCGGCGCGCAGGATCTGCGCGCGCAGCAACTCGGGGCGCGCGAGTCCGAGCGCCATCGCGTCCTGCAGCTGATCGCGAAAACCATAGGCGCCACTCGCCTGGTAGAAGGCCGATCGCGCCCAGGTGCGGCAGGCCAGCGTCTGATACAGCAGCCAGCCATTCATCATGATGTCGAACGCGCGGTCGGGCGTCTTGACCTGCACGTGGCCGGTTATTTCCTTCCATAGGTCGTGCACCGCATCGAGTGATGCATCGAGGTCGGCCACGCGGTATTTGCCGATCAGGGCACGCGCGGTGTCCTTGTCGGGCGCCTGGCCAAGGAAGATCACCACCTCGGTGCGCGCGCCGGGTTGGAGCTCGAGGCGCGTGCGCAATGCGGCGCAGGCGTCGAGCGCCGCGCCGGTGCGGCCCGACAACGGCGCGCCCGCCACCAGCGCGAAGGGAGCGTCGAGTGTGCCGTACCGGCCGAGAAACTCGCGCCGGTCCGCGGTGTATTCGGTTTGTTTGCCCGCCAGATCCGCGAAGGCCACACCGTCGAAGGCCGAATTCCACGGATTGCGCGCCAGCAGCGCCTGCGTGCTGCTGTCGATCTCGGTGAGCACATACGGCGCGCCGGCGGCGCGCGAGGGCCCGAGCACCCACTCGGCATAAGCCGTGACGGACAGCGTGCGACGCTTCGTCGAGGCGTTGTAGATAGATAGACGGCAGATCTTGATCGGGTCCTCGGGCGGAACGAACATCGTCAGGCCGAGTTCCATCCCGTGCGAGCGTTGTTCGAAGCGGCTGTAACCGAGCCCATGCGCGCAGGAGTAGAACGCGTCCTCGACGCGGATCGGGGCGGGGGTGGGACTCCAGATCTCGCCGGACTCCTCGTCGCGCAGGTAGATAGCCTCGCCGGGGCGGTCGGTCACCGGATCGTTGACCCATGGAGTGAGCGCGTTTTCGCGGCTGTTGCGCGCCCAGGTGTAGCCGCCGCCGTCGGCGGACACGTGGAAGCCGAAATCCCGATTCGAGATGACATTGATCCACGGCGCCGGCGTGTGCTGGCCGGCCACGGGCGTGATGACGTATTCGCGGCCGTTGGAAGTGAACCCACCGAGGCCGTTGAAGAACTCCAGTTCGCGCGCGGTGGTTTCGGGCGAGGTACTGGTGGCCGGGGGCGCGCGCGGCGGCGTGCGCGGCGCGAGTGTCGGCGTGGGCTTCATCCGCTCCACCTGCTCGCCGAGAGTGCCGCGCCGCCCATTGAACACGATGCGCGCGGTGGACAGCAGCAACGCACGGGTTTCCGGTGCGATCAGATCCGTGCGCAACACGTGCACCTTGCCGCCCCCTTCGCCGCCCGCGATGCGCGGCCGGCCCTGGCTCACACGGACCAGCGATTCGAGCGCGACCTGCAGGTCCTGGATGTACGACGCGCCGCGCTCGTTCAGGATCACGAAATCCACGGCCAGGCGTTTCAGTCCCCAGTATTCGTGCGCCTGCATGAGTTGCCGCGCGATGACGAGATCCTCGGCAACCTCGACGCGCAACAACACGATGGGAAGGTCGCCGGAAATTCCTTGCGCCCACAATGCGTGCGGTCCGCCCGCGCCACGCCGGATGTTGTCGCTGGCCGGCCGCGCGGCCGCATCGGCAAACAGGACCCGGCCCGCGATCTGCTGGAACAGGTTCGCCTGCGCCGCATCGATGCCGAGGTGGCGCAGCTGCACCTGCGCCTGCGTCCACGCCAGGGTCGCGGCGCGCGCGTGTGCATTGATGTCGCGATGTTTGTCGAGCAGATCGAGCATGTGCGCGCGACTGTTCGAGATGCAGGTCCAGAACGAGATGCGCGCGCTGCCGCCCGCCGGCACCCGAATCCGGTAGCGCAGCGCGAACACCGCGTCGAGCACCGTGCCGACATTGCCCGAAAGCGCGCGGCCCTCGAGCAGGGCGAGCGGAGCGCGCAACTCGCGGCCGCGCCCGATGAAACGCGCGCGATCCGTTTCGATTTCCGGGCCCGCGATCACGGTGCCTTCGGGAACCGCGTGATGTGAAGCCCACAGTTCCGGTTCGTCGGGCGCGCGGCGCCGGCGCGTCGCGAGAATGGCGTTGTGCCGCTGCACGTATTCGGTACACACGAACAATTTCGAGAACGCCGGATGCGCGACATCGGAGGCCTGCGGCGCGAGCACGATTTCGGCGTACGAAGTGATCTCGATGTCGCGCGCCTGCCCCGACGCGTTGCTGATCGACACGCGCCGCACCTCGGCATCGTCCTCGGAGGACACGCGGATTTCGAGCGTGGTGACGAGATCGCCATCCCCGCGGATGAACTCCGCGCGATCTTCGGTGAAGCTCACGTCGTAGGAATCGGGCGGCGTCGCAAGCGGCTGATAACCGGCGGACCATGTGCGGCCGGTCTCGACGTCGCGCAGCAGGAAGTAGCTGCCGGTGTCGTCGCGGGTGGCGTCCTCGCGCCAGCGCGTGACCGCCAGATCGTTCCAGCGGCTGTAGCCGGAACCGGCGGCGGTGACCATGACGGAGTAGCGGCCGTTCGAGAGCAGGTGAGTCTGCGGCGCCGATTCGTGCGGGCTGCGGATGCGGCGCACTTCCGGAATCTGCAGATCCGCCACGCGCGCGGCGGTGCCGACTTCCTCGGCGCGCGGGTGCGCGACGGAGACGTCGCGCGGCGTGCGTTCCTGCAGCAGCAGTTCGGTAGCCTGCACGGTGACGTCGGAATGAAAACGCTCGCGCATCTGGCCGTCGAGCAGCGCATTCGCGATGGCGACGATGCTCATGCCCTGGTGATGCGCCATGTACGCGCGCACACGCGCGCAAGTGGCGCCTTCCGGCAGGCGGCTCGCGGTGAAGTCGATCGCTTCGTAGTACCCATATGCACCGCGTCCGCCGATTGCCGACAACGCGAGGTAGTTGGCGAGCGCGGCGTTGGCGTCGATCATCGCGGCGAGCCCGGTCGCGTACGGCGCGATCACCTTGTTCTCGGACAGGCCACGCTTGAGACCCAGGCCCGGGACGCCGAAGTTCGAGTATTGGTAGGTGAGTTCGAGATCGCGTGCGTTGTAGGCCGATTCGGAAACACCCCAGGGGAGGCCGAGCTCGGCCCCGTACTGGATCTGGCGCCGGACGATGAGCCGGCTCGATTGCGCCAGCAAACTACCGACGGGCGCGCGCAACACCAGGTCGGGCATCAGGTATTCGAACATCGAGCCGGACCAGGACACCAGCGCCGCACCGGCGCCGATCGGCGTCACGGTGCGGCCGAGCCGGAACCAGTGGCGCGCCGGTATGTCGCCCTTGGCGATGGCGATGAAACTCGCGAGCCGCGCCTCGGAGGCGAGCAGGTCATAACAGCTCTCGTCGAGTGTGCCGTCGGTCGCGCGGTAGCCGATCGACAGCAGCTTGCGCTGCCCGTCGAGCAGAAAGCCGAACTCCATCGCCGCGGCCAATTCGAGCGCGGCCGTGGCGAGTCCTTCGAGATGCTCGACAATGAAGCCCGCCGGATCGCGCGCCAGCAGGTCGCTGCGCCAGCTGTCGATAGTGCGGCGTGTGGCTTCGACCCAGTGCACCAATTCGCAGTCGCGATCGGCGTGGGCTTCATGCGCGAGCGTGCGCACCATGTCGACCAGTGTCGAAGCGCGTTCGGCGGCGAGCGCGAGGTTGTCGATGGTCGGATCCGGCACGCCGGTGTCGGTGCGCAGCTCGGCCTCGAGGTCCGCGAATGCGGTTTCGAGCAGGGGGCGCGTGATCGACAGTCCGGGCACGAAACGGAAGTCGCGCAGCGCCAGGCGCGCGAGCTCGAGCGCGTCGGTGAGGCCGGCGATCTTCGCGGCGTCGGGCCCGGGCCCTTTCTGCCATTCGCGGAACGCGCCGGCGAGCGTGATGAGGTGCGCGGCGAGATTGCCGGAGTCGACCGAGGAGACGTAGGCGGGATCCAGCGGCCGCAGGTCGCGCGTGTCGTACCAGTTGTACAGGTGACCGCGATGTTTCTGCATGCGCGCGATCGTTCCCAACGTCGCCTCGATGCGATCGAGCGCGTCGCGCAGGCCGCACCAGCCGAAATCGTGCGCGGCCACCGTGGAAAGTAGATAGAGGCCGATGTTGGTCGGCGAGGTGCGGTGCGCGACGACGGCGTGCGGGTCCTCCTGGAAGTTGTCGGGCGGCAGGTGGTGGTCTTCCAGCGTCACGAAGGTTTCGAAGAAACGCCAGGTGCGGCGCGCGATCAGGCGCAGCTCGAGCTGCTCCTGGGTCGACAGCTCGACCCGCGCGGCCGGCGGCGGTACGCGGCTGATGCGCCACGCGACCCACGGGGCCGCGAGCCACGCCAGCAGGAAAGGCAGCGCGATCGTGGGTAGTTTGCCGTCGTTGAGCACGATGGCCGCCACGGCGATCACCAGCGTGAGCAACACGCCACGTCCCATGCGCACGTAGAAACTGCCGAAGTCGCCGCGGCTCACCGTCAGCAGGTCCGCCGGAATCCATTCGAGCAGGTGCCGGTGACTCACGACCATGCGCCACAGGGTGCGCACGATGGCGTCGCCCATGAGCCAGGCATGGTAGGCAAGCGTCGTGATCAGCAGCGCCGTCTGCGCCAGCGCGAGCCCGAGATCGAGCGCGAGCGCGCGCAGGTGACTGCGCCAGGTGACAGTCGAACGGCGCGGAATGATGGCCGCGAACACCGGCAGCAACGTCGGGATCGCGAGCGCGAGCACGATGAAGCCGCACCAGGCGAGCGCCGCGGGCAGCGGCAGCGTCCATGCGGCCAGCAGCGCGGCGACACTGGCGGGCGCGGACAGCGAGCGGCGCAGGTTGTCGAGCATCTTCCACAGGCCGATCAGCGGCAGCCGGCCCTCGCCGCGATGGTGTTTGGCGGCGCCGAGATCGCGGCGCCCGAAGATCCACGGCAACAACTGCCAGTCGCCGCGCACCCAGCGATGTTGCCGCAACGAGGCGACGTCGAAACGCGCCGGAAATTCCTCGACCACTTCGACGTCGGAGGCGAGGCCGGCGCGGGCGAAGATGCCTTCGAACAGGTCGTGCGAGAGCAGCGAACTTTCCGGCACGCGATCGGCGAGCGCGGCTTCGAACGCATCGACATCGTAGATGCCCTTGCCGGCGAAGGAGCCTTCGCCGAGCAGGTCCTGGTACACGTCGGAGATCGCCGCGGCGTACGGGTCGACACCGGCGGCTCCGGAGAAGACTCGCTGGAAAGGCGTCGCCTCGACGTTCACCGGCAACGAAAACGCGACGCGCGGCTGCAGGATCGCGTAGCCGTCGACGACGCGCCCCAGCTTCGCATCGAAAAGCGGCCGATTGAGCGGGTGCGCCATCTTGCCGATCAGGCGGCGCGGCGCCTCGCGTGGCACGCGCGTATCGGCATCGAGCGTGAGCACGTAGCGCACGCCCTCGGGCACCCAAGGCGAGCGACCCGTGCTGGTGATGTAGGTCGTGTCGATGGCGCCGCGCAGCAGCCGGTTGAGTTCCTGCAGTTTGCCGCGCTTGCGCTCCCACCCCATCCAGCGCTGCTCGCTTTCGCACCACAGGCGCTTGCGATGCAACAGCAGGAACCGCTCGCCGCCGGCGGCCGCGCCGTAACGGCGATTCAGCCGCGCGATGCCGAGCACGGCGATGTCGAGCAACGCGTCGTCGTTGGCGAGGTGTTCGGTGTCCGCGTCCACCCAGTCGGAGAGCAGCGCGAAATGCAGCTGATCGTCGGGCGACGCCAGGTAATGGATCTCGAGCCGGTGCAGGTGTTCTTCCACCGACTGCGGCGAGGACAACATCACGGGCATGGCGACCAAAGTGCGCATTTCCTCGGGCACACCGTCACGCAGCGCAAGGCCGGGCAGGCGGCTGGCGCCGAGACCGCGTGTCACCGCGCGATTCACCAGCGCGATGGCGATGTCGGCCGCGGGGATCACGCCGAGTATGCCGAGCAAACCGAGCATGGGACCCTGGATGCCGAGGCGCTGCATCAACGCGAGCGCGGCGGCCAGGATCAGCGCGGTCGAGAACGCAATCGCGGCGACGTAATCGGCGGCGCCCGCCGTGAAGGCGATGCGTGCCGGCCAGTCGCGGAACGCGGCGCGAAATCCGATCGTGCCCTCGAGGTGGCGGCGTCCTTCGCCGATCAGATAGAAACCGGGATCGCGTTCGCGATCGGCGTGTGCCTGCGCGGCCAACTCGAGCACTTGTTGCGCGATCTGCAATTCGGATTTCTGCGAACCTCGCCCCAGCTCTTCGATGGCGTTGCGGTACAGGTTGCGAGTCGCGAAATCCATCGCGCCGAAATTGCTGGAGGCGCCCAGCACTTCGTCCACCAGGCTCACGCTTTCGAAGAACTCGGCCCAGTCGACGTCGGACATCAACCGCATGCTGGTGATGATGTTGCGCACGGTGACGTTCGAGGCGCCCTGGCGCTGGTGCTCGTCCTGCACGAGCTGTTCGGGACTCAACGATTGCGCCTGCAGACAAGATTCGAGCCACACCAGCGCGGGTGTCACCGCCGGATCCTGGTCGCGCAGGCGCTGCACCAGTTGCACTGCGAATGCGGGCGCGAGCTGTCCGCTGCGATTCTTCCAGGCTTTCAGCGCGTTGGGTTCGGCGCGCTGGCCGTTGACGCCGAGCAGCCGGTCCGCGAGCGCATCGGCATCCTCGCGCGCGGCGCGGCTGGTGCCGATGCGCTGCGCGACGCGGCGCAGGTTCTCGACCAGCACGATGCGCAGCGTGATGGCCACCGCCCACAACTCGCCGATGGTCAGTGGCTCGATCTGCTGGTAGGCGCGTACGAAGCGCCGCAGGGTTTCGGGCTCGAAGCGGCTGTCGGTGTGCGCGACGTAGGCCCACGCGAGACCGAACACCCGCGGAAATCCCGCGAACGGTCCCGTCGCGAGCTTGGGCAGCTGACGGTAGAACCCCTGCGGCAGATCCTCGCGAATCTCGCGAATCTGCTCCTCGACGACGTGATAGTTGTCGAGCACCCATTCGGCGGCGGGTGTGATGCCGCGTCCTTCGTCCACGGCCCGGGCGGTGGCCCGGTAGCTGGCCAGCAGCGCCTTCTCGTTGTTGCGCAGGCGCGCGCCGAGAGAGCGGCCCAACCCCGGCTGTCGCGTGACCTGCTGCGCGGCCGCGAGGCTGCGGGCGTGTTCCTCCAGCCGTTCAATGCTGAAGATTTCCTCGCGCAGGATCTGTTCGTCGTTCCAGTGAGGACCGGAGAACCGCTCGAACAAGCCGCGAATTTTCGGGTGCAAGATGCCGTCCGCCCGGTAAGTGGAGAACCTGCATTACGCGAAACCATTGCCGCTCACGCCATGCCATCAGGCGCCGTCGCGCTGTCGGAATCCTCCTACACGGCCGATTTGCTTTTTGGGTAGTTAGGTAGTACGCCGGAATCTCCATACCCGGCGCGTGCATTCTTACAGGGCAGGGCGCGGCCACTGCGTATGCTCGGGACATGTGGCCGTTCCGCAAATCGGGTGCGCACCGCGTGCGGACGGGCGCGCCGTGGTGGCTGATGCACGACGGCGTCGGTGACGCGGGTGTCGGGTTGAACGAGACCGTGCGCTGCGACGTCGCGATCATCGGCGCCGGTATAACCGGCGCGCTCGTGGCCGATGCGCTGATCGCCAGCGGGCGGCGCATCGTCGTGCTCGACGCGCGCGAACCGGCGCAGGGCAGTACCGCGGCATCGACCGCGCTGCTGCAGTACGAAATCGACACACACCTGGTCGACCTGGTACGCCTGGTCGGCGCGGAGCGCGCGGCGCTCGCATACCGGGCGTGCGCGGCCAGCTTCGCGCGGCTCGAGACGCGGCTGCCCGAACTGCTGCCGGGCGCGCACTACGAACGGCGGCCCAGCCTGTACGTTGCGTCGAACGAGCAGGACGCCGTGGCGTTGCAGGGCGAAGTCGCCGCGAGGCGAGCGATTGGCCTTGCCTGCGAGTGGCTCGACGGGGCCGTGCTCGAGCAACGATATGGCATTCGCCGGCCCGGGGCCATTCTCTCCGCGCTCGGCGCGCAAGTAGATCCGCTGCGGCTCACGCGCTCACTGTTGAGCGCGTGCAGCCGGCACGGTGTGCGCGTGTTCTCGCGCTGCCGGGTTACCAGGATCGAAACCGCTGGACGCGAGCTGCGGTTGCTCACGGTGGGCGGCGCGGAAGTGATCGCAAATCACGCGGTGGTGTGCGCGGGATACGAATCGCTCGACTTCCTGGCGGGTGAAGTGGCGAAGGTCAACAACACCTTCGCGTTCGTCACGGAGCCGTGTGCGGCGGACAGCCCCACACTGCGTCTGCCGCTGGTCTGGGAAAGCGCGCGCCCCTATCTATATGCGCGCACGACCAGCGACGGGCGCCTGATCGTGGGCGGCGAGGACGTGCCGTTCCAGAGCACCGCCGCGCGTGACGCGTTGCTGCCACGCCAGGTGCTGCGCCTCACCGCGAAATACCGCGAGCTGTTCGGCGCCGATCCGCCGCCGATCGAAACCGCCTGGGCCGGCAGCTTCGCGGAAACGCGCGACGGGCTGCCGCTCATCGGGACGGCGCCCGGACAGGATCCGCGCGTTTCATATGCACTTTGTTATGGCGGCAACGGAATTACCTATTCGGTGCACGCAGGCGACATAGTGCGTGCGGGTATCGAGAACCGGAGCCACGAACTGACGGATGTGTTCGGGTTCGCGCGTCTGGGTACGGAGGCGTCGCGCGAGCGGCAGAAGGATCGGGCCCGGAGTTAGAGGTGTTGCGGAGGTACTCTCGCAATGCGTGGAAACCGCAGTTATGGTTGCGCAACCATTCCCGCTTCTGACTGTCTCATCGCGGATCCCCATTGATCGGGCACGCGAACTACCGTCATATGTTTGGTCCATGTTTGTAAACGACACCAGCCGGCTTCCCGATTCCGGGCGAGTCTGCGTCCGGGCTTTCGGTGGCACCCAGGACGCCACCAAGGGTTTCTACAGCCTCACTATCGTCGCGGCGCGCGCCGAGGTCGAGCCGATGGGCGAGCCGCGTAATCCAGCGCACGTGCTCGGCGTCGGCGCCGAGATCGAATCCGTGAAGGGGCCGGTTTTCGCCGCATACTTCGCGGCCGTCCGCGACCGCTACGACGCGCAACCTAACTACCGGCAGGGACTGTTCGTGATGGTCGACGGCGCAGTGTATGCCGTGGCCTCCGAAAAGATCGCGACGACGATCCGGCGCGGATTCAGCAATCGTGTATTCACGTTGCTGCGCGCGGATCGGCCGCAACGCAGCGTCGAGTATCCCTGGGCCTGGTATCGCGAACCTTTCGTTTCTGCCAGGCCCGGCCTGTCGCAGTCGCGCGATTTCCTGCGCGAGCTCTCGGCAATGGTGCAGACTTACCGCTGATCACCATTGGAGCCAATTTGAACATCCAGTCGCTCGGCATGGTCGGTCTTGGACGCATGGGCTCGAACATGACCCGGCGTATCGCGCGCGCCGGAATATCCTGTGTCGTGCACGATTCGCATGCCGACGCCGTGCGCGCCCTGACCGGCGCGGGAATCACCGGCGTCGCGTCGCTGCGCGAACTGGTGCTCGCACTGCCGGCGCCGCGCGCGATCTGGCTCATGGTGCCCGCGGCCGTGGTCGACGGGGTGCTCGAAGAACTCGTGCCGCTGCTCGCCGCGGGCGACATCGTCATCGACGGCGGAAATTCCTACTACCGCGATGACGTGCGGCGCGGCAAGACGCTGGGGGAGACCGGCGTGTTTTACCTCGACGTCGGCACCAGCGGCGGCGTGGCCGGCCTCGACCGTGGTTACTGCCTCATGATCGGCGGACCCGAAGGTCCGGTGCGGCAACTCGACGCAATCTTCGCGGCGCTCGCGCCCGGGCCGAATGCGTCCGGTGCGGGCGAATCGACCGCCTCGCGTGGCTATCTGCATTGCGGGCCACACGGCGCGGGTCACTTCGTGAAGATGATCCACAACGGCATCGAATACGGACTCATGGCCGCGTATGCCGAAGGTCTCAACATCCTGCACAACGCGTCGATGGGCAAGGACGCGCGCGCCGCGGACGCCGAAACTGCGCCGATCAGCACCGGGCAGTTCTACCAGTACGAATTCGACCTGCCGCAGATCACCGAGCTGTGGCGTCACGGCAGCGTGATTTCATCGTGGCTGCTGGATCTGACCGCGCACGCACTGCGTGATGATGCGGATCTTGCGGAATTTTCCGGGCACGTCGCCGATTCGGGCGAAGGCCGCTGGACACTGGCCGCCGCGATCGACGAGGGCGTCCCGGCGCCGGTGATCAGCGCCGCGTTGTTCAGCCGGTTCCAGTCGCGCGGCAACGCATTGTTCGCCGACCGCGTGTTGTCGGCCATGCGCAAGCAATTCGGCGGTCACGTCGAGAAAGCGCCGCACGAGCGCTGAATTTCGCGGCGCCCGATGCCGCATTGCCGCACATTCCGGATACCCGCCGCGCTCCCATAGTCCTTTGGTCGTACGGGCCGCGCCACCGCCGCGCGCCAAACTTCGGCGGCAGCGGACACCGCCGCATTCCGGGTACTAACTACCAATGAGCCAAACGAAAGCACGGCCCGCCGGCCCGCAGGCGGCGCCGGAATTCTCGCTGGTGCTCGGAGGGCCGCTGTTCCAGATCTTCCGGCGCACGCACCTGTGCGACGATGCCCTGCGGCTGCTGAAGCGGCGCATGTTCGTCCTGACGGCGATCGCGTGGCTGCCGTTGCTGGTGCTTTCCGTCTACTCGGGGCATGCGTTTCCGGGCAAGGTGGAAATTCCGTTACTTGCAGACATCGAAACATACGCCCGTTACTTCGTGGCATTGCCGTTGCTCATTGCCGCCGAAGTCATAATTCACCGGCGGCTGAAACCCGTGGTCGAAAACTTCGTGATGCGCGGGCTGGTGCGCGACGACGAGCTGCCGAAATTCAATGCGATGATCGCCTCCACGCTGCGCTGGCGAAACTCGGTGGTGCTGGAAGCCGCGTTGCTGGTGTTCGTTTACACGGTCGGTCACTGGGTGTGGCGGAACAATATCGCCGTCGACAGCGCCAGCTGGTATGCCACGACCCAGGGCGGAGACATGCACCTCACGCCGGCGGGGCGTTGGTGGGTACTCGTGAGCCTGCCGATGTTCCAGTTCATCCTGCTGCGCTGGTACCTGCGCTACTTCATCTGGCTGTCACTCTTGTGGCGTATTTCGCGGCTGAACCTGTGCCTGATCCCGACTCATCCGGACAGGACGGCGGGGCTCGGATTTCTGGGCCGCGGCAGTCACGCGTTCTGGCCGATTCTCTCCGGACAGGGCGCGGTGCTCGCGGGAATGATCGCCACGCAGATCGCATACGAAGGCCACAACCTGCTGGAATTCAAAGTGCAGATCGTCGGATTCATCGGCTTCTTCGTCATCGCGGTGCTTGCGCCGTTATTGGTATTCACGCCGCACCTGGTGCGCGCCAGCCGGAAGGGCGCGGGTGAATTCGCCCGGCTCGGCGTGCGTTACGCGCGCCGGTTCGAGGAGAAATGGCTGCGGGAAAATCCGCCGGATGAGGAGTTGCTGGGCAGCTCCGATATCCAGTCCCTCGCCGATCTCGGCAACAGCCACTCGATGGCGAGCTCGGTGGGTTTCGTGCCCTTCGGCTGGAACAACGTCATGGCGCTCATCATGGCAGCGGCGCTGCCGCTCCTGCCCTTGCTGTTCACGTTGTTCTCGCTCGAACAACTCGCCGATCAATTACTCAAGGTGATCTTCTGACCGGCGTCACTTCACCAGCGTGACGGCGACGCGCGTCAGGTGAACCACCTTGCTCGCGACGGATCCCATCAGCATTCCCTTGACGCGGCCCTGGCCGCGGGTGCCCATCACGATTTCGTCGCAGTTGTGGCGGCGCGCGAACTTCACGATGGCTTCCGCGGGCTCGCCTTTCTCCACGTGGAACGTGGGCCGCACTCCACTTCGCCGCGCTGTCTTGCGCGCCGGATCCAGCGCCTCGGCGGATTGGCGTTCGATGTGCTCGGCGATCATCGCCCGCGACACGAACCGGCTCGGCGGCAGGGTGGGTTGCACGTTGAGCACGAGCAGGTCGGCGTATTCGCCGCGGCGATACCGGTCGGCCGCGAATTCGAGCGCGCGCAGCGAGCTCGATGAGCCGTCTACCGGGACGAGAATGTTCTTTCTGGCCATGCGTCACCTGCTGCGAGGGTGTGCCCGGAGGTTACCACCACGCGCCGCGGCTCACTTGCTCCGCGGCCGGGTTTTTGCGAGCGCCTCGTCGAGCATCCTGACCAGCGCATCGCGGTCGTAGGTGTATGGCTGATCCTCGTTGAGCTGCGCGAGCTGCTCGATCTGTTTGCGGATCGTGACCTCCGCCTCACGCTGTTCGGGAACCACCATGTAGCGGCGTTTGGGGCTCGCTTCGAACAAGGCCAGCTCGACGGCGGCCGCGACCTCGTCCGGCTCCTTGTATTTGCTGCGATCCGTGAAGCGGCTTTCGGAGCCGGTGCGTTTTGTCGCGTTCTTGCCGATGTCGGAGTTGTAGTTGCCGGGTTCGACGACGTTGACGGTGACGCCGAGCGGCGCCATCTGCGCCGCATACGAGTCCGTGAACGCCTCGATCGCGTGTTTGCTCATGGAATACGCCGCGAGATCGCGGCCGGCGAGCACGCCAGAGATCGAGCCGATCGTCGTGACACGGCCTTTCGACTCGACCAACAGCGGCGCGAAGGATTTCGAGACGCGATACGGGCCGTACACGTTCACCTGCATCACGAGATCGAATTCCTCGAGCGACGTGTCGGCGATGGATCCGACGGCCGCGATTCCGGCGTTGTTCACGAGGCCATGCAGGCCGCGGCCGGCTTTCCTGATGGTTTCGACGGCGGCGTCGATATCGGCCTGGCGTGTGACATCGAGCCTGATCGCCTGGACATTCTTGATGGCGCCCAGCGCCTTCAAGTCTTCTTCCTTGCGCGCTCCCGCGTAGACGAAGTGACCCTTCGAAGCCAGATGTTCGGTGATCTTTCGGCCGATGCCCGTACTCGCGCCGGTGACCAGTACTGCTTTGGTCGTATTTGCATTCACCGCCTGTGCATTGACCGTGAGGGGCGCGGCCAGGAGCACTAACAATGTGATTGCGGCGATTCGCATGTTTCTTCTCCGGTTGTTTTCGTGCGATGCGGCGAAGCATAGCTCCTAAGGGCGGAAACCCACGAATCATTCAGCGGAGTAGACAATGAGTTCCGAAGATTCAGTCCAGCGATCGATCCTGCCGATTCCGGATTCACAGCATGTGGGTATCACAACCTACGACGCGAAGGATCCGGACACGAAGTACCCCCCGATCACGTCACTGCGGCCGCCGAAGGGCGCGCCGAATGTGCTCATCGTGCTCATCGACGATTGCGGCTTCGGCGCCTCGAGCGCGTTCGGCGGTCCGATCCCGACACCGAATGCCGAAAAGCTCGCGATGGGCGGGCTCAAGCTGAATCGCTTTCACACCACCGCGCTGTGTTCGCCGACGCGCCAGGCGCTGCTCACCGGGCGCAATCACCACTCCGTGAACATGGGCGGCATCTGCGAGATCGCGACCTCCGCGCCGGGCTACAGCTCGGTTCTGCCGAAAAACAAGGCGCCGCTCGCGCTGACACTCAAGCTCAACGGCTACTCGACCGCGCAATTCGGCAAGTGTCACGAGGTGCCCGTGTGGCAGACGAGCCCCATGGGCCCCTTCGATCAGTGGCCGAGCGGTGGCGGCGGATTCGAGTATTTCTATGGCTTCATCGGCGGCGAGACCAACCAGTGGTATCCGGCAATCTACGAAGGCACGACGCCGATGGAGCAGTCGAAGAGCCCGGAAGAGGGTTACCACTTCACGGAAGACATGACCAACAAGGCCATCGGATGGGTGCGCCAGCAGAAGGCGCTGATGCCCGACAAGCCGTTCTTCATCTACTTCGCGCCGGGCGCGACACACGCGCCGCATCACGTGCCGAAGGAGTGGATAGACAAGTACAAGGGCAAGTTCGACCAGGGTTGGGACAAGGTGCGCGAAGCGACCTTCGAGCGCCAGAAAGCCCTCGGC
>JAKFFF010000088.1:0-49623 GCA_036677145.1 Alcaligenaceae bacterium
CTACGAGATGGCGCACCAGGCCGCGGACATGTTGTTCCGCTCGATGGGCGACGAACTGCCGCCGAAAAGCATCGAGATTCCGTATCGCATGGTGTGCCGCGAGTCGACCGGGCCGCGTCCGGCGAACTGAGTCGACCAGCCGGCTTCAGACGTGGCGGGCCAGCGCGCTGAGCTCGGCGATCGCGGAAACCAGGTGATAGAAGCTGCTGGCCGGCGCTGGTTCATCGACCGTCTTGCCGCCGGCGTCGATGCGGTCGTACCAGAGTCCGGCGACCGGTGTCTCCAGGTATCGGAACAACCCATCCGTCGCGGCCGCCGTCATCGCGAAGAAACGTGGTTCGCCGGTTAGACGCGCCGCCAGCGCGGCGGACTTGATCCGCTCGGTCTGCGGCCACAGGCGCGCGCCGGGATCATGCGGGGAGAAATCATCCAGCAAACTATTGGTCGCGAGGCCATTGCGCACGCCGTAATGCTCGCCGACGTCGATGAGTTTCAATGCCGCTTCGCGCGCGCGCGGGTGTTTCGTTCCACTCCAGCGAAGCAATAACCACGCCCACTCGAACTGGTGCCCGGGCTCGACGATGCGGCCTTCGATGCCCGGCGCCGGATTCCAGTCCGCATCGAAGAACTCGCGCAGCGCGCCGCTGACGGGGTCGATGAACTTCGCGAGCGCGAGCTCGGCCAGTTCGTCGGCGAGTGACTTCCACAGCGTGTTCTCCGGGCACATCTCACTGCCCGCGAGCGCGGCTTCGAACAGGTGCATGTGCGGATTCGACAGCAGCGGCAGGCTTGCGGGCACGCCGCTCTCGAAGCCGGGACCCGCGCTGCGTTTCAGCTTCTCGAACACCAGCCTCATCAACTCGAGCGCCAGCCTCTCGCGCTCCACGCGCGCGGTTCCGACGGACGTCGCGACGTTGAAGGCCAGCAGTCCGAACGCCTGGTCGTACAGCAATGCCTTGTCGTCACGCGGGCTGCCGTCCGCGTTGACCAGCGTGCGGAACAGTCCGTCGGAACGGCGGTAACGCGCGAGGAAGTAGTCGAGACCGTGTTGCACGAGCGCGGCCGAGTCGCCCCGCCAGCCGAGCGACGGCGCCACGGCGAAGCAATACACCTGGCGCGGATTCACGCGCGAGCGGCGCGGCTCGGCCAGGGGCGCGCCGTCCTGCGTCAGTCGCTCGTGAAACCCACCCGCGGGATCGCGCCCGCGGGTGGACCAGAGTGGATAGGCCGCATCACACAGCCAGCCGCAGAGCCGGCTGTGCTGCGCGTGTATGCGAACCTTGTCTTCCATGACGCTCCCGATCAGTGACCGGCGGTGGCGGTCGCCGTACCGTGTTGATAGATCTTCGCACCACTCGCGGCGCCTGCGAATACGACTATCAGCAGGTACGCGGCGGCGGGCAGGAAGTACGCCGCGTGCAGGCCGGCGGAGTCCGCGATCAGGCCGTAGAGGTACGGCAGGATCGCGCCGCCGACGATCGCGAGGCACAGCAGCCCCGAGGTCGCCGCGGGAGAGGCGCTCGAACGCTCCAGCGTCAGCGTGAAGATCACCGGGAACATGATCGAGTTGAACAGTCCGATGGACAACGCGAGATACGCGGCCGTCGAACCATGCATCTGCGACACGGCCAGACACAACACCGCCGCGCCGAACGCGAAGGCCGCGAGCAGCCAGGGCGCGCGTTGCTTCACGAGGAACAGCAGTCCGCTGCCGATCAGGCGGCCGACCATCGCGCCGCCCCAGTAGAAGCTCACCATCTTGCCGGCCTCTTCGAGCGAGATGTTCAGCATGTCCGGCCCGGCGAGGAAGTTCGTCATGGCGCTGCCGATCGAAACTTCGGCGCCCACGTACAGGAAGATCGCGCCGGCGCCGAACAGCGCCCAGCGTGACTTCAGCGCCGTCGTCACCGAAGCACGCTGGCCCTCGTCGACCGGCTTCGTCACGTCGAGCAACTTGCGGAACGCGTAGATGAACAACGCGAGCAGCACCAGCGCACCCGCGATGGCGAGGAATACGCTGTCGATTTTCCGGAAAGATTCGGCGCGCAGTTCCGGCGTGATTTCCGCGCCGTGTGTCACCGCGAAGATGCCGCCGGCGAGAATCACGCCCGAGACGAGAATCGGCCCGAGGAAGGTTCCCAGGGAATTGAACGCCTGCGAGAACGTGAGCCGGAAGTGCGACCGCTCCGGCGGACCCAAGGCCGCGGCCAGCGGATTCGCGACGACCTGCAGGATAGTGATGCCGCTGGCGATGACGAACAACGCCACGAGCACCAGCGAGTAGGTTTCGAAGTAGGTAGCCGCCGGAACGACGAGGCAGCCGATGACCATCACGCCGAGCGCGAACATGATCGACTTGCTGTTGCCGAGCCGGGCGATCAGCGCCGCGGCCGGCAGCGACACCACGAAGTACGCCATGAAGAAGGCGAACTGCGTGAGCATCGCCTGCGCATAACTCAAGTCGAACAGCGCCTTGAGCGCCGCGATCAACGGATCGATCGAAACGGTGATGAAACCCCACATGAAAAACAGGGTGGTCACCGTCGCAAAACCTGCGCGCATGCCTTTGTAGTTAGAGTCCATCGTGCCCCTCTGAGATGTGTCGGAGAAACTAATGCGCCGCGCGCGAGTACTCACGCGCGGGAAAGTCATTGGCCGCATCGGCCGCCAGTGCCAGGGCGCCGAGCGGACCGGCCATCGTGCCGAGTCCGGGCGGCGCCACGAAATCATCCAGATCCTGATCGAGTTCCGGCGCCACGACGTAACCATTCAGGCTGCGTTTCAGCTCCCGCCGGATGCGCTCGAAGAGATGCGGCTGCGCGCTCATCACGCCGCCGCCGAGCAGGATGCGCAGGGGTGCGGTCGACAGCACCATTGTGTGCAACAACTGCGCGAGACCGTGCGCGACGAAGTCCCAGGCAGGGTGATCCTGTGGCAGCTGCGCCGCGGGTTTGCCCGCGCGCGCCTCGATGGCCGGGCCGGAGGCCAGCCCTTCGATGCAGTCGCCGTGAAACGGACAGGTGCCGGGGAAGGCATCGCCGCGCACGCGGGCCACGCGGATGTGGCCCAGCTCGGTATGCGTCAAACCAAACACGGATCGCCCGCGCACGATGCTGCCGGCGCCGATTCCCGTGCCGACGGTGACGTAAGCGTAATCGCCGAGTCCGCGCGCCGCGCCCCAGCGTCCCTCGGCGAATGCGGCGCCATTCACATCCGTGTCGAAGTTGACCGGGACACCGGCGCGCTGGCCGAGGCGCTGCGCGACATTAGTGTCGCGCCAGCCCTGCTTGGGAGTCGAGGTGATGAATCCCCAGGTCGGCGACCCGGGCCGCGAATCGACCGGGCCGAACGAGGCGATCCCGAGCGCCTGAAACGAGCCGTGCCGCTGGCGCCAGCGATCGAACACGGCCTCGATCCGCCGCAGCGTTTCCTCGCGCTCACCCGTCGGCAGCCGCTCGATGTCACGGACGTCGTCGGGGCCGGTGCCGACGATACACACGCACTTTGTGCCACCCAGCTCGACTCCCGCGAGTAGTTTGGCCGCGGGTGACACGTTCAGTCGGCGGGAGAAGCCGCGGCGGCGGACTTGCGCGCCAGCCCGAGCCGCGCGTTCGCGGCGGCGAAGAAGCTGTCGTGCGAGGGCGCGGCCGCGACGTCCGCGCTGACCTTCTGGCTGATCGCGAGCATCAGGCGTTTGACCTGCTCGAAATCGGTCGTGTCGACCAGCGGATCGTAATCCCGTGGCGTGATTCCCATGCCTTCGAAGATCCAGAACCAGTCGAGGTCGCCGAACAATTCCGGAAGCTGCTGCAGGATGCGTCCCGTCGCGCGATACATGTCGATGCGATGCGCGAGCGTATCGGGCAAGGTGAGCGCGGCGCACTGCTTCCAGAATGCCGAATCCTCGCGCCGCGAAGTGACGTAGTGCAGGACGGTGAAATCACGAATGCGTTCGAAATCCTCGCCGAGGCCCGTGTTGTAGCTGGCGATGTTCGCGGGATCGAATTGGGTATCGGGGAAATGATCGAGCAGGTTGAACACGCCGTTGGTGATCAGGTGAAGATCGGCGGCGACGAGCGGATCGAGCACAGCCGCGCCCGGGCCGATGGCCACGACGTTCTTGTCCCAGAGTTTGCGGCGGCGCCCGGTGTTGAGTTGCTCGAAGCGCGGCTCGGCCAGCAGCGCCTCGCTGGTCGCGGCGCGCAGTTCGCGCGCGGCGTCCTCATCGGACTGGTGCGCGCTCGAGTAGACCTGCCCGTGGCTCGTGTTCTGCTGCAGGGCCGTGCGCCACTGCCAGCCGCTCGCGCGCGCGTTCACGCGCACGTACGGCGGCCGCGCGGCATCGAGCACGCCGGGCGCGCTGACGATGCGATCGCAGGGCAGCCACTGCTTCCAGTCTTCGAATGCGGAGCCCATGGTTTCGCCGATCAGCCGGGCGCCGGCGCTGCAATCGACGTACAGGTCCGCGCGCAGTTTTCCGCCGTCCTCGAACTGCAACTCGTCGATGCGACCGTCCTCGCGGCGGCTCGCGCTGACCAGCTTGCGTTCGAGGCGGATGACGCCGGCGCGTTCGGCGACGCTGCGCAGGAAACGCGCGAGCATCGCGGCGTCGATGTGTAGTGCATAACGCAGGTTCTGCGCGACGCCGAGCGAATTGGTTGGGAAGATGAACCGGTTGGCCGTCGCCATCGCGATTTCGTGGTTGAACAGCTCGACCTTCGGCTTCAGGCCCAGCGCGCGCGCCTTGTGCCAGAAGTGGAAGAAAGGCCGGCGTTCGATCATCGCACCGAATGCGCCGAACGGATGCCAGAAGGTTTCGCCGATCGCGGACCAGTCGACGAAGCGAGTGCCGAGGCTGTAGGTAGCCTGCGTTTTCTCGATGAAATCGTTCTGATCGATGCCGAGGAAGCGCAGCAGATCGAGCACGGTCGGAAGCGTCGCCTCGGCGCGGCCGGGCGCGGCGGGCTCGGGCGTTTCGACGACGTGAATTGAACAATGACTGCCGAGCCTGCGCGTCAAGACGGCGGCGGCAAGCCATCCCGCAGTGCCACCCCCAACGATGGCGATTCGCCTGATTCTACGATCCGGTTCCATTTATTCCTGACCCCTCCGCGTCGACGCGGCGGCGAGGCTATCCGCGCACCCAATACCTGTCAAACCAACCCTCGAATTTCTGCGACAGACAGCATAGGCTGTCGGCGCGCAAAAACAGGAGTTTTCTCGATGTCCCCTTCCATGTCTCATGTCCGTGCAAAACATGCGGCCCTGTTGGCCGTGCCCTTGCTCATGTTGTTCGGATGCAAGGATGCCACCGAGGATTCACCCAAGGCCGCCGCGCCGCAGACCGCGCCCGGCACCGTCCATCCCGAAATCTGGCCCTCGCCGAAATGGCCGTTCGACAAGGACGCCGCGCTCGAGGAGAAGGTAGCCGCGCTGCTCAAGAAAATGACGGTCGAGGAAAAAGTCGGCCAGGTCGTGCAGGGCGACATCGCCAGCATCACGCCCGCGGACATGAAGAAATACCACCTCGGCTCCGTGCTGAACGGCGGTGGTTCGGCGCCGGGGAACGACGAGTTCGCGTCGCCGGACAAGTGGCTCAAGCTCGCCGACGAGTTCTACTTCGCATCGATCGACACCAGCGATGGCGGCGTCGGCATCCCGATGATCTGGGGCACCGATGCGATGCACGGCCACAGCAACATCGTCGGCGCCGTGCTGTTCCCGCACAACGTGGGCCTCGGCGCCACGCGCAACCCGAAGTTGTTAGGCGACATCGCGCGTGTCACCGCCGAGCAGGTGCGCACCACCGGCATCGACTGGACCTTCGCGCCGACGGTCACCGTGCCGCAGGACGATCGCTGGGGCCGCGCCTACGAGGGGTATTCGGAAGACCCGGGCGTCGTGGCCTCGTTCGCCGGCGTCTTCGTGAGGGGCCTGCAGGGCGAGCCCTCCTCGCCCGACTTCCTGAAGGGTCACTACGTGATCTCTTCGACGAAGCACTTCCTCGCCGATGGCGGCACCTTCGAGGGCCGCGACCAGGGCGACGCGAAGATTCCGGAAACGGAACTGCGCGACATCCACAACGCGGGTTACGTGCCGGCCATCGAGGCGGGCGTGCAGACCATCATGATCTCGTTCTCGAGCTGGGAAGGCGTCAAGCACACCGGCAACAAGGGCCTGATGACCGACGTGCTCAAGAAGCGCATGAACTTCGACGGCTTCACGGTCGGCGACTGGAACGCGCATGGCCAGGTCGAAGGCTGCACCAACGACAACTGTCCGCAGGCGTTGATCGCCGGTCTCGACATGTACATGGCGCCGGATTCCTGGCGCGGGCTGTACGAGAACCTCGTCAAGCAGGTGAAGGACGGCACGGTGCCGATGGAGCGTCTCGACGACGCCGTCACGCGCATCCTGCGCGTGAAATTCCGCGCCGGCCTGTTCGACGCGGGCCCGCCGTCCAAGCGCGCGCTCGCGGGCAACTACAAGATGCTGGCTTCGCCGGAACAACGCGCGCTCGCGCGCGATGCCGTGCGCCAGTCGCTGGTGCTGCTCAAGAACAACGGCAACCTGCTGCCGCTCGCGGCTAACAAACATGTGCTGGTCACGGGCGACGGCGCCGACAACATCGGCAAGCAGTCCGGCGGCTGGACCATCACCTGGCAGGGCACCGGCCTCAAGAACGCGGACTTCCCCGGCGGCACTTCTGTCTACGGCGGCGTGCGCGCGGCCGTGAAGGCCGGCGGCGGCAGCGCGGAGCTATCGACCGACGGCAGCTACAAGAAGAAGCCCGACTACGCGATCGTCGTGTTCGGTGAAAATCCGTACGCGGAATTCCAGGGCGACCTCAAGGTCCTGACGCTGCCGGGTTCGATGACGCAGCATCTCGAGATCATGCAGAAGCTGCGGGACGAGAAGATTCCCGTGGTCGCCGTCCTGATGTCGGGACGCCCGCTGTGGCAGAACCGCGAGCTCAATCTCGCGAACGCCTATGTCGCCGCGTGGCTGCCGGGCACCGAAGCTGGCGGCATATCCGATGTGTTGTTCCGCAAGAAGGACGGCGCGGTGAACTACGACTTCACCGGCAAGCTGTCGTTCTCGTGGCCGCGCGACGCCACGGGCACCCCGCTCAACGTGCACCATGAACCCTACGATCCGCTGTTCGCGTTCGGTTTCGGCCTCACGTATGCCGCGCCGGCGGAGCTCGCCACGTTGCCCGAGGACCCCGGCATTCCGGCCGAGCTCATGACGACGGGGACATACTTCGACAAGGGCATCCCGGTTCCGCCGTGGTCGCTGCGCGTGACGAACGGCAGTGACACCACGCGTATCTCCTCGGTGCCGGTCGACGCGGTTGGCGGACGCGTGAAGGTCAGCGCGATCGACGACACCGTGCAGGAAGGCGCGCGCCGCTTCGTGTTCGCGGGCGACGGCCCGGCGAGCATCGAGATCACGAGCGAAGGTTCGGTCGATCTCTCGCGCGAAACGAACGGCGACGTGATGTTGCTCGTGCGTCTGCGCCGCGATGCGGAAGTGCCGAAGGACGTGACGATCGGCATGAGCTGCGGCGCGGGTTGCGGCGGCACGCTGCCGTTCGCGGGCACACTCGCGGCGATTCCCGCGGGCAAGTTCCAGACCGTCGGCATTCCGCTCAAGTGCTTCCAGAACAACGCGAAGGTCGATGTGAGCAAGGTCAACGACGTGCTCGAGATCGGCTCCGCGGGCAAGCTCGACATCGCGTTCTCACAAGTGAAGCTCGGCACCGTCGCCGACAAGGTCCACGCCTGTAGTTAATGGGGACATTCCTCGTTTGCTGGCAAACGGGGACAGACCTCAATCGAGAAATACGAGGGCGCTTCGAAAGAAGCGCCCTCTCTGTTTTGGCGAAGGCGTCCGTTACCTGAGCTGACTGTCCTTGCTGCCGCGGCGGTTATATCCCGCGTTGTGCACGGCCTTGCGATCCTGCTCTTCCTGACACGCGAGGCACAGGCGCACTCCGGGAATCGCCGCGCGGCGCGCCTCCGGAATCCGCGCGCCGCATTCGGCGCACGACTCCAGCGACGGGCCCTCGGGAAGCTGGCTCTGCGCCCGCTTGATCGCGTCCTTGACCGTCGCGTCGATCTGCTCCTGCACCGCGCCTTCTTTGGCCCAACCCGTCGCCATGACGAACCTCCGCGTTACGAGCGTCGATTAGTGACCCTCGCGCTGGCGATTTCAACCCTGGGTAATGAGGTCTTACCCCGGCGTCAGCCTGGCATCAGCGAATCGCGGCCTCGGCGACCTTGCGCATGACCGCATAGCCCGCCGGGCTCGGATGCACTTCATCCTTGGCAAGATCGAGCTTCACGTTGCCCTGCTCATCCGTCAGCACAGCGGCGTAGTCGGCGTACACGGCGCCGATCTTCTTCGCATAACCGCGCATCCATTCATTCAGCGCGATCACCTGTTCCTTCGGCTTCGCCTCCGGCCGCCACCAGTATTTCGACGCCGGCGGCGCCGAACCGAGCACGATGCGCAGCTTGTGCGCCTGCGCGATCTCGCACATCGCCATCAGGTTGTTGTGCGAGTCCTGCGCCGTCATCGGCCCCGTGTTGTGCGCGATGTCGTTCGTGCCGGCCATGATGTGCACGACGCGCGGCTGCAACGCGATGACGTCGGCATACATGCGCACGAGCAGCTGCGGCGTGGTCTGCGCGCTGATGCCGCGGCCCACGTTGCCCTTCGAGAAGAATTCCGTATCCGTGCGCGCCCAGCCTTCCGTGATCGAATCGCCGAGGAACACCACGTCCACCTTCGCGCCGCTCGCGATCAGCTTCTCGTTCTCCTCGCGGAAATGCCCGAGCCAGGCCCAGTCGGTGAGCAGCAGCGGCGGCTGCAGCGCGGGCGCGGTGTTGGGTTGTTTGCCGCAGCCCTCCGGAACCTGCGCGGCCGCCGGCAGTGCGAGCCCGGCGCCGAGCGCACCGGCGAAACTGCCCGCGATGAGCGAGCGGCGATTGATTGCATTCACGTGATAGTCCCCTTCGTTGACAATGATCTTCGCCGCGGCCAGGAATCAGTTCGAGGGCGCGCGCACCTGTGACTGGCGCGGCGCGGCCAGTGCCTGCTCGATGCGCGGCCGCACCAGGGCCTCCCATTTTTCAGAGGCACGGAACCACTGACCTTCGACGCCACGGTAGATAGACCGAACGTTGACTTCATAGTCATTGTCGCCGGCGCCCGGAATCTGGATGTACCCGCGTTCACCATCACGGCCGGGAACGTAACGCACCGCGTAACACCGCCAGGTATCGCCGCGCGCGGGCTCGCAGGCCTTGCAGTAGAAATTGATGTTGAAGATCGGAAGGCCCCGTGGCGCTTCGACGGCGCCCGCGTTCCAATCCGCGAAGTCACCCCGCGATGTCGGCATGCGGGACCCATCCCCCGTGATCGTCGATGTCCCCGGTCCGCTCCAGATGGTGATCTGCTGCGCGTCAGGGCCGTCGATGTTCGCCAGCGGCGCGTTGCCGCGGCTCACCTCGATACGTTCCGTCTTGCTCTTCGCCTGACAGATCCCCGCCGCAAATGGCATGGCCAGCAACAACCCGAGAATCAGGATACGCATGTTTTCGTTCGTCCCTGCCGCCCGGGGATGAGACCGGCGGTCGCGGGCCGCGTTCCCGTCGATAACTGTCGACGGGGCGTTCATCCCGCCGCGTTGAATATGTCGGCGGCGATGCGCCATGTGCCGTCCGGCTGCTTGACCAGCACGGCGAGCCACTTCGTCTCGCCCATTCCCGACGGCACCTCGACGGGGCCCGCCGCCACCAGCTTCGACGTGCCATGCACGTACGCCATGTCATTCGCCTGCGAAAGCCGCACCTCGAGCACCGTGAGGACCGCGCGCATTTTCGATGGGCCGAACACACGCTCGAGCTCGGCGCGAATGGCTTCATTGCCGCGAACCACCGGCTGGCCGGGCGCGAAGAGCATTGCATCGGGCGCGTAAAAACGCAGCGCCGCCTCGAAGTCGCCGGCCCCGAAATGTTCATCGATCTCACGCAACAGTCGCCTGACGGCGGCTTCATCCGTCGACTTGTCGACGGGCGTATCGGCCGTGCAGGCACTGACCAGCAGGATCAGCGGCAATAGCAGGTATTTCATATCCGGATGGTAGACCGGGAGCGCGGGCGGAATGAACACGAGTTGCATCCATTTCCCTCTCGGGCGCACGTCGGCAGGGGACCGCCCGATATCATGGGCGTCTGTATCCGCCCAGCCCAAACCCATGAAGCTCAGCAACATCGATATCGCCCAACAAGCAAAGATGCTCCGCATCACCGACGTGGCCCGCGACCGGCTCGGCATCCCCGAAGAAGCACTCGAGGCATACGGCAAGTACAAGGCCAAGATCTCGCTCGCATACCTCGCCAAGGCCAATGGCAGGCCCGACGGCAAACTCGTGCTGGTCACGGCGATTTCGCCGACGCCAGCCGGCGAAGGAAAAACCACGACCACGGTGGGACTGGGCGATGCGCTCAACCTGATCGGAAAAAAAGCGCTGATCTGCCTGCGCGAACCGGCGCTCGGGCCGGTGTTCGGCATGAAGGGTGGCGCGGCCGGCGGCGGCTACGCGCAGGTCGTGCCGATGGAAGACATCAACCTGCATTTCACCGGTGACTTCTCCGCCATCGCGCTGGCTAACAACCTGCTCGCGGCGCTCATCGACAACCACATCCACCAGGGCAACCAGGCGGGCTTCGACGTGCGGCGCGTGACCTGGCGGCGGGTCCTCGACGTGAACGACCGGTCGCTGCGCGACATCACGATTGCACTGGGCGGCACGGCCAATGGTTATCCGCGGCAGGACGGCTTCGACATCGTCGTTGCCTCCGAGGTCATGGCGATATTCTGCCTTTCGACCAGCCTCTCGGACCTCAAAGAGCGGCTCGGGAAAATCGTCATCGGTTACACCCGCGAGAACACACCGATCCTGGCGCGCGACATCTCGGCGCACGGCGCGATGACGGCCCTGTTGCGGGACGCGCTCGCGCCGAATCTCGTGCAGACGCTCGAGAACAATCCCGCGTTCATCCATGGCGGCCCGTTCGCCAACATCGCGCACGGCTGCAACTCGGTGATGGCGACCAAGGCCGCGCTCAAGCTCGCGGACTACGTCGTCACCGAAGCGGGCTTCGGCGCGGATCTCGGCGCCGAGAAATTCGTCGACATCAAGTGCCGCAAGGCGGGCCTGACACCCTCGTGCGCCGTGATCGTCGCGACGATCCGCGCGTTGAAATATCACGGCGGCATCGACGTGGTGGACGTCGGCAAGGAAAACCTGGCGGCGCTGGAGAAGGGTCTCGTGAACCTGGAGCGGCACATCCACAATGTGCGCAACCAGTACGGGCTGGAAAGCGTCGTCGCGGTCAATCACCGCGCCGAGGACACCGACGCGGAGATCCGCCTGTTGCAGGAGCGGCTCTCGCACCTCGATGTGAAGATCATCGTCGCGAAACATTTCGCGGAGGGCGGCAAGGGCGCGGTCGAGCTCGCGAAAGAAGTCGTGAGACTCTGCGAGCTGCCTAACAACTTCCGCTTCGTGTACGAGGCGGAGCAGTCGTTGTGGGACAAGATGAAGACCATCGCGACGCAGGTCTACGGCGCGCTCGACATCGTCGCGGACAGCAAGATCCGCGCGCAGATCCGCTCGCTGCAGGAGGCCGGCTACGGGCACTACCCGGTGTGCGTGGCGAAGACACAGTATTCGTTCTCGACAGATCCGAAGCTGCGCGGCGCGCCCAGCGGGCACGTCGTGAACATCCGCGAAGTGCGCCTGGCCGCCGGCGCCGAGTTCATCGTCATGATCTGCGGCGACATCATGACCATGCCGGGCCTGCCGAAAGTGCCCGCCGCGAACAGCATCGACGTCGACGAAAACGGCAAGATCGTCGGCCTGTTCTAAATGGGGACATTCCTCGTTTGCTAGCAAACGGGGACAGACCTCAGTAGATTCCGCCGCATGCCCGCTGCCGAGATCGCGCGCGTCCGTGCGGAAATCGACGCGCTCTACCGCAATGAATCGCGCCGCATCTTCGCGACGCTGATCCGCCTGCTCGGCGATTTCGAGCGCGCGGAAGAAGCGCTGCACGAAGCGTTCCGCGCGGCCATGGAGAAATGGCCGAGCGAGGGGCTGCCGCACAACCCCGTGGCCTGGCTGGTCTCGGCGGGCCGTTTCAAATCCATCGACAAGCAGCGCCGCGATGCGCGCATGGAACATCTCGAAGACCGCCCCGATGTCGCGGCGACACTGGCGGATGACAGCGCGGCCCCCGACGACCAGCCCGAGCTGCTCGAAGACGACCGGCTGCGCCTCGTGTTCACCTGCTGCCACCCGGCGCTCGCGCCCGACGCGCAGGTCGCGCTCACGCTGCGCGAGGTCTGCGGACTCGCCACCGAAGAAATCGCCGCGGCCTTTCTCACGCCCGCGCCGACCATCGCGCAACGCATCGTGCGCGCGAAGGGGAAAATCCGCGACGCGAACATCCCCTACCAGGTGCCCGCGCGCGAGGAATTGCCGGCGCGGCTCGCAAGCGTGTTGCGCGTCGTCTACCTGGTGTTCAACGAGGGTTACTCCGCGAGCAGCGGCGAGTCCGCGACGCGGCCGGATATGTCGGGCGAGGCGATCCGGCTCGGCCGCCTGATCCATGACCTCCTGCCGGAACCCGAGGTGCGCGGGTTGTTAGCCCTGATGCTCCTGCACGAATCGCGGCGCGAGACGCGCGCGGACCCCAACGGGGACCTGATCCTGCTCGATGAGCAGGACCGTTCACGCTGGAATCGCGCCCTGATCGATGAGGGCATCACCCACGTGCGCGCCGCGTTCGCGGCACAGCCGGTCGGACCCTATGCAATCCAGGCCGCGATCGCCGCCGTCCACGCGGAAGCGCCGACCGCCGCCGCGACGGACTGGAACGAAATCGTCGGCCTCTATGACCTGCTGCAGCGGATCACGCCCTCGCCCATCGTCGAACTCAACCGTACCGTGGCCATCGCGATGCGGGATGGCCCGGCCGCCGGCCTCGCCGCGCTCGACGAACTGCTCGCAGGCGGCGCGCTCGACAAGTACCAGCTCGCCCACGCCGCCCGCGCGGACTTCTGCCGCCGGCTGGGACGCAATGACGAGGCGCGCGAGGCGTATCAGCGCGCCATCTCCCTGACCGCCCAGGGCCCGGCCCGCCGCTTCCTCGAAAAACGGCGCGCCGCGCTCGGCGCGTGATCTCTTTCCGGGATGTCGAATTCCAATCGAGCCAATCGACCAGTTCATGAACCTGAGGAGACTGCCGTGAAATACCTGTGCCTCGTCTACCTGTCGCCCGAACAGTGGAATTCCATCCCCGACGCCGATTGCGCCCAGTACGGCCAGGGGCTGCGCGACAGCGGCCACTGGATTACGGGCTCCGCGCTGCAGCCGACACATGCCGCGACCACCGTGCGCGTCCGCAATGGCCAGGTTTCAGTAGTCGACGGTCCCTTCGCCGAAACCAAGGAGCAGCTCGCGGGCTTCTACATGATCGAGGCGCGCGACCTCAACGAAGCCATCTCCCTCGCGTCGAAAATTCCGCCCGCCCGCACCGGCAGCATCGAAGTGCGCCCGGCGCGCGAGCTCGACGTCCCGATCGAATTGCGTGCGCCCGACGAGGCGCGCCGTACCGGCTAACCAGGAGTCACCATGCACACGCAGATTTTCGTCAACCTGCCCGTCAAGGATCTCAAGCGCTCCGTGGATTTCTTCACGAAGCTCGGCTACACGTTCAACCCGCAGTTCACAGACGAAAACGCGACCTGCATGATCCTCGGCGACAACCTCTACGTGATGTTGCTGGTCGAGAAATTCTTCAGCACCTTCACGAGCAAGGGCATCACGGACACCACGAAGGCCACCGAGGTGTTGACCTGCGTCTCCTGCGATTCACGCGCCCAGGTCGACGACCTCGTCGCCAAGGCCCGTGCCGCCGGCGGCAAGGTGCCGCGCGAGCCGCAGGACCACGGCTTCATGTACGCCCATGGTTACGAAGACCTCGACGGCCACACCTGGGAGCTGATCCACATGACCGGCCTGCCGCCTCAAGCGTAACCTGTTGATTCTGATTGGTTCTGCGCACGGGTGGGTCAAGTGCGCCACGGTCCGGCCGTTAACGGGGCGGGCCTGACCAGATAAGAACACCATGACCGCACCCTCACCCGCCGACACCGACGACCGGCTCGATCAAATCCTGCGCGCCGCCATCGCCGACGAAACGCTCGCGTTGCCGCCGCTGCCGCAGATCGCCGTCGAGGTCCAGCGCCTCACGCGTGACCGGCCGGCAACGGACGAGGAAAGCGACGCCAGCGCCGCCGAACTCGCGCGGCTTATCCAGCGCGACGTCGCGCTTGCCGGCCAGGTCATGCGCGTGGGGAATTCGGCGCTGTACGCGCGCCGCACGCCCGTCGTGACGCTATCGCAGGCAATCGCGTGGCTCGGCATCAAGGAAGTCCGCAACATCGCCTACGCCGCGGCCGTACAGAGCCAGGTGTTCAACTCGTCGTACTTCCGCCGCGAGATGGCCGAGGTGTGGCGCGAGTCGGTGATCGTCGCGCTCTTTGCCCAGGAGATCGCGCGGCTGAAACGCCGCAACGTCGAGTCCGCCTACCTGTGCGGGCTGCTGCATCGCGTGGGATACGCGGTGATGCTGAGCCGCATGGGCACCGCCGCGCTCGAAAACAATCTCACGCTCGACGCGATGACCGTCATGCGTTACGCCGCGGAGCACGAGGCCCGCGTCGGCGCGCGGCTCGCCACGGCCTGGCAACTTCCGCCCGCCGTCACCGCCGCGATTGCCCA
Source organism: Alcaligenaceae bacterium (assembly GCA_036677145.1). GTDB lineage: Bacteria > Pseudomonadota > Gammaproteobacteria > Steroidobacterales > Steroidobacteraceae > CADEED01. Next base: position 14,861 of record JAKFFF010000088.1, read on the forward strand.
TTGGCGCAATCCCCCCGATGCGCAGCAGGCCCGCGTCGAGGTCATGGAAGTCGCGCTCGCGCGGCAGATCTCCGACGAGTTGCGCGCGCCCGGCGCGGGCGGCGAACTGCCCGATTCCATGCTCGGCCCCGTGTCGAAGTGGATGGACGAACTTTCTATCTACCCGGACGAGCTGTTTTCGATCATGGCGCAACGCGCCGCCATCTACGCGACCGCGGAGAGCTTCGCGTGAGCGAAACGGCCTGGAACCACACCTTCGACGTGGTCGTCATCGGCTCGGGGCCGGCCGGTCAGAAGGCGGCGATCCAGGCCGCGAAGGCCGGACGCCGCGTCGCGGTCATCGAGCGCGACCGGCAGGTCGGCGGCGCCTGCGTGCACACCGGCACGATCCCGAGCAAATCGCTGCGCGAACACGCGCTGCGCCAGCGTGTGCGCCAGGTGGATCTGACGGAAGCCCGGATGCAGTCGCTGCTCGAGGGTGTCGGCGGCACGGTCGCCGCGCACGATGCGTACATGGCCGCGCAGCTCGATCGCAACAACATCACGCTGCTGCGCGGGCGCGCGAGTTTCGTCTCCCCGCAGGAGCTCACGATGCGCCGCATCGACGGCTCGCAGTCCACCGTGCACGCGCCGATCGTCATCATCGCGACAGGGTCGCGGCCGCGGCCGGTGGCGCAGGTGCCCGTCGACCACGAGCACCTGCTCGACAGCGACTCGATACTCGCGCTCGCCTATCTGCCGCGCAGCCTGCTGGTGCTCGGCGGCGGTGTGATCGCCAGTGAATACGCGGCGATGTTCGCCGCGCTCGGTTGCAAGGTTACGCAGGCCGACGAGCTCGATCAGCCGCTGGCATTCCTGGATCCGGAACTCACCGTGTTCTACCTCGAGGAACTGCGCCGCAACGGCGGCGAGTATCTGCCGAACGCGAACGTGGTCAGCGCGCGCTTCAACGGCGTCTCGCAGGTGCGCGCCGAATTTCGCGACGGCCGCGTCGTCATGGCGGACAAGGTTCTCGTGGCGCTCGGCCGCCTCGCCAACGTCGACGGGCTCAACCTCGATGCCGCGGGCATCAAGCTCACGCAACGCGGCCACGTGCAGGTCGACGAAAATCTTCAAACCACCGCGCCCGGCGTTTACGCCGCGGGTGATGTGATCGGACCGCCGGCGCTCGCGTCGGTGTCGATGGAACAGGGACGCCGCGCGGCCTGCCACGCGCTCGGGCTGCTCGTGCCGTCCGATCCGGTCTCGCGGCTGCCCTCGGGCGTTTATACGATCCCCGAGATCGCGACCGTGGGGCTCGATGAACACGGCGCCCAACGCCAGTTCGGCGGCGCGCTGGTCGGGCGCGCCCGCTTCGAGGAAATCGCGCGCGGCCACATCAGTGGAAATCAGCGCGGCCTGCTCAAACTCATCGCCGATCCGGGCGGCAGGCGCGTGGTGGGTGTGCAGATCGCGGGAGATTCGGCGACCGAGCTCGTGCACATCGGGCAGATCGGCCTCGCCGCCGAACTCGATGTCGACGCCTACGTCGACAATGTATTCAACTTCCCGACGATGGCCGAGGCGTATCGCATCGCGGCGCTCGACATCGTGAAGCAGCGCGCGAAGCACATCGCTCGCGAGACGCTCGCGGATGCCGTGGCGGCGGTACTCTAGTTAGTCGAAGTCTGGCTACAGACCGAGATCGCTGAGTCCCGGGTGATCGTCCGGCCGGCGGCCGAGCGGCCAGCGGAACTTGCGCTCGGCGTCGCTGATGACCAGGTCGTTGATGCTCGCGTGGCGGCGGCGCATGAGGCCAACCTCATCGAACTCCCAGTTCTCGTTGCCGTACGAACGGAACCAGTGGCCGGAGTCATCGTGCCATTCGTACGCAAAGCGCACGGCAATGCGCGCGCCATCGAATGCCCAGACTTCCTTGATCAACCGGTAGTCGAGTTCCTTCGCCCACTTGCGCTGCAGAAAATCGACGATAGCCGGACGGCCCGAGAAGAATTCGGCGCGATTGCGCCAGGTGCTATCTACCGTGTACGCGAGCGAGACCCGCTCCGGATCGCGCGAGTTCCACGCATCTTCCGCGGCGCGGGCTTTTTGCGCCGCCGTCTCGCGCGTGAATGGCGGATACGGTGGCCGCCCGGCTGGCGTATTCATCGCGGCCTAGAACCGCTGGCTGAAGCGCAATCCGATGGTTCGCGGCCGCGTCACGACGGAATACACGTTTCCGCCGAATCCGGAGCTCACGCAAATCGCCACGTCGCACTCGGCGTACCGGTACAGGCTCGCGCGCTCGTCGAATGCGTTGTCGACGAAGACTTCCGCGTTCCACCTTTCGCCGCCCACGCCGAACGACAGGTCGAACAACGAATAGGCATCCTGCAAGCCGAGTGCATCCGCCTCGGATGGCAGCAGCGCCGAGGGCGAGTCGCCGTTGTAGACATACGATCCCTGCACGTGCCCATCGAGGCCCGCGAGCGGGAACGAGTAACGCGCCGTGAGATTCGCCTTGAACTCCGGCGTCGTCGGCAGACGCTGACCATCCGGCGCGAATGCCGCCGGGTCGATCGCGAGGCACTGGGCCCGCAAGTACGGTTTGCCGGTCAGCGGATCGATCAATTTGCAGAAGTCTTCCGCCAGCTCGGCCTTCTGCAGCGCGAGTCCGCCATAGATGGTCAGCGAGTCGCTCGCCATCCATTGCATGTCGACTTCCACACCCTGCAGGCGTGCCTGACCGGCGTTCGTGACGTTCGTGAGTCCGTTCTCGCCGAGGAACGAGAACTGGAAGTCGTCCCAGTTGCCCACGAAGAAAGCGCCGTTGAAATGCAGCCGGTTGTCCGCCCAGGAAGTTTTCCAGCCGACCTCGTAGTTGGTCAGGAAGTCCGCCTTGTAAGGCGGGAACGTGCCGCGGCGATTCACGCCGCCGGGCCGGAAGCCTTCGGAAACCGTCGCGTAGAACATCACGTCATCGTTCAACTGGAACGATGCGTTGAGGCGGTAGGTGGTGCCCTCGTCCTTGACCGTCTTTTCGAGGTTCGTACACGGCGCGGTCTCGAAAACCTGGCCGGTGTCGAAACACGAAGCCTCGCCGGTGCTCGAGCCGTACGGATTCGTGAGGCCGAAGCCGAAGAAACCCTCGAGCGAGTTTTCGTATTTGAAGTAGCGCAAACCACCGGTCAGCGAGAGGCGCTCGGTGGCATCGAACGTCACTTCACCGAACACGGCGTAATCGCGGTCGACGCGCCATTGCTTGGTGAGCCAGAAGGAATCGTCCCAGCCGGTGACATCACTTTGATCCGCGAGACCGGTGATGTTGTATTCCTGCTGGATGTCGTGCGTCTGGCGCTGGTAGAACAGGCCGCCTACGAAACGCACGCGGTTCTCCGACGAACTCGAGATACGCAGCTCGCTGCTCGTCTTGGTGTAACCGTCCTTGCCTTCGATGAACTGCGACGGACTGATGAGATCGCCGGCGTTGTCGTAGAAGTACACGCCGTAACCGGCGATGGTGTCGTAGAAGAACGCGTAATCCGAGTAGTCGGAATTGGTGTCGACGTCGCGTTTCAGGTACGAGCTCGAGAAGGTGATGTCGAAGTTGCTGATCTTGCCTTCGACGGCGAGCGCCGCCTGCATCCACCGGTCTTCGCTGCCTTCGGGATGGAAGTGCGCCACTTCGAGATCGCCGAAATTGTTGTCGCCCGCGTAGATGCCGTCGCCCTTGGTCGACTGCGCCATGATCGTCGGCGTGATGCTCCAGCTCTCGTTGAGATCGACCTTGAGTGCGGCGCGCGCGCCGTAGGTGTCCGACGAGTTGTAGTTCTCCTCGGCGAGCGAGTTGATCGAGATGCCGGAGGTCGGGAACGTGCGCGTGTACGGCACGTTGTCGATGTATCCGCCATCGTGGCGCGCCCAGCCCACGAGGCGGATGGCCGCGTTTTCGCTCAGCGGAATGTTCACGAAACCTTCGGCGAGATATCCCGGATCGCCATCCGCGATCGTGTTGCCCTCGAGGCCGAAACCGGCTTCGAAGCCGGACGGATCGGGCTTGTTCGTGATGATGCGGATCGTGCCCGACTGCGAGCTCGCGCCGTACAGTGTGCCCTGCGGACCGGCGAGCGCCTCGACGCGCGCGATGTCGTACATGTGGATGTCGAGCGCGCCCTGGATCGTGGTGATCGGCTGCTCGTCGAGATACTGGCCAACGCCGGGCTGCGGACCGGAGTGGTTGCCGTTGTCGCCGGCCGCCGCGCCGCGCATGAACACGCGCGCGTAGCCGGGCGCCGCCTGCTGGAACGACACGCTCGGCAGGTACTTCACGAAATCGTCGAAGCCTTTGACGCCGAGATCCTGCAGACGCTCGGTGCCGATGGCCTGGATGCTGAGCGGCACGTCCTGCAGGCTTTGCTCGCGTTTGAGGGCGGTGACCACCACCTCCTCGAGACCCATATTGGTTTCCTGGGTCTGTTGCGCCTGCACGACGGGCGAGGCCGCGAGGATTGCGCCGGCGAATTGAGCGCCGGTCAGGAGAGTGCGGGGTTGCCGTTGCAGTTCACGTCGAATCTTGCGCAATTTGCTGCGTGTCATCGTTGCTCCCCGGTAGATTTTTTATCGGTGCCGGGTGAGAAAAGACTGAGTTAGCGAACCTGCTGAATCACAACTCAGCGTTTTCTCACCCGGCACCCTTCTGCGGATCAGTGTATGCCTATCGCCACGGAATCAAAACTGTGGGGTGGATGGATACCTCGTGAGTACCTCTCCCAGTGCCTCTTTGAGGGGCAGAAGAAAGGGCTCGTAGTGTTTCCAGTGGTCGACACCCTCGCGAAAAATCGGCTGGCGAACCTGTTCCGAGCTCGCGGTGCGCACTGCCCTCTGATTTTCGTGAAACCGCAAAACCGCCTCTTCGTAGGGCAGGCCGCAGTACGCGAGCAGACGGCGGACCTCGCCCTCGGTGTCCTCGATCATGTTCTCGTAGAACACCCGGTGCACCCGGCCGGGCAACGCTTCGTCGAAATGCGCCATCAGCTCGACGTAATCGCGGTAGTAGCGGCCGATTTCCGCGAGGTCGTACGTGAAGTTCTGGCCGCGGGCGAAGTGCTGCTTGAATCCCGAGAAGCAGCAGCCGAGCGGATGTCGGCGCGCATCGACGATCTTCGCGTTCGGCAACATCAGGTGGATGAAACCGGTGTGCGCGAAGTTGTTAGGCATCTTGTCGATGAAGAACGGCGTGCCGTTTTTTCTCTGGATGCGCGTCTGGCGGATGTAACGCTCGCCGAAGGCGCGGATCTCCTCCGCGTTGAACCTGGTCAGCGAGCGCGGATACCCGGCGCCTGGCTCCCGCGAGGTGCGGTTGCCGACCGCGCGCGCCAGCATCGCGACGTCGGGCAACTCCATCGTGCCTTCGACCTGCGAGTGCGACGCCAGGATCTGCTCGATGAGCGTGGAACCCGACCGCGGCAATCCGACGATGAAGATCGGATCCGGCGCCTCGCAGCCCCAGCCCGCGCGCTCGGCGAAGAACTCGCGCGTGAACAGCCTCTTTGAACGCTGCACGTGCGCCGCGTTTTCATCGGCGTCGTAACGGATCGCCGCCCGGCGCAGCCGGTTGCCCTCGGTGTAATGGCCGAAGGACTCCGGGAATTCCGCCGCATCCTCCAGCGCCTTGCCGAGCGAAAACTCGAAATGAAAACGGTCGTCGACGGAAAGATCCGTGCGCGCGAGCTGCGCGCGCATCGCCTGCGTTTCCTCCGCCGTGAAGCGGAAAGTCTTCAGGTTCGCGAGACTCCAGTACGCCTCGCCGAGATGCGGGGCGAGCGCGATGCACTTGCGATAGGCATCGATACTCTCCGCGTTGCGGCCCGCGGTCTTGAGCGCATGCCCCATGCTCATCCATACCCGGGACTGGTTCGGATATTCGGCCAGGACGCTCTGGTATTGCTCGATGGACGCCGCGTATTCCCCGATGCGCCCGAGGATCGCCGCCTTGAGATTGCGATACCCCGGGTTGCGCGGCTCATCGGCGAGCAGCCGGCCCACTTCCGTCAACGCGCTCTCCGATTTGTTCTGCCGGTGCAGCACCATCGCGTAGTTATGGCGCGCGGCCGCGAAGCCGGGCGCCAGCTCCAGGCAGCGGGTCAGCAGATTCTCCGCGTCGGCGTAACGGCCGATGCGGGCCGCGACCTCCGCCAGCATGCGGATCGCGGCCACGTCCGTGGGATGGCGCTTCAGGTGTTCGCGCAGCGTGCCCTCCGCGTCCGGTATGCGGTTCTCGCACAGCGCCGTCGCGGCATACATGAGCTGCGGATCGCGCGTGGAGTGCCGGATGGATTCCGCATACGCCGCGTCCGCGGCTTCCTTCATCTCGAGCGCGGTGTAGTGATCGCCGAGCGCGCGCCAGGCATCGGGCAGAGCCGGGCGGAAATGCACCGCCTTCTTGAGCGCGGCGATCGCCTCCTCACCCCTGCCGAGCCTGCCGAGCGCCAACCCCGAAATGGCCAGCGCATTCGGCTGATCGGGAATGACCTTGAGAATCTCGTCCGCCTGTTCCACCGCCGCGCCCGCGTCGCTGTCGAGCAGCCGCAGGGCATTGCTCAACGCAATCTCGAGCGTGCCCGCGGCGCCGGTGTGGGCGGAGGTGTTCACGGACGCCGGGAAACATCCTTGATCAGCGCGTACCACATGTGCAGACCGTCGTAGAACGACTTGATGGGGATGCGCTCATCCAGGCCATGCGCGAATGCATCTTCGTCGCGGATGAAAGTCGGATCCACGCCGTAGGTGGGAATACCCGCCGCGCGGAACACGAGTCCATCGCTGGCGCCCGAGGCCTGCTGCGGCACGATCGGAACGCCGGGATAGAACTTCTGCACGACCCGCGTGACCGCGTTGATCACGTCGGCGCGCAGCGGCGACGCATCGCTCCACAGAGGCTCGTCGAGGGTCTTCACTTCCACGTTTTCGCCGGCGACTCCCGCAAGCGCGAGGCGGACGTCCTCGACCTTCACGCCGGGGAAAATGCGGCAATTGACCGTCGCCTTGGCCGACTGCGGCAATGCATTGGGCGCATGGCCGCCTTCGAGCAGCGTCGCGACGCAGGTGGTGCGCGTCTGGCCGACATACGAGGGATTGGCCGCGAGCACCGCGGCGGCCGCCTCATCGCGCGGATTCTCGGCGAAGCGCGTCATGGCCGCGCCGAGTTCACCGGGCGTGGTCTTGCCGGCCGCGCGGAAACTGGCGATGGTGGTGTCGTTCCACATTACGGGGAAGCTGAACTGGCGCAACTTCAAGAGCGCGGCGGCCAGGTCGTAGATGGCGTTGTCGGCGCGCGGCGTCGAGCTGTGACCGCCCGCGTTGTGGGTAGTTAGTGAGAAGTCCGCGTAGGTCTTCTCGGCCGTCTGCACGCCGAAGTACAGCGGCTTGCCGGTTGCGTCGTCGAGTGTGCCGCCGCCGCCGTCGGCATTCAGCGCATATTCGGCGTCGATCAGCGCGCGGTGGTCCTTCGCGATCGCGACCGTGGACGCCATCGAGGTTTCCTCGTCGCCGCTGAAATAGATGATCAGGTCGCGCTTCGGCACGAACTTCTCGGCCTTCAGCCGCAGGAACACGGTGGTGAGTTGCGTGATGCCGTGTTTCACGTCGTACGTGCCGCGCCCGTAGAAGAATCCATTTTCCTCGATGAGTTTGAACGGGTCGCGCTTCCAGTCCGACGGTTTGGCGGGCACGACGTCCATGTGCGCCAGCAGCAGGATGGGTTTGCCGCCCGTGCCATCGCCGCGATACCGGACTACCAGTGATGCGGTCTTCTCGGTGGCGCCGTCGAAGGGTACGACCGTGACGTCTTCGGCCGGGAAACCGCCAGCGCGGAACTCAGCGGCGAGGTATTCCGCCATCGCGGGCACCTGGTGGTTGCCCAGCCAGGTTGGCATCGAGATGAGCTTCGCGAAGATCTCGCGGCCCTTCGCGTCGAAGTGCGCGCTGCCGGGTGGTTTGTCGGCCGCGGCGGCGTTCAACGAAAGAACGGCAACGATGCCGGCGAGGATTGCCCCAAATTTCCTGGTCATGAATTACCCCAACCCTTGATGGGGCAATCTTAGCTCTCACCTGCCGCGTGCGTGCAGCCTCGCTTTGATGAGGCCGTGTGCCGTGAAAACGGCGATGAACGGCAGGAACGAGGACAGCAGGCGGTTGCCGATGAAGGCCGTCGACGCGATGGCGGCCGCCAGGGTAATCCCGAGCAGCAGCCAGGAGCTCGATCGCACGGTGCGCGCGTCCGCGTCGAGGCCGATGTAGCCGCGCGTATTGAACAATGTAAAGAAGACGCCCACGGCCAGCACCCAATAAAGCATCGCGGTCCCTTCGAGACGGCCGTATTCGGCGTTGAGCCACGGCCAGCGCGTGACCAGCGCAAGGGTGCCGCTCACGAAATACAGCGCGATGCCGAGATAGATGCGGTTCAGGACCGCACCTCGGCGCAGCAGCAATACCGTGCCGACGATGGCAAGCGCGGTGGCGGCGAAATACGGTGCGCGCCATTCGGCCTGCGCCTGCGGATTCGCCACGGTCATGTAAATGAGAAATACCGCAAGCGGCAAGGCTTCGACCGCGCGCAAAGCGAACGCCCGCATGGAATATGATTGGCTCATGGATTCGACGGCGCCCGACTGGGTTTCCGAAACACGCTTCGGTAAATGGTTCCTTTCGACGGAGACCTGGTTTCGCTGGGTGCTTTCGAAGGCCGTTGCCGACCTGCGTGAGCTCGCGAGCCCCGACCTACCTGCTTCATTCAACCGTCTCATGGACGTCGGCTGCGGGCAAGGACTCGCCTTCCAGCTCATCGAGAAACATTTCTCGCCGCGCGCCATCGTCGGCATCGACATCGATCCGCGCATGACGGAGGTGGCCCGCGCCGCGGGACGCCAATGCGGCGTGCCCGTCGAAGTGCGCCTGGGATCGGTCACGAAGCTGGATCTGCCGGATGCGTCGGTGGATGCAATCCTGTGCCATCAGCTCATTCATCACGTGGGAAATCAGCAGGCCGCGTTGGCCGAGCTGTATCGCGTGCTCGCGCCGGGTGGCTATCTGTTCCTGTCCGAGTCCTGCGAGTCGTTCATCAATACCTGGACGGTGCGCTGGTTCTTCCGGCACCCGCCGGGCGTGCAGCGGCCGGCCGAGGGTTACGTGAAGTTAGTCCGCGAGGCGGGATTCAAGGTCGACGACGCCCGCGTGCACACCTCCACGCCGTGGTGGTCGCTGTGGGATTTCGGGTTCACGCGCCGGATCGGCCTCGCGCGCAATCCACCCGTCGCCACCGAGCTGTTGCTGGTCGGACGGAAGTAGTCCCGGCGGGGACAGATCTATTCGTCGCGCGCGGGCGCCTTCCGGCGGAGTTATCGTCGTTAGGCAGATCTGCCCGCTTTTCTCTTGCATTGCAGCCCTCTACCTTTATTCTTGCGCCACGCCGCGTTCTCGCGCGGCACCTGCCGGAGGGCGCAAATGTTCGGTCGCATTGCCAACCTGTTCAAAGGGTTCCTGTCACTGTTCGTTTCCGGCATGGAACGCCGCAACCCCGAGGCGCTGCTCGAGCTCGAGCAGGAAAATCTCCGCAAGCAGATCGGAAATTTCAACCAGGGACTGGCCTCGCACGCCGGCCTCGCCGAGCGCCTCATGAGCCAGGTGCGCAAACTCGAAGCCGAACAGAAGGACCTGCGCGCCAAGACCACCGCGCACGTACGCGCCGGCAACAATTCCGCCGCCGGCCAGTACGCGCTGCGCCTGCAGTCGGTCGAGGCCCAGCTCACCGAAAACCGCACGCAGCTCGAACAGGCGGAGACCACCTACAAGAACCTCGTGAAAGCCCGTGACGTCGCCGTGCAGACCGCGCGCGCCAAGATCGAAAGCCTGAAGGGCGCGATCAACGACATGCGCATGAAGCAGGCCATGGCCGAAATCCACGAGATGAGCGCCGGCATGATCACCAACATCGGCGGCGCCGGCGACACCCTGAACCGCCTGGAAAGCATGGTGATGGAAGAGCGCGACAAGGCCGCGGGCCGTGCGCGTGTCGCCAAGGATTCAGTCGACATGTCCGGCATCGAGATCAAGGAGGCCGAGATGACCGCCCTCGCCGACCAGGCGCTCGCCGACTTCGCCGCCCGCGAAGGCATTTCGATCAAGGGCGCCGCCGAGCCGGCGCCGGCGGAGCGCTCGATGGGCGCTACCGAGAAACCCCAGGGACAGGGCTAAAGACGGAGTTGGTAGTTAGTCTGCCAGCGCCGCCGGAAGTCTGACGGTGCCCACCCCGCAAATCGCTCCAGCCTGGGCCGCCGAGCTCGCGCTCGCCTACGAGAGCCGCGCGTCGAACCAGTTCATCCTGTTCGGCAACGTGCATGACAAGCTGGCCGTCGATGGTGCCGATGCGCGCGCCTCCGGCGCGACGCTGGTCAGCCTCGCGGACTATCTCGAGAACACGCTGCTCAAGAGCTTCGACGTCGTGCTGTCGTACGACCTCGGCAATGGCCTGCTGTTCGAACGCGGCGGCGCCGTGGTCGAGAAATGGCAGGGCGCCGAGCTGCGGAACCGGATGCGCGAGCCGCTGCAGGCGATCCAGTGGATCGGCAGTTACCTGCGTTACCTCGGCAACCTGCGCACGCTCGGCAACAAGGAAAGGACGCCGACCGTCGCCGTGATCCTGCGCGGCGTCGATCACATCGTGCCCGCCGACGGTTCGGACTTCGCGCACGGCAGCCTGACGAGCATGCTGCGCGACTGGTCGAGCGAATCCCCATTCGCAGAGCTGCCGTTCACGAGCCTGCTGATCGCCGACAATCTCAACGACGTCGAACCGCAGGTGGCGACCTCCGCGCATGCCACACGCATCCGCGTTCCACTGCCCGACGCGCCCGCGTTGCAACGCGCGCTCGACATCCTCGCGCGCAGCTGTCCGAAGGCGTTCGCGCCCGGCGCGAATCTTCCCGAGCTCGCCGCCGCCCTCGCCGGCGTGACCGTGTCGAGTCTAGAAAGCCTGGTGAAGATCCGTCATCACGAAGGCCGGCCGCTCGGCGAGGCGGACCTCTCGCGCATCAAGAAAGAGCTGGTCGAACGCGATTCCGCCGGGCTGATCGAATTCATCGACTCGAAGCGCACGCTGGCCGACTACCACGGCCAGGACGCGCTCAAGGCATGGCTGCGCCAGGACATCGCCCTGTGGCGCGCCGGCGATCTCAAGGCCTTGCCCATGGGCTATCTACTCTGCGGCCCGGTCGGCACCGGAAAGACCTACCTCGTCGAATGCCTCGCGGGCGAGGCCGGCGTTCCCGTGGTCAAGCTCAAGAATTTCCGCGATCGCTGGGTGGGTTCGTCCGAGGGAAATCTCGAAAAGATCTTCCGGCTGATCCGCGCGCTCGGCCGCTGCATGGTGTTCATCGACGAGGCGGACCAGACGCTCGGCAAACGCGACTCGGGCAACACGGACTCGGGCCTGTCGGGCCGCATCTATTCGATGATCGCCCAGGAGATGTCGGACAGCGGCAATCGCGGCCGTGTGTTGTGGCTGCTCGCCTCCTCGCGCCCCGATCTCATCGAGGTCGATCTCAAGCGGCCGGGCCGCATCGACGTGAAGGTTCCACTCCTGCCGACCAGCACGACGGCCGAAAGCGCGCAGCTCATCGGCACGCTCGCGAAACGTTACGGTCTCGCGCTCGAACCCGCCGATCTCGCGCGACTCGAATCCCGCATGCCCACGCTGCTCACGCCGGGCGCCGCGGAGGCGCTGGTGGTCAAGGCCTACCGACACTCGAAAACGCAGAACACGCCGGGCGGCGCCGCGCTCGAAGCCAGCCTGGTCGGATATCAGAATCCCGTGCCCGCCGACGTGCTCGAATTCCAGATGCGCATCGCGATCCGCGAAGCCACCGATCTCGGCTTCGTGCCGCCGGCATTCCGCGCCATGGCCGCGCCCGGCGGATCCACATGAAGGGCAAACCTTCGTATCTCTGGGAAGCGTTCAAGGCGCGCCCTTTCGGCATGCCGATCCCGCCCAACTGGTTCGGCCTCGCGGCCTTCGGGTTGTTGGGCGCGCTGATCCACCCGGGACTGTGGCTCATCGGTCTCGGCCTCGAGGGCCTGTACCTGTGGGCCGTGTCGAGTAACGAGCGCTTCCGCGCCATCATCGATTCGATGGCGGGCGTCTCCGACAGCACCTCGCGATACGAAAACCTGCTCGCGAACCTCGACTCCGCCTCGCAATCGCACCAGTACGACATCGAGCGCGAGGCCAGCGAAATCGTGCAGCTTCTGCAGCGTTCCGGGGCCACCGGCTCGCAGATCGGCGACGTGCGGCAGATGGCCTGGCTGCATCTCAAACTACTCGCCGCCCGGGCCGCGTTCGCCGAGGTGATCGGCGCCGCCGACCGCGAGCGCAAGAAAATCGACGACCAGGAACGGCGCGTCCGCGACCGCCTGGCCGCCGGCGACACCGACGAGGAGTTGCGCCGCAGCCTCGAGCAGCAGCTCGAGGTGATCAGCTCGCGCCACGCGGCGCATCGCGACGCGGAGCGCCGTCTCGAACTCGTGGACGCCGAGCTTGCCCGGCTGCGCCAGCAGGTATCGCTGGTGCGCGAGCAGGCGCTGCTCGCCACCGACGAGAACAGCGTGGCGCATTCGCTCGATTCACTCTCGGCCTCGCTGAACGAAGCCAATCGCTGGCTGCGCGATCAGCGCGAATTGTTCGCGGGTCTCGATACATTTACGGACGAACCGCCGCCGGCGGATCTCCTGGCTTCGCGGCGCGCGAACAAACGCGCCGGGAAGGTTTCGCAGTGAGCAGCACGTTCATGGGAGGAGCACACATGATTTCCAGTCGTCAACGCGGTTCGGCCGCCGGCAACATCATCACGGTGGTCTTGTTGTTAGGCCTGGTGGGCCTGGGCGCCTGGCTGTGGCTCGGCGGGAAAGGCGGTGAGAAGGCCGCCGAGGGTTCACGCCCCGCGGCGAGCGCGCAGCAGTCCGGAAAATCCGCGGGTGTCGCCCAGCCCGAAGGTGACGCACCGGTACCCATCGAGCCCGTCACGGGCACGCCAGCGCTCGAAGCCGCGAACACCTTCGTGCCGAAAGACAACATCCTGCGCATCGACATCAGCGAATACGCGGGTTACGGCGGCCTCATCGTCGCCAATGGCGGCCTCGAGCCGAACGAGAATTCATTCTTCTTCAAGGAGTATGGATTCAAGGTCGCGATCTCGAAGAGCGAGAGCGAAACCTGGAGCCCGCTCAACAACGGCCGGCTCGCCGCCACGGCAACCACCGTGGACGCACTCGCGGTCCTCGGACGGCAGTTCGATGCGGTGGTGCCGATCCAGCTCAGCTACTCGCGCGGCGCGGACATGGTCGTCGTGGATCGCGGCATCGCTTCGATCAACGCGCTCAAGGGCAAGACACTGGCCGCCTCGCAGTTCAACGAGAGCGAGTTCTTCATCCGTTATCTGGCGCAGGAAGCCGGGGTGCCCGTCACGGTGCTGCGCGACCTCGATTCGAAGCCGGCGCCGGGCAGCCTGGGTCTCGTGTTCTACGAAGACGCCTTCGTCGCCTGCGATGCGTATCAGCATGAACTCGCCAGCGGCGCGAACCGCCTCAATGGCTGCGTCGGCTGGACACCGAAAACCGACGAGGTGGTGGAGGCATCGAACGGCGCCGCGAAGGTACTCGTCTCGAACCGCAACCTGCTGGTGATCGCCGACGTGCTCGCGGTCAACAAGGGCTTCGCCAAGGCGAACCCGAAGATGGTCCAGGGCCTGGTGCACGGCATCCTCGAGGGCAACCGGCTCCTGCGCGACAGTCCGGCCGAACATCTCGGCGTCGTCGCGAAGGCGTTCAACTGGTCCGAGGAAGACACCCGCGACGAACTCGCGCACGTGCATCTCTCGAACCTGCCGGAGAACCGCGCGTTCTTCGCCGGCACCATCGATTCGGCGGGCTCCTTCGGCGGCATCTTCCAGTCGTCCGTGCTCGCGTACGGCTCGGTCATCAAGAACCCGGCCGATTCTTCGCGCTTCGTCGACACGAGTTTCCTCGACGCTCTCGCCAAGCGCAGTCCATTCGCGCAACAGCAGATCGCGATCGCGCCGATCCGCACGGCCACACAGGCTGCGCTGGAAGGCGACCCGCTGCTCAGCAAGGACATCCGCTTCTTCTTCGAGCCTAACTCCTCGAACCTCGACCGTAATGCGCCGCAGAACCAGGAGTATCTGCAGACGATCAAGCGCTTCCTGCAGGTGAGCCCGGGCTCGACCGTGCTGCTGCGCGGCCACGTCGATAACGCGCGCGTCAATGAGTTCAAGCAACAGGGCGGTGATCAACTCGTGCAGAGCATGGCGCTCAAGGCGATGGAGTTGTCGCGTCAGCGCGCGTTGGCGGTCAGCGATGCGCTGCTCGCGAAATTCCCCGATATCGACAAGTCACGCGTCGAGGCCGTGGGGCGCGGCTGGGAAGAACCGAACAGCACCGACAGCGCGCAGAACCGCCGCGTCGAAGTGCAGTGGTTCACCATCGAGTGATGCCGGCGCCGAAAGATGTCGGTGCCGGGTGAGAAATCACTGAGTTAGTGATCTGCGCACCTGAAGCGCGCTTGCCCTAACTCCGCGTTTTCTCACCCGGCACCGACCTGCCGACCTGTCAGCGCATTGCGCAGCGGGCCACCACGGTGTTCGTACGGGTCGTGCGGGTGAAGCGGACGTCCTCGCGCTCGACTCGGTAGTACTCGCCCAGAACGAACCGGGTGTTGCAGGGCTTGCCGAGCGGGATGGTGCCCACGAGGTTGCCGAGCAGATAGCCCGATCTGACTTCCGTCACATCGTAGACGTTCACGTGCGTCGTCTTGAGCGTCAGTGTCGGATTCGGGGTCGGATTCGGGGTCGGGGTCGGGGTCGGAGTCGGAGTTGGCGTCGGTGTCGGCGTCGGCGTAGCGGCCACCGTGATCGTCACGTTGCCCGCAGCGCTGGCGCTGTTGATCGTCTTCTGCGCGATATTGCTGTTGCCGGATTCGCGCTGGCGCGAGTTCACCGCGCGCACCGCGAAGTACCAGGTACCGGCCGTGAGATCCGGCACGACGGTCGTGCGCGCCGTGACGTCGTTCACGACGCGGGTGCGGTCGAGCACGTTGGCGCTCGTGCCGTACACCACCTTGAACCCCGTCAAATCCGACAACACTGAACCGTTCGAATTGGTCGCGGGCGCGTTCCAGTACAACGTCGCGCTGCCGCCGCCCCAGCTGCAGGTCAGCGTGTAGTTAGTGCTGGTGGTGATGGCCGACAGCGTCTGCGTGCCGGACGCGGCCTTGGTGCCCGACCAACCACCACCCGCGCTGCAGCTCGTTGCCGCCGGATTCGTCGACCACGTGAGCACGGGCGTCACGCTGCCCGTCCCGGAGGTCTGGCTGGCCCGGAAAGTAACGGTGCCGGCGGTTTGCGCCTGCGCGCTGCCGGCAATGACGATCGCCAAGCCCAAGAAGATTCTGCTGATGGACATTCCCCGCCCCTTGAATTTCAGTGGGGTAGAGATTCATCGATCAGCCCTTACTCGCAGGCTCGTCCCGTCAAAGTTGATGCGGCCGCGTACTGACTGCGAGCCGCGACAAACGCCGCGCGCCTACACGCGTTCGTCGCGGCGGAACGACGAACGCGCGCGCGAGCGTCAATTATTCGACGAAAAATACAGACTCTTCAGGGATTCCCGTCAGTGATGAGCGGGTTCGGAAATTTCTTTTAACGCGCCACCGGCTTTTTGCGCCACGGCCTGGCTGACGTCACCGAGCGACACGACGCCGACGAGTTGCCGTTCCGCATCCAGCACCGGCAAGCGGCGCACCTGTTGTTCGCTCATGACGTCGAGCGCCTCTTCCACGCTCTGGTCCTCGAAACAATAGAGCACCGACGGGGACATGACGTCGCCTGCCCGCCGCGCATCCAGCGCAACGCCATCGGCCACCGCGCGCACGACGATGTCGCGATCGGTGACCATGCCGACGAGTTGTTCCTTGTCGGCGATCGGCACTGAACCGATGTCGTAGTCACGCATCACGCGCGCGACTTCGGAAAGCTCCGCATCGAGCGGCAACACGGCAACCACCTTGGTCATGATTTCCTGAACTTTCATCGCGGACTCCGGACGTGGGGACGATGTGTCCGGACAATGCGTGAGGCGGCCGGGAAGTGCTGTCGGAGGAGCGCGGCGCGGGCTCTAGGAAATCGTGAGGGGCATGTGCCGTGGCCTGGAGTTTTGCAGCATTCAGCCAAGGTTCACAGGCCCGTCATATGATGGCCAACATGGCACGCACTCCGTGGCGAGGAATCGCCGTTATGTCACTCGGACTCCTGTTTGGGCTCGCCCACGCACAGGAAGTCGACACGTACGAGACAGACCCGCCGGAGCGTGCGGCGCGGCTCGGTTACATCCAGGGTGACGTCTCCCTGCAGCCGGCCGGCGAAGAAGCGTGGGCTCCCGCCCTGCTCAATCGCCCGCTGACCAGCGGCGACACTCTGTGGACCGAACAAGGCGCGCGCGCCGAAATTACGATCGGACAGACCGACGTCCGGCTGGACAGCAACACGGGCTTCTCGTTTCTCGAGGTCGGCAACGACGTGGTGCGGATGCGCATCACGACCGGCGTCATGAATGTCAGCGTGCGCTCGCTCGCGGACCGCGAACAGATCGAGATCGAAACGCCGGATGTCACCGTTGCCCTGCAGCGCTCCGGCAGTTATCGCATCGAAACGGACGACGCGGGCGACACGGTCGTCAAGGTCAGCGAGGGTGTGGCGGAGGTCACCGGCCCTTCGCAGAACGTCGTCGTGCGCGCCCAGGAAGCAGTCAGGTTCAGTGGCGCCGATGAACGTGTCGCGCGGTTCAGCGCGCTGGGCCCACCCGATGAGTTCGATTCCTGGAACCTCGATCGCGACCGCCGCGCAGACCGCGCGGCCACTTCGCGCACGGCGGAGTACGTGTCGCCGGACGTAACCGGTTACGAAGATCTCGATGACAACGGCTCGTGGAGCTCGGAGCCCGAGTACGGTTACGTGTGGACCCCGACGCGGGTCGCCGTGGGCTGGTCACCGTACCGCTACGGCCGCTGGGTGTCGGTAGCGCCGTGGGGATGGACCTGGATCGACGACGCGCCCTGGGGCTACGCGCCGTTTCACTACGGCCGCTGGGCGCACGTGCGCAATCGCTGGTGCTGGGTGCCGGGACCGCGCCACGCGCGTCCGGTGTACGCGCCGGCGCTGGTGGGCTGGGTCGGTTCGCCGGGCCGCCATGTGTCGTGGTTTCCGCTGGGCCCGCGCGAAGTCTATGTCCCGGGCCGCCGCCACAGCCGGCACTACTACGAACGCGTGAATACCGCGAACACAGTGGTCGTGCGTGACGCGCTTCGGCGCTCGTTCGACAACCGCGGCGAGAACTTCAACTATCGGAATCGCGGCGCACCCGGTGGCGTGACCACGGTGCCGCGCGCGACGTTCACGTCGGCGGGCCGTATCGGCGAGCACCGCGCCCTGCGCGATGGCCAGCTCGACAATGATCCATCCGCGCTCGCTCCGGCGACCGCGGTGGCGCCGCGGATCACGCCGGTGCGCGAGAGCCGCCTGGGCGGAGCGGCGCGCCCGATCCCGCCGTCGGCGCGGATCTCGACGCGCCCGGACCGGAGGCGGGACTCGCCGCAGGTCGTGTCGCCCGTGTCGGATCCGCGCGGTATCGCCGCGCGCGTGCGCGAAGACAGCGAACGACAGGTGCGCGCCGAGCAGTGGCGGCGCGAAGGTGAACAGCAGCGCCGGGAAGGCGAGCAGCGACGCAGCGATGGCGCCTCGCAGCGCTGGCAGCGCCAGGACGATCAGCCGCGCCAGCAGCGCGAACAGGCGCAGGCATTGCGTGAACAGCAGATGCGCGAGCGCGCGCAACGCCCGCCGGAGGAACAACGGCAGTTGCCGCGATACGAGCAACCGCGCGAGCGGCCGGTGGCCCGCGAGCGTTATAACGAACGTCCGCAGATGGAGCGGCCGCGGGTAGAGCAGCCGCGGGTAGAGCAGCCCCGCGTCGATCGGCCGCGGGTCGAACAGCCGCGCGCGGAACGGCCTCGCGTGGAACAGCCGCGCACCGAGCGGCCGAGCCGTTCAGAAGTTAGAACTCCGTCCGCACCGCGTGCCGATCAGCCCAACAGGCGCCAGGAGCACCAGTCGCGGCGGCGGGAATGAACATGCGGGCCGCCCTTCGAGCGGCCGCGAACTGACGCCGCACGACGAATCCCGCGTCAGCATCGATATTTGTTGCGCCCGGCGAGTTTCGCACCGCCGCCAACGAGGCCTGGCGCGTTTATGCTTGGCCGGATGAACGACGAACTGCCGGCCGGCATGACTGACATCACTCTCGCGGCCGAACTCAAGAAACGCTTCGGCTTCGACTCCTTCCGTCCCGGTCAGCAGGAGGTCGTGTGCGACATCCTGCGCGGCCGCGATGTGCTCGCGATCATGCCCACCGGCGGCGGCAAGTCGCTGTGTTTTCAGCTTCCCGCACTGCTTCATCCCGGCGTTTGCATCGTGATCTCGCCGTTGATCGCGTTGATGCAGGATCAGGTGCGCCTGCTCCAGGACAACGGCATCGCGGCGACCTTCATCAACTCGTCGCTCGAACGCGCGGAAATGTCGCGGCGCTTGGGTCTGCTCCAGCGCGGCGAACTCAAGCTCCTGTACGTGGCGCCCGAGCGGCTGCTGCAGTCCGAGTTCGAAGAGGACGTCCTGCCGCGGCTGCAGGCCTCGCAAGGCATCTCCGCGCTGGTCGTCGATGAAGCCCATTGCGTATCGGACTGGGGCCACGACTTCCGCCCCGAGTATCGCCAGATCCACCGGCTGCGCACGCGATTCCCCCAGGTGCCGATCGCCGCCTTCACGGCCACGGCTACCGAGCGGGTCCGACAGGACATCGTGAAGCAGCTCGCGCTGCGTGAGCCGCGTATTCATGTCGCGAGTTTCAATCGCCCCAACCTTTACTACGCGGTGCGGCCCAAGACGCGGGCTACCTACCCGGAGTTGCTCGAGCATGCGCGCCGTGAGACCGGCGCCGGCATCATCTATTGTCTTTCGCGCAAGCGCGTCGATGAGCTCGCGGGACAGCTACAGGACGACGGGATCCGCGCATTGCCGTATCACGCCGGTCTCGATGCAAAAACGCGGCGCGAAAACCAGGAATCATTCATTCGCGACAATGCGCAGGTCATCGTCGCCACCATCGCTTTCGGCATGGGCATCAACAAGCCCGATGTGCGCTGGGTCGTGCACTACGACCTGCCGAAAACGCTCGAGGGTTATTACCAGGAATCCGGGCGCGCCGGCCGCGACGGCGAACGCGCGCGCTGCATTCTCTATTTCGGCGCGGGCGACATTCGTACCGCCGAGCACATCATCGAAAGCAAGGTCGATCCCGTGACCTTCGAGCCGCTGGTGGAAGAACAACGCATGGCCCGCCAGCAACTGCGCCAGGTGTTGAACTACGCGGAGTCCGGCGAATGCCGCCGTGCCGTGCAGCTGCGGTATTTCGGGGAAATCATTGCCGGCAAATGCGACGCCTGCGACAACTGCCTGGAGCCGCGGGCGACGATCGACCGGACCACCGAAGCCCAGCAGTTCCTGTCCTGTGTCGCGCGGCTCGCGCGCCGCAACGAGCGATATGGCGCGGCGTACGTGATCGAGATCCTGCGCGGCGCCGCGACCCAGCGGATCCTCACTCGAGACCATGCGTCCTTGAGCGTCTACGGAATCGGCAAACATCTCGGGATGCAGGAGTGGCGCGACATCTCACGGGCACTGCTGCATCAAGGTTTGTTGACGCAGTCGCAGGATGGATTCGCGGTGATTTCGCTGAATGACGCGAGCTGGCAGGTGCTGAAGGGCGAGCGGACCGTTCGTGTCGGCGAGTCGGTGAAGCCTGCTCGGGTTCGCAAGGGCTCGAAGACCGTGACGGGAAGTGCGGGCGACCCGTTGTTCGAATCACTGCGCACGCTGCGCAAGCGGCTGGCCGATGAAGCAGGCATGCCGCCGTACATCGTCTTCAACGATGCGAGCCTGTGGGACATGGTCCAGCGCCAGCCGACGACCCTGGAGGAGTTTTCCACGATCGTTGGCGTGGGACAGGCGAAGCTCGATCGTTATGGCGAGCATTTCGTGGAGCTGATCCGGGAACGATCGATGGGGGCCTGACTCGTTGACGCCGGTTGATCGCGGCGCGTCTTTCCTTCACCTTCTCCATTCCAGCAACGAGGGAGAAGGCATCGATGATCCGGCATTTCATATTGACCGCACTCTTGCTGGCGCTGGCCTCGGCTTCGTGGGCGACGGAAACGCCCAACAAGGCGCGGCTCGTCGTACTGACCGACATCGAAGCCGATCCAGACGATTCGCAGTCGCTGGTCCGGTTGCTGCTGTATTCCAACGAACTCGATATCGAAGGGATCGTGGCCACGACCTCGATCCACATGCGGGACGAGATTCATCCCGACAGCATCGTTGCGATCCTCGACCGATACGCCGCGGTACGCGCCAATCTGTTGAAACATGCGCCGGGATATCCGACGGACGCCGCGCTGCGGGCACTGGTGGTCGCGGGGCAGCCCACTTACGGCATGGCCGCGGTCGGTGATGCCAAGGACACGGAAGGATCACGCCTGCTGCTGCGCGCGCTGGAATCGAATGATCCGCGGCCGCTGTGGGTAACGGTCTGGGGCGGCGCGAACACGCTGGCGCAGGCGCTGCACTCGCTGCGGAAATCACGCGGACCCGAAGACGCCGCGCGGTTGATCGCGAAACTGCGCGTGTACACGATCTCCGATCAGGACGACAGCGGCGCCTGGATGCGCCGCGAGTTTCCGCGGTTGTTCTACATCGTGAGTCCCGGTGGTTATGGAGCCGCCACGTGGACCGGCATTCACAACGTGGTCGCGGAGCTCGATGACCATCCGATCAATGAGACCATCAGCAACCCCTGGCTGGCCGAACACATTCAACAGGGCCACGGGCCGCTGGGCGCGGTGTATCCCGACGTCGCCTATTCCATGGAAGGCGACACGCCCGCCTTCCTGGCGTTGATTCCCAATGGCCTGAGCTCACCGGAACATCCGGATTGGGGTGGCTGGGGCGGACGTTACGAGCTCTATCTACCCGCGCTCGAGAACCTCGACCCCAATGGTTTCACGGGCGGGGTCCCCGTGAACGCCGAGGTGCGGCCGATCTGGACGAATGCCTTCGATCGCGTGACTCCCGACGTCGCAAGCATCCACGGCCGGGCCACCCGGCCGGGCGAGAAATCCTTCACCGGCTACCGCGAAACGATCTGGCGCTGGCGCGCCGCGATCCAGAACGACTTCGCGGCCCGCATGGACTGGACCGTCAAACCACGGGCGGGTGCCAACCACCCGCCCGTGCCGAAACTCCGGCATGCCAACGTCATCACGCTCCGGTCGGGCTCACGCTTCGTGCTCGACGCCACGGGCAGCGAAGATCCCGACGGCGACAACCTGAGCTTTCGCTGGTACCACTATCCGGAAGCCGGCAGCTTCCGGACTCCCATCAAGCTGGACCACGCGGACAACCTGCATCGCCGTGCCTTCGTGGCGCCCGCGGTGACGAAACCCGAGACCGCGCATTTCATCCTCGAGGTCACGGACAAGGGAACGCCGGCGCTGACGCGTTATCAGCGGGTGATCGTGACGATCACGCCTTGACGCCACTTCATGGGGACGCCGGCTCGACGAAGAGGATGCCGTCCTTCTCGCGCTTCACGAGCCCTTGCGAATTGAGGACGATGCTCAGCGCCTGATCCCACGGCATCTCAGCCAGGTCGACCGTCACGTTGCCGGTGACGGCATCGCTGACCAGCATGTTGACTTGCGAAGCTTCCGCGAGGGACTTGAGCAGTGAGCGCACCTCGACGTTCTGGAAGTGGAGCTTCACGCGTTTGCCGGGCAGCAATTCTATCTTGCCGGCCTGATTAGCCGCCGGCGCAGGCGCTTTGATTTCCGTCGCCGCGTAGACCGCATTCGATACCGTCAGGCCGAAGAGCACCGGAGCGGCAACGGCGGATAAAGCAAGAACTCCGAGCACGAGCTTTCTTCCACGGCTCAATTCGCGCATATCTGCATTCTTCATGATCGCCTCCAATCGTGTTTTCAGGTTGGCGCCAGCAGCGCCGGATACACAGGGAAGTTCGGTTGTCAGGTATGAACGGCAGACTTTGAGGATTCCTTCGGCGTACATCTGGGCGTCATGCCCTGACTGCACGACCGCTTCATCACATGCCCGCTCCCGCTCATCGATCATTCGCGCGCCGATCCACCACACGGGCGGAAAGAACCAGAACAGCGCTTCGACGACCATGTGAATGGCGGCCGACAGATTGTCGCGCCGATCCACATGACACAGCTCGTGTTTCAGGATGGCTCGCAATTGTTTCGGCGTCAGGCGGCTATCTATTCCAGCGGGCAACAACAGAACCGGCCGAAGAATCCCGACCACGCCGGGCTCTCGAAAAGCCAGCGATGTCATCGTGGGGATCGGCGCCGCGATGTCGATCGGCGTCGCGGAGCGCATGATTTTCCGGATGTGAGTCCAGCGCGCGCACCAACGGATGAGCAGCGCAACGAAACCGCAGCTCCAGATGGTTGCGAAAATGATCAGCCCGGTGGCGGGGCCGCCCTCGGCCGGAAGCGCGAACTGCGCGGGAGATACCAGCAGAGTCGCGATCTCGCTTTGCCCCACCGCCGCGAGCATTTGCACACCCTCCGGCATGCCGCCGGGCCGCAGTTGCTCTCCGATCAGCACGAGCAGCGAGAACGGGATCAGAAACTTGATCGATGCGGCCAGCCAGACTCCGAAGCGCAGCCGCGCGGAGTTGTTGCGCAGGTGAAATGTCAGGATCCACGCGCCGAGGGCAACCAACGACGATTGCCACAGGTGATCCAGAAGCGCGGCGCTCACGGCTTTTTCCCTTTGCCCGCGAGCGAGTGAATCATCTTCTCGGCATCCTTGATGTCCTCGAGAGAAAGCTTCCCGTTTTCGATCAGGTGGGCCATGACGGTCTGGGATCTGCCACCGAACAGGCCGAGCAAGTCGTCGACGAAGCGGCGTTGGGTAGTCTCACGCGTGAGAGTCGCCTCGAAGATGTGGGCGTTACTGATCTTGCGGACGCGACGCAGAGCGGATTTGGCTTCGAGCCGGTACACGATGGTCTGCACGGTTGTGTAGGCGGGCCGGTTCTTTTTCGGAAAGGTCTCCTGGATTTCGCGGACGGCACAGGGACCGCGGTCCCAAAGCGCCTGCATGATCTTGAGCTCCAGTTTGCTGAGGGGCCGGGTCGCCATTTCTTCTCTCCGACAGTTGTAGGAGACTCTACTACTCGCTCGTCAGCTTCGCAAGGCGGGACTTTCACGAAACCGGCGCTTCATTCATGATCCGGCAATGTCCAGGATGTGAAGTAGTCAGGCGAACTACCGATGACCGACTGGTTCGACGGAATCTCGATGAACTGCGCACTTGAGGCGGATGCCGCTCAGGGGTTGCAGGACCGAGGTTTCACAATCGTTCACGATGTAATGCCCCGCGCGCGCCTGGAGCGTTTGAGTCACGCGTACGATCTCGCGATGTCGGCCGCAATGGGCGCGGATCTGAAGATCGGCAGCACCACGACGCGCCTGGGCAATTTCGTGAATCGGGGAGAAGAAGTCGACGCGCTCTATCTTTTCCCGCCATTGCTGGATGCTTGCTGCCGCATCATCGGCCGGCCGTTCAAGCTCAGCTCCTTGCATGCGCGAACGCTTCGTGCACATTCGCTCAATGGAAGACTCCATGTCGACGTCCGGCGCGATTCCGCCGATTGGCCGCTCGTCGGATTCATCCTGATGGTGGATGACTTCCGGCCGGAGAATGGCGCGACCCGATTCGTGCCGGGATCGCACCGGTGGCTGCATGCTCCGGAAACACAACTCTCCGGACTGCGAGGGGACCATGAGGAACAGGTGCAGGCATGTGGTCCCGCGGGATCGCTGGTCATTTTCGATGGATCGACCTGGCATGACCACGCCGCGAACACTTCGAATCTGCCGCGCAGATCGATCCAGGGTGCATTCATTCCCCGCGATGGAACGTCGGGAGACGATTTCGCCGCTCATCTGCAGCCGGAAACGCGGGCGCGGCTCACTCCGCTGGGGCGGTATTTGCTGGCGATCTGATGTGCGGACGTTGTCCCGCTCACCCCAATTCGCTTCAGACCGGGCAACCCCGCTGCTTACAATCGCACGATGTCGACCACCAACAGCAGCCGCGCGTTGTACGCCCTGTGGGGGTTGTTCTGGCTGCTGATGATGGTCGTGGCAGTCGAGGACAACCGCGACAACGCGCACATTCATTGGTGGGAGCCGCTCGTCTGGGAAGGAACCTCGTGCATCGTCGCAACGTTCTGGCTGGCGCTGCAGCGGCGCAACGCGGAGCACTGGAACGAGCACCTCGACTATCCAGTCCGGTGGTTCACAAAGCACCTGGTGTGGCTACCGCTGGTCATCGTGAGTTTTGTCGCCGTCGTGTACGGCATGCGCCACGCCGTGTATGCGATGGCCGGCGAGATCTACGAGCACAAGGCCTGGGGTTTCCTGCTCTTCTACGAGGGCGTCAAGCTACTGCTGTTCACGAGTCTGTGGCTTGGCATCATCTTTGGTCTCGAAAGCTTCACGCTGTGGCGGCAGGAACGTGAGCGATTGCTTGCCTTGCAGAAGCACCTGGCCGAATCGCAACTCGCGCAGCTCAAGGCGCAGCTGCAACCGCACTTCCTGTTCAATTCGCTGAATACGATATCGGCGCTCATGCAGGTCGACGTGGAGCGCGCCGACCGGCTGCTGACCAGGCTCGCCGATTTGCTTCGCGCGAGCCTGCAAACGGGCGCGCGCGCCATGACGTCGTTGCGCGAAGAATTGCAGTTGCTCACCCTGTACGCGCAAATCATGGAAGAACGATTCGCCGGCCGCGTGGCGCTGGTCTGGAACATCCCGGATGAAACGCTCGATGCCGCCGTGCCAACCATGCTGCTGCAGCCCCTGCTCGAAAACGCGTTCAAACACGGCGTGGAACGCAGCCGGGAGCCCGTGACGATCCGCATCGACGCGCAACGATTCGACGATGTGCTGCACGTGACCATCCACAATTCCGGCGCAATCCTGGCGGCGACGCCCGAACTTGGGATCGGCCTGCGCAACAGTCGCGAGCGCCTCGCGCTCATCTATGGCCAAAGCGCCAGTCTCGAACTCGCGCAGGATGAGGACGGCGTCGCCGCGCGCCTCGCCATTCCCTGCTCCCAGTCATGATCAGGGCGCTCATCGTCGACGACGAAACACCGGCGCGCGACAAGCTGCGCCGCTGGCTCTCCGAGCAGCCGGACATCGCGCTGGTGGGTGAATCCGCCGACGGGTTCGACGCGGCGGCGGCGATCTCCAGGTTGCAGCCGGATGTGGTGTTCCTGGATATCCAGATGCCGGGATTCAGCGGCCTGGAAGTCGCGGCGCAACTGGAACCGGCTGGCGCCCCGTTGCTGGTGTTCGTCACCGCGTTCGATGAACACGCGATCAGGGCCTTCGACCTGAACGCGATAGACTATCTACTCAAACCGTACGACAAGGATCGTCTGCAGAAAACCCTCGGGCGCATTCGCGAGCGCCAGGGTGCGGGGCAAGCCGCCGCGGCGATCCACACCGCGCGCGCTCAAACGGGCGCGAGCGGCAGGCTGTTGGTGCCCCAGGGCGATGGCCTCCAATTGATCGATGCCGCTGCGATTCACTGGCTCGAGGCCGACGACAACTACGTCCACGTGCATGCAGCCCAGGCGCGTTACATCCTGCGGCGCACGCTGGCGGATCTCCTGGCACAGCTCGGTGAGCAGCGCTTCGTGCGCATCCACAAGTCCGCGGCGGTGAATCTCGCCGAAATCAAGACGCTCACGCCGCTGTTCAAGGGTGACCACGAAGTGACGCTGCGCAGCGGGGCCATCCTGCGGCTCAGTCGGCGCTACAAAGACGAGTTGTTCGCCCGGATCGGCGGCTGAGTAGTTGGGGCCTGACCCCATCCCCCTCGCCACGTCAAGAGTCCCGCTCGCCACATCTTCATCGCCGGGCGGGACTCCTCGCGCGACGATCGCACCTGGTCAACCGGGAGCACGCGATGAATGCCACGACGCCGAACACACGCTACGAATTCCTCGACTGGCTGCGCGTCATCGCAATTTTCGTGCTTCTGTTTTTCCATACCGGCATGTTGTTCGTCGGCTGGGGTTGGCACATTCAGAATGCGGAGACCATTCCCAGTCTGGTGTGGCCAATGGATCTGGCGCACCGGCTGCGCATGCCGCTGTTGTTCGTCATCGCGGGAGCGGGGTTGTGGTTCGCACTGCGGCGGCGCAGCGGTGCCGCGCTGGTGAGAGAACGCACACTGCGCCTGCTGGTGCCCGCCATCGTCGGCATGTTCCTCATCGTTCCGCCGCAGGTGTTCTTGGAACGGATTGCGGACGGAGAATGGTCGGGCGGCTACCTGGATTTCGTGACGCAACGCGTGTTTCAGTTCCAGCCCTACCCCGCCGGTGATTTCAGCTGGCATCACCTGTGGTTCATCATCTATCTGTACGTCTACGTGTTGCTGCTATTGCCCTTGCTGCTGTGGTGGCGCCGCGCGCGTCCCGCGCTCCGGCCCGGCCCATGGATCTTCGCCCTCGCGTTTCCCCTGGGAATCAATGAAGCCCTGCTCAAGCCGCTGTTCCCCGAGTCGCACAACCTCGTGAACGACTGGTACATCTTCAATCACTATCTACTACTCACGGTGTACGGCTTTGCGCTGGCCTCGATGCAGGGCGCGTGGGATTGGATCGCGGCGCACAGGCGCTGGTCTCTGGCGCTCGGCCTCACGGTATTGGTGGGTCTGCTGACTTTCTTCAAGATCGGAGTCATCCCCCGCGGCAGCTCGGCTGACTACATGCTCGCCAATCTCTTCACCTGGTTTACCTTGCTGGCATTTCTGGGATACGGACGGCAGCACCTGAGCTTTGGCAATCGCCTGCTTTCATGGGCACGTGACGCCAGCTACCCGATCTATATTCTTCATCAGACCGTGATCATCGTGATCGCGTACAAGGTGATCGAACAACCCTGGCAGCCCTGGACCAAGTACTGGCTGGTCCTGGCCGCAACCCTGGTCACTTGCGTGCTGCTCTATGAATTCCCCCTGCGCCGCTTCGCCGTGCTGCGCATGGCGTTTGGCATCAAGACGCACAACCAGAGTCGGCCTCCAGTCGAGGCGCGCGAGCGGTGTAGTATTCCGTGACGTGCTTGGAGGAGCGGCAGTAGATTGGAAGATCGCGACCACGACTTCGGCTTCTTGCGGCAGACGCTGCAGCGGATTGCGCGCCTTCCCGACGGGGAATTCGAGTATCTGCGTCATCGTGCCGAGCCAAGAGCGTATCCGGCCGGCCACGCTCTGATCGAGATCGGCGGGCCGCCGAGCCGCTGCTGGTTCCTGATATCCGGCTTCCTGCGATTCTTCTACGTCACCGAGTCGGGGCGCGAGTACAACAAGGCATTCGCACGCCCGGGCGAAATCGTAATGCCACTATCGGCCGCTCTCTCGCGCGCGCCCAACAGTTTTGTCATTGCCGCGGTGACCGACGCGAGGACATTGGCGTTTCCGGCGTCGTTCATTCCCGAGCTGTACGACCGGCATCCGGCCTGGGAGCGAATCGGACGCGTGCTTGCCGAACAGATGGCCGTTCGCAAGGAAGCGCGCGAACGGGAACTGCTGCTGGATTCGGCTCATGCGCGCTTTCAGCGCTTTGCGGAACGTTATCCGGAACTCGTCGACTGGATTCCGCAACGCCAGATCGCCTCCTACATCGGGGTGACCGAGCAGGCCTTGTCACGGCTGCTGCGCACCTGGCGCGAGCGCAAGCCTTAACCCAGGTTAATGCGGCGTGCCTGCTCGCGCGATATACCTCTCGCAGCCTTCAATCGCGAGGAACCCGATGTATTCACGCCGCACGTTCATGGCTCTAACCACCGCCACCGCCTGGCAAACTACCCTGCCCGCACACAGCCAGGCGCTGCCGGATTGCGAGTGGTGCGGCGCTGCAGAAGCCCCGGGCAACCTCACATCGACGATAACCCTTGCAGACAAGAATGAGCCGGGCGAGCGCTTGCTGCTGCAAGGCACAGTGCTTGCGAGCGATGGAGTGACTCCCGCACCGGGAGTGTTGTTGTACCTCTATCACACGAACGCCACCGGACTGTATGCGCAACGCGGCGGAGAAACCGGCAACGGCCGCCGTCACGGTTACTTGCGCGGCTGGTTGTTGAGCGATGACCAGGGAAACTTCGAAGTTCGAACGATTCTTCCGGGTTATTACCCGAACCGGTCGCAGGCCCGGCACATTCACATGACGGTCAAGGAAGCCGGCAGGCCGGAATACTGGATCGACAATGTGCTATTCGCCGGCGATCCGTTGATCACCGCGAAAGAGCTCGACAGGCGAGAGAGTCGTGGTGGGCCTGGAATTGTCACGACTCGGCGCGGTGCGGGCGGTGAGTTGATTGTCCGCAGGGACGTGGTCCTGTGGCGCCCGCCGGCATGAAGCGACACTGGTGCAGGTTCTGAATTCGAAATCACTCGATTGAGCGCATCCGAATAAAGATGTTCACCTTTTGCCGTGCTCGAGCAACCACGAGCGCAACGTCGCGAAAACTCCCGGCGCCATGCGGCTCTTTGAAGGAAGCTCCGATAGAGAATGACCGGCTTTCGGAAAAATCTTGATCGTGAAATCCTTGTGCCCCGCGCGCGTCAGCACTCGCCGCATGTTCTCGGCGGTCCTTTGTGCTGGCGTAGCGGTGTCCAGCTCGCCGAACACGCCCAGCACCGGACACGTCACCTTGGCGAGTGCAGGCAGCGGATCAAATGTCAGTACGTGGTCCCAGTCCCAGCGCAGCTGATCCAGCGATGTGAACGGCCCTCGCGTTTGAAATATCCACGAGCCGTCGGATTCAATCATTTCCTGCTCGCGTCGCCTGAACTCCTCCCATCCCTCTCCCGTCCGCGCAACGCGCATCCACAAGTCGACGAATGCTTGTTCCTTCTCGATGTCAACGTCCGACGCGCCTGCAGCACGCAGAATTGCTCCGACTTGCCAATGCAATGTCTCCCATAACGGTTCCATGAAGCCCGACGAATTGATCGCGAACGCAACGTCCTTTGATCGGGACGCAACATACGTGGCCAGCATTCCGCCTTCGCTGGAACCCCAGAAGCCGATCCTCTGTGAATCGATGTCTTCACGTTGCTGCAGGAAGCGCATGGCGGCCAGCGCATCTTTCGCGAGATCGTCTGGATAGAACGAAGACTTCATCACCGTGCCCGTCGAGGCATCCATTCGCACTCCGGTCGAAGCTCCGGATCCACGTTTGTCGTAGATCAGCACCGCGAATCCCAGCGAAGTAAAGAAATGCGGATACGGCCCAAATTTGTGGCGTGTCAGCGGGCCTGAACCATGCAGCAGGATGATGGCCGGGTGAGGGCCCTTGGTCGTGGGAGTCAGCAGCGTGCCTGCCAGCTTCGCGTCAGCCTGTTCAAAGAAGATGTCTTCCGTCTCGAGCGGCACTCGCCCGGCAAGAGAGTGAGTTCCATTCGCGCGCCGCAGGGTCATGCCGGTGACGGTTCCTCGCTCATCTTTCACGAAGCGAACGGTTAGCTCTGCCGGAGTCGCCGTATTGAATCCTGGCCCCATCACGAATTCCGTGCCTGACGTGGGAAACAATCGGCGGACGACTCCGGAGGAGTAGTCAGAGATCAACAAGGTGTCCTGACCGTCATCCGTGATGAACCGGTCAATGCCGAGCAAGTGATCGTCGGCAACACGATAGTTTCCGTAGAGGGCGAGATGAGGGTTTTCTTGCGCGCGATTATCCGCTGCGGGGCACAGCCCTGAAGCACTGAGCAGGAAGGCCGCAAACACGATTCGGAGGTTCATGGATTACTCGCATGCAGGGTGAAGAGACATCTCTCGGTGAAATAGCAATACGTACCGAGCGGAGGAAATGGTGCGACCCTCTTGACCCGACGTGCGAGACAGCCTTACCAGCGCCAGGACCGCCTTCGAATCACACCGGATGTCCAAGCCAGATTCAACTCTCAGCAGCGGCTGCGCAAGGTTCGGCATCGATCGCGCCAGCCTCAACGCTCGATCGAGGCAGGATCGACCATCAAGTAGCCGAACTCCCACGGTTCGCGGAACGGCCCCATCAGTACTCCCGTCCCTTCCCTTCGCCACTGAACCGAGTAGATACGCAGCCTGACAGCGTCAGGCGGAAGCAGCGCTTGCAGGTCCAATCGACTGCCGAATGTCAGCTCAGCGGCTTGCGCTTCGGCCTTCGCGACGGTGCGATTTTCACGGTCGAGGAAGTCCACGGTCACGCCCACATCGCGCAAGGGTTTTTCGTTGGTATTGACGAAGTTACCTATCCAGATGCGCTGGCCCGTGGCGTCCGTCGTGACCTCGTTGCGGCTCAGCGCGAGGATCTCGTCCTCCTGGTGTACGACCCTGAACCACATCACGAGGATCGGCAGAATCACCAGCGCTGCGAGGATCTTCCAGACCTTGATTTCGATGGTCCAGTTGCTCCAGCGTTTGGGTGCGCCTTGTTCGGTTGTCATGAGTCCTCCCGCGGTGATAAATGAGTCCACACGCTAGGACTGCTGGCGCTGAATGACATGAGCAATCCCTGATGAAGCGCTGAATGGCCATTCGCCACTACCAATTCGACAAATTCAGCCTCGACCCCAACGAGCGGCGCCTGTTTTCCGGAGAGGTGCCTGTCGAGTTGAACAGCCGCTACTTCGATGCGCTGCTGTTGCTGCTGCAACACCCCGGCATGTTGCTCAGCAAGGAGCGCTTTCTGCAGGAAGTATGGCGGGGGATCGCAGTCACCGACGAAGTCCTCACGCAGTGCATCAAGACTTTGCGCCGGCAACTGGGCGACAGCGCAACGCAACCGCGCCTGATCGAAACCATTCCCAAGCACGGCTACCGCTTCATCGCGGTAGTGAACTGCGTCTCCGATAGTGATATTGCCCCCGAAGTGCAGAAGGTTGCCGCGGCATCGCGGGCGGGCGCGACTGCCGGCACTTACGACTGGCGCCAGTGTCGGTTGAACCTCGGGGCAGGTATGACAGGCGGCGGCGTAGCCGGTGTGCTCGGCGGCCTCGTGTTCGGTTTCGTAGCCGCATCTCATGCGCCGCAAAGCGGCGTCGGAGCTTTGTCTGCGTTGCTGGTGATCGTGGCCCTGGCGACGCTGCTCTGTTTGATCGGCGCAGCCGGCGTCGTCGGCGGTATCGCGGTGGCGCGACTCGTGGCACACAACTTCACTTCCGCAGGGCTCGTGGGCGGCGCACTGGGCGGCCTGCTCGTGGGTGCCTTCGGCAAAATGATCGGACAGGATGCGTTCCTGTTGCTGTTCGGCCAGGCGCCCAGTGAAATCACCGGCGCTCCCGAAGGCCTGTTGCTCGGCGCGGCCGTGGGACTCGCGGATGATTTGTCTCGACGTTTCGCCGCGGATGTCAAACGCAGCGCTTTGCTGGCCGCGTCTCTCGGCGCAATGGCCGGGCTGCTCATTGCCGTGACCGGCGGAACGTTGTTCGGCGGCAGTCTCTCGCTACTCGCGGAAAGCTTTCCCGGCGCGCGTTTGCATCTCGATCTGCTCGGGCAGTTCGCTGCCATTGCGACGAGCACGCTGGAAGGCGCGTGGTTCAGTCTGTGTCTGGTTGGCGCGCTGAAGCTGGCGCGGCGTTGAGTTGGCGCGGCCGACACCGAATCGCTGACCGCCGCATTCTTGTCACCGACTGCGCACTCGAGTTGCCAGCACGACAAGGACCGCCAGCCCGCCCAGGACCCACGCGCCATGTTGCCCCGTGGCCCAGGTGAGCGATGAATCGAGTGCTGCATTCAGGCGCTCGACACCGGCGATCAGCCACGGCGACGCGGCGACAACCGCGACGATGGCCGCGCCACGCAAGCCGGCTTGCATGACGACTCTGCGTCGACGTCCAGCGCGGACCATTCCCATCGTGGCGGCGACGAAGGCATCGGCGGGAACCTGACGGTGCTCCCGCTCGAAATGCGCGGCCAGCCGCGTATCGAATTCATTCTGGTCGCTCATGACCTTTCTCCATAACCCGCGAGTATTTCGCGCAGTCGCGCGGCGCCGCGCGCGATGTGGGATTTCACCGTGCCCAGAGGCAGGCCGGCGAGCGCAACGATTTCCGGATGCGACATGCCCTCGTTGTACGCCAGCACCACGCAAAGGCGCATGTCCGGCGGCAGCGTCGACAGCGCGGCATCCAGGTCCATGCGCGCGGCAGTGTGATCGTGGTGTGGAGCGAGATCCGCAAGCTCGACATCACTGACGGTGACGACCTTGCCGCGCCTGACTTCCTGCAGCCAGACATTCACCATGATCTTCTTCAGCCATCCGTCGAATGCCGCCGCGCTCCGCAGCCGCCCCAGCGAGCGCCAGGCTGTCAGAAACACCTGCTGCGCCAGATCATCACCCAGCGCTGTCTGCCGGCAGAGGTGATACATGAACTTGCGAACGCGCCCCTGTCGGCGGCGCAGCACCTCGGCAAAGGCGCTGTCGTCACCGGCGCATGCAAGTGCGATCACCAGGGTATCGGCCGCCTTGTGCAGGTCGGCGACCGCGAGACGGCTCTCCACCTAACGTGCCGGCGGTTCACTCCGGGCGCCGGGAGGCGGTTCGACGAAGCGAGAGGAGAAGAACAAACCCAGGCCGAGTATCGCGATGCCGGCTGAAGCAGCCAGGCCGCCTATCAACGCAGTACTGTCGTCGAACAGGCTCGGCGGGCCGAATGCATTCCCAAGTACCCCGGCAATCAGGAAGAACGTCGCGATTCCAGCGGCAGCGAAGAGGACGACCGTGCCCCATACGCGCAGGCCGCGATAGACATAGCCGGGCTTGCTCTCCTCGGAAAGCGGATCGCTGAATAGATCCTTCAGCCGTGCTTCGTCGATCGTGCCCGTCTTCTCCACGATCCGTCGCAGCGTTTCATGCTTTTCGGCCTGCTTGCGCGAACTCGACCAGATGCTGGCGACGACGACCGCCGCGATGAAAATCCAGAAAGCCCAACCTGAGTCCATGATCGCCTCCCAGTGAATTGCATTTCATGTAACCCAAGATGCGAGGGAAACGTGAATGGATGCGGACGTCGCAAGACTCGTCGAGGTCACTGAACACTCGCACGCCAGGTAATTGTTCGCCGCAGACCGCGGCGAATCCCTCGAAGACTCGACGCACACACCGCCCTCCCGCAGCTTGCCGCCCAACAACAAGGCCGTTGACTTCATCGAATACACTATTGTGTAATGACAACAATCTGAAAATATACACAACACTTGAATGAGTTTACATAACAGAATTGCAGTCTTCCGCGCCGAGCAAGGCATATCTCGGCGGCAGTTGGCGGACGCGGTCGGTGTCAACAATCAGACGATTGGTTATCTCGAACGCGGCGACTACCAACCGAGCCTCGAACTCGCTCTGAAGATCGCGCGCCATTTTGGCGTTGCTGTCGAGATGCTCTTTTCGCTCGAGCGCTTCGAATCCATTGCCAAGACTTTCAAGCGCGCAGGAGAAGATGAATGAACAAGCGCCGAAACATTCTTGAGATTCTGGACAGCACGGTGCGATGGACGGGAATACCGGCCCGAGTTGTCGGTGACATGACCGATGGTCCCTCGGTCGATCGCAAGCACCAGCCACTTCGCTGGAGCCCGATCTGGACGATCGCTTCCTCGTCCACCTTGTTCTTTCTTTGCTTGATCTGGCCCTCAGTGCTGCTGACCTCGCTCGGCACCGTCGTCGCAGCATTGGCGCCGGGTATCCATATGAACGGGCCACTGGGAAAACCTTCGCTCAAAGATGATGAGCGCGAGGCGGCGCTGCGAAAGGATTCCTTCCTGTTCTGCTTCGCACTGCTCGCCCTTTTCAATTGCTTCGGTCAACTCGTGCTCATGGGCCTGGCCCTTTTGCAGAACTGGCAACTCGCGCATTTTGTTTTTGTCGCGGCATCCGCCTTCATGCTGAATCTGACCTTGTTCTGGTGTTTGCCGACGCTCTATGCGAGCTGGAGAATGCGGGAATTGCCGGGGGAATGATCGCGCTGGCTGGGTGTGGTGCGGCCGGATAAGCGGGTTGGTTGTTAGCTAGTTGATGAGTTCGCGAGTGGGCTTGGCATTGGCAGGTGAGATCGATTGAAAGAGTAAGAGGCGCACGGTCAGCGAGGACGCGCCCAGCGAGATTGTTCGCCGCGTACCGCGGCGAATCCCTCGCTGCGCTC
The DNA here is from genome assembly GCA_036677145.1 of Alcaligenaceae bacterium. Classification (GTDB taxonomy): domain Bacteria; phylum Pseudomonadota; class Gammaproteobacteria; order Steroidobacterales; family Steroidobacteraceae; genus CADEED01. The sequence continues at coordinate 49,300 of JAKFFF010000088.1, forward strand.
GGGACCAGATTCGCGGACGCGAATCTGTCCAACTCGGGGTGAACGGCGGCGCTTGGATGTGCGCCGTGCCCGAGTTGTCGAACTCTCCGACCACCACCGGGTATTGGCCACGAGCACTTCGAAGGTCGCGTGCGGTGCGGCCGAATTGAAATGAAAAGGCCCCGTCAGCGAAGACGCTGACGGGGCCTTTTCATTTCAATAATGGCGCGCCCGGAGAGATTCGAACTCCCGACCACCTGGTTCGTAGCCAGGTACTCTATCCAGCTGAGCTACGGGCGCGTGGCTCAAATTAAGGGCGGCGATGCTACCACAACAAAATCGGCG